>NZ_QTPO01000060.1 GCF_003853645.1 Burkholderia sp. Bp9143 | reverse complement strand
TGATACCCAACGACAACTACCCCGTTGACCGGCCAAAATAGTTGTCGCTGACCGGCCGTGCTGCTTGACGCTCTCTAACCTACGCAACGTATGGAGCCAATGCCCTCACCGGGACATGCAACCGCCGGTCACGCTTGAATGCTTCTTGCAAATGATCCAGAGCGACTCGCACCCGCGGCGCGACCAAGGCTCGGTGCGGGTACTGCATGACCATTTCATACGCACCTAGTAAGTGCGTGTCATGCAGCACCACTTTTAGCGCACCAGAAACCAGATGGTCCCATGCCAAGTGAACGCCCACCTGCGCAATTCCGAGTCCATCGCAAGCAGACTGAACCAACGCTTCAGGCGCAGACAAGGTCAGAGCGGCCGAGTCCATCGGGTCGAGCGTGGTGATGCTGTCATCAGCGGCCTTGAAATTCCATGGGGTCACCTGCCCCCCAAGAAACCTTCGCGCGATGAGCCTGTGCGCACGCAACTCCTGATGCGACTGTGGCACCCCGTATTTCGCTAAGTACCTGGGTGACGCAACCAGTATGGCGTTCAAGTTGAAGATTGGGCGAGTGACCAAGGCAGAGTCAGGGATGCTACCCCCACGGATCGCGATGTCGTAGCCGTCACGCACGAGATCAATGACTCGATCATCAAAGTCCACTTCAACGGACAAATGCGGGTACTGCGAGAGGAGATCCGGCAGGGCCGGCAGGAGATGATCGCGACCAAAGGCCGAACTTGTCGATATGCGCACGCGACCGCTGACAGTGGCGCGCTGAGCTGCGATGCTGTCAACCGCAGCATCCAAGGCATCAAGGGCAATTCTGGCCTGACGCAGGAACGCTTCGCCTTCCTCGGTGAGCTTCAGGCTCCGTGTCGTGCGATTCAGGAGTCGCACCCCCAAGGCCTTCTCTAGGCCCGCGACATTCTTGCTAACAGCGGCTGATGTCACCCCGAGCAGACGCCCAGCAGCCGCCAAGCTGCCCGCATCCACGGCATGGACGAACGAAATGATTGCACGAACACGTTGCGAAGAATCCAAGTTCCCTCCCATTACCCGACGAGCAGACAGTGCACCGGTCAGCGACCTCAAGCTTAAATCAATTCAAAACTACCAGTTAACAATTATTCAACCAAATATCAACTTCCGGTAGGGATCCAATCCGAGCAGACTGATATGCCCAGAGAACCAACTCAACGGAAAGGTAGGAAATCACATGCTCATTTCCATTATTTATGACAGCGGCCACGGCCACACCGCCAAGCAGGCCCAGGCCGTCGCGCAAGGCGTTGAACGCGTCGCAGGCGCCAAGGCCAGCCTGATCGCTGTGGCGGACGCCACCATCGACTGGGCTGCGCTGGAAGCCAGCGATGCCATCATCTTCGGCTCGCCGACCTACAACGGCTCGCTGTCCTCGAAGCTCAAGAAGTTCATGGAGGACTCGACCCGCCCGGCCTGGATTCCGATGAAGTGGCGCAACAAGATCGCGGCCGGCTTCACCAACTCCGGCGCGATGCACGGCGACAAGCTCAACTCGCTGATCGGCATGGCGCTGTTTGCCGCCCAGCACGGCATGATCTGGGTCGGCCTTGACCTCTTCGCCAGCACGAAGAAGGAAGACAAGAACCGCATCGGTGGCTGGTTGGGCGCCATGGCGCAGTCGGACGACGCATCGCCCGACATCACACCGATTCAGAGCGACCTTGACACGGCCGCCCATCTGGGCCAGCGCGTCGCAGAGATCACGGCCCAGTTCACCCGGAAGGGGTGAGTTTCAGAGCCGGCGGCCGCGCGAACGAGGCTTTGCTGGCAAGTGTCACGCTCTCAGTGCCTGCTGGGGCGCCCGATCCACACGCGCCCCATCCGCCCGCCATCGCCAGATGGCGGGCATCGACAGTCGCAGATCGGCTGCCACAGAACGGGCCGTGAGGCCGAAGGAGTATGCAATGCAAAAGTTGGTGGTCAAACAATTCGGCGGACCGGATCAGCTCGGTCTAGAGACGGCAGATGATTTGCAGCCGGGAGCCGGCCAGATCCTCGTCAAGGTGGAAGCGGCCGGCGTCAACTACCTCGATGTGACCCAGCGCAGCGGAGCCTCGCAGGTTCACCTGATCGAATTGCCGGTGGTACTCGGCCTCGAAGGGGTCGGCCGCATCCGGGCGTTGGGAGAGGGTGTTGCCGCAGGCACGGCCGGCCTGTCTGTGGGCGCGCGGGTGGCCTGGGTGGATGCGCGTGGTTCGTACGCCAGCCAGGTGCTAGTCCCCGCCGACCGAGCAATCCCGATCCCGGACAGCTTCTCGCTCAACGAAGGCCTGCTGCTCCAGGCGCTCACGGCCCACTATCTGGTCCACGAGTACCGCAAGGTCTGTCACGGCGATCGTGTGCTGGTGCACGCCGCGGCCGGCGGTCTGGGGCAGTTGCTGGTGCAATGGTTCAAGCACCTCGGTGCCTGGGTCGTGGGCACGGCCTCCAGCGAGCAGAAGGCAGAGACGGTCCGCGCGGCCGGTGCCGATGCGGCCGTGGTCTATGGCAAGGACTACACCTTTGTCGACGAAGTCGAAGCACTGACCGATGGCAAGGGCGTGGATCTCGCCATCGATGGGCTGGGTGAGAAAACGCTGCTAAACACCATCGCGACACTCGGTCGCGGCGGCACCGTCGTTGCCATCGGCGCGGCTTCGGGCCCGATCCCCACGATCAACCCGCCCATCCTCACGCCGCGCGGCCTGCGCCTGGCCGGGGGCTCCGTCTTCAGCTACATCGCCGATTCCGCCGAGCTGCAGAAGCGCGCGGCCGATGTGGTGGCGGCCGTACAGGCCGGCTGGCTCAAGTTGGAGGGCGCGACCGGCTACCCGCTCGCACGGGGCGCCGATGCGCACCGCGACATCGAGAGCCGCCGAGCCAAGGGCAAGCTCTACCTGACGCCCTGAAGCCGGGCACCGGACGGACGTCCTCGTCGGCACCCAAGGTTGCCGTCGGTGACCTCCCCCTTCATTTCAGAAGGCTCGCCTCACCGCCGAGCATTTCAGGAGAAACTCATGAATGGTCTAGAAGGCAAAACAGCGCTGGTGACGGGTGGCGGCACAGGCATCGGCCGCAGCATCGCCAAGCGTTTGGCCGATGAAGGCGTGAACGTCGTGATCGTCGGTCGCACGGAAAGTGCGCTCAAGGAATCCGCGAGCCAGCACGAGCGCATCTCATACATCGTCGCGGACATCGGTCAGTCCGCGGACATCGCTCGGACGCTCTCGGAGATCCGTGCCCGTCACGGCAAGCTCGATGTGCTGGTCAACAACGCCGGCGTGGCCCCGGTCACGCCCTTTGCGGACCTGAGCCTCAGCGAGTACGACAACGTGTTCCAGGTCAACGTGCGCGCGCTGCTCGACCTCACGCAGCAGGCCTTGCCCCTTCTCAAGGAGACCAAGGGCAACGTCGTCAACATCTCCACCGCGATCGTGGGCCGCCCGATGCCCAACATGTCCACCTATGCCGCGAGCAAGGCGTCCGTGAACATGCTGACGCGGGTCTGGGCGAAGGAACTTGCACCGGAAGGCGTCCGCGTGAACTCGGTGGGCGTGGGCCCCATCCTTACGCCGATCTACGAGAAGACAGAATTGTCGGCGGAGGCCGCCCAAGAGCACCTGGACCGCGTCAAGAAGATCGTGCCCATGGGCCGCTTCGGCACGCCCGAGGAAGTCGCCGCTGTGGTGGCCTTCCTGGCTTCGGACGAGGCGAGTTTCGTGACCGGCTCTGACTATGGCGTCGACGGCGGGTCGGCCGTCTGAATCAGCACGTGGCGTGGGAATCACGCTGAATCATCGATACGAACCAGGAGGCCGCCCATGAGCGACACGAAGAAGGAACCCAATCCGCTGTTCGCCGTCATCGGCGCCGTCGCACCGGTTCTGGGAAACTACACCCAAGAAAGAATCGTCCAGGAACTCTGGGGCCGCCCCGGACTTCCCGTGCGAGACCGCGCCATCGTGACGGTCACCGCACTGGTCTCCCGCAACGCGACGTCCGCGTTCCCCAACTATTTCAACAAGGCGCTGGACAGCGGCCTGCGCCCCGCAGAGTTTTCCGAACTGCTGACCCATCTGGCGTTCTATGCCAGCTGGCCCTACGCCTTTGACGCCGTGGTTGCACTGCACGGCATCTATGCGCAACGCGGCATCCACGCGGACGACCTGCCTGCTGTCGCGCCAGTCCTGCTGGCCGACGACGCCGTAGGCATTCGACCCGGTGAGGGGATTGCTGCCTCTCTAGCGTCTGCCTCCCCAGCACTGCAGCACTTCACCGAGGACCTGCTGATCAAAGACGTGTGGCACCGGCCGGCACTCTCTGCACGTGATCGCAGTCTGGCCACCGTGGTGGCTTTGGCCGCGCAGGGCCAAGCCCCACTGCTCGCGCCATACCTGCAGCATGCGACGGCGCATGGTGTGACGAAGGAGGAGCTGGGTGAAGCGTTGGCCCACATCGCGTTCTACGCCGGCTGGGGGTACGCGCTGCAGGCCGCCCAGGTCATCCAACAAGAGTTTGCTTGAGGGGCGCTCCTCAAGCCACACTGGGAAGGTATCGATGCCTACCGCCACCTGGAGTCGGCCTCGCATTTCGGCAAGGTGGTGATCCAACTGGACGGCCAGTAAGGCCACCCCATCGGGAGCACACAGCAATGCGCAATCGACTGGCCAACAAGACAGCCTTGGCGCTGGGCAGCACAGCCTTCGGTCGCAACGAAGACAGCTCCCAGCAAGCGGCAGCACAAGCCCATGGGATCATCTTCCTGCTGACCGCCATCGGGCATTCCGACCCTCAAAACACACGACAACGGGTCTCGCCATGACGACCAGCCCCCTCACCACGCTCAGCAACGGTATCCAGATCCCTCTGTTGGGGCTGGGCGTCTTCCGCAGTACCGGGGATGACACGGTCCGCGTCGTGAAGACAGCGATCGACAAGGGCTACCGCCTGATCGACACGGCCGCGGCCTACCAGAACGAGGCGCAGGTCGGCGAAGGCATTCGCCAGAGCGGCATCGACCGCTCCGAGCTGTTCGTCACCACCAAGCTGTTCCTCACCGACTACGGCTATGAAGCGGCCTTGCGGGCTTTCGACACCAGCCTGGGCAAGCTCGGCCTGGACTACCTCGACCTGTACCTGCTGCATTGGCCGGTGCCGCGTGAGTTCGACAACACGCTGGCGTCCTGGCGTGCGCTGGAGAAACTGCGGGGCGAGGGCCGCGTCCGGGCCATTGGCGTGTGCAATTTCAACCCAGCGCATCTGGATGCCCTCATCGAGCGCTCGGCGATCGCGCCCATGCTCAACCAGGTCGAACTGCATCCCTACCTGGTGCAGGCCCCGGTCCGAGACGCCAATGCCAAGCACCATGTCCTGACCCAGGCATGGTCGCCGATCGGCGGAGTGAAGCGCTATTGGGCGCAAGACCCCGCTGCCGTGCATGATCCACTGCACGACCCGGTGATCGCTGGACTGGCGGCCAAGTACGGCAAAACGCCTGCCCAGGTGATTCTGCGCTGGCACATCGAACACGGCGTGTCGGCCATCCCCAAGTCCAGCCGTGACGAGCGACTGGCCGAGAACATCGCGATCTTCGACTTCCAGCTCACGCCGTCGGAGGTGGCCGCCATCGATGCGCTGAACTGCGACGAGCGTGGCGGCCCCGACCCGGAAGTCAACGATCTGGAAACCGTCCGCAAGCGCGTCGCCAGCCAGGCGAAGTGACTGCCATCGCTACCGGAGCACCCCATGAGCATCACTCAGAAGACGTTTCGCCTGAACGACGACACCGCCATTCCGGCCGTCGGCTTCGGCACCTACCTGGTCACGCCGGCCGATGCGCCGCAAGCCGTGAGCACGGCCATCGGCCTGGGCTATCGGCACGTGGACACGGCGGCGGTCTACCAAAATGAGGAGGCTGTCGGCGCGGGCATCCACGCCGGCCTCCAAGCCAGCGGCTTGAACCGTCGCGATCTCTTCGTGACCACCAAGCTCTGGCCGGGCTTTTCGGCTTGGAGCGAGGAGCCGAAGTCGCAATCACAGACGATGGCCGCGTTCGAGGAGAGCCTGGCCAAACTGGGCTTGGACTACCTTGACCTCTACCTGATCCACTCTCCGCAGGGTGGGCAGGCACGCCTGGACCAGTGGCGTGCGCTGGTCGAACTCAAGCGCGCCGGCAAGGTGCGCAGCATTGGTGTCAGCAACTACAGCCGCAAGCATCTGGAAGAAATCCGGGCCGCAGGTCTGCCGACACCCGAGGCCAACCAGATCGAACTGCACCCTTGGTCGCAGAAGCCGGAATTGGTTGCCTACCTGCGTGAGCAAGGGATCGCCCCCATCGCGTACAGCAGCCTGGCGCCGCTGTCGACCTGGCGCACCCAGCCCGGCCAGGACAGCCGCAAAGCCGCGGCCGGCAAGGACGATGGCCCCGTCTTCGCCGACATGGCCGCCAAGTACGGTGTGACCGAGGCCCAGTTGCTGCTGCACTGGGGTGTTCAGAACGGCTATGCGGTGCTGCCCAAGAGCCTCAACCCGCAGCGCATGTGCCAGAACATTGACCTGGATGGCTTCGTGATCGACGACCCGGACATGGCCTTGATCCGTACCCTGGACCGCGGCGACGGCATTGCCTGGTCCATGGGTGATCCGAGCCTGGCCGACTGATCAGGAGTATCTGAGAACGGCCTTGTCGGGCGTTTGGAGATCCTTGGGCGCTGGTCTACTGGTTCGCCCATCCCTCTCACAGGTCTGGAGGGGCTTGGGCCCATGTGACCGACAGTGCTTCAGGCGTAGCCGAAGCACTCAATCTTGACGCTATGAGGAATAGATCAATGAGAATCGCACTTGTCACCGGCGCGGGGCGTCGACAGGGCCTAGGATTCGAGACCGCTAGGCAACTCGCGCACTTGGGCTTCCATGTCTTTGTTACCGCAAGGATCGGGAAGAAGGCCGAGGAATATGCTCAGGAACTCCAGGATAGCGGGCTCAAGGTCTCGGCGCTGCAATTGGACACCACCGACGGTGACAGTGTAGCTCGTGCGGTCGCCGCCGTGACCGAGAAGTTCGGAAAGTTAGACGTGCTGGTCAACAATGCCGCCATCATGGCGGTGACGCCTGTGCAAGATTTCCGCACAGACCTGGATGCGGTTCGCCAACAGTTCGAGACCAATCTGCTCGGCACCTGGCGGATGTCGCAGGAGTTTTTCCCTCTGTTGTGCGCTTCGGGTGACGCGCGAATCGTGAATGTCTCCAGCGGAGCCGGCGCGTTCTGGGACCCCGACTTCGGCCTCGTCAACAATCCCGGCTTTGAAATGAGTCAATTTGGTGATGTGCCGATTGGCTCATACGCACTGACTAAATTAGCCATCAACGGCCTGACGCTCAAGCTCGCCCAAGACTTCAAGGCACATCAGATCCTCGTCAACTCGGTCTGTCCGGGTCTGGTCGCCACCTACCCCGGCTCGCCGGTGTCAAACGCATTTGAAATCTGAGCCACTTCGCGCCTGATCGCGCAAAGTAAAACTGAGCCAGTCGTTACCTCTTCGATGACGAAACGTGGCCGGCTTGGCGTTGCTGTTTCAGTCTGTAGCTGTCTCCTTTGATCTGGATGATGTGGGCGTGGTGCAGGATGCGGTCAAGCATCGCTGCAGTCAGTGTGGTGTTGCCGCCAAAGGTTTCATCCCACTGCGCAAACGGAAGGTTGCTGGTCAGGATCATCGACCCGCGCTCGTAGCGCTTGGCGACGATCTGGAAGAAGTGGCTAGCCTGATCCCCCGAGAGCGGCAGATAGCCGATCTCGTCAACGATGAGCAACCTCGGGCCGAGAATGTTGTGCCGAAGAACCGCGTCGTATCGCTCCTGTCGGCGCGCGGCCTCGAGCTGCAACATCAGATCCGCTGCCGTGATGAACTTCGTCTTGATGCCCGCCTGTGTCGCGGCATACCCGATGGCGATCGCGAGGTGGGTCTTGCCCACGCCTGACGGACCTAGCAACACGGCGTTCTCGCCTCGCTCAATGAAGCGCAGGGTGGCAAGCTCATCGATCGTCTTGCGTGGCGCCCCGACGGCGAAACTGTAGTCGTAGTCATCGAGCGTCTTGATGGCGGGGAACCCGGCCATGCGCACCAGTGTTTGCCGCGAACGAACTTGCCTCGTCTCTCGTTCGTGAGCGAGCGCGTTCTCAAGGAAGTCGAGGAAGCTCCATTGCTTGGCCGCGGCATCGCTCGCCAGAGCGACGTATCGTTGCATGAGCCCCTCGAGCTTCAGGCTCTGGCAGTGCCCGTCGATGCGTTCCTGCTGCAGGTTCATGCGCGCACCTCGGTCAGCAATTGCTGGTAGACAGACAACGGGTGCTGGATCGACATCGCGGGGTCAACGCGCGGCCGAGCGACGGCGCGAGCCGGCAATCGGGGCACCGCGTAGCCAGGCATATCGCGCAAGCAAGCCCGTTCTCGTTGCTCCAACAGAATCGCGGGTGCCAGCCCTGTAACCGGATGCACGCGCTGGTTGGCCACGTCGCGCAGCCATTTACTCACCTCGACGTTCGCAGTCACGGCGTCGAGCATCAAGCCGGACTGCTTGAGCTGGCTGGCCAGCGGCACATAGAAATTGCCGCGCAGATAGCGGTGGAATCGCTCGACCTTGCCCTTGGTCTGCGCACGGTACGGTTGGCACAGTCTGGGCAGGAAGCCGTACCGCTTGGCCAGATCGAGCAACCCGGCGTGCCAGCGGTGTTGACCGTCGCCATACGCATCGCGCTCGACAACGATGGTCTTGGCGTTGTCGTAAAGGATCTCACGAGGAACGCCGCCCAGGGCTTCGAACAGCGCATGATGACAGGCGACCAGCGTCTCGGCGCGTTCATCGGTGGTGAAGCGCGCCCAGCGCCAACGACTGAAGCCGAGCGTGGCGGTGAAGGCGTAAAGCGGGTCGGTGCCTCGACGGAAGACAACGAAATCGCACTGCATCTGCCGACCGGGCTCGGTCTCGAACCTCACGACCGGGTCTGGCTTCGGCACGGACTTATGCGTGTTCATGAAAGCCTGCAGGCTTCGCAACTGGCCATCGTAGCCACGCGCACGCAACTCGCGCAGCAGCGCCGGCGCAGCGATGATCTCGGGTGCTGCGGCGCTCATGCGCTCGAGGACGTACGCCTCGAACGCTCCGAGCTTGGTTGGTCGCGGTTCACGCGGCTTGTAGCGCGGCACTTCCTCTGCCGCCAGGTACCGCGCCACCGTGTTGCGAGAAATGCCCAGGCGCCGCGCGATCTCGCGCTCCGATACGCCTTGGGCTTTGAGCACATGGATTTGCATCCACTGTTCCTTCTGGAGCATCGCCAGCCTTTGCGCGCAAAAGGCTGACTGTACTGAAAGGTGGCTCAGATTTACTTCGCGCGAAGTGGCTCATTATTACTTTGCGCCCAACACCGGGACGTCCTGTAGAGGAAGGTGCACACAGTATCGTGTGGGGTGCCACCTTGCCGGCCAATGGCCCCACCGGCCTTTTCTTCAGAGATGGGAAGCAACTTCCCTGGTAACTCACACCTAGGGTGACCGTTGATACAGATTGGGTCTCAACAGGCGATGGCGCATCAGATACACAACGAGGAAGCCATCTCCGCACACTGCACGACCGATAACCGGCCGATCTCACTCAGGGACACGCTAATTGATTCGGATAGACCTCGATGGCGCCAACTGGAAAGAACGGACACGTTAGCGGCATGAGTCGACGCAGCAGTGACGCCGCTCTTGTCTTTCCCATGATCGCACCTGCTGCGCTACACACTGCCAGCACAACCATTCACGGCGAACTGGCAGACGTTCCTCCCACCAGGGCGAGGACGGCATCGCCAGTTGCGCAGAGTTGCGGTTCCGAGGACTCGGGACCTTGGCAGTGAAGGTCCGCGGACGCGAACACCTGGCGCCTGCCCGCTTTCACCACCCGCCCGCGCACGATGAAGGCCTGCCCCTTCGCAGGCGCCAAACACCGAACGGCGAACTGGGCGGCCAGGACCGGGTCGCACACCGTGCTGGCCGCGAAGCCGCACGCGGCGTCGATCAATGCGTAGGCCGGAATAAATCTGTCACCACCCTTTCCTACTCACCACGATGCAAAGCGCGAGCGCATTGACACACATATTTCCACTTTAAACGCAATAAGATTAGAGGTGGCCGCGCAAATTCGGACAGTCGGATAAGTGGAACTTCCGGGGCCTGAGCCAGCGATAATGCTGGCAAAAGAACGAGAACTGACGAAGAGAACCCGACGGACGCACTCAGCGGCGTTCAAAGCGAAGGTGGCGCTGGCCGCAGTCAAGGGCGAGCGGACGCTGGCCGAATTGGCGCAGCAATACGACGTCCATCCGAATCAGATCACGGAATGGAAGCGGCAGTTGCAGGAGCGTGCGGCCGATGTGTTCGGTACTATTGCTCCCTTCTTTCCACTCAAGGCATCACACAGGATCGGTCTACGCCATCTGTCGCGGGCGGCGCAAATATTCGGTCAAACCAATTCACGGACAGGCCGACAATTCGCTCACGTTAGGGGACATCAGACGGAAACGGAACAATATAGTCAAAGATACGTGAATCGTGGTTACAACGGAGCTTAATCGTGGGACTTGGAAATTCAGGCGCTTTCCACTGGAAGATGTCAGCATTCCGCTGAGCCTGCACATCAAACATCGAATGTCCAACCGATCGACGATATGCGCAACGTGCGTTTGCGTGGTCCAGCAGCGACCTCGCGTCAGGCAGCAAGACAACAAAGCCGCACCTCGGTTCGCTCGGGAACCGATCTGGGCACGTTCGTCGGGTAACAAGCGGCAATTGAAGTTCGCCACGGGTCAATGGATTAATGCTGACCTTGAGGTTCGCACCGACATGATCGACTTCCAGTTCCATCCATAGGCGGAGGAATTCGGCATACAGCAGGCGAGGATAGAAGTCTGCAGATGGGTCAAGGCCGCGGAGTGAGAGCAGTCGCGGTGTCCACTGCACGCTTGACCGGCTTCCTTGCCGACCGCCCGAAGAAGGCCAGTGGTCGGAGCACGAGCGTGGCGGATCGAGCAAGCGAGCCTCGCTCTTCGCGTCATGAGCATAGTCGGCTTCTATGAGTCGAGACAGTCTGAACTCTCGCATGACAGATTCAGCATCTTGCTCGAATGCGCGCCTCCAGACAATGTACGCAATACATACTGTACAAACGTGTTGTCGATCAAGACACTCGAAATCGGATCGCTGCGCGGAAGCGAGAATCGACAAGCACCGTCGGTGCTGGCGTACAAAGCGCCTGAATACTTGGCGTCGCACGCAGCGATAGTGTCCGATGACGATTTTCTCCCATGCGTCGGGGTCAAGCGCATTCGCCTCGTCCGGTTCCGGCCATTTAACAATCATTGCCGGTGTCGAGGCGGCGGGCTCTTGCCAACATTCCGGCGGCAATTCCAGTGCAGTCACGCCACCCCATTTCAGCTTCATGTGGTGCCCACGAACAGCTCCGCCCAACGCGTCGCCGAGCAGATCATTCGCGTATGGCTCCTTTTCACATACCGCGCTCCACCAAACGACAATCTGTCCGCACGTTTCTTCCATTGCCTGCCAAAGCTCCAAGTCCGCGCGAGCCGTCATGAAGCGAACCGCATCGATGATGCAAGTGCCGCATTCCGAACAAATGACACCGTCCGATGCGGTAAGCGGATCCATAGTTCGAACCGTCATCGCGCATCGCACACACCCCCTGGTCAGCGGAACACGATGCCACGGACAGTGCGTCAATGCACCGATCGCGAACAATGTACAGTGATAGCCGGATCGTATGCACTCTGGGCAGTGCCGAATGCCCCTCGTATTCGACACGCTGCGCGGAAACCCCAACATGTCTGGAAAGCCCCTCTCGAGGACAATTCTCCGCTCGCGGAGCAGTGAGGAATAGGCGGAAAACGAAACCCAATGCCCGGAGAGAAAATCGTTTTCGGACCTTGTCGTCCCAGATACCGACAATGAAAGTAGGCGTCGAAGTTCTTCCCAGGTGAGGCAGTTGAGTGCCATCACCCGCGCGAACACCATCCAGGCGGACTCATACGGCGCAATGCTACCCGCCATCCATGTCAACCGCGCATCGGGGAAATCGCGATCGCTCGCGTTCAGAATCCGTCGCATACAACTTTTCGCCGCTAGCTTCCCCAGCCCAGGTCCGAGGCATCGATGGCACTTTTGATATCCTTTGCCTCCAGCCGAAACTGGTCATCGTCAAACCGGTGAAGCGACAGGAAGAGCCATTCGATGGTCATCGCGATCGCTTCCATGCTCAATCCGCTCTCCACGTCTGACGTCGCGGCGGACATTTCACTCCAGATCAGTTCCGCGTAGTGATGGAACCGAAATCCTTGTCGATACGCCTGCGGAAAGAAGAACTCCGTGTATGTCCAGCCGGATCCCTCCGGCCATTCACTCTTTGTGTCGAGATAAGTGAGCACCCCAGTTAGCATCTCAACACCGGTGCAACCATCAAAAGATTTTGGGCGACGAAAGAACCGCGCGATCAACTGCAGCTTGTTCTGTTCCTGAAGGCTAGTGATCAGGTGTTCGACGTTGGGTTGGCCAAATGAGATGACCGTCATCGTGATGCCGCGAAGATCGAGCAGGTTGCCGAGTTCCAACAGGCTGCCGATATCGTGCTGATTGAACAGGTTGACTTCATCCAGTATCAAGACAAAATGATTGCCGCCCTTGGCAGCAAGGGTCGTCTCGATGTCCGACGCGACGTTGCGCAGTAACAGGGTCGCATCCGTTCGGACTGCACACACGTGCCCTACACTCTCAAGTATCACGCGATAGGCATGTCCGCTGACCGGACGCAACGTCTCCCGAGCTACCACGACGATCACGTGCGCGCTGGGAAACTCCTCGAGCAAATACTGGCGCACAGCCCGTGCACAGGTCGTCTTGCCGCATCGGGTCCTTCCAATAAAGACCAGGCCAGTGCGACGGGCGTAGACACGCTCCCGAATGGCTCGATATGCCTGCTGGATCATGAACGTGGGAATTGTGTAACGTCGCGTCATAAGAGGATGACGATCGATCAGATTGGGACGATGCTCAGGCAACCAGCCACCGGCGGGCATGTCCGGCTGCGCGGCATCGGCGTCGATACTGATCCGCTTAGGCGCATCATTAGCCTGATGATCAGCGGCGCTCACGAGAACCTCCTATTTGTTGTTGAGTCGCTTCTTTGATGTAAAAAAATCATCCGGAAGCGGAGACATCACAGTCTGGTTTGGAGATACCACAATCGGTTCAATACGCAGGGCCGGCTGCCGCTTCGGGGGATCGTCCCGAACACGCGGACTGACGCCTGCGTCGTGCGCTACCCGCGCTGCCTCCGTTGCTTCTTTCGGTGATGGCCCTTGCCGCTTGCTGTTCGGTTTGACTTTGCCCGCAAGCCAGTCGAGATAAGCTATAACGGGATCATCAGTTTGGCTCAATGTCAAGATACGCTTGTATATCAGACTGAATATCGCTTTGCGAGTCGTGAGGTTGTGCTTCGTCATCCCCCACTTTTGTTGGGCCACAAGTACGCCATACTCCTTTCCATTGGCGAGAAATGCATGAACCTGCCTCATATCCTCATCATCGATATAAATCACAATTTTTTTTCCGAGCAGCCACGCAGAATCAGCAAGGAGCGGATTGGTATATCGCACATGCTCGAGCTGAATGTACGGCCTGCGTCCCGAACGGATCGCGCCTCGAACCGTCACCAGCTCCGCCCGAAGCGCAAGTCGAGACATGCCGACTGCGTTTGGCGGCAGTGTTCTAAGCATGCATCTAGGGGACTCCCCGCAAAGGAACTGACGCATCGTCTCAAGTGGCGAGTTGTAGTAATTGCGCTCGCCGGGCAGCGCGTTGTGCTCGGCAAAGTGGATATCAATCTGTTGCTCAGCCTCATCTGCACGAATCTTGAATCGAACCGCTGCAGCCTCCGCATCCGGCGCGCGCCCCTTCCCTCGACCGGTTCCGCTAGTCGAAGGAAAGCGCTGAAATACATTCCGCGTAATTTTTTCGAAGGTTCTCTCCACATTTGGACGACGTTCGAAATGGCCCGGTGGTCCCCAGTTAACGATGAATCCGATACTTTTACGAACGACGTCGTGAATCTGACTCGCGAGATTGGCGAGCGCGCCGTCGAGCATCGTGATGCTCCAGACTGCATGAGCTGCCTCGGGTATCACGCCACTCGGCAACCCGCTACCCGGTGGATATGAAAGCACCGGCGCCATCAGAGTCTTAGGCTGCCACACTTCGACGATTGCCTTACGAATCAGCGCCGCCACATCGGTAGCGCGGACTTCGCTGGCATATACAACGCTGTAGGCCAACACGGCGGTCGTCATTCGGTCTACCGCGGCAAGCAGCCACAATCGCCGAAGCGTGACCTCCGTTGTCGTGCCCTCCGGGGTTTCGAAAGCGATCGAGAAAAATGCGTCGATCTTGTGGGCGTCAATTTCGACGGCATCGTACGGTTCGGAGCATGGAATGATCGGCCGTACGCCCGTCCCAGTCGCCGCGTGAGCCTTCGCCTCGTCTCCCCCTTCATGGGCGACCGCGCGACTAAACGTTTGGCGGAACAACGATCGCATGTATGGCTCTATTGTCTGCCGCCCCTGGTGCTTTGTTCGAAATGGCCACTCCGCGTCGGTAACCTTCTCGCGTCGGAGGGCTTCATGGAAAATGCGCACGAGATGCGCCCCCGTCGGACGATAGTGATCGGGCTTATTGCGCCGGTCTTTTTTGAGTCGTTTGACAAGGTTACCCTCCAGCTTTGGCAACCGTATCAATATGTCGGCAAGCGCACACGACATGCCGCCTTGCTGCTCCGGCCGCTTCTCTCCCACCGCGCTATGCCGAACATTCGGTCTGGTATGCACGTACGGCAAAAGAGCTCGATACCCCTGAATACGGCCATCGTCGGCAAGCTCAAGACATCGCTTGAAAAGATTGCGCACCATCGTCCCATCCAGGCCGGTCACGGTCCGGATTTCGCGATAAGTCCTTCCTTCAGCAAACATCGCGATTGCCTTGACCCGGCTTGCGAGCATCTGCACACGTGATCCCGTTTCATCATCAAGCGATGATGCGAGATCGAAGTCGACCGATGGCCATGTGTCGAGTGATTCGGCGTTCGCCAATGCTTCTGCGCGTGACCAGCGTTCAGGCCTTGTGGGTATCATGCTTCACCCTCCCATCGCCACGGGGTATCGAGCGTATATCCTGCCCGAGAGAGATCCAGGCGCAGCCATGCAACAATCGACAAACGCGCAATCAAGCCTTTCACGATCGCCGCGTCGACGTCGGGCGTGGCTTCGATAATTTGTCGCACGGTTCCGCTCTCGATCCTACGGGCGATGCTCGACACAAGCGCCACCTCAGATGCGAGCCCTTGGTCCCTGAGCCCGGCAGCAAAGCAGATGACCTTAGCCCATCGCATCGCAACAGTGGCTTTCGAGCGCAGATCGGATTCTCGGATCAGTCTTACCTCGTTGACTGTATCGGAGCAGTTTGCCGGCACCGCCCCTTGGTCACCGCCCTCGTTGTCGGAAACTATTCGATGTCCGACAATTCGGTTGTCACGTGTGGTCACGAGCGCATGAACACCCGGCCATCTGTCAAACGGTTCCGGCTCATCGACATCATCACGCAACTCAAAGGAAACGACGCTGGGATCCGTCTCTAAATAAGCGATCCAGTGCAGGAAGCGACGGTCGGAGGGAACAATCCAGTCTCGGCTCGTCTTGACGCTGTAGACAAGATAGAGCTGCCGATTGCGGCGACCACGATAGCGGTAGGCGCGCATGACGTTTGCGCGCTGTTGCGACGAGAGCGTTGAGTGGGGTGCCATGACACCTCCAGTCGCCAGCGAAATACAACCGACAGGCAAGATTGAGTAAACTTTAGTTCAAACGGCAACTTTGCGTATCATTTAGTTCCAAAATTCTGGAAGAAAATGTCACCCATTACAATTTCCCAACGCCCTCTATCGCCCGCCGGACATGGATGCCCTCGGAAATTCAGTGGGTGAGATTTAGTTCCAGAGACTCGCCGCGTGCCGGCATGACGCTTGCGCCCGCAGCACGGCACGCTCCCGTCGTCTGTATCTTTTTCCATGCGCGGCCAGCGCCGATAATGAGTCCGGCAGCGACCGACGCCATCGCATCGATGCAAGGAGGCCCCCGCATGACGACCCCGTTCAAGCTGGGCGACCACGTCCGCTGGAATTCCGAAGCCGGTTATGTCACCGGCACGATCATCGCGATCCACACGCAGGATTTCGACTACAAGGGCCATCGCCACCGCGCGTCGCCGGACGATCCGCAGTACGAGATCAAGAGCGACCGCACCGACCACATCGCCGCGCATCGCGGCCGCGTGCTCGAACGCCTTGCCGGCAAGGACGACGCGTGACGCTCCCGTTCCTCACGATCGGCCATTCGAACCGCACGCTCGACGCGTTCGTCGAGATGCTCGACGCGGCCGACATCGCGCTGCTCGTAGATATCCGGAAGATGACGCGCTCGCGCACGAATCCTCAGTTTAACGAAGCGACGCTGCCGGGCGCACTGTCCGCCGTCGACATCGCGTACGAGCACATCGCGGCACTCGGCGGCCTGCGCGGCAAGTCGCGCGGCGTGCCCGACGAGGTCAACGACTTCTGGACGAACCGCAGCTTCCATCGCTACGCCGACTATGCCCTGTCGCCCGAGTTTCGAACGGGCCTCGACCGGTTGATCACGCAAGGGCACCGGCAGCGCTGCGCGATCATGTGTTCGGAAGCCGTGTGGTGGCGCTGTCACCGGCGCATCGTGTCCGACTACCTGATCGCGCGCGGCGAAACGGTGCTGCACATCATGGGCCTGAACCGCGTGGAGCCCGCGCGTCTCACGGCCGGTGCCGTGATCCGGGCCGACGGCACGATCGTCTATCCGGACGTCAAAGGCGATGCGGCAACAGAACAAGCCGGCGCGCAGCCAAACGGGTGACGCGACACCGGTCGCGTACGTGATGCCGTGACGGCGTGAAGGCGCCATGCCCGACGCAACGCCCCACGTCGTCCGGCCGCGCGCCCTGCGCACCCGAAACGCTGCGCGCTTTGCGCCGCCGCGATCCTGCATTACCATCGGGCGACCATCGCGCGTCACCGCGCCCCACCACCTCTCTGCTCCCGCACCGATGCTCGCCCTCATCATCATCGCCGGCCTGTGGGCCGGCCTGCAGAATGCCCTGGCGGGCGGCGGCTCGTTCGTCACGCTGCCCGCGCTGATCGTGTCGGGGATGTCACCGCTCGCGGCGAACATCACGTCGACGGTCGCGCTGTTTCCAGGCCAGGTCACGACGGGCTGGGCAAGCCGGAACATGGTGCGCGGCGCGGGCAAGCTGCCGTTTCGCGCGCTGTTCGCGATCAGCGTGGTCGGCGGCGCGCTCGGCGGCCTGCTGCTGCTGAAAACCCCGTCGTCGATCTTCTCGCACCTCGTGCCGTGGCTCGTGCTGTTCGCGACGGTCCTGTTCGCCTGGGGCAGCTTCTTCCGCAAGCCCGGCGCCGGCACGCAGCATCTCGGCCCCGTCACGGCCGCGATCTCGCAATTCCTGATCGCGATCTACGGCGGCTACTTCGGCGGTGGCATCGGGTTCCTGATGATGGCCGCGCTGACGATGGCCGGCCTGTCGCCGCGTCACGCGATGTCGACCAAGAACGCGCTCGCGGGGGTGATGAACGCGTCGGCGGTCGTGCTGTTCCTGACCTCGCCGCACCTGCACTGGCCAGCGGCGATCGCGCTCGGCGGCGGCGCAATCGTCGGCGGCCTGCTCGGCGCGTGGGCGCTGCACCGCGTGAACGAGCGCGTGCTGCGGATCGCGATCGTCTGCATCGGCGCCGCGCTGACCGTCGGGCTGTTCGTCAAGCCGATCTGACGCGCGCGCCGATCGCCGCTCAACCGAACGGCCGCACGCCGATCAGCGGGCCATGCAGGAGCAGCGCGAAGACGGCCCATACGACGAGCCCGGCCACGATCGTCACGGCATCGCCCGACAGCCTGCCGGCCGGATAGCGGACGCCGTTGCGGCGGTCGCGTGCGCGCCACACGACGAAATCGACCAGCGACCACACGAAAAATGCACCGAACAGCACGACCGCATGCAGCGTGCCGTTCGCGAGCAGGTGCGCGACCGCCCACACCATCACGCCGGCCACCATCGGATGGCCGACGAGCGTCTTGATGCGGTTGCCGGGCACATGGGACGCGGCGATCAGCACGAATGCGATCGCGGTCAACATGCCGGTGAGGTGCCGCACGCCGACGGGCGACACCCACAGCAGCGTCCCGCCCTGGCGCGCGATCCCGTACCCCCAGACGATCAGCACGAAGCCGACGATCGACGCGATCGCATAGGGGCCCTTCCAGCGTTTCTCGCCGATCCGCTCGATGGTCGCGGACCGCCAGCCATCCGCGACGATCCGGATCGAATGCACGCTGAGGAAGATCGCTAAACCGAGAATCAGGACGAGCATCGGCTATCTCCGTCTGGAACGATGAGTGGGGGAAGCATTCGCGCGGCTTTCGATGCGCCGTTCGCGGGGCCGGCGGCGACACCGGCTCGGATTGCGCCGGGCACGGACGCAATCGCGCCGATCATAAACGCCGGGGCCGCCGTTGTGAAGCAGGCGGAACATGCGGTGCGTCAAGCCCGGCGCTTGCGCGCACCCGGCATGGATCGAAGGAAAGGAAAGGGAAAGCGCCGTCGTACGGCCGACGCTACGTGCGCTTGCGCGTCGCCGCCGGTTTCGGCGCCGGCTTCGACTTCGGCTGTGCCTTGCGCTTCGGCGCCCCCGCCAGCAGCGCCACGCGATACGCGCCGCGACACCAGTCGAACAGCGCGCCCGCGTCCTCGAGCACGTCGGCCGGCGTTTCGTAATAGCCCTCGAGCGCAACGGTGCGCGTGGGACGCTCGTACGAGAACGGCCCCATCCCCGCCGCAACGAACGCCGGACGGTTCACGTCGTCGACGCGCAGGAACAGCGACCCGCGCGACATGAAGCCGAACATCACGCCGTCGAGCCGCATCGCGGCGCCGCTGAAGAACCGCGCGACCTCTACCTTGCCGAGCGGCGCGAGCTGGTACGCGATCTCCTCGCCGTGCGCCTTCTCGGATTGCCAGCTCATGCCGGCTCCGTGCAACGCTGCGTCCACGTATCGAGTTCCGCGTCGTCGAAGCCGACGGCCGCCGCGCTCTCGCGGATCTGCCGCCACGTCGCGCGATCGACCGGAATACCGTCCGCGCCGCGCTCGGCGCGGCTTGCCTCTTCAGGCTCGCCGGGCATCCGCACCGGCGCATCGCCCGCCTGCGGCGATGCCTTCGCCCACGCGACGAACGCATCGGCTTCGCACTGCGCATCGGCCGCATCGAACGCGTTCGGGTCGATCAGCACCGACAGCATCCCGTTGACGATCGCACTCGTCTTCTGCAGCGTGCCGCCGTAGGTCGTATGCCCGCCGACCAGTGCGCCGCCGAAGATCTCGCACATCGCGGCCAGTGCATAACCCTTGTGCAGCCCGAACGGCAGCAGCGAGCCGAACGGCTGCTCGTGCATGACGGCCGGATCGTCGGTCGGCTGGCCGCGATGATCAATCAGCGACCCGGCCGGCACGCGCTTGCCCTGGTTGTACGCGACCCGCGTCTTGCCGTATGCGATCGCGCTCGTCGCGAAATCGAGCAGCAGCGGCGGCCGGCCGGCGCGCGGATACGCGGCGCAGAACGGATTCGTGCCGAAGCGCGGATCGGCGCCGTTGAGCGGTGCGACGAGCAAGTCGCCCGGCACGTTGACGAAATGGAACGACACGAGCCCCGAGCGCGCGCACTGCTCGGCCCAGTGCCCGATGCGGCCGAGGTGATGGACGTCGCGCAGCCCGATCGCGCAGATGCCCATGCGGCGCGCGCGCTCGATCCCTTCGACCATCGCCTCGAACGCGATCACTTGGCCGAAGCCGCGCCCGCCGTCGATCGTCAGCACCGCGCCGCCGTCGCGGACGATCGATGCGTGACCGTTCAACTGCAACTGTCCTTCCCGCCACGATGCGACGTAGTTCGGGATCATCCCGATCCCGTGCGAATCGTGACCGGCCAGATTCGCGCCGACCAGGTGATCGGCGACGAGCCGCGCCTCGCGCTCGCTGCTGCCGGCCCGCTCCCAGAGCGCCGCGACGAATGCGTGCAGCGGTTCGGCGCGCATGCGCAGCGGGTCGGTATCGGGGGTCGGCAGCGCGGTCATCGGCAAGGCTCCGTCAGGTCGGGTGGGATCCGGTCGAGTCGGGAAAAGACAGGACAGGCAGCGCGAACGCTCAGCGCGCGGACGCGATCACGTCCGCCACCGCCGCGGTCAGCTTCTTCGCGTACGGCACGTGCAGGAACTCGTTCGGGCCGTGCGCATTCGACTTCGGCCCGAGCACGCCGCACACCATGAACTGCGCGGCCGGGAAGCCGGCCTGCAGCACGTTCATCAGCGGGATCGTGCCGCCGAGGCCCATGTATGCACAATCCGCGCCGAAGTGGCGGCGCGACGCGGCGTCGAGCGACGACGCGAGCCACGGCGCGAGATCCGGCGCGCTCCAGCCGGTCGCGGCGCCCGCGTCCGGCTTGAACGTGACCTTCGCGTTGTACGGCGGATCGAGTTCGAGCAGTTCCTTGAGTTGCTGCACGGCCTGTGCGGCGTCGACCACCGGCGGCAGGCGCAGCGACAGCTTGAACGCGGTGCGCGGACGCAACACGTTGCCCGCGTCGGCGAGCGCCGGCAGGCCGGACGCGCCCGTCACCGACAGCGACGGACGCCACGTCGAATTCAGCAGCGCCTCGCGCGGATCGGTCGTGGTCGGCAGCACCGGCTTGCCGTCCGCACCGCATGCCCACGGCAGTCCCTTCCATACGGTGTCGCCGAGGATCGCGGCGGCCGCGTCGGCTTCGCGCACGCGGCTGTCGGGAATCTCGCAATGGAACACGCCCGGCAGCAGGTTGCCGTTCTTCGCGTCTTCCAGGCGTTCGAACAGCTGGCGCATCACGCGGAAGCTCGACGGCGCGATGCCGCCGAACACGCCCGAGTGAACGCCTTCCTCGAGCACCTCGACCTGCAGGTCGCCGGACACCAGCCCGCGCAGCGACGTCGTGAGCCACATCTGGTCGTAGTTGCCGGCGCCCGAATCGAGGCACACGACGAGCGACACCTGGCCGAGCCGGTCGCGCAGCGCGTCGACGTACGGCAGCAGGTCGTAGCTACCCGACTCCTCGCAGGTCTCGATCAGGCCGACGCAACGCGGCCGTTCGACGCCCTGCTCGTCGAGCGCGCCGAGCGCCGCGAGGCTCGCGTAGATCGCGTAGCCGTCGTCCGCGCCGCCGCGGCCGTACAGCTTGCCGTTCTCGAACTTCGGCGTCCACGGGCCGAGGTCCGCGCGCCAGCCGTCGAATTCGGGCTGCTTGTCGAGGTGGCCGTACAGCAGGATCGTGTCGGTGCTGCCCGAGCGGGTTGCGGGGGTTTCGAAGAAGATCACCGGCGTGCGGCCGGGCAAGCGCACGATCTCGAGCTTCAGGCCTTTCACCGGCTGGCGTTCGGCCCACTGCGCGGCATCGGTGACGACCCGTTCGAGATACCCGCGCTTCGCCCAGTCGGGATCGAATGCGGGACTCTTCGCGGGGATCGCGATGTAGTCGGTCAGTGCGTGGAGGATTTCATCGTTCCACTTGCGCTCGACGAAGGTCACGAGCTTGTCATGGTCGAGGACGCGGGTAGTGTCGACGGAGGTCATGGTGGGGGTGCCTGGATAGGGCTGACGAAAACCCGGATGATACGCCGATGGCCCCGGCCCGGGGCCCTTTGCGCGGCCGGTTTTTGGGGCCTTTTCGGCCCGTTTCCCGCACCGCTTCGAGCGCCCGCTCAGACGGCCTGCGGGAATGCGTCGCGCAGCCCCGCCGCGCACGCCAGCGCGTCGTCCCACAGGCGCCGGGTCAGCGCCCCGGCGTCCTCTTCGCGCGCGAGCGCCGCCGCCTCGCCCGACCACAGCAGCGAGAAATCGTCGCGTCCCTGCCGTTCGAATGCGCCGCGCAGCGGATCGACCGCGGCCGTCGCGAGCGGGAACGCGGGCGCGAGCGCGCTCATCGGTCCCTGCTCGCGCATGAAACGCGTCAGCAGGCCGCGCGCCGGCCGGCCCGTGTACAGGTTGGTCATGCGGGTGCCGTCGTCGCGCGCCGCCCGCACCGCCGCGCGGTGCTGCGCCGAGCGGCCGGCCTGCGGCGTCAGCAGGTAGCCGGTGCCGATCTGCACCGCGCGTGCGCCGAGCGCGAACGCGGCCGCGATGCCGCGGCCGTCGGCGATCGCGCCGGCGGCGATCACCGGCGCGCGCACCGCGTCGACGATCTGCGGCAGCAGCGCGAACAGGCCCGGCTGCGCGTGGATGTCGTCGGTCAGGAACATCCCGCGATGCCCGCCTGCCTCGGCGCCCTGCGCGACGATCGCATCGACACCGCGCGCATCGAGCCAGCGCGCTTCCTCGACGGTCGTCGCGGACGACACGACCTGCGCCCCGGTGCGCCGCACGCGCGCCAGCAGTGCGTCGTCCGGCAACCCGAAATGAAAGCTCACGACGGCCGGCCGCAATTCCTCGACCGCCGCGCACATCGCGTCGTCGAACGGTGCACGGCCCGCCCCGCCCCGCACCTCGGCCGGATCGAGCCCGGCTTCCGCGTAGTAGCCGGCAAGCGCCGCGCGCCAGCGCGCGTCGACCTCGGCGTCGGGCGCGGGTGGCGCATGACAGAAGAAGTTGACGTTGAACGGCGCCGGCGTGCGCGCACGAATCGCCGCGATCTCGTCGCGCAATTGCTGCGGGCCGAGCGCCGCGCAGGCGAGCGAGCCGAGCCCGCCTGCTTCGCAGACGGCAATTGCAAGCGCGCTCAGCGAACCGACCATCGGAGCCTGGACCAACGGCAAGCGGGAAGGCAGCATCAACATCACCCCTCGGAACGAAAGAATCGTCATGCGCGCCGGCGACGCACTTTGACAATTAATGCAGCAAATAATAACCGACACATTCGAACACGAACGACCGGATTATTTACATCACGAAATGAGTTAACCAATTCGTCAAAAAATCGATTACCCGCTCGCGGCCGATCCAGCCGATTTTCGATTGACCGGCACAACTACCGCCAACCACGCCAACCTTGCCACACCGCCCGATCGATCCCGCACC
This sequence comes from Burkholderia sp. Bp9143, assembly GCF_003853645.1. Taxonomy (GTDB): domain Bacteria; phylum Pseudomonadota; class Gammaproteobacteria; order Burkholderiales; family Burkholderiaceae; genus Burkholderia. The sequence goes on along the minus strand of NZ_QTPO01000060.1, from coordinate 24,043 downwards.
ACCACACCAAATGCCTCTCATTTCAATGACATCCATCAAAATTTAACTGATTAAATTTCAGCGTTTACCATTACCCAAACCAATTAACGATATAACATGACGTCGTTTAATAAAACGGCGATCCATTCCGGAATCGTCGACCGGCGCCGGGCCGCGCCACCTCAACCGCATCACGTCAATTCAAGGAGCCTCGCATGTCCGATGCCAGCTCGTCCTCCTCTCGTTCCGCCGCCGCGCCAGCAGCGACTTCCGCGCCGAAAATCGGCGTCGTCCCCGCCACGCTGATGGTCGCGGGCAACATGATGGGCTCCGGCGTCTTCATGCTGCCCGCGAACCTCGCCGCCACCGGCGGCATCGCGATCTTCGGCTGGCTGATCACCGTCGTCGGCGCCGTGTCGCTCGCGCTGGTGTTCGCGAAGCTCGCGGCGATCGACCCGGCCGCCGGCGGCCCGTATGCGTATGCGCGCAAGTCGTTCGGCCCGTACATGGGCTATCAGACCAACCTGATCTACTGGCTCGCGAACGTGCTCGGCAACGTCGGCCTCGCGGTCGCCGGCCTCGGCTATCTCACGCACTTCTTCCCGATGCTGCGCGACCCGCTCGTGTTCGCGCTCGCGCAGATCTTCGTGATCTGGCTGTTCACCTACGCGAACATCCTCGGGCCGAACGTGGTCGGCCGCGTGCAGTCGGTCACGACGATCTTCGCGCTCGTACCGATCCTAGGGATGGCCGTGTTCGGCTGGTTCTGGTTCAGCAAGGACGTGTACTTCGCCGGCTGGAACGTGTCGGGCGCGAGCAGCTTCAGCGCGATCGGCGCGACGCTGAACTTCACGCTGTGGGCGTTCATCGGCGTCGAGAGCGCATCGGTGTCGGCCGGCGTCGTCGAGAACCCGTCGCGCAACGTGCCGATCGCCACCGTCGGCGGCGTCGTGCTCGCGGCCGTCTGCTACGTGCTCAGTTCGACCGTGATCATGGGGATGATCCCGAACAAGGCGCTGCTCGCGTCGAGCGCGCCGTTCGCGGATGCCGCGCGCCTCGCGCTCGGCGACACCGCCGCGAACGCGGTCGCGATCTGCGCGGCGCTCGGCTGCCTCGGCTCGCTCGCGGGCTGGACGCTGCTGGTCGGCCAAACCGCGAAGGCCGCGGCCGACGACGGCCTGTTCGCCGGCGTGTTCGCACGCGTCAACTCGAAGAACGTGCCGTCGGCCGGCCTCGCGATCGTCGCGGTCATCATGTCGGTGCAGGTGCTCGCGACGATGTCGCCGAGCGCGAGCGAGCAGTTCGGCAAGATCGCCTCGATCGCCGTGATCATGACGCTCCTGCCGTACATCTACTCGTGCATCGCGATCAAGGTGCTCGGCTACGGCAAGATGCCGTCGCACCAGTTCACCTTCTACACGATCGTCGGCCTGATCGGCGCCGTCTACGCGCTGTGGGCGATGGTCGGCTCCGACGGCCAGCAGACACGCTGGTCGCTGATCTTCGTGATCGCGACGATCGTGTTCTACGAGCTGTCGATCAACCGCCAGCGCGAAATCGAGGAAACCCACGTCCATCCGGGCGGCCGCTCGCCGCGCTGGGTGCGCTACCTCGCGCTCGGCGTGACCATCGTCGCGCTCGTCGCGACCTTCTGGATCTCCGTCGGCCAACACAAGGCCGACCGCCTTCTTGCACGCTCGCCGGCCGCCGCAGGCATCCCGGCAACTCAACCAACGGGGGAATAACAGATGACCGCTTCCTTGACCCAACCGGCGTTCCGCCGCCTCGGCATGAAGGCGCTGCTCGTGCAGCACGACATCGACGAGCGCACGGCCACCGGACGCGCGGCCACCGCGCTCGTCGAAGAATTGCGCACGCGGCTCGTCGACGTCGTGATCGCGACGTCCGCCGATGACGCACGCGCGGTGGTCGACGCCGATCCCGCGATCCAGTGCCTGCTGCTCAACTGGGAGCTCGGCAACGATCCCGGCCATGCGCCCGCGCAAGCCGTGCTCGACGCGATGCGCGCGCGCAATGCGACGGTGCCGGTGTTCCTGCTCGCGAGCCGCGCGAGCGCGGCCGCGATCCCCGTCGACGCGATGCGCAAGGCCGACGACTTCATCTGGATGCTGGAGGACACCACCGCGTTCATCGGCGGGCGGATCGTCGCCGCGATCGAACGCTACCGCGAGACCGTGCTGCCGCCGATGTTCCGCGCGCTCGCGCAGTTCTCGCGCGTATACGAATACTCGTGGCACACGCCGGGCCACACGGGCGGCACCGCGTTCCTGAAATCGCCGGTCGGCCGCGCGTACTTCGAATTCTTCGGCGAGGCGCTGTTCCGCTCGGACCTGTCGATCTCGGTCGGCGAACTCGGCTCGCTGCTCGACCACTCCGGCCCGATCGGCGAAAGCGAGCGCTATGCGGCGCGCGTGTTCGGCGCGCACCGCACGTATCACGTGACGAACGGCTCGTCGATGTCGAACCGCGTGATCCTGATGGCGAGCGTCACGCGCAACCAGGTCGCGCTGTGCGACCGCAACTGCCACAAGTCGGCCGAGCATGCGATGACGATGTCCGGCGCGATTCCGACCTACCTGATCCCGTCGCGCAACCATTACGGGATCATCGGTCCGATCATGCCGGAACGGCTCACGGCCGCCGCCGTGCGCCTCGCGATCGACGCGAACCCGCTGGTGCGCGGCCGCGACGGCATCGATCCGACACCCGTGCATGCGCTGATCACGAACTCGACGTACGACGGCCTCTGCTACAACGTCGCGCGCGTCGAGGAACTGCTCGGCCAGAGCGTCGATCGATTGCATTTCGACGAAGCGTGGTACGGCTATGCGCGGTTCAACCCGATCTACCGCGACCGTCACGCGATGCACGGCGATCCGTCGCGGCACGACGCGAGCAAGCCGACCGTGTTCGCGACGCAGTCGACGCACAAGCTGCTCGCCGCGCTGTCGCAGGCGTCGTTCATCCATGTCCGCGACGGCCGCAACCCGATCGAGCATGCGCGTTTCAACGAAGCGTACATGATGCATGCGTCGACGTCGCCGAACTACGCGATCATCGCGTCGAACGACGTGAGCGCCGCGATGATGGACGGCCCCGGCGGCGAGGCGCTCACGACCGACGCGATCCGCGAGGCCGTCTCGTTCCGCCGGATGCTCGCGCGGCTGCATGCGGAATGCGAGGAAAACAACGACTGGTTCTTCAACGGCTGGCAGCCTGACACCGTCGTCGATCGCAAGACCGGCCGGCGCATGCGCTTCCATGAGGCGGACGAAACGCTGCTCGCCACCGATCCGTCATGCTGGGTGCTGCATCCGGGCGAGACCTGGCACGGCTTCGGCGAGATCGAGGACGACTACTGCATGCTCGATCCGATCAAGGTGTCGATCGTGACGCCGGGCGTCGCGCCGCACGGCGGGCTGATGCCGGTCGGCATTCCTGCATCGGTCGTCACCGCGTACCTGGACCGGCACGGGATCGTCGTCGAGAAGACGACCGACTTCACGATCCTGTTCCTGTTCTCGCTCGGCGTGACCAAGGGCAAGTGGGGCACGCTCGTCAACACGCTGCTCGACTTCAAGCGCGACTACGACGCGAACGCGCCGCTCGAGCAGGCGCTGCCAGAGCTCGTCGCGCGCTATCCGGACCGCTACGGCAAGCTCGGCCTGCGTGACCTGTGCGACCTGATGTTCAGCGCGATGAGCGACCTGAAGACGACCGAGATGATGTCGCGCGGCTTCTCGACGCTGCCGCAGCCCGACTTCAGCCCGGCCGAGGCGTACGAGCATCTCGTGCACAACGACATCGAGATGCTGGCGCTGTCGGAGATGGAGGGCCGCACCGTCGCGACGGGCGTCGTGCCCTATCCGCCGGGCATTCCGCTGCTGATGCCCGGCGAGAACGCGGGGCCGGCCGACGGCCCGCTGCTCGGCTACCTGAAGGCGCTCGAGCAATACGACCTGCGCTTCCCCGGCTTCACGCACGACACGCATGGCGTCGAAGTCGAGGACGGCGTGTACCGGATCGCGTGCATCAAGGAAACCGCGCGCGATACCAACACGCGCTGAGCATGCGCATTGCGGCGCCGCGCCGGCAGGATGCGGCCGGCGTCGCGACGCGTAACGCCCCGCCGGTCATGCCGGCAACCGGCCGACCCACGCGGCAAGCTGCGCTTCGCCTTCTTCGTCGAGCTTGCCCTTCAGTTCGCCGTACCACGGCGCGATCGCGTCGGCCGTCTGCGTAACCTTCAGGATCTCGAAACTGTTCTCGAGGAATGAAGAAAAGAACGGAATGCCGCGCATGTAGAGGAAGGTCGAGTCGGTGATGCGCACCTGGCCGTACACGTCGCGCACCCACGCGAGATGCGGCAACGCCTCGCGCAGGTGGCCGCTTTGCATCAGCGCGGAAATGAAGTTCACGCGTGCGGCGACGTCGGACTGCTCGTGCGTGTCGTGATTGACCTCGGCGGCCTTCTGCATCCACGCCTCGCCGCGCTCCACTTCGTTGCACATCACGGATGTCGTCGCGAGCTGCACCGCGTTGTGCGCGCTCGGCTCATGGTCGAACAGCGCGAGCCAGTACGGAAAGGCTTCCTGATAACGCTTCATCGCCGAGTACGACAGCGCGCACAGTCGCGCCGCATCGGCCAGCCGCTCCGCATGCGGCGCGGCGGCCGCGATCGCGGCCGCGTGCCGGCCGGCCTGGAATGCCTTCAGGGCGGGCGCGAGTTCGGGCGCGATGTCGGGGCCGTTCTGCTCGTTCGCGCCTTCGGATGCGCCGGGTGCGTCGTTCGCGGAAGGTTCGGGCGATGCCGCTTCGTCGCGCGGTTTCTTTCCGAACAGCTTGCCGAAGAAGCCCATGTTGATTGTCCTTGTCGTTTTGATGGATGAATGGCGGCGTCCTGCAGCGGCGTGGGAGGCGCGGCATGCGTGAACAGGATCGCCGCACGGCGACCGCCATCTTACGCGCGCTTGAAGCCGGGCAGAAGCGAACGACGACCGGGCAACGCTGCGGCAGGAGAAGACGCGCCGCTCACGCGTCCGACGACCGGACGCCGCGATCCATCCCGCGCCGGTACGCGGCGGGGCTCGTCGCCGCGACGCGCCGGAAATGCCGGCGCAGCGACTCCTCGGAACCAAACCCCGCGCGCGCGGCAATCTGCGCGAGCGACAGCCCGGGATGCGCTTCGAGCATGTCCTTCGCGACGTTCACGCGCTCGCGGATCAGCCACGCGAGCGGCGACATCCCCGTCGCATCCGCGAACTGCCGCTGCAGCGTGCGCGTGCTCATCGCGGCCTGCGCGGCCAGCGACGCGAGCGTGTGCGGCTCGGCCGCATGCGCGCGCATCCAGTCGATCAGCTTCGCGAGCCGGTCGCTGCCGCCCGGCGCCACCGGGCGCGGCACGAACTGCGCCTGGCCGCCGTCGCGATGCGGCGGCAGCACGAGGCGCTGCGCGACGCGGTTCGCGATCGCGCCGCCATGATCGCGGCGCACGAGATGCAGCAGCATGTCGAGCCCCGCTGCCGAGCCGGCCGACGTGACGATCTGTCCTTCGTCGACGTAGAGCGCGTCGGGATTCACGCGCAGCGCCGGATAGCGTGCCTGCAGGCGCTCGGCGTAGCGCCAGTGCGTCGTCACGGTGAGCCCGTCGAGCACGCCGGCCGCCGCGAGCACGAACACGCCCGAGCAGATCGAACAGAGCCGCGCGCCGCGCCGATGCGCGGCACGCAGCTTCTTCAGCAACGGCTCCGGCGGCGGCTCGTCCGGATCGCGCCAGCCGGGAATCACGATGGTGTCCGCGCGATCGAGCATCGCGAGCCGGTACGGCGCGGCGACCGTGATGCCGCCCGCCGCGCGCACCAGCCCCGGCTCGCTCGCGCAGACCGCGAAGCGATACCAGTCGACGCCGAGTTCCGGGCGTTCGAGCGCGAACAGTTCGACCACGCAGCCGAATTCGAAGGTGCAGAGGCGATCGTAGGCGAGCGCGACGACGAGATGATTGTGCATGGCGCGATGTTACCGGAACTTGTCGATCGCGCCACTGCCGCGATGGCCGCCGAACCGCGATACTGCCCTTCATTCCGGCGCATTCCGCGCCGTCCTCCAGGAGCGCCTTTCATGTCATACGTCACCGACGTCCCCGCCGCCGACAGCGCCACCGCCCTCGCGCACTTCGAAGCATCGCTGCGCTTCGAGACCGATTGCTGGGACGTACACGACGCGCTTGCGTCCGGCGCGCCCGATTTCGTGCTGCTCGACGTCCGGAGTCCGGCGCAATTTTCCGCCGGCCACGTGCCCGGCGCGCGCAACCTGCCGCACCGCAAGATCGTCGCCGGCAAGCTCGCCGACCATCCGGCCGACACGCTGTTCGTCGTCTACTGCGCGGGCCCGCACTGCAACGGCGCCGCGCGCGCGGCGATCCGGTTCGCGCGCCTCGGCCGCCCGGTGAAGCTGATGATCGGCGGCGTCACCGGCTGGCTCGACGAAGGTTTCACGTTGAGCAACGAAGTGCAGCCGGATGACGTCGCCGTGCGCTGATCGTCATTAAAAGCGCAACAATCAATTGCCGGCACACAAACGGAAAAAGCGCGACAATCGGCCTCATTGCAGTTCGGATGGAGCAGCAACATGCAACACGCAGTCCTGATTCAGATGGCCGGTTCGGTCGCAGCGATCGCGCTCTATTTTCTTCCGGCCGTCGTCGCCGACCGGCGCGGCCGGCACGACAAGCTGACGATCGCGATGTTCAACGCCCTGTTCGCGTGGACGGGCATCGGCTGGCTGATGACGCTGTACTGGGCATGCCAGCCGAACCCGCAAACCGACGTCGCGCAAACCATCCTCGCGAAGCGCCGCGGCATCAGCATGCGGACCTTCTCGGCCGGTCTCGTCGAGCGCGTGCAGCGCCGCGTCGCCGCCCAGGAACAATGGGCCGAGAAGCAAGGTTGCCGCTAAGCAGTCCCGCTGTTCCGCTTACCTCGCCACGCCGAACTTCGGCATCCTGACGTTGGTCGAGGCCCGGTAGTCCCACACCAGCCTGTCGCGCGGCGCGTCGCCGCCGCCCGCGCGCAACCACGCCCCGAACGCCCCCGCCGTCACCGCCCGCGCGATCCGCTCGCCCGGGCAGCCGTGCGGCCCCGTGCCGAATCCGAAGTTCGGCCGCGGCGCGCGGCCCGGCAGCAAGCGATGCGGCTCTCGATGCACGGCCGGATCGCGGTTCGCCGCCGCGAGCACGACCAGGATGGCCGCACCGGCATCGACGGTCACGCCTTCGATCGTCGTGCGCGACGCGACGAAGCGGCGCGTGTTCTGCACGGGCGAATCGAATCGGCCGACCTCGGCGACGAATGCATCGAGGGCGGCGGTATCCGCCATCGCGCGTTCGTCGTCCGTGCCGTCCCACGCGACCAGCACGTTGCCGAGCCACGCGGCCGTCGCCTCGCACGTCTGCGACAGCAACCCGACGAGATTCGCGACCAGCGTGCCGCTCGCCTGCCAGCCCGCCGCACCGGCCGCCTGCTGAATCGTCGCGACCAGCGAACCGTCCTGCGCACGTGCGAGCGCGACGCGTTCCGTCATCCGGTCGAGCAGTTGCCGCGCGGCTTCGCTCGCGCGGGCCAGCGCCGCGTCGTCCGACAGCGGCGACAGCGCGGCGACGAAGTCGACGACCAGCGCGGCGATATCGTCCAGCTGCGCGTCGTCGAAGCCGAGCAGATCGGCGACCGCGCAAACGGGCACCGTCAGGCACCACGCGTTCAATGCATCGGCGTCATGCGGCGCGCTCAGCCGGCTGCCGGCAAGTCGGGCGGCCCGCTCGCGCAACGCATCCGCGTCGAGCGGCGCGAACGCCGCGCGCAGCGCCTGCTTCGGCACGTCGTGCCGCAATGCGCCATCGTTCATGCGTACCAGTTCGCCGAACAGCGCGCCCGCCGTCGTGCCGCGCAACGCGGGCGGTACCGGCGCATCGAGCGGCCTGACGCGGCACGCCGGGTGGCCCATCACGGCCGCCACGCTCGCCGCCCGGCTCGCGACCCACAGGCCGAGCGAGGCGTCGAACGCGAGCGGCGGCCCGTCGACGAGCGTTGCGTAATACGGGTAGGGATCGCGGTGCGTGACCGCGGCAATCGGATTGGTCGGGTTCATGAGCGCAGTATCGGCGCGCCGGGCCGCCGCATGTTTCGGGTTGACGTGAAATGTCGCGGATGTCACAGCGGTGCCGCCATTGCAGGCTGCGGCAGCGCAGCAACGCACGGGCGGCGAGCGGCGCCGCGCCGTAACGGATGCGGTGTCAGGCTGCCGACCGGTAGCGGTGCCCCTGCATGCGCACGCGGACGCGCCCGGCGGAAATCGCACGCGGCTCGGGCACCACAGTATCGTGATGGAACATTTCCTGCCGGAAGTGGCCGCCGTCGTCGAACCATTGGCAGATCAGCCAGTTGGCATCGTCGAACACGACCGGCCCGGCGTAGGTGACGGTCATGCGCGGCCCGCCGGTTTTCAGCGTCACGACATCGCCGACGCGAAAGTCGCTGCTGGGATTTTCTCGGATCGTCATCGCTCTCTCGATTTTTTATATATTCATTTTCCGACGGCCCGCTGGCCGGGCATGCGGATCTGCCGCAGATTACCAATCCAATAAATAACCGGCAACTCCCGAATACCCTAAAAACATCCGTCGGAAAATTGCAACAATACGCGGCATCGGTCCGCGCGTCGGGCGGCTCTCGCCAGAACCGGCGTGGCTTGCGCGCCGGTTCCGGCCGAACAGCCGGAATGCGGAGAATAAACGATGTATTTTTCGCCGTCATCGAACTTTAAATCGGCAGCGGCTTCGATTGATTACTGTCAATCCGTGTTCGGCTGGAAACGTTCCCAGGTTTTATCGGCGCTCATTGTTCAAACCGGACGGGCGAATTGTCCGGCGCCGAAAACCAGCGATTGAGGTCGCGCCCCGGTACCGCCGCTTGCGTGAACGTGAACGTGCCGTCGCGCGCCATTTCCGTCGCGGCGCGCAGGAACGCGCCGAGTGCGGCCCGCGCCAGCGCGCCGCCGACGCTGACGCGCTTCACGCCGAGCGCCGCGAGCGCCTCGAGGCTCAGCAACCCGCCCTGCAGCCCCATCACGACGTTGACCGGCGCGCCGACCGCGCGCGTGATCGCCGCGATCTCGTCGGGATCCGTCACGCCCGGTGCGTACAGCACGTCGGCGCCCGCATCGCGGTACGCGACCAGCCGCGCGATCGTATCGGCGAGGTCGTGGCGGCCGTGCAGGTAATTTTCGCAGCGCGCGGTCAGCGTGAACGGAAACGGCAGCGCGCGCGCCGCGTCGACCGCCGCCGCGATGCGCTCGACCGCCGCGTCGTGCGGATAGATCGGCGCGTCGGCGCGGCCGGTCGCATCCTCGATCGAGCCGCCCACCGCGCCGGCGCCGGCCGCCAGGCGGATCGTCTCGGCGACCGTGTCGGGCGCGTCGCCGAAGCCGTTCTCGAGATCGGCGCTGACCGGCAGGCCGCCCGCGGCGACGATCTCGGCGATGTGGCCGAGCATGTCGTCACGGCCGATCGCGTTGTCGGGCCGCCCTCTCGAAAAGGCGAAACCGGCGCTCGTGGTGGCGAGCGCGTCGAAGCCGGCCATCGCGAGCAGCCGGGCGGAACCGGCATCCCACGGGTTCGGGATGATGAAGGCGCCGGGGCGCGTGTGCAGCGCGCGAAAAGCCTCGGCTTGGCGGAACTGCAGGTTGGAATCGGACATCGGTGTCTCCTCGGAACGGGAGACGTCAGCATACGCGCGCGCGGTACCGCGACGGTTCAGGGCGCGGTGAAATGTCGATGTGGATGCCAGGGCCTCGCGCGCTCAGCGCGGTGTGCCGCTACACGACATACGCGCCCTTCGCATGCAGTTCCGCTTCCGTGCGCTCGAGCGCCGCGATCGCATCGCTGCCTTCGAGCGCCAGCAACTGCGCGACCAGCGTCTCGGCCATCGCATGCGCGGCGACCAGCGACGGAAAGAACGACGGGCTGTCGTGCGTGAAGATCAGCTGCGCGTCCGCATGCAGCGCGATCGGCGACACCGCGCTGTCGGTGATCGCGACGATCTTGCTGCCCTGCGCCTTCGCCGCCTGTGCGACGCGCGTCGCTTCCGCCGAATACGGTGCGAAACTGACGACCACGGTTACGCTCTGCTTCGCGATCGTGCGCAACTCCATCTCGAGCGAGCCGGCGACGCCGTTGAGCAACGACACGGTCGGCCGGAACAGCCGGTAGCCGTATACGAAACCGAACGCAACCGGATAGCACGACCGGAACCCCGCGACGTGCACGTGCGACGCCTTGCGGATCAGCTTTGCGGCGTCCGCGAGCGCGTGCTCGTTCTGCGCGGCGGTGGCGGCGAGATTGTGCTGCTGGGCGGCAAGCAGGTCATGCGCCAGCGACGCCTTCGCGTCGGGCCGCACGAGCGAACGCGCACGCTGCGTGAGCGGCTCGGGACGCGTGCGCACGCGCGCGACGCACAGGTCGCGCAGCTCGTTCCAGCCGGGGAAACCGAATTGCTGCGCGAGCCGCACGAGCGACGCGGGTTGAACCTGCGCGCGCTGCGCGACCTTGCGCATCGACGAAGTGGCAACCTCGTCGGGATGATCGAGCAGAAATGCAGCGCCCGCCTGGAATTGCGGGCTCAGTTCGGAAAATTGCGCCCGGATCCGGGACGCGAGTTCGTCGAAATTGGCAGCCATCTTGGTGAGAGCGGGAACCGGTCGTCCATGGTATCACCGGCCCCGCACGCACCGGTCAGTGCAGCACTTCGACCCGGTCGATGTCGACCTTCGTCTTGCCCGACCACTTGCGCTCGAACTCGCCGGTCAGCTTCACCTCGCTCTGCTCGCTGACGGGCTGGCCCGCGGCCCACAGCTTCTTGTCGATCTCGACGCGGATCGTGCCCGTCGCATCGGCGAACTCGTAATCCTCGTCGCCGACGTGCTTGACGATGCGCCCCTGCAACTGCACGTGCTGGTCGTCCTTGCCGTTCGCGAGCAATTCCTTCACGGTCGTCGTGGTGAGCGTGGACGGCCCCGTGTATTCCGCGTGAGCGGCGACAGACAGCGTGGCAAGTGCGATAGTCAGGATGCTGGCCAGTTTTTTCATGATCTCGTTTCCTCTTCTTCGGTGGTGCGCCGTGCTCCGGTTGAGCGCGACGATCCAAGATTACGGGCCGTAAGATTAAGCAAACCTGAAGGCACGCCAAAGCGACACGACGCCGCATTGGACAAGTACGAAAGCGCGGCCAGCCGCCGGTCTTTAAGCTCGGCCTAAGACACCTGCGCTTATCATGGGAACCCCGGGCGCTTGCGCCCGCCAACAGACACGAATCCATGCGCGTACTGCTCGTCGAGGACGATCCGCTGATCGGCAGCGGGCTCGAACAGGGCCTCAAACAGGAAGGCTTCGCGGTCGACTGGGTGAAGGACGGCGACGCCGCGTCGCTCGCGCTGCGCTCGACCGGCTACGGCCTGCTGCTGCTCGACCTCGGGCTGCCGAACCGCGACGGCCTGTCGGTGCTCGCGTCGCTGCGCCGCCGCGACGAAACCCTGCCCGCGATCATCATCACCGCGCGCGACGGCGTGCCGGACCGCATCGCCGGCCTCGACAGCGGCGCCGACGACTACCTCGTCAAGCCGTTCGTGCTCGAGGAACTGCTCGCCCGCATTCGGGCCGTCAACCGCCGCCACGCGGGGCGCGCGCAAACGACGCTCGCGATCGGCCCGCTGCGGCTCGATCCGGTCAAGCACCTGGTCTGGCTCAACGACGAGGAAGTCACGCTGTCGCCGAAGGAGTTCGTGCTGCTGCACGAGCTGATGCGCGACCCCGGCGCGGTGATCTCGCGCGAACAGTTCGAGGAACGGCTGTACAGCTGGGGCGAGGAAATCGAAAGCAACGCGGTGCAGGTGCATATCCACAACCTGCGCAAGAAGCTCGGCCACGACTTGATCCGCACGGTGCGCGGCGTCGGCTACCGGATCGGTGACGGCGCATGACGAGTCTGCAACACGCGATCGCGCGCTGGCGCAGCGCATCGCTGCGGCGGCGCCTCCTGATGTGGCTGCTGCCCGCCGCCTGCGTGATCGGGCTGGTCGCGAGCGCGGGCACTTACTGGGGCGCGCTGCGCGAGCTCGACGATCTCCTCGACGACCAGATGCGCAGCATGTCGAAGCAGATCGTCGTCGGCCCGAACGGCGAGCTGTCGTTCCGCAACCATGACGACGGCAAGCACGACTTCGAGGCCAGCGATCCCGACGCCGTGCTGCTGCAGGTCTGGCGCAACGGCACGCTGGTGTATTCGACCGATCGCGAATCGTCGCTGCCGCCGCCGACCCGGACCGGCATCGCGAGCGTCGACGTCGGCGGCCAGCCGTGGCGCACCTATGTGACCGAACGCGGCGGCACGACGATCCGGCTCGCCCAGGCGCGCCATGCGCGCTGGGAAGCGATCGCGGGCATCGCGGTGCACCTGCTGTGGCCGGTGTTCTCGATGCTGCCGGTGCTCGCGATCGGGCTGTGGTTCGGCATCGGCGCAGGGCTGCGGCCGCTGCGCACGATCGCATCCGGCCTGAAACGCAGGAATGCGAACAATCTCGAGCCGGTCGACGTCGCGTCGATGCCGAACGAGGTCCGCCCGCTCGCCGAGGCGATCAACGACCTGCTCGCGCGGCTCGACCGTTCGTTCACGCTGCAGCGGCACTTCATCGCCGATGCCGCGCACGAGCTGCGCACGCCGATCATGGGGCTGTCGATCCAGTCGCAATTGCTGCGGCGCGCGTCGACGTCCGACGAGCGCGAGCAGATTCTCGCGCAGATCCATGCCGGCACGACACGCCTCGGCCATCTCGCCGAACAGTTGCTGACGCTCGCGCGCCTCGAACCCGACGCGCAGGCGTCCGCCTCGGCCTCCAAGCCCGTCGATCTCGCCGCACTGTGCCGCTCGGTGGTCGCCGACCGCACGCGCGTCGCGGATGCGCACCGCATCGACCTCGGCGCGATCGTGTCGTCGCCGGTGATGGCCGCCGGCAACATGGACACGTTGCGCGTGCTGCTGAACAACCTCGTCGACAATGCGATCCGCTACGCGGGCGATGGCGCGCGGGTCGACGTGTCCGCGCGCCTCGACGGCGCGACGCCCGTGCTCGAAGTCGCCGACGACGGCCCCGGCATTCCGGAAGCCGAGCGCACGGACGTATGGGAGCGCTTCTATCGCGGCGAAGGTGCGCAGGCCGTCACGTCGTCGGGCAGCGGGCTCGGGCTGTCGATCGTCAAGCGGATCGCCGAACAGCACCGTGCGACGGTCGCGCTCGGCACGACGCAAGGCGGGCGCGGGCTGACCGTGACGGTGCGCTTTCCGGTGCCGGCCTGACACACGGCCGATGGGTGGCTTTTCCACAGATTGTGTTGGCAAGCTTGTGGACAACCAGCCGCTAACGGCAGCAAGCCATTGATCTGAAAGGGGTTGGCGATCGTGCGCAGCGAATGCGCCAACCCGCGCCGAACCGGCGCACGTCTCGACGCGACATCGCGTACCGATCCTCCCCCCTTCCCGAGCCGACGCTGGCTTCCAGCCTCGGCGAGATACAATCCACATTGACAACTAGTTGTCTATTACGTAAAGTAGTTGTCAATTCATCACGCATCTCGACCATGACGAAACCCGCCAAGTTGACCGCCGTCGCGCTGTCCGTCTTCCGGCTGAACGGCCTGCTGATCGAATGGGGCAATACCTTTGCCGCGCCGCACGGCCTGACCAGCGCGCGCTGGCAAGTGCTGGGCGCCATCTCGATGGCGCCGGAAGCCCCGAACGTCCCGCAGATCGCCGACGCCATGGGCATCACGCGGCAGGCCGTCCTGAAACAGATCAACGTGCTCGTGGAAGAAGGCCTGGTGCAACCGCTGCCGAACCCGACGCACAAGCGCTCTCCGCTGTATGCGCTGACCCCGCGTGGTGCCGCGGCCTACCAGGCGGTGGTCGGGCAATGGCAACAGCATGTCCGCGACATCTCCGGCCAATTCAGTTCGGCCGATCTCGATGCGGCGATTCGCGTGCTGTCGACGATGTCCGGCGCTCATGCGCCGAACGGGCAAGCGTGATCGCACCTTCAACCCATGACTTGCAGGAGTACCCCATGCCCCATTTCAAACCGATGGACCCGACCTTTCCGATCCAGCAACAGCTCGGCATCGACGCGCAGCCCGTCGTCCTCGTCAACGTCTTCACGCTGGATCCGGCCGATGAAGCGGATTTCCTGGCCGTGTGGAAGGACGACGCCGAGTTCATGAAACGGCAACCGGGATTCATTTCGACGCAGCTCCATCGCGCGCTCGGCGACAGTCCGACTTACTTCAACTATGCGATCTGGGAGTCGACCGACGCGTTTCGCGCGGCCTTCACGCATCCGGCGTTCGTCGCCAAGCTCTCGGCCTATCCGTCGTCCGCCGTCGCGAGCCCGCACTTGTTCCAGAAAGTCGCCGTGACGGGCATTTGTACCGCGTGAGTCGATGCACGTACCGGCGCAGCGCACGGTTTGCACGATGTGCCGCGCAGCGCGATCGCCACGCGGACTTCTCCACAGAAAATGTTGGCAAGCTTGTGGATATCCTGCGCACCGCAACGCTAAGCCCTTGATCAAAAGGACTTTGGCACGCGTGATGCAGACGCGGCGCGCGCCGTGGTGTCACACGCGCCGGTTCGCCGCACTTCGCATCACGATGCCACGTCGATGCCCCACTGCGGTGCGATGCGCGTCGTCGCACCACTTACCCACAGATTTTGTTGGCAAGCTTGTGGATATCCTGCGCACGCATCGGCTAACCCGTTGATCGGCCAGTGATTCATGCGCCACGTCACCGTTGCGGCAGCACGCGGTCCGCCCTCGCGCGCAGACGGACGATCCGACGCAACAGCAGCACCCTGCCCGCAGCTTGACGCCCGCACACGCCACGCGTCACGATCACACGAGCCGCACGCGTCGCACATCACGAGACTTCACGCAGCGGCACCGCGGGCCGGCCATTCCGCCCGCATCGGACAACGACACATCAATTCCGAGGAAGACCATGGAACACTTCACCGCAGGGCAGTTGATCGTCTCGCTCGTGCTCGTCGCGATCGTCGTCTATCCGTATGTCCGCATCGTTCGGCGTACCGGACATTCAGGCTGGTGGATCCTGACGATGTTCGTCCCGGTCCTGAACTTCATCATGTTGTGGGTATTCGCGTTCGCACGCTGGCCCGCGGTCGACGATCGGCATGGCTGATCATCGGGCAGGCAAACTCGCAGGCTTGTCCACAGATTGTGTTGGCAAGCATGTGGATAGCCTGCGCATACCGCGACCAAGCGCTTGATCCGAAAGACTTTGTCCGCGCCGCTTCGAATGCGGCACGCGACGGGCAAAGCGCCGTTCGCGCATCGTCATGCGACCCGACAGACCACATGTCACGCGCGCCACGCCGCTTGTCCACAGATTGTGTTGGCAAGCGTGTGGATAGCCTGCGCATACCATGCTCAAACGCTTGATCCGAAAGACTTTGTCCGCGCCGCCTCGAACCGTGCACGCAGGCCTGCAGCACGCCGGCACCGCGCCCGCTTCGCGATGAACGCCACCGCTCGCGGGCTTGTCCACAATTTTTGTTGGCAAGCATGTGGATATCCTGAGCATGCGTGACCTAAGTCGTTGATCGCACAACGTTTCGACATGCCGGTCACGACTGCGGCACGGCATGCATCCATCCATCCATCCATCCATCGATGAACGCCCGCCGCGCCGCCCGCTCAGGCGAACGCCGCGACCGCGATGCGCGCGGCGGCCGCGATCACGTCGTCCTTCGCCTTCGCATCGGCACGCGCCTGCGTGTAGTACACGACCAGCACGATCGGCGCGCGCGACCGCGGCCAGATCACGCCAGCGTCGTTCGTCGTCCCGTAGTCGCCGGTGCCGGTCTTGTCGGCCACCTGCCACCCGGCCGGCACGCCCGCGCGAATCCGCTTGTCGCCGACCTTGTTGCCGCGCAGCCAGGCGACGAGCTGCGCACGCTGCGCGGGCGGCAGCGCATCGCCGAGCGTGAGCACGCGCATGCTCGCGGCCATCGCGGCCGGCGTCGTCGTGTCGCGCAAATCGCCAGGCAACGCCGTGTTCAGTTCAGTCTCCCAGCGATCGAGGCGGAACGCGTCGTCGCCGATCGAGCGTGCATACGCGGTCACAGCCGCCGGCCCGCCGATCAGCTTCATCGCCAGGTTCGCGGCCGAGTTGTCGCTGTACTGGATCGCCGCCTCGCACAACTCGGCGACGGTCATCCCGGTGCCGACATGCTTGCCCGACACCGGCGAGTAGTTCACGAGATCGGACTGCGCAACCGTCACACGCTGCTGCAGCAACCCCGGACGCTCGACGCTCTGCGCGAGCACCGCCGCACTCAGCATCGCCTTGAACGTGCTGCAGAACGGGAAGCGCTCGTCCGCGCGATGCTGCGCACGCCGGCCGCTCGCGGTGTCGATCGCGCACACGCCGAGACGGCCGCCCGCCGCGCGCTCGAGCGCGGCAAACGACGTCGCGGACGAAACGTCCTGCCCGACGGCCGGCTGCGACGCGCATGCGGTGACGGTCAGGACGAGCGGCGCCGTCGCGGCGGCCAGCAACAGGGTTCGACGTTGCGATGAGTAGGTCATTGTCGTGTCTCTCGTGGTGGAATGGATACGGAACGGCCGGCCGGCGAGACAGCACTATCGTGACTTTACGGTTGCCTGACAAGCAACGATAATTGAGCGCTGACACAAGAAATTCTTATGACTAAGCTCCGCCCTCATCTTCCGCTGAATGCCTTGCGCGCGTTCGAATCGTCGGCGCGCCACCTGAACTTCACGCGCGCCGGCCTCGAGCTGAGCGTGACGCAGGCTGCCGTGAGCCAGCAGGTGCGCTCGCTCGAGGAGCGGCTCGGCTGTGCCCTGTTCACCCGACTGCCGCGCGGCCTCGGGCTCACCGACGAAGGACGCGCGCTGCTGCCGGTGCTCAGCGACGCGTTCAGCCGGATCGAAACCGTGCTCAAGCAGTTCGAGGGCGGGCGCTTCCACGAGGTGCTGACGCTCGGTGCGGTCGGCACCTTTGCCATAGGCTGGCTAATGCCACGGCTGAAGCACTTCGGCGATACCCACCCGTTCGTCGAGCTGCGGCTGCGGACCAACAACAACGTCGTCGACCTCGCGGCCGAGGGCCTCGATTTCGCGATCCGCTTCGGGGAAGGCAACTGGCCGGCGACGCGCAACGAGCGGCTGCTCGACGCACCGCTCACCGCGCTGTGCGCGCCGGAGATCGCGCGGCGCCTCGCGCGGCCGGCCGATCTCGCGAACGAAACGCTGCTGCGCTCGTACCGCACCGACGAATGGCTCGGCTGGTTCGACGCCGCGCAGCTCGAACCGTGGGCGGTGAACGGGCCCGTGTTCGATTCGTCGCGGCTGATGGTCGAGGCCGCGATGCAGGGCGCAGGCGTCGCGCTCGCGCCGGCCTGCATGTTCGCGCGCGAACTGCAGCTCGGCCTGCTCGCGCGGCCGTTCGACATCGACGTGCGCACGGGCGGCTACTGGCTCACGTCGCTGAAGTCGAAGCCGCTCACGCCGGCGATGACGCTGTTTCGCGACTGGATCGTTGCGGAAGCGGCCGACGCGGCGCCGGTCGATTGATGAGGCCCTGCTTGTCCACAGATTGTGTTGGCAAGGATGTGGATATCCTGGGTACGCGGGACCTAACTCGTTGATCGTGCACGATTTACGGTGACGACTCACGCATCGGGCAGCCGGTGCGCACGGGATTCGACGCACCGGCCGCCGCACGCGGGATCCTCAACCCTGAAGAAGCAATCACGTCAGACTTATCCACAGATTTTGTTGGCAAGCCTGTGGATATTCCGCCAATGTGACACGTAACATCCTGATACAAAAGAAGATTCAGTAGATCGGGCCCGGCAGGTCAACGGCGCGGCATCGTTTGCGACCTCGCAGGGGCGCACTCTGCGTCCGGTTCGGGGCAGGCCGGTTCTCCACAGATTGTGTTGGCAAGCTTGTGGATATCCTGCGTACCGGCCGGCTAACTCGTTGAGCACACGGGGTTTTGTGCGCGCCGCGCAGGATTGGGCAGCACCGGCGCGGGCCGTGCGGCCGACGCCGGTGCTGCCGGCTCATCAATGCCGGTCGAGCCCGCCGCGCAATTCGCGCGCCTTGTCGCGCAGTGCCTCGTAGCCCGAGCGCGCATGTTCGGGCAGGTCGGGATCGCCGATCAGCGCGCCGAGTGTTTCGATCAGGCTGAACAGGATGCCCTTCGCCGCACCCGCCGCGATGCTCTGCGACTCGATCGACTTGTGCAGGTGGTCGACCGCCGCTTCCAGATTCTCGAGCTTCTGCTCGCCGTCGTCGGGCCGATTGTCGGTCGTCATCGTAGGTGCCTCCGCCATCGTTCAAGGGTCATGTCACGATTCTATGCCGCTGCGCGCGGACGTGGCGCGACATTGCGCAATGTCCGCGCAGCCGCATGCGCTACAGCACCGCGACCACCTTCACCCGCCCCGGCTGCGCCGCCGACGCGATCACCTGGCCGTCGACGCGCCGGAACGTCAGCGATACGGTTTCGTCGCCGACCCGCAGCTCGTCGATGCGCAGCCAGTCGACGCCTTCGGGCAGCGCCGGGCGCTCGACGCGCACCTCGTGGCGCGCCGCATCGACGCTCACGCCGAGACACGCCTGCAGCATCATGAACGGCGCACCGGCCGCCCACGCCTGCGGCAGGCACGCGACCGGATAGGCCGTCGGCGGTTCGCCGCGCCGGCGCGGGAACCCGCAGAACAGCTCCGGCAGCCGCATCTCGAAGCTGACCGCGGCTTCGAACAGCGCACGCAGCAGGTTCACCGCGGCGGTCTTGTCGCCGTAGCGCGCGAGCCCGCGCGCGATCAGCGCATTGTCGTGCGGCCATACCGAACCGTTGTGATAGGCCATCGGGTTGAAGCGCGGCTGGCCGGCGGCGAGCGTGCGGACGCCCCAGCCCGTCTGGAACAGCGTCGAGCCGAGCACGCCGGCGACCGCCGCGCCGCGCTCGGCGTCGGGCAGCCCGAACGCGAGCAGATGGCCCGCGTTCGACGCCAGCACGTGGCACAGATCGCCGTGACCGTCGAGCGCGATCCCGTAGAACTGGCCTTCCGGCATCCAGAACAGCGCTTCGACCTGGTCGCGCAGCGTCTTCGCGCGCAGCGCATAGCGCGTCGCGTCGGCCGCGTGGCCGCGCCGGTGCGAGCACATCGACATCGCATCGAGCGCCGCGCACGCATACGCCTGCACTTCGACGAGTGCGATCGGGCCGTCGGGAAAACGGCCGTCCGCGTGAAACACCGAATCGTGGCTGTCTTTCCAGCCCTGGTTCGCGAGACCGCGCTCCGACGTGCGCTGGTAATCGAGCAGTCCGTACGGATTGCGGTCGCACTTGTCGGTCACCCACCGCGCGGCGCGCTCGAGCGCGGGCCATAGCTCGTCGATCAGCGCATCGTCGCCGGTGTGTTCGACGTACGCGCCCGCGAGCACGATGAACAGCGGGGTCGTGTCGACGCCGCCGTAATACAGCGCGAACGGCACCTCGCCCGTCGCGGCCATCTCGCTGCGGCGGAACTCGTGCATGATCTTGCCGGGCTCCGCATCGCGGAACGCGGACGTCTCGCGCGCCTGGTGCTCCGCGAGAAAGCGCAGCACGCCGCGCGCGAGCGACGGCTGCAGCCACAGCATCTGCAGCGACGTGATCACCGCGTCGCGGCCAAACGGCGTCGAGAACCACGGAATGCCCGCATACGGATACGGCCCGGTGTCGAGCTGCGTCGTGAGCAGCCCGAGATCCGCGAGCGACCGGTCGAGCCACGCATCGAACAGCGGATTGCCGGTGTTCACGCGCGCCATCGACTCGCGTCGCGAACGCATCTCGCGATGCACGCCGACGAGCGCGGTGCGCAGCGCGACGCGCCCGCAACCCGGGCCCTCGCCGTGGTGTGCCGGGCCGAGGGTCGCGTCGACGGTCAGATAGATCGACACGCACGCCTGCGCGGCGATCGTCAGCGTGTAATCGGCGCGATCGACCGACAGCGCGTCGGGCGCCGGCGAGAAATGCACGGTCACGTTGCGCTCGACCTTGTCGAGGCCGTCGTAGCGCAGCCGCACCGCACCGGCGTCGACGCGCGGCACGACCACCGTGCCGCGCGTCGGGCGCTGCGTGCCGCGCACTTCGAACATGTCCTTGAAGTCCGCCGCGAACGACAGCGACAGCGGCACCTCGGCCTCGCTCGCGCCATAGTTCGTCAGCGTCAGCGCTTCGTACAGCACGTCGCCCGCGAGCACGCGCATCCGTTCGATGTGGATCACGCCCTCGGGCGTCTCGTGGCCGCCCAGCGGCGGCAGCGGGCGGTTCGTCAGGTGCGCGGTGAACGACGCGTTGTCCGCGCTCGTCGCGCCCGACAGCAGCGACGGCGCGCGGCCGCCGAAGGTCAGACGCCAGGTCGACAGCACGCGCATGTCGTCGACGAACAGGCCGTCGTCACGGCCGCCGATGTCGCCGAGCGCGTCGCTGACGACGAACGCGTCGCCGGATTTCAATACGTACTGGTTGTTGCGCGCGAGCGCCTGCGGGTCGGCTTCGGGTGCGATGAATGCGGGGCCCGACACCCGGGTCGGGGGGACCGGCGCGACTTGCGGCGCCTGCGTCGTGGTGGCTTCGGCGTGATTCGGCATCGGTGCTCCTGTGTCGAGACGCAACGCGCGGCGCGCGTCGCGTGTTTCGCACAGGATAGGCCAGAACGAGGGAGGCGCGCAGCGCCGAAAAAGACGCGACACCCTGCGACGTTGCCGTCGCCGCGTGGTGTCGCGCACAGGCACATCGGGCGCCGCTCAGAACTTCCACAGGATATTGCCGAGCACCGCGTTGTCGCGCACGCCGCTGCCGTACTGGCCGCTGAACGTGAGGCCGAGCGTCAGGCGCTTCGTGATGGCCGCATCGATGCCCGCCTCGAGCACCGCGCTGTCGCGAGCAATCGGCACGCCCGACACCTGGAACGACGTGCCGCCGTTCGCGAACGTGAACGCCGACGACGGCCGCACGTTGCCGAACGCATGCCGCCAGCCGACCGTCCCGCGCGCGGTGAACGTGCCGCTCGCGATCGTGCCGAGCTGCGACGCGGCGCGCAGGCCGAGCGTCGAGAAGCCGACGTGGGTCGTCTGGCCGCCGGCCCGCAGCGCGGCGGCGCCGCCGCTCTCCGTATAGCCGTCGGTGTGCAGGTTCACGTAGGCCAGACCCGCGAACGGTTCGAGCGCGACCGGCCCGACCGGCAGCGCGTAGCCGACTTCGCCGAACACCTGCGCCGAATTCGCGTTGTAGCCGGCCGAATCGTGATCGGAAAAGCCCGCGAAGCCCGGATAGCGGTCGCTGTTGATCCGGTACCACGTATACGACGCCCCGCCGCGCACGCCGAGCGCGCCGTACTGCGCACCGCCGTACAGCGACAGGTAGTAGCTGTTGACCGACGCGGACGAGCTCTGGCCGTTGTCGAGCGAGCTGTGCGTGACGCCCGCGGCCAGGCCGGCACGCCACTTGTCGTTGAGCACCATGTCGGCACCGGCGATAAAGCCCGTCATGCTGCGGTTGATCGTCGACGCGTTGTCGTCGCCCGCGAGCCGGCTGCGGCCGCCGAACGCCTGCCCCCAGACCACCGGCTGATACGGCGTGCCGCCGTAGCAGCCCTCGCGCGAGCCGATCCGGCGTTCCGGCGACAGCGTCGGATCGGTCGCACCGGCCGTGTTGTCGCCGCACAATGCGGCGCCGCCCGACGACAGCGCGGCGAGCGGCCCCGATCCGGGCGCGAGGCCCTGGCGCACGCGATCGGTCACGGCCTCGCGCACGTAGCGGCTGTCGAGCAGCAGCATGCTCTTCAGGCTCGCCTGCAGTTCGCCGTCGAGCATCCCGTAGGCCCGGCGCGCGGTGGCCGCATCGGTCGTCAGCACCGTGTCGTACAGCGTGTTGCCCGCGCCGAGCGCACCGATCGCGGTCGCGACCGCGCGCTGGTTCGGCGTCGTCGCGACATCGGGCAGCGACGTGCCGTTCGCGACGAGCTGCAGGTACACGTGGTCCGGATCGTAGCTGAGCGTCGGCATCAGGAACGCGTAGTTCGAAATCACCTGGCTGAACGTGCCCTGCACCCCCGACGACGCGCTGAGGATCGTGTACTTCGTGGTCGGCTGGTAGCCGGCCTGGCTAAACGTGCCACGCCCCCCCGACGACGCGCTAAGGATCGTGTACTTCGTGGTCTGCTGGAAGCTGGCCTGGTTCGCGAGCACCTGCACGGTGCCGCCGTTCAGCGTGGCCGTTCCGCCCGCCGCGATGCTGCCGCCCTGCTGCGGCGTCACCGCGACCTGCAGCGTCGAGCCCGGCTGGAACGTGACGTTGCCGGCGACGTTCAGCGCCGCACCCGGCTGCGACGCGGCCGCGAACGCACCGCTCTGCACGACGAGGCCGCCGATCGTGCCGGTGCCCGTCAGCGTCGCGCCGTTCTGCACGGTCACGGTCGACTGGCCGAGCGAGCCGGCGACGGCGAGCGTGCCCGCGGCGACGGTGGTCGGACCGCTCAGCGTATTGGTGCCCGTCAGCGTCAGTTGTCCGCTGCCGGCCTGGGTCAGCGAACCGGTGCCTGACAGCACGCTCGCGAGCGTCACGTTGGCGGACTGGTTGAAAATCAGTGCACCGTTGTCGACGACATTGCCGGCCACGCTGCCCGACGTGCCGCCGTTGCCGAGCTGCAGCGTGCCGCCGGCGGCGATCGTCGTGCCGCCCGTGTACGTGTTGCTGCCGGTCAGCGTCTGAATGCCGGTGCCTGCGACCGTCAGGCCGCCGGTGCCGCCGATGACCCCGCCGAACGTACCGTTGCCGCTGCCGTTCAGCGCCAGCGCGTTCGCGCCGAGATTCACGGTGCTGCCTGCCGCCCCCGACAGCGCGCCGATCGTCTGCGCGCCCGCTGCGCCGCTCACGTCGAACGTCGCGCCCGTGCCCGCGAGGTTGACCGCACCCGTCGACGCGAGGCTGCCGCCCGAACCGAGCGCGAGCGTGCTGCCGCCGTTGATCGTCGTGCCGCCGGTGTACGTGTTCGCGCCCGTCAGCGTCTGCGTGCCGGTGCCCGCGAGCGTCAGGCCGCCGGTGCCGCCGATGACCCCACCGAACGTACTGGTGCCGCTGCCGTTCAGTGCCAGCGCAGTCGCGCCGAGGTTCACGTTCGTGCCGGCCGTGCCGGTCAGCGCCCCAATCGTCTGCGTGCCCGACGCGCCGCTCAGGTCGAACGTCGCGCCCGTGCCGGCGAGATTCACGGCGCCCGTCGACGCGAGGCTGCCGCCCGCACCCAGCGCCAGCGTGCTGCCGCCGTTGATCGTCGTGCCGCCCGTATACGTGTTCGCGCCCGTCAGCGTCTGCGTGCCGGTGCCCGCGAGCGTCAGGCCGCCGGTGCCGCCGATCGCGCCGCCGAACGTGCCGTTGCCGCTGCCGTTCAGCGTCAGCGCATTCGCGCCGAGGCTCACGTTCGTGCCGGCCGTGCCGGTCAGCGTGCCGAGCGTCTGCGCGCCCGATGCGCCGCTCAGATCGAACGTCGCCCCCGTGCCCGCGAGGTTCACCGTGCTGCCCGACGCGAGGCTGCCGCCCGCGCCGAGCGCGAGCGTGCTGCCGCCGTTGATCGTCGTGCCGCCGGTGTAGGTGTTCGCGCCCGTCAGCGTCTGCGTGCCGGTGCCCGCGACCGTCACGGCGCCGGTGCCGCCGATCGTACCGCCGAACATTCCGTTGCCGCTGCCGTTCAGCGTCAGCGCGGTCGCGCCGAGGTTCACGTTCGCACCGGCCGCGCCCGACAATGCGCCGATCGTCTGCGCGCCCGACGCGCCGCTCACGTCGAACGTCGCGCCCGTGCCCGCGAGGTTGACCGCACCCGTCGACGCGAGGCTGCCGCCCGAACCGAGC
>NZ_QTPO01000059.1 GCF_003853645.1 Burkholderia sp. Bp9143 | reverse complement strand
GTCGTCAGCACGTTCAAGTCGAAACCCGATGGCCACTTCTTGTTCCACTTGAGCGCGTGCTTCTGCGTGTCATTGCAAAAGTTCCAGACGTAGTTCACCGCACGGCTCTGCTTGTTAAGCAGTCCGTTGAGCGACTTCACCCGGTAGCGGTAGACAAGAATCATGCCGGTGATCCTAACCCGTGGAAGAAGCTGCCTGTCAACAGCACTCCTTTCCTTCCCGCCATCAACGGTGGAGTTTCTCGGAGCAAATTCTGATGAGCAAGACTTTCGACTACATCGTCGTCGGCGGCGGTTCGGGCGGGTGCGTCGTCGCGGGGCGACTGACCGAGGACCCGGCCGTCACCGTCTGCGTGCTGGAGGCCGGCGGCCGCGGCGACGGCACGGTCGTCAACGTGCCGACCGGCGCGGTCGCGATGCTGCCGACCCGCGTGAACAACTGGGCGTTCGACACGGTGCCGCAGCCGGGGCTCGGCGGACGCATCGGCTATCAGCCGCGCGGCAAGGCGCTCGGCGGTTCGTCCGCGATCAACGCGATGGTCTACATTCGCGGCCATCGCGTCGATTACGACGGCTGGGCCGCGCTCGGCAACGAAGGCTGGTCCTACGACGACGTGCTGCCGTATTTCCGCCTGAGCGAGCACAACGAGCGCTTCGACGACGCCTTTCACGGCCGCGACGGCCCGCTGTGGGTCAGCGACCTGCGCACCGGCAACCCGTTCCATGCGCGCTACCTGGAGGCCGCGCGACAGGCCGGGCTGCCGCTCACCGACGACTTCAACGGCGCGCGGCAGGAAGGCGTCGGCCTCTATCAGGTCACGCAGAAGCACGGCGAGCGGTGGAGCGCGGCGCGCGCGTATCTGCTGCCGCACGTCGGCCGCCGCGACAACCTGACGGTCGAGACGCACGCGCAGGTGCTGCGCATCCTGTTCGACGGCACGCGTGCGACGGGCGTCGAGGTGCGGCAGCACGGCACGGTTCGCACGCTGCGCGCACGGCGCGAAGTCGTGCTCGCGGCCGGCGCGCTGCAGACGCCTCAACTGCTGATGCTGTCGGGCGTCGGTCCGGCCGGCGAATTGCAGCGGCTCGGCATTCCGGTGCGCGCCGACCTGCCCGGCGTCGGCCGCAACCTGCAGGATCATCCGGACTTCATCCTCGGTTACCGCGCGCGCAGCGTCGACACGATGGGCGTGTCCGCGCGCGGCGGCCTGCGCATGTTGCGCGAGTTCGCGCGCTTTCGTCGCGAACGGCGCGGAATGCTGACGTCGAATTTCGCGGAAGGCGGCGGCTTCCTCAAGACGCGTGCGGACCTCGATGCACCCGACATCCAGCTGCACTTCGTCGTCGCGCTCGTCGACGATCATGCGCGCCGGCTGCACGCCGGCCACGGGCTGTCGTGCCATGTGTGCCTGCTGCGGCCGCGCAGCCGCGGCTCGGTCACGCTGCACAGCGCCGATCCGCTCGCCGCGCCGCGCATCGACCCCGCGTTCCTCGACGATCCGCGCGATCTCGACGACATGGTCGCCGGCTTCCGCATCACGCGCCGGCTGATGGAAGCGCCGGCGCTCGCCGAATGGATCACGCGCGACCTGTTCACCGCGAACGTGACGACCGACGACGAGATTCGCGACGTGCTGCGCAGGCGCACCGACACCGTGTATCACCCGGTCGGCACGTGCCGGATGGGGCATGACGCGCTCGCGGTCGTCGATCCGCAATTGCGCGTGCACGGCGTGCAGGGGCTGCGCATCGTCGATGCGTCGATCATGCCGACGCTGATCGGCGGCAACACCAACGCGCCGACGATCATGATCGCCGAGAAGGCCGTCGACCTGATCCGCGGCGTGCGGCGTGTGCCGGCACGTTCGCCTGCCGACACCGAATACGAACCGGCCGCCGTGCCGGCACACCGCGATACCGTTCCTGCGTCGTGCGCGTCGCACGATGCGATCCAGCTCGAGGAAACCCGCCATGTCGTCGCCTGAAGCTTCCCGTCCCGCCGAATCGGCCGCGCCGCTGTCGGCGATCATCATCGGCGCCGGCTTCGCCGGTATCGGCATGGCCGTCGCGCTGCAACGCGCCGGCATTCACGACTTCGTGATCGTCGAGCGCTCGCACGACGTCGGCGGCGTGTGGCGCGACAATCGCTACCCGGGCGCCGCGTGCGACGTGCCCTCGCATCTGTACTCGTTCTCGTTCGAGCCCAACCCGAACTGGTCGCGCGTGTTCGCGCCGCAGCCCGAAATCCATGCGTACCTGCAGCATTGCGCGCGCAAGTACGGCCTCGCTCGCCATCTGCGTTTCGGCGCCGAGGTCGAGCGCGCGCGGTACGACGAGGCCCGTGCGCTGTGGCACGTCACGCTTGCCGACGGCACGACGCTCAGCGCCGTCGTGCTCGTCAGCGGCACCGGCCAGTTGAGCCGCCCCGCGATGCCCGAGCTGCCCGGCATCGACACGTTTCGCGGCCGCGCCTTCCACTCCGCGCACTGGGATCACGACTATCCGCTCGCCGGCAAGCGCGTGGCCGTGGTCGGCACCGGCGCATCGGCGATCCAGTTCGTCCCTGCGATCGCCGGCGACGTCGAGCGCCTCGTCGTGTTCCAGCGTTCGCCGGCCTACGTGATGCCGCGCCCGGACCGGGCGTATCGCCCGTGGGAGCGGGCGCTGTTCCGCCGGATGCCGTGGGCGATGAAGCTGCATCGCGCATCGATCTACGTGCGCTACGAGTCGCGTGCGATCGCATTCACGCGGCTGCACGGGCTGATGGATGTCGCGGTCGGCCGGCCGTTCCGCAAGCTGCTCGCGCGCGACGTGCGCGACCCCGTGCTGCGCGAACTGCTCACGCCCGACTATCCGATCGGCTGCAAGCGGCTCCTGCTGTCGAGCGACTACCTCGCCACGATCGGCCGCGACAACGTCGAACTCGTCACGCAGCGCATCCGGCGCGTGACCGAAACCGGCATCGAGACCGACGACGGCGTGCATCACCCCGTCGACGCGATCGTCTACGGCACCGGTTTCGCGGCGACCGCGTTCCTGTCGCCGATGCGCATCACCGGCCGCGACGGGCTCGACCTGAACGACGCGTGGCGGCGCGGCGCGCAGGCGTATCTCGGGCTCACCGTGCCGGGCTTCCCGAACTTCTTCATGCTGTATGGACCGAACACCAACCTCGGCCACAACTCGATCGTCTACATGCTCGAAAGCCAGATCGCGCACGTGATGCGCTGCGTGCGCGCGATGCGGCGGGACGGCGCGCGCGCGATCGACGTCGATCCGCGCCGCTACCGGCGCTACAACACGCATGTGCAGCAGCGGCTCGAAGGCTCGGTGTGGAGCGGCTGCAAGAGCTGGTACGTCGATGCGTCGGGCCACAACAGCACGAACTGGCCCGGCTTCACGCTGACCTATCGATGGATCACGCGCTTCACGGGGCTGTCCGCGTATCGCTTCACGCAGCCGCTGCCCGGCACCGCGACGCCGACACCGACGCTGACGCCGCCGCACGGTGCCGTCGTCGCGCCGCCCGACGGCCGGATGGAAGCTCTTGCCGCCGCTTCGCTGCGCGGCTTTCTGCGGGTTGCATTCCGCCCGCTGATCGGGCCGCCGTTCGGCGCACGCATGCAGCGCCGCGTCGTCGCGTTGCTGTCGCCGCTGATGCCGGGCGCGGGCGGCACGCTGCGCTACCGGACGTCCGCCGCCGGCGTGCCGGTCGAAGTGATCGCGCCGAAGCGCGGCGACGCGGGCGGCGCGATCCTCTATCTGCACGGCGGCGCGTTCTGTCTCGGCGGCCCGCATACGCATCGCGGCGTGACGACGCGGCTCGCGACCGAAGCCGGCCTGCCGGTGTGGGTGCCCGACTACCGGCTCGCGCCCGAGCATCCGAGCCCGGCGGCGCTCGACGATGCGCTGGCCGCATACGATGCACTGCGCACGCAAGGCTACGCGCCGCACCGGATCGTGATTGCCGGCGATTCGGCCGGCGGCGCGCTCGCGCTGGCGCTCGCCATTGCGCTGCGCGAGCGCGGCGAGCCCGCCGCGGCCGCGCTGCTGCTGATCTCGCCCGTGACCGACCCGGCGCTCGGCGGCGACACGCTCGCATCGCGCCGCCACGACGATCCGATGATCCGTCGCGGCTGGCTCGAACAGGGGTTGCGCTGGTATCACGGCGCGGGCTCGATTGCGGCGCGCGGTCCGCTCGACACCGACTTGCGCGGCCTGCCGCCGATGCTGGTGCAGGCCGGCGACCAGGAAGTGCTGCTGTCGGACGCGCAGCGACTCGCGGCGCATGCGCTCGCCTGCGGCGTGCCGTGCCGGCTGGAGATTCATGCCGCGCGCTGGCACGTGTTTCATCTGCAGGCGTTCTATCTGCGCTCGGCGCGGGACGCGTTGCGGACGCTGGCGGGGTTTGCCGCGCAGCGCGTGACGGCGACGTCGTGATGATCCTGTGAAGCCGGCGATCGAGGCAGTGGAGCACGGCTCCCTCGATCGCCGGCTTGCAACAATGCGACACCCTCTTGCAAAAACCGGCCGTTTATTTTTTTCCGCCACACGCGACCGGCATGATTTCCGCAAGCCTCGGTGTCATGCCGTGGCGACGATCACCCCACTCTGGCGGAGACACAAATGAAAAGAAGCCACACCCTCAAGACGCTTGCCCTGCTCTGTTGCCTGGGCGTCCAGTGCGCGACGTCGGCATTCGCGGACGAACCGAAGAAGGTCGCGTTCGTCGATACGGGCAATACCGGACGCAGCGTGATGGCCGAAGCGATCGCCGGACAACTGATCGTGCAACGGCACGCGCATATCGCGGTGATCTCGCGCGCGGTCGACGAGGATCCGTATGACGAAAAGCCCGAGGAAAACGGCGTGATCCTGATGAAGCGGCGCGGGATCGACACGTCCGCGCATCGTTCGGTGCAACTGAACGCGAATGATGTGAAGCACTCCGACGTGATCCTGACGATGACCGACAAGCACAAGGAAAAGGTGCTCGCGCTCTATCCGTCGGCCGCGGGCAAGGTCTTCACGCTCGCCGAGTACGCGACCGGCGCGCACAAGGACGTGCCCGACGCGTGGGGCAAGCCGATCGACTTCTACGAATCGGTGACCGCTCAGCTCGACGCCTTCATCCCGGTCGCGCTCGACAAGGTCGCGACGGCCGCGCCCGCGAAGCAGTAACGCAGGTCGGACCTGCCGGGTCGCCCGTCGCGATGGAATCGCTCGACGATCCCGACAACCGTGCGGCCGCGCTGCTCGCGCTGCGCACGGTCGCGGAAGCGTGGGGCGGGCTCGGCGCGGTCGCGGCGGAAGCCGGGATCAGCCGCGAATCGCTGTATCGCACGCTGTCGCCCAACGGCAATCCGACGCTGAAAACCCTGCTCGCGGTGCTCAAGACGGTCGGCCTGCGCCTGTCCGTCGTCCCCGCGCAACCGGCGCACGCCTGACGCGGTGCCCGCGTTTCAAGGCTGCACCATCCACACGAGCACCATCGCGGCCGGCGCCGCGCTCATCCCCGCCGGCGGCTGCTCGATCGTCGGCTCGACCTGCAGCACCTGCGCGATCGTCGCCGCATCGTCGACCGTCGTCGTGCGCACGATCGTCATCAGCCGCGCGGGCCGATGCAGCGTCTCGCGATACAGCGCGCCGTACCACAGCGGCCGCATGCCGAGCGCATCCTGCAGCACGTACGGATAACGCCACAGCCGCAACACGAGGCGGCTGTCCGGACGGGCCGGATCGACGCGCACGAACACGCGGCGCGTACTTTCGCCGTGCGTATAGCGCGGCAGCACCGGCAGCGCATCGGCCGGCACCTGCGGCACCAGCCAGCGCAGCGCGGTGGCGGGCGACCACGGCGTCGCGCGTTGCCAGCCGGCCAGCGAGAGATGGCGGTCGAGCGTGTCAGACGTCGCGCACCATTGCAGCGGCAGATATTCCTCGCGATCACCGCCGATCTCGGTGCGCCGCGTCGGCACGCGCTGCCACCCGCCGCGCATCCATTGATCGACGGTCATCGCGACGACGTCGCCCACGTGCGGACGCGCCGCGCGATCGAGCTGCCACTGCGCGGGCACGGTCCAGACGCCGGTCGTCGCGAGCACGACGAGCACCGCGACGAGCGCGCCCCGCGGCTGCACATGCTCGCGCACCTGCCAGTACGCGTAGGCGCCCGCCAGCACCGCGAACCACGCGAGCCCGAGGCTCCAGCCGCCGAGCAAGCCCGACAACCACGTATCGCCGACGTACAGCCGCGCGAAGCCGCCGAGCACGATCCACAGCGCGACAGCCGTCACCACCGGAATGCGCCACAGCGCCGGCCGGTCGCGCGTGATCACCCAGCCGATGCCGCTGCTCGCGAGCATCGCGAACGCCGCATCGGCGTCGGGCAGCGGCACGTGCAGCGCGCCGGGCGGCAGGCTCGCGGGCGTCGTGCCGGGCGGGCCGGCACCGAACGCCGGCACCAGCACGACCGCGATGCCGACCGTCGCGAGCCACCATGCGGACGTCACCCAGCAGCGATGGATCATCAGCCAGACGAGGAACGCGGCCGCGACGATCAGCCCCGTATCGTGTCCGTGCAGCACCGCGAGCGCGCGCATCGCGGCATCCACGGGCGGCGTGCGCAGGTTCTGCAGGAACGCATACAGCCCGATGTCGGCGTGCATCAGCGGATCGTTCGCGACGATGTCCTGCACGATGCCGGCAAACAGCCACACGCAGCCGACGAACAGCAGCGCGAACACGGGCACCGCGCCCGGCAGGCGGCGCCCCTTCTCGATCGCGTCGCGCAGCCAGCCATCGAAGCGCGGCCAGCGGCGCGCGCCTGCATGCACGGCTGCGCCGGCCGCACGGCACAGCAACGGCCAGCCACGCCGCAGCGCGACGCGCACGCCGATCCACACGAGCGCGACCAGCGCGGCGATCACCAGCAGGATCGCGGCGACCCGCACGCTGATCGCGGCGGCCAGCACCGCCGACGCGCCGAACAGGATGCCCGGCGCGACGTGCACGGGCGCCCAGATCAGCGCCGACACGACATTGACCGGGTAGAACGACCGGCGCGGCAGCGTCGCGCAGCCGACCACGACCGGCACGACCGCGCGCACCGGCGCCAGGAAGCGCGCGAGCACGATGCTCTTCATCCCGTGGCGGAGCACGAACTGCTCGCCGCGCGCATAGGCATCCGCGTAGCCCAACCGGACCCACCCGTTTCGAATCGTGCCGCGGTAGTGGCGTCCGAGCTCGTAGCTGACCCCGTCGCCGACGATCGCGCCGGCGGCCGCGACGCCGATCGTCGTCCAGCCGTCGAGCGCGCCCGCGCCGATCAGCGTGCCGGCCGCGAACATCACGGCGCCGGCCGGCACGACCGTGCCGATCAGCGCGATCGCCTCGGCACAGGCGGCGGCGAACACGACCGCCAGCACGAGCGCGGGGTGCGCGCCGATCGCGCCGAGCCATGCGTGGATCGTGTCGCTCATCGCGGGCCGCGCGGCGTGGCGGCGCGGCGTGCCTGCACCGGGCCGGCGATGGCGTGGAGAAGGTTCATCGGCGTGTGCGCGCGGTCGCGCCGGCGGGCGGCGTCAGTCGAACTCGTGCTGCCGCGCGTCGGCCTCGAGCGGCGCGTCGTGGTAGCCGACGGTCGCGATCTCGTGCAGATAGCGCTCGAGAAAGGCGCCGATCGACCCGGCTTCCTCGTACTGATGCACATGGCGGAATTCGTGCGTGAGCAGGCGTCGCGTGTCATGGCCGCGCAGCACGAACACCGCATGGCCGAGCGTGAGGCCGATCGTTCCCGGCGACAACAGGCCGGTGTCGCGCGCGATCGCGCCCAGCGCCGGCGTGTCGGGGAACGGCAGCCGGTCGGCGACCACGACGCGGATCCGGTCCGGCTGGGCGACGCCCACGGTACGCGCGTCGTCGGCCTGCGCGGGCGTCAGCGGCACGCCCTGCGCGAGCCCGTGGGCCGCCTGCGCGTCGGCCCACGCGACGGCGTCGGGCAACGCGGACGGCAGGATGTCGGCGAGATCGATCATCGTGGCGGCTCCTCGGGTCGGGACGGTGCAATCGGGCACCAGTTTATCTCTGAATCAGGACGGTCCGCGAGGCATGCCGCCCGCCCGACGGCGACCATTCCTCGGGAATACCCGCCCTATCTGGCCCTATCGCCTGTACCATTTCACGACGATTATTTCGCTTCAGGACACATTCGACATCCCGGTATCTCAAAAATTTCCCGCAGGTGCTCCATTTTTGGTTTCGGCGGAATATATTGGTCAGAAGAACGGCCGCGGCGACAACCGGCGGAACAGCCCGCGGCGTCATCCCGAAGAGGACCGCTAGATGATCAGGGTAATTCTGGCTGACGATCACGCAGTCATGCGCGACGGACTGCGTCACATCCTGGAAACGGCCGGCGGTTTCGAGATCGTCGGCGAGGCGAGCGACGGCGCGGCCACGCTCGCGCTGGCCGAACGTTGCGCCGCCGACGTGCTGCTGCTCGACCTGTCGATGCCCGCGCCGACTGGTATCGAGCTGATCCGGCTGGTCAGGACGCATGCGCCGTCGCTGCGCATGCTGGTGCTGACGATGCATGCGGAGACGCAGTACGCGGCACGCACGTTCAAGGCCGGCGCAACCGGCTACCTGACGAAGGACAGCGCGACCGCCGAGCTCGTCCAGGCCGTCACCAAGGTTGCGGCGGGCGGCGTGTACGTGAGCGCGTCGGCGGCCGAAAGCCTCGCGCGCACGTTGCGCGCCCCGGCTGAAATGCTGCCGCACGAGCGGTTGTCCGCGCGCGAACTCGACGTGATGCGCCGCATCGTCGCGGGCCAGACGGTCACGCGGATCGCGGCGGAACTCACGCTGAGCGCGAAGACGGTCAGCACCTACAAGACGCGCATCCTCGAGAAGATGGAACTGCCGCACGAAGCCGCGCTGGTGCGCTACGCGATGCGCCACGATCTCGACCTCGGCGTCGACGACGCATGATGCCCGCGTTCCGCTTCCGCTCCGCCGACACCGACGACGACGCGCCGGAACCGTCGCGCCTGTTCATGTCGTCGCTGCCGCCCGACCGACGCGAGCTGCGACTCGCGATCGCCACCGTGATCGTGTCGGCCGTGATCTTCGGCGTCCTCGCGCCATTCGCGGGCATGCCGCTCGCTCGCGTGTGGGGCTTCATTCCCGTGTACCAGTCGGCGATCGTCGTCAACGACATGGTGACGGCCGGCCTGCTGCTCGGCCAGTACGCGAACCTGCGCGAGAAATCGCTGCTCGCGCTCGCGGGCGGCTACCTGTTCACGGGCTTCATGGCCGGCACGCACATGCTGACCTTTCCGGGGCTGTTCTCGCCGACGGGCCTGCTCGGCGCGGGCGAACAGACCACCGCGTGGCTTTATCTGTTCTGGCACGGCGGATTTCCGCTGGCGGTCGCCGCGTATGTGCTGCTGCGCGTGGCGCCGCCCGCCCGCCCGCCATCGCTCGAGCAGCGCCACGCGGCGATCCCGATACTGCTTTGCATCATGTCGGCCGCGGGCGCGACTGTCGCGCTCGCGCTGCTCGCGACCGCCGGCCACGACCTGCTGCCGCGCATCATGCAGGGCAACCGAATGGCGTCGACGATGACGAACGCGATCGCGCTCGTCTGGGCGCTGAACCTTGCAGCGCTCGTGCTGACGTGGCGGCAGCGCCGCCATTCCGTGCTCGATCTGTGGGTGATGATCGTGCTCGTCGCCTGGCTGTTCGATATCGCGCTGTCGGCGATGCTGAATCACGGACGCTTCGACCTCGGCTTCTACGCGGGACGTACCTACGGACTCGTCGCGTCGAGCGTCGTGCTGTTCGCGCTGCTGTTCGAGAACGGCCGGCTGCATGCGCAGACCGTGCGCGCACTGGCCGGCGCGCGCTATCAGCACCTGCTCGTCATGCAGAAGAGCGCGCAACTCAACGAGGCGAACGAACGGCTCGAGCAGCGCGTCGCGGCGCGCACCGCGCAGTTGAGCGCGTCGAACCGCGACCTGCGGCGCGAAGTCGAGGAGCGCGTGCGCGCGGAGCGGGCGCTGCAGGCGTCGCGCGAGGAACTGCGCGAAGTCGCTGCGATCAGCGCGAGCGCACGCGAGGCCGAACAGCGCCGCATCGCGCGCGAACTGCACGACGAACTCGCGCAGACGCTCGCGACGCTGAAGAACGATCTCGAATGGCTGCTCGACCACGTGCCGCAGGACGACGCGCAGCTGGCGCGCAAGATCGCGGCGATGCATGCGCTCGCGCGCGGCGCGGTAACGGCGACGCGGCGCATCGCGTCCGACCTGCGTCCGCTGATGCTCGACGACCTCGGGTTCGCGGCCGCGATGCAATGGCTCGTGGAGGATTTCCAGCGCCGTCACGGCATGGCGTGCACGCTGCATGTCGAGCCGGGCGAATTGCAGCTCGACGAACCGTATGCGACGGCCGTGTTCCGCATCGCGCAGGAAGCGCTCGCGAACGTCGCGCGGCACGCGGCCGCGTCGAGCGCGACCGTGACGCTCGTGTACCTGGACGAGACGATCGCGCTGACGATTCGCGACGACGGTGCGGGCTTCGATCCCGGCGCGCCGCGCAAGTCGGGATCGTTCGGGCTGGTCGGGCTGCGCGAGCGCGCGTATCTCGTCGGCGGCACGCTGCGGATCGATACGACGCTCGGCGAAGGGACGACGGTGGAAGTGGATATTCCGGTGTCGTCCGCGCATGTGGCGCTCGCGCATGACGGACGGGGGACGTCGCGGACGGAGGGGTAAGGTTGAAGCAGCGGGGGCGGTATGCTGCCGCGAGGGCTGCACCCCGCTCCCGCCGCGCATCACGCCCGCGCCGCCACCATCCCCCGCTCCGAGCGCGTCCACGCGATGAGCGCGCCGATCCCGAGCAACGCGAGGCACACGATCGGCACGATCATCGGCCCGAACGCCGTGCCCGTCACCTTCCCCGCGAACGGCATCAGGTTCTGGCTGAAGAAGCCGCCGAGGTTGCCGATCGAGTTGATCGCCGCGACACTCGCCGCCGCACGCGCGCCGGTGAAGTAACGCGGCGGCATCGACCAGAAGCACGGATACAGCAGCGGGATGCACGCGCCGCCGAGCACCAGCGCGATGAAGCGCAGCGGCGTCGACGGCAGCACGAGGCTCAGCAGGAAGCCGAGCGCGCCGAGCGCCGCGACGATCGCGATCGTGCGCAGGATGCTCTTCGCGCGGCGCAGCTTCGACGGCAGCCACACCAGCAGCACCACCGCGAGCGCCCACGGCAGCATGCTCAGGAAGCCGTTCGTGCTGCTCGACACGCCGAACGATTTCACGAGCGTCGGCAGCCAGTACGTGACGCCGTACAGCGACGTCGACATCAGCATGTAGGTCGCCGCGAACAGCATCACGCGCGGATCGAGCAGCGCCTTCCACGGCTGCGCATGCTCGGCCTGCGCCGGCTTCTCGCGTTCGAGCGCGGCCGCGACGATCTGCTTCTCGCGTTCGTCGAGGAACGGCGCGTCGCGGAACGACGCCGGCAGCACGCGGAACACGACGATCGCGACGATCACGGCCGGGATGCCCGTCGCCACGAACACCCACTGCCAGCCCGCGAGCCCCCACACGCCGTTCAGGCTCAGCAGCACGCCGCCGACCAGCGAGCCGAGCATGTTCGCGAGCGCGCTGCCGAGCGTGAAGATGCCGAGCACCTTCGCGCGGTAGCTCTGCGGGAACCACAGCGTCAGGTAATAGATCACGCCCGGATAGAAGCCGGCCTCCGCGATCCCGAGCAGGAAGCGCAGCGAACAGAACGCGGGCATCGACGTCGTGAAGCCCATCAGCACGGTGATGAGGCCCCACGTCAGCATGATCCGCGCGAGCCACACGCGTGCGCCGTAGCGATGCAGCGCGAGCGTGCTCGGCACTTCGAACAGCAGGTAGCCGATGAAGAACAGCGACGACGCGAGACCGAACGCGGCCTCCGTCATCCCGAGGCTGTGCACCATCTGCAGTTTCGCGAAGCCGACGTTCTGCCGGTCGATGAACGCGATCAGGAACATCACGACGAGGATGGGCAGCAGGCGCCGCGCCATCTTCGACATGATGCGCTGCTCTTCGGCGGACGCGGGGTCCAGGGTTTCGGTGGCATTCACTGCGGGCTCCTCCGTGAATCGGTTGCTTGTCGGTTGAATCGGCGCCGCGCGCGACGCACGCGCGGGCGCGGTGGTATTCGATGAAAATGGGGTTCGGCGGCGGACGGCGGCGGTCAGCCGGTCCGGTAGTCGTCGAGCATCGGCGCGAACATCTCGTTCCACGTGCGCGGCTTCGCCTTGATCGTGCCGGCGAGATACAGGAATTCGACGTAGTCCATCAGCTGGTTCGGCCGCACCGAGAAACGCGTGTCCGGCGCGGCGAGCATCTGCATCACGTCGTCGTGCGACACGCCGACACCCGACGACGCCGCATACAGCGCGGCCGCCGCGCGCGGGTCCTGCGCGATCAGGCGGTTCGCTTCGTCGAGCGCGCCGAGGAACGCGGCGGCCAGCGCGGGCTCCGTATCGACGAGCCGCTTCGGCGCGAACACGACGTCGAGCGTCATCGGGCCGAGCACGTCGACCGAATTCACGACGCGATGAATGCCCGGCTGCCGCAATTCGAGCGTCGAGAACGGCGGCGACGTGAAGTGCGCGGTGACGCCGTTCTCGCGGCGGATCAGCGCCTGCATCGCCTGCGGATGCGGCAGGTTCACGGTGATCGAGTCGAGTTGCGCGAAATGCTTCGCGCCGAGCTGCCGGCTCGCGACCATCTGCAGCACGACCGCCGACAGCGACGTGCGGATGCCCGGCACCGCGATCCGGTCGGACGGCGTGAAGTCGCGCAGCGACGCGAGGCCCGGACGGTTCGCATTGAGCGACAGCGATGTGGTCGACAGTCCGCTGATGCCGATCACCTCGACGTTCGGAATCCCGCGCGCCCGCGCCCACAGCTCGATGAAGCCCGGTGCGCCGGCACCCGCGAAATCGAGCGTGCCGGCCATCATCGCGTCGTTGACGGAATTGCCGCCGTCGAGCAGCACCCAGTCGACCGCGACGTCGCGCAGGCCGTGCCTCGCCGCGTGCCGCTCGAACAGGCGCTGCTTCTCCATCACGAGCAGCGGCAGGTACAGCACGCCATAGCCTTTCGAAATCCGCACCGTGCGCGGCTTCGCGCGCACCAGCGACGGCGCGGCAAGCATGCCGAGGCCGGCGGCGAGCAACGCGCGGCGGCGCGGCGACGTCGTCATGCGCACGCCTCCGTGCACATGACGGCCAGCGGCAATGCGGCAGCCGGCGTCAGGCTTGGCCGTGCGTTCGGCCGCGCCTTCGTCGTGCCCGTGACATGCTGCATGTTGCCGTCTCCTCTGGTATTAATGCCGTCGTCGCTTGCTCCGGCTGAACACAGGTTATCGAGCGAGTCTGAGAAAATGCTGACATCCCGCCCTCGGGAAAACCCCTAACCCCTCTACCTGCAAACGGCACCATGCGCATTCTCGTCGTGGAGGACGATGCCGAAATCGGCGCGGCGATCCGCAGCCGCCTCGCGCGGCTCGGCCATGCCGCCGATCTCGAAACCGACGGCTCGACCGCGAACAGCCTGCTGCGCGTCGAGCGCTTCGATCTCGTCGTGCTCGATGCGAACCTGCCCGGCCTCGACGGCTTCGCGGTGCTGCGCAACCTGCGCGCGTCGGGCAGCACGACGCCGGTGCTGCTCGTCACCGCTCGCTCCGCGATCGACGACCGCGTGAGCGGACTCGGCCTCGGCGCCGACGACTATCTCGTGAAACCGTTCGACTACCGTGAGCTCGATGCGCGCGTGCAGGCGCTGCTGCGTCGCAACAGCGGCCATGCGAACGACGTGCTGACGCTCGGCGGCCTCGTGATCGACCGCAGCAGCCGGCTTGCCGAACTCGACGGCCAGCCGCTGTCGCTGTCGCGCCAGGAGTTCGCGCTGCTCGAGATTCTCGCGAGCCGACCGCAGCGGATCTTCTCGAAGGACGAACTGCTGAACCAGCTGTTCAGCTTCGGCAACGAGCCGACCGCGAACGCGGTCGAGCAATACGTGACGCGCGTGCGCAGGAAGCTGCAGGGCAGCTCGGTCGAGATCCGCACCGCACGCGGGATGGGGTATCAGATTGCCGCGCATTGACTGGTTCCCGAAGACGCTGTTCGGGCGCACGCTGCTGTTCATCGCGCTCGTCGTCGCGACCGGCGCGCTCGCGCTCGCCGCGATCGCGCGCTATTACGCGGGCGTCGCGGCCGAACGCGCATATGACCAGTTGCTCGCCGGCGCGTCGATCCAGGTGGCGGAGAACCTGTACGTGCAGGGCGGCGTGCTCGCGCTGAACCCGCCCGTCGCCGCGCTGTCGACGCTGTCGCGCTACGACCTCGTCTACTACAAGGTCGTCGATTCGCGCGGTGTCGTCGTGGCCGGCTACAACGATCTCGCGAGCCCCGCGACGCTCGCGGCCGCGAAACAGGGCCCGGCGTTCGCGAACGCCGTCTACCAGGGGCACCGGATCCGCACCGCGACCATCGCGCGCTACATGCCCGAGGAAAGCACGCCGGGCTGGGCACTCGTCACCGTTGCGCAGACAACCCATGCGCGACAGCAGCTGACGAACGACATGAGCATCAAGGTGTGGACGCTGATCCTGCTGATGAGCGTGCTGGCGATCGGCGCGAGCGGCCTCGCGATCCGGCGCGGGCTGCGGCCGCTCGCGCAGATCGGCACGATCATCGCCTCGCGCGACCCGGCCGACCTGCGGCCGGTGGCCGTCGATACGCCGAGCGAGATCGACGCGATCATCGGCTCGATCAACGGGCTGATGCGCCGGCTGGCCGAGCGGATCAACGCGATGCAGCGCTTCATCGCAGATGCGGCGCACCAGATGCGCACGCCG
This sequence comes from Burkholderia sp. Bp9143, assembly GCF_003853645.1. Classification (GTDB taxonomy): domain Bacteria; phylum Pseudomonadota; class Gammaproteobacteria; order Burkholderiales; family Burkholderiaceae; genus Burkholderia. Next base: position 37,255 of record NZ_QTPO01000059.1, on the reverse strand, counting down.
CTCGCGCGGCTCGACGCGCAAATCGAATTGCTCGACGGCGAAGCCGATCCCGCGCGTCATGCGGCGCGGCTCGATGCGTTGCGCGCGACCTGCTCGGATGTCGGCCGCCTCACGGGGCAGTTGCTCAATCATGCGATGGTGATCCATCGCATCGAGGCCGTGCCGCTGCAACCCGTCGACCTCGTCGCGCTCGCGAAGGACGTGCTCGGCCGCACGATTCCGCTTGCCGACGAACGCGATGTGGCCGTCGCGTTCGCGAGCGATGCACCGCATGCGTGGATCGACGGCGATGCGATCAGTCTGCAGGAGGCATTGTCGAACGTGCTGCACAACGCGCTGCTGCATGGACATGCGGACGATATCGTCGTGTCGGTCGCGACCGCCGGCAACGTCGATGATGCCGTGACGCTGACCGTCACCGACAACGGGCGAGGGATTCCGCGCGAACATTGGGATGCGGCGTTGCAGCCCTTCGTGCGGATCGCGCCGGACGGCAGCGAGCGCCGCACGGGGTCGGGGCTCGGGCTCGCGATCGTGCAGGAGGTGATGAAGGCGCACGGTGGGCGCGTCGGGTTCGCGTTTCCCGATGCGGGCGGGTTTGCGGTGGTGCTGATGTTTCCGCGGCCGGTGACGACGCGCGCGGACGAAGCATAGGCTGCCGGAGAATCCGCCGTACAACCAGTCGCACGGCGGATAGTCCGCCGCGCAGTGCGGATTCAGCCGTTCGACGTGGAACGGGTCAACATGACGCGCCATCCCGTGGCGTTCGATGTGTGGGGCGCGTCGATCTACCCTGAGTTGCACCGCGCGTCGTGCTTTTCGCTACGCCTTGTGCGTCGACAACAAAATACTCGTCTCCGTATTCGCGATCCCGTCGATCAACCGGATCGCGCCGAGCACGCGATCGAAATGCTCGAGCGAATCGGCGTGCAGCTCGGCGACCAGATCCCAGCGCCCGTTGGTACTGTGGATCGACGCGACGTTCGGATGCCCGCGCAGCACCTTCACCACTTCCGCGCCGCGATTGCCCTGCACCGCGATCGACATCAGCGCGCGGATCCGGTGCCGCTCCGCCGCCGGCTTGAGCCGCACCGTATAGCCGACGATCACGCCGTTCTTCTCCAGCCGCGTCAGCCGGTTCTGCACGGTCGCGCGTGCGACGCGCAACGCCTTCGCGAGGGCGACGACAGGCATTCGCGCGTTGTCCCGCAGCAGCGCGATGAGCTGCCGGTCGACGTCGTCGAGCGTAATCATGAGCGAACCTTCCTGTTGAACGTGAGCCGGCCGCCAGCGTGCCGGACGGCGTGCATTCCGACTAGTGCAAATCGTACAAACTGCCGTATCTTGCCAGCAATTTGCCAAGTCTATCGATAAATCTGCCAGTTTTGCCGTCTTTTTGTTGGCTCGACTCCCGGAAATAATGACTCCATCGACCGGCTGCACACGCCGCGACACCGCTTTTGATGGAGCCGGGGCCCGGGCCGAAGCGCCCGCCCCGGTCGACCAGGACGCCTGGACACCCGTACCGGCAAAAATTGGAGACAGACCGATGACCCGCTTCCTCGACGTTCCCGCCACCGCCCGACTGATCGCCAAGACTGGCGTCACGCCGTTCCTGCGTGAGCTCGTCGACACGCTGCGCGCCGATTACCTGCAATGGGCCGACTTCGACAAGTCGCCGCGCGTCGCCTGCCATTCGCGCGACGGCGTGATCGAGCTGATGCCCGTCGCGAACGCGTCGCTGTTCGCGTTCAAGTACGTGAACGGCCACCCCGTCAACGCCGCGCGCGGGATGCACACGGTGATGGCGTTCGGCGCGCTCGCCGAAGTCGACACCGGCTACCCGCTGCTGCTCGCCGAACTCACGCTGACCACCGCGCTGCGCACCGCCGCGACGTCGGTGCTGGCCGCGCAGGCACTCGCCCGCCCCGACTCGCGCACGATGGCGCTGATCGGCAACGGCGCGCAGAGCGAATTCCAGGCGATCGCGTTCCACACGCTGCTCGGCATCGAGGAGATCCGCGTGTTCGACGTCGATCCGCAAGCAACCGACAAGCTCGTGCGGAACCTCGCCGCGTATCCGGCGCTGCGCGTCGTGCGCGCCGCGTCGACCGCCGACGCCGTGCGCGGCGCCGACATCGTGACGACCGTCACCGCCGACAAGGCGTACGCGACGATCGTCACGGCCGACATGATCGAGCCCGGCATGCACCTGAACGCGGTCGGCGGCGATTGCCCGGGCAAGACCGAACTCGAGGCGGGCGTGCTGCAGGCGGGCCGCGTGTTCGTCGAATTCGAGCCGCAGTCGCGTATCGAGGGCGAGATCCAGCAGATGCCGGCCGACTTCCCGGTGACCGAACTGTGGCGCGTGCTGCAGGGCGAGACGACCGGCCGCGAACGCGCGGACGAAGTCACGGTGTTCGACTCGGTCGGCTTCGCGCTCGAGGACTACTCGGCGCTGCGCTACCTGTACGCGCTCGCGCAGCAGCACAACGCGGGCGTCGAGATCGCGCTGATTCCGCCGGCCGTCGATCCGAAGAACCTGTTCGCGCTGATCGACGATCCGGCCGCGATCGCGCAGGGTCACGCGGCGTTCGTGACCGAAGCCGTCGCCGCGTTCGCGCGCTGATCGTCATCCCGGGCGGCCTGCGCGCCGCCCGGTTCCCCGCCTCTCGCCTCTACCGTTCATGAATCTCGTATCGATCCAGGCGCCGGCCGCCGTCGTGATGATCCGGCCGCACCGCTTCCTGCCGAACCCGCAGACCGCGGCCGACAACGCCTTCCAGCGCACCGCCGCCGACAGCGCGAACGACACGCCGTCGGTGTCGGCCGCCGCGCGCGACGAAGTCACGGCCGCCGCGCAGACACTCGCCAATGCAGGCGTGCGCGTGCACGTGTTCGACGACCAAGGCGAGCGCGACACGCCCGACTCCGTGTTCCCGAACAACTGGTTCTCGACCCATCCGGGCGGACATATCGCGCTGTATCCGATGGCCAGCGCGAACCGCCGCCGCGAGCGGCGCGCGGACATCGTCGAGATGCTGAAGGCCGAGTATCGCGTGCAGGACGTGATCGACTACTCGGGGCTCGAATACGACGACGTGTTCCTGGAAGGCACCGGCGCGATGGTGCTCGACCACGTCGCGCGGATCGCGTACACCGCGCGGTCGCGCCGCGCCGATCCGGTCGCGCTCGAACGCTTCTGCACGAACTTCAACTTCGAGCCGATCTGCTTCGATACGGCCGACGCGAACGGCAACCCGATCTATCACACGAACGTGATGATGAGCGTCGCCACCGAGTTCGCGATGGTCGGCCTCGACCTGATCGCCGACCGCCGGCGCCGCGACGAGATCGCGCAGCGCCTGAGCGAAACGGGCCGCACGGTGATCGCGCTCGATCACGCGCAGATCGCGAATTTCGCGGGCAATACGCTGGAACTGTCGTGCAAGGACGGGCGCGTGCTCGCGCTGTCTCGGCGTGCGTTCGACTGCCTCACCGGCGACCAGCGCGCGACGATCGAACGCTCCGCGCGGCTGCTGCCGCTCGACGTGCCGACGATCGAACTGGCCGGCGGCTCGGTGCGCTGCATGCTCGCGGGGATTCATCTCGCGCGGCGCACGGCAGCAAATGACGTAAAGGAAATCGAATCGGTGGAGCGGCAACGCGAACCGGTGTCGCACACCTGAGAGGACATACCGCGGCGGACGGTCCGGCCTGGCCGGACGATGCTTCGATCTGCAAACGAGATCGAAGCATCCCGCCTTTCAATCAACCGGCCAGCAGCTTCAACCCGGCCGGCAGCGTTTCGCCGAACACGCGCGCCGTGTCGGCTTCGTCGAACGCAATCGCCTCGCGCACCATGTCGATCCACGCGGCCGACACATTCGCGGCCGACAGACGCTTGATCACCGCCTCACGTGTTTCGTCCGGCAAATCGCGTTCGCGGTCGCCCGTCATCCGCGCGATTTGCGCGACCGCGAATGCCGCGGGTTCGACGTGCTTCCAGTCCAGCGCGAACAGCGCGTCGAGCCAGCGGTTCGCGACGTCGGCCGGCACGACGTTGTGCGCGCTGCCGTAGAACGGCCGCCGCGCACCGATCCGCCCGAGCGCCCACGCGCACAGCGTGCGCTCGGCCGGCTTCTGCAATTGCACGATCAGACGCTCGGCCAGTTCCACCTTGCGCTCGACCGGCAATCGTTCGAGCGACGCGGACAAGCGCGTCATGTCCGCCGGGCCGACCTTGGCCGGGTCGAACGGCAGCTTGCGGCGCTTGTCGTCGGACGGTTCGAGGAACGCAATGGCGTCGCGCACCTGCGTCTGCGCATCGTCGTCGAGGCCGCCGGCCACGCGCCGCCACAGCGTCCACCACTCGGACCACACCTGCGCGTCGTTCACGTACTGAATCCCGTCGTCGAACAACGGCCACAGCTGCTCGATGCGCCACGCATCGAGCGGATGGCCGAAGCCCGGGCGCAGGCAATAGCCGGCAAGGTTCAGCCACGCACGTTCGTGATCGGCCGAACGCCGCCGGCGACGCGCACGCGCGAGCAACGCGTCGAACAGTTCGCGCGCGAGCGCGACGTCCCACTCGTCGCGCGGGCCGAGCACCTGTTCAAGTTGCGCGCGCAACCGTCGCGTGTCCTTCGGCGTGACGTCCGCGGCCTTGCTGCCGAACGAGCGATCGATCAACTCGATCGCGTGGTCGAGACGCGGATGGCGCGCGAGCGCGGCGTCGTCACCCCGTGCGGGCGCATCGCCGCGCAACTGGAATTCGAGCCGCCAGCGGCGCGATGCATCGTCGGTCGCGATGCAGTGCATTTCGAGCGTGCCGACCTCGGTCAGCGACGCGGTGAGTTTCACCGGCGTTTCGCGCGCGTCGCCGCCGGCTTGCCGGTCGACGACCGTCGCGATCGGCGGCAGCCGCACGAAATCGCCGCCGTCCAGGTCGACGAGATCGCCGGGCCGGTACGCGGTTTCGGCTACCGTCGACACGAGGTGGAAACGCACCGGCTGCCCGAGCTGCAGCGCGAACGTGCGCTCCTCGAGCCGGATCTCGCGGCCTTCCTCGGCGCCGCGCGGCAGCAGGCAGACGCCGCGCGGGGCCGCGTCGCCGTCACCATCGTCGAGCACGAGGAAGTAACTGCGCGCGGAGCCGCCGCCGATGCGCGGCGCATGCCCCGCCCGCGCAAGCCCGTAGGCCACCGCGCCGCGCGCGACCGCCACGTCCGGATGCGCGTTGTGCAGCACGTCGAGCGGCGCGCCGCGCCATGCGCCGAGCGTCTGCGCGAGACGGCCGGCGAGCGCGCCCGCGCGGAACACGCCGCCGTTGAGCAGCAGCGTATCGGGTAGCGGGCCTTCCGCATGACGATTCAGGAATGCGGCGACGTGGCGCGTGACGGCCGGGTCGCTCGCATACGGCAAGCCGAATTCGACGATCGCGGCCCGCGCGCGGCGCGGCAGCTCGCCGGCCTCGACCTGCGGAAAGAAGCCGTCGACGACGATCTGCTCGACCTCCTGCCGCGTCAGCTCGGCCGAGCGCGCGCCGCCGACGAGCTTGCTGCCCGCGCCGAGCAGCGTCACGGTGACGGACGCCGGCGCGTCGTCGCCGAGCAGCCGCTCCTTCGCGGCACGGCAGCGCTCGACGAGCTGCGACAGGCTCGCGGCCGACAGCCGCGTGCCGGGCTCGGTCAGCCGCGTCTCGACCAGGCGCGCGAGCGCGAGGTCCATGTTGTCGCCGCCGAGCATCAGGTGATTGCCGACGCCGACGCGCGTGAAGGCCGGTTCGCCGTCGTCGCCGGGCGCGACGTCGACCAGCGTGAGATCGGTCGTGCCGCCGCCGACGTCGCAGATCAGCACGCGGCGCGCCGCGGCGAACGTGTCGCGCAACGTCGCGCGCTGGCCGTACAACCAGTCGTAGAACGCGGCCTGCGGCTCCTCCAGCAACCGCAGCGCCGGCAGTTTCGCGCGTTTGGCCGCCTCGACCGTCAATGCGCGCGCGCCATCGTCGAACGACGCCGGCACCGTCAGGATGACGTCCTGCTTCGCGAGCGGCGCATCGGGAAAGCGTGCATTCCACGCGGCACGCACGTGCGCGAGATAGCTCGCGCTCGCGTCGACCGGCGACACCTTGTCGACGCCGTCGGCCGCGCCCCACGGCAGGATCGCCGCGAGCCGGTCGACCGATGCGTGGGACAGCCAGCTCTTCGCGCTGGTGACGAGCCGCCCCGGCACCTGCGCACCGAGCGTGCGCGCATAACGGCCGATCACGGCCGGCGGCGCTTCGGCGGCGGCCGCGCCGGCCTTCGAATCAGACGCCCACGGCAGGCGCAGCGCGTCCGGCGGCAGCTCGCCCGCCGCCGGGTGATAGCGCACCGACGGCAGCAGCGGCTGCGCGGCCACCGCGCCGGGGCCGACCAGCTGCTCGACGTCGAACACACGGATCGCGTCGGAGCCGGCCTCGACGTATGCGACGACCGTGTTGCTCGTGCCGAGGTCGATGCCGACCGTATAGCGCTTCATCGCGCTCAGGCGGCGCCGCGCACGTCGAACTCGACCTTCCAGCGCTCGTTCGTGCCGCTCGGGATCGCCTCGAGTTCGAGCGTGCCGGCTTCGGTCACGCGCGCATGCAGCTTCACCGGCACGACCTCGCCGACCGTACGCCCTTCGGCGGGCAGCGTGGCCTGGATTTCCTCGAGCTCCTGCAGCTCTTCCGGCGACCAGTAGTCGAGCAGCGTGCCGACCTGATCCTGACGGCGCACCGACGACCCGAAGAAACGGAACTGCACCGGTTCGCCGACGACGAGGCCGAACTCCTGCGGCGGCAGCGCCGCGTCCGAGCCTTCCTCCATCCCGAACGGCGCGACGCACAGCGCCTGCACCGGCGGCTCCAGCCCCGGCACCGCGGGCATCGCCGACTCGATCGCGACGTAGTACGCACGCGCCGTGCCGCCGCGAATGCGCACGCCGCGGCCGCGCTTCACGTAGCCGTAGTACGCCGCGCCGCGCGCGACGGCCAGATCGAGGTCCGCGCCTTCGAGCAGGCGCGCGGGCGGCGCGCCTTCGGCTGCGAGCCAGCTGTTGAGCGTATCGAGCACGCGCTGCGTGAGCAGCGTCGACTTGAACACGCCGCCGTTGAACAGCACCGCGGTCGGATGCAGAAACGTCGCGCCCTGCGGCAGCGTGCGCTGCACGCCTTCGAGCGTGTCGAGCGCCGCGACCTGGCGGCCGAGGAACGCCGCGAGGTGGCGCGTGATGCCCGCGTCCTGCGCATACGGCAGGCCGAGCTGCGTCAGGCCGACGCGCGCGCGGCTCACCGGACGCGCCGCCGCGTCGACTTGCGGGAAGAAGCCTTCGAGGATCGTCTGCGTGAGTTCCGCGCGCGTCAGTTCCGTGCGGATCGAGCCGCCGATCAGCTTCGAGCCGCGGCTCGGCACGACGAGCGGCACGGCGTCGGTCGTCGGATCGGACAGCAGCGTTTCCTTCGCGGCACGGCACGCGTACGTCAGTGCGCGCAATTGCCACGGATCGGCCTGCGTGCCCTGCTGCGCGAGCTTGCGCGCAACCACGTGCGCGAGCGCGAGGTCCATGTTGTCGCCGCCGAGCAGGATGTGCTCGCCGACCGCGACGCGATGCAGTTCCAGGTTGCCGTCGCGCTCGACCACCGCGATCAGCGACAGGTCGGTGGTGCCGCCGCCGACGTCCACGCACAGGATCAGGTCGCCGACCTGAACCTGCTTGCGCCAGCCGCCTTCGCTCTTCTGAATCCAGCTGTAGAGCGCCGCTTGCGGCTCCTCGAGCAGCGTCATCCGCGAGTACCCGGCGGCACGCGCGGCTTCCGCCGTCAGTTCGCGCGCGGCCGGGTCGAACGACGCGGGGATCGTGACCGTCACGTCCTGGTCGGCGAACGGCGCGTCGGGATGCGTGTGGTCCCACGCTTCGCGCAGGTGCGTCAGGTAGCGGATCGAGCTTTCCAGCGGCGACACGCGCGACACTTCGGGCGGCGCATCGCTCGGCAGGATCGCCGCGCGGCGATCGACGCCCGGGTGGCACAGCCAGCTCTTCGCGCTCGACACGAGGCGAATCGGCGTGCCCGCGCCGCGGGTGCGTGCCATTTCGCCGACCGCGAAGCCGCGCGAGGCCGTCCACGGCAGCGTCAGGTCGCCCTGCGTCAGCTCGCTTTCATGCGGAAGGTAGAGGAACGACGGCAGCAGGTCGCGCGACTCCAGCGCACCGGGCGCGGTCAGCTGCGCGATCGGCAGCACCTGCTGCGTGATCCTTTCGCCGTCGCTCGCGGCGCTGTCGACGTACGACAGCGCGCAGTGGGTCGTACCGAGGTCGATACCGATCGAATAGCGCGGATCGCTCACAGTTCCACCTCCGCCGGTGCGACCACCGATGCGTCGTGGCTGCCCGTCAGCTTCGGCAGACGCACGTCGGCCACGCGCCAGCCGCGATGGCTGACCGTGCCCGTGAACGGCGCGGCGCCGACCACGTTGCCCGTCACCCGCACGGCCGTCGCGTCGAAGCCGGCCGGCAGCGTCACGCGGCTGCCTTCGGCTTCATCGCGCACCGGCACGATCGTGAAGTGCTCGCGCAGCGCGGCGCGGCAGCCGTCGTGCACGAGGCGGGCGGCGGCGCCGATGTCGGCGTCCGCATAGCCGGCGATGTCTTCCTCGACGAAGTCGATGAAGCGCGCATCGCGCTGCAGCAGGCCGAGCAGTTGCAGCGCGGCTTGCGGGCTCGCTTCGCGCAGCTCGGGGGCCGGCGCCTTCACGGGCGCGGGCGCGGGTGACGGGGCCGCGGCGGGCGCCGGCGCAGCCGGTGCCGGGGCGACCGGTGCCGGGGCGCCGTCGCGCACGCGCAGCACGCCGGCCGCGAACTCGCGGTTGCCGAGCACGGAGAAGAACGTGCCGACGGCCAGCGACAGCCGGCCGAAGAAGGACAGGTTGGATTCGGGCATGGGGTCTGGACTCCTGTGGGCTCGCGACACGGCGAGCATCTTGCCTGGGCGCCCGGCGGCGGCGTGCGATTGCGCACTGCCGCCGCCCGGCGCGTGATTCGGGCGCGCCCTCTCGGGTGCGGAAAACCCGTATTTTGCCCTGTGGCGGGCGAACCGGGCAGAAGTTGGGGGACAGAACACAACGGCGCGCGGATTTCGCCCCCGCCGGATTACGTCGGACTGCCGGCTAGTTGCCGTCGGCCGCGATGTTGCGGCGCGTCAGCGCGGCTTGCGGCGGCGCGCCGCCTTCGCCTCGAAATCGCGCGACAGCATGCCGAGCGTGACCTCGCCGAAGCGCGCGAGCAGCACCGCCTCGGCCTCCTTCAGCGTGGCCGACAGATGCGCGTTGACCGCCTGTTCGACCAGGCACTCGGGCGCATCCTCGGCCACCAGGTCGGAAAACACCGGCGGCTCGCCCACCGCCCGATAGACGTCGAGCAGCGTGATGTCGTCCAGCGCGACGCTGAGCGCCCAGCCGCCGCCGTGGCCTTTCTCCGACTGCACGTAGCCGCAGTCGCGCAGCCCGCCGAGCAGACGCCGCACGACCACCGGATTCGTGCACAGCATCGCCGCGATCGCCTCCGACGTCAGCGGGCCGTCGGCCTGGTCCATGTGGATCAGCGCATGCAGCATGCGCGACAAACGGCTGTCGGTTCTCACGGACGGGTTGCTCCCACTCTCGAAACTCATGAAGTTGCATGAATGATACCATCGACCTATCATGCAACTTCTCGTGTTTCATGAGTTGACCGCCATTGGAGCACGTTCTTCGCTTGATACGGATTCGGGAACGCTCAGGAAAGGAGTGAACACATGCAGAACCCTCATGAAGTGATCGTGATCGGCGGCAGCTTTGCCGGGCTGTCGGCCGCGATGCAACTGGCGCGCGCGCGACGGCGCGTGCTCGTGATCGATGCCGGGCGGCCGCGTAATCGTTTCGCCGAACATGCGCACGGATTTTTCGGGCAGGACGGCAAGCCGCCGGCGCGGATCGTCGCCGACGCCGCCGCACAACTCGCGGCCTATCCGACCGTGCGGCGGATCGCCGGCGAGGCGCGCACCGCCGAGCGCGATGCGAGCGGCCGCTTTCACGTGACGCTGGCGGACGGCAGCCGCGCAAGCGCCGACCGGTTGATCCTCGCGACCGGCATCCGCGATGCGTTGCCCGCGCTGCCGGGGCTCGCGCAACGCTGGGGCGTCAGCGTGCTGCATTGTCCGTATTGCCATGGATACGAGGTGTCGGGCCGCCAACTCGGCGTGCTGGCCACGCATCCGCTTTCGGTGCATCAGGCGATCCTGATTCCGGACTGGGGGCCGACGACGTGGTTCACGCAAGGCGTGGTCGAAGCGAACGAAGAGGAAACCGCGTTGCTCGACGCACGTGGCGTACGTATCGAACGGTCGCCGGTCGTTGAAATCCTCGGCGACGCGCCGCGGATCGAAGCGCTGCGGCTCGCCGACGGGCAAGTCGTGCCGATCGATGCGCTGTTCATCGGCGCGCGGACGGAGATGGCGAGCGATCTCGCGCAACAGCTCGGCTGTGCGTTCGACGAAGGGCCGCTCGGTTCGGCGATTCGCGTCGATACGTGGAAGCAGACGAGCGTTCCCGGCGTGTTCGCCGCCGGCGATGCGTCGAGCCTGATGACCAATGCGACGTTCGCATCGGCGTCGGGCGTGGCGGCCGGGGTCGGCGCGCATCGGTCGTTGATTTTCGGGCTCGATGCGTGACGCAGGTGAAGCCGCATGCTGCGTGATGCCGCATCCCCCCTTCTTCGAGGCATCGTTCACGTCGATCTACACACGCGCTTGTCGATATCCATCGCCGCATCGATGGATTCGCCCCGCGATGTGATGTTTAATGCTCGGCAACGCCAGCATTAAGAGACATGCAATGCTCGACCTCGACGACCTTCGACTCGTTCGCGCGATCGGCGCGTCGCGCTCATTGGCATCCGCCGCTCGATTGCTCGACCTCACCCCGCCCGCGGTCACGATCCGCCTGCAGCGGATGGAGGCGAGGCTAAACGTCCGGCTCGCCGTGCGACAGCCGAAAGGGATCGCGTTGACCGACGAAGGTCAGCGGCTGTATCAGGAAGCCATCGGGATTCTCGAGCGCGTCGAAACACTGCAGGCCAACATCTCCGGCGACCACGGCGACGTGCAGGGCACGCTGCGCGTCGTCGCGCCGTTCGGCTTCGGGCGCAAGTACGTCGCGCGGATCGTGCGTGACGTGCAGCGCGCGCATCCGAAGCTCGAAATCTCGCTGCACCTGTCGGAGAGCCCGCTGACCAGCGCGTCGGGGGCCGACGTGGTCGTCCATGTCGGCAGCCTGAAGTCGTCGTCGTGGATCGGCTATCCGCTCGCGCCCAACGAGCGCTTCCTGTGCGCGAGCCCCGGCTATGCGCGTCGCATCAAGGCACTGAATCATCCGTCCGACCTCACCCGCTACGATTGCCTGTGCCTGCGCGAAAACGACGAGGACATCCCGCGCTGGCGCTTCTCGCAAGCCGGGGATGGCAAAGGCGAATCCAGACGATCGGCGGTGATCCGCGTCACGGGCGCGCTGTCGTCGAACGACGGCACCGTCATCACCGACTGGGCACTGGCCGGGCTCGGCATCGTGGAGCGGTCCGAGTGGGACGTCGCGCCGCTGCTGGCGAACGGCAAGCTGGTCAGGCTGCTGCCCGACTGGCATCTGCCGCCCGCGCCCGTGACCGCGCTGCTGCCGTCGCGCACCGGCCGCTCCGCGCGGCAGCGGGTTTTCCTCGAAGCCGCTCGGCAGTTTCTCGATCCGCCGCCATGGCGCGGCAAGGCATGAACGGCTTTTCTGGGTTAAATACCGCTTAATGATCGATTTGGTACACGTTAAACACGTTGCTTGCCAAACGCCCTACAGTGTCCGTGTCGGCAACCCACCGGGACAACGCATCATGGGCATTCCTCCCCTCAACACCCCCGCCGCCTTGATCGACGTCGATCGCATGCGCGACAACATCGCGCGCATGCAGGCGCATCTCGACGCACTGGGCGTCAAGTTCCGGCCGCATGTGAAGACCACCAAGTGCCAGCACGTCGTCGACGCGCAGGTTGCGGCCGGCGCGCAGGGCATCACGGTGTCGACGCTGAAGGAAGCCGAACAGTTCTTCGCGAGCGGCGTGCGCGACATCGTCTATGCGGTCGGGATGATTCCCGCCAGGCTCGGCCAGGCGCTCGCACTGCGCCGGCAGGGCTGCGACCTGAAGATCGTCGCCGACAGCCTGCAGATCGCGAACGCCATCGCCGAATTCGGGCGCGCGCACGGCGAGCGCTTCGAAGTCTGGATCGAGGTCGACGTCGACGGCCACCGTTCGGGGATTCGACCCGACGACGACCTGCTGATCGACGTCGGCCGCGCGCTGGTCGACGGCGGCATGACGCTCGGCGGCGTGCTTGCTCACGCCGGATCCAGCTATGAATACGACACCCGCGACGCGCTGGTCGCGATCGCCGAACAGGAGCGCAGCCGGACCGTGCACGCCGCCGAGCGCCTCAGGGCGGCCGGCTTGCCGTGCCCGGTCGTGAGCATCGGTTCGACGCCGACCGCGCTGTCCGCGCAGCACCTCGACGGGGTGAAGGAAGTCCGCGCGGGCGTGTACGTGCTGTTCGACCTCGTGATGCACAACATCGGCGTGTGTGCGCTGTCCGACATCGCGCTGTCGGTGCTGACCACCGTCATCGGACACCAGGAAGAGAAAGGCTGGGCCATCGTCGACGCCGGCTGGATGGCGATGAGCCGCGATCGCGGCACGCAGCGGCAGGCGCGGGATTTCGGCTACGGGCAGGTGTGTACCGAAGACGGTGAAGTGCTCGGCGAGTACGTCATGAGCTCGGCCAATCAGGAGCACGGCATCGTATCTCGCAACGGTGCGCCCGACGCGGACATCGCGAAGCGGTTTCCGATCGGCACCCGTTTGCGGATCCTGCCGAACCACGCGTGCGCGACCGGTGCGCAACATCCGGAATACCACGCGCTGGGCGGCGACGGCACCGTGCAAGCCTGGCCGCGCTTCTACGGGTGGTAAGGATTGCGGGCGCAGTGGCCAGTGGTGCGGTGATGTGATGCGCCGACTTCCAACGGAGAAGCCGGCCACCGTACCCTCGTCCGCGTGGCATTGACTATTTGTCTAAATCTGTACAAACTATAAAACCGCGATTTGCACCGCACCCGACAGGCTCGCCCATCATGCCGACAGACGCCCAACTCCTTCTTCTCGACCGGGATGTCGTCGAACCGGCGCTTCAAGCCGAACAAGTGATGACCGCGGTCCGCGAAGCCTTCGTGCTGCATAGTCAACGCGCCGGACGCGTGTTCCCGGTCGTGCGCGAGAAGCTGCATACGGGCGGCGTGTTCGGCATCAAGTCGGGCGACGTCGCGAGTCAGGATCTGCTCGGCTTCAAGGCAGCGGGGTTCTGGCCCGGCAATCGGAGCCGGGGCGGCGAGCCGCACCAGGCGACGATCGCGCTGTTCGATCCGGCCACGGGCCGCCCGCTCTGCATCATGGATGGCAATGCGATCACCACCGCCCGGACCGGTGCGGCCGGCGGCCTCGGGCTGCAGGCGCTCGCCCGCCTCGACAGCACGCGCATCTGTGTATTCGGCACCGGCGTGCAGGCGCGCGTCCAGCTCGACTATGCGATCACGCTGCTGCCGCAACGGTGCTCGGTGCAGTACGTGAACGTCAGTGGCGAGCCCGATCCGGTGTTCGAATCGGCATTCCGCGAACGCTGCAACATCCGCGTCGCACGGGACCGGAACGATGCAGTGTCCGACAGCGACGTGGTCATCACGGCAACACCGGGCGGCGGCCCGCTGTTCGATGCGGATGCGGTTCAGCCAGGCACGCACCTGACCTGCGTGGGCGCGGATACCGCGGGCAAGCGCGAGCTTCCCGAACGCGTACTGGAGCGCGCGCGGATTTTCGTGGACGATCACGAGCAGGCGCGCAGCATCGGCGAGTGCCAGTGGGCGCCGGATTTGCCGCGCACGGAAATCGGTGACATCCTCGCTGGCGTTGCGTCGGTCAATCGTGCCCCGCACGAGATCACGGTATTCGACATGACCGGACTCGCGCTTCAGGACCTGACCGTCGCGCGCTTCCTGTATCGGCAGGCTGCCGAAAACGGCGCGGGACGTTCGATCCCGTGGCCGTGGTGAACGGCAACCGCGTGGTATCTTCCGTCGCCATGCACCTGACCAACGTTTCCGCCATCTCGTTCGATCTCGACGACACGCTGTGGCCGTTCGGACCCTCCGTCGAACGGGCCGAGGCGTCGCTGCATGCGTGGCTGATCGCGCACGCGCCCAATACCGCGAGCGTGCTGCCGACGTCGCAGACCCTGGCTCAACTGCGCGATGAGTACGAACGCTCGCACCCGAATCTCGTCGGAGACTATCGTGCATTGCGCATCGGATCGATCCGGCTTGCGCTCGAACGCGCGAACGAAGACGTCACGCTGACCGACCGCGCATACGATGTGTTCTATTCCGCAAGGAATCAGGTCGAGTTCTTCGACGATGCGCTGCCGGCGCTCACATGGCTGAGCGCGCGGTTTCCATTGGTCGCGGTGACGAACGGCAATGCGGACCTTCGGTTGACGGGTGGCGGCGAGTTCTTCCGCGCAACGCTCAACGCGCGTGCGGTCGGGTTCGCGAAACCCGAGCCGGAGATCTTCCATGCGGCCGCCGCGACGCTCGGCGTGCCTGCGGCGGAACTGCTGCACGTCGGCGACGACTACCACCTCGATATCGTCGGCGCGTTGAATGCGGGGCTTCAGGCGGCGTGGCTGGTTCGCGACACGCATCCGGACGCGGAACACGTTCAGCAACGAGCGGCTTCCGCACACCTCACGCTGCGCGATTTGTCGTCGCTGTGTCGGGTGCTCGGCGGGCCTGTCGGGGGGCGTAGAAGTTCTTAAGGCGATCGAAGGATTCAGTTGAATCCTTCGATGGGGGTCGAACGCTATTCGGGTCGTAGTAGCGATGCCGGTTGTAATGCAGCCCCGTCTCTTCATCGCACACATTATTCTTACCTGCTCCGTTTCCAAGCCGTATCACCGCACATATCACACCGCGATCGGCACCAGGTTGCCGCTCTTTTTCTGCCGGCGGGCCATGCGCCGGCTCGCCCACGCACATTCGGGACACCAGCTGCCACGCCAGACGCTGCTGACCGACGCATGCCAAACGTGGCCTTTCGCGCACTGCCATTCGATCTTGCCATGTGCGCCCGGGTAGACCGTCGACAGGCAGTGGCCGCCGCGCGACTGCGCGAGCTCCTACATCTGTTCTATCGTGCGGGTTCTGGCCTTCACGGCGCAGAGATGACACCACTGTCCCTTGCTGACGCGAAACCACGGCGCAATCCGGTGTGCCGGATCCGCCAAGTGCGGGCAACGTCGGAAGAACACGCTGCACCCGCTTGCGGATGGTGGCAGGAACGCGTGGCGACCACGCTGCACGATTCATCGGATTGAATCCTCGCGGCAGTCAGCCGGACGTGACCGGCCGGATGGTGCGTACCAGATCGTCGGGTTCCATCACGTTGACCGGAATCGGCGGAAGCCAGCGCAGGGAACGGACGGGGTTCTGCCTCGGGCCGCTCAGAATCGTGTGCCAGTGCGCCCGACGGATATGTGCGCGTGGACTTGCATGAGACCCGCGTGTGGCATCGTTTTCGCCCTGCTCATTCACCGACTGCCATGCCGAACGCAACGACGCGCCCAAGCGCGTCCCCACCTCCCACCTGACGGGGCGTCGCGCTGGCATCATCCTGACGCCCCGGTGCGTACGCCTCGGTTGCGGTCTGACGGGCAGAGACGCACCGTCGCCCAGCTCCGGCGCCTCACTGCACAGATACAACACCAGCGACACAAGACGCGGCAGCACGCTACGCATTTCCGTCGCAAGCGCAGGTGCGGATTCGCCATCGCCATTGATCGACACCTCGATCGCAGCTTCCAGTGATGGTTGATCGAGGCGAAGAATCAGCATGGTCGCGCATTCCCTCGCGTTCAGGACGAATGCGAGCCCCTCCGTGCCGTCAAAAATTTCACCTGCCTGAGCAAATACCCCGTCCAGTACCGAGCCGTTCCATATGAACCCGGGTGTTTCGACATAGACGGTCCACTCCGGAAGGCGCGTAAGCAGGTCTGTCGGCAGAGCGCCCGTGACAGGCGTCGCACACAGTTCGTCAAAAAGCGTCGCGTCGAACCGGTAGATCCCCTGCGTCAGGCGCCACGCCGCAAGCGTGTTGACCAACGTGGGCGTCGAACGGGCGACACGCTGAACCTCCGTTCCCATGCGATCCATCTGCCCGAGCAGGTCGTTGAGCGCCTGGGCAGTCGTATGGAACGGCAGGTACCAGTGCGACGGCATGCCCCAGATTGCTCCGACAGTCTGGCCCGGCGTCGAGCCGGCCGTTTGCAGTGCGGCACGCAGCAGGTCAAGCCGTGGCAACAGTTCGGGGTACCGGCGGTTCAGACCCGCTAGGCAGTCGAAAGGGGAGTGTTCCCTCGCGTTTGTCTGCGTTCCGCCATGCCTCGTCATTCGTCGGTTCCTTTCATGCAGAGATCGCCCTTGAACTTGTCCGCTCGCCGGCTTGCGCGGCATTGTCGAGACAGAATGTGCAAATCGGGCCGGCGGAGCGCCGCGGCCCTAGCTGAGTCATGGTGAGGATGGCTGAAGCGCGTCGCGCGCGCTCGATACGTTGCCTCGTCAATGTTCCGCGCCCAGTTCAATCTGGTTGCCCGTCACGATGAGCTTCACGGGATCAGTCTTCTTCCACTGTGATTTCGGAATCACCAGTTGCCACGTGGCACCACCCTGATCGCGGAAAAAAACCACGACGCCCACGGCCTGCGCCGCGTCGGCCATTGGCGCCGACAGCTTTACCGTCGCGCCGGGTCCGAGTACGGCCTCCATGCTGCCGGTGAGGTCGGCCTTCAGCAACGCGCGATCATCGTCTAGCAGCTGACCATAAGCTGCCTTTTCAAAGGTCTTCGTATCCTTCAATTGATAGACGCGTAATACGACCGGCAGCGACCGGCCCTGCTCGTTCGGGTTCAGCGCAGCGCGGCTTTCGATGACAAGGTTCATCTGTTTCACCTTGGCGATGAATACCGCGCGTGTTGCGTCGACAGTCGTTTCCTTTGCCGACTGCCACATGCCGCAGCCGGAGAGCAGTGCAGCGGCCGTCACCCATGCGCCTGCAAGTCGGATTCTGCGAAGCGTCCAATTCGTTTGCCGTGTCACAGCCAATCTCCCGTCTTGATTACGCGCGGATAACGTCGGCCCGGCCCGCCCACACCTTCATATAACACGAGCCGCACCGCGAAATGGAAGCAGGCATAGCGACCGACGAATCGACTCAGCACATCGCCGAACAGCGCGACATCGCCCGGACCGGCGAAGCCCGATGGCTCGATGCCGACGTTCACATTCACGATCCTGTCGACTCGCGCACCGACAATTTCAGTGTCTTCGTCCAGCCATACATGGTGGATTGCCTCAATGCGCCGCTTGTTGTCGTCCAGCGGCGACCAGTCGTACAGTGACAGCGCACCGCGCAGCGCACTCGCATCCATCATGTTCAGTTCAGTGGAGCCGGCCGCATTGAAGTGCGAGACCACCTTCCAGTCATACTCGCCGCCACGAGGCGGATACAGCGGCATCGTCGGTGCCGTGAGATTGCGCACCCGCTCGACACCCGCAAACGCCGATACAGGCTCGGTAATCATCGATTCGCGTAGCGCCATACGCGGCAGGCGGCCGTTATTTGCCAGTACCCGGACCGTTACGTGTCCGTCCGGCAAGCTGCCGGGTTCATCCCATAGCTGGCCACCTAGCGTTACCCACATCTCACGCTGTCCCGTTACGCCATGGCGGATAGACGTGTGGAAGTAGCGCTCAGGCGACTCGTAGCGCATCATCCCGCCGCGGTGTCGGAACTCCTTGAACGACTGGTATTCGTAGTGCATCGCATTGCGGGGATCAGCTGCCAGGACCGACAGTGCGTCATAAGGCTCGATATGATCGCCGGCCGACGCGGGCGGACGTACCGGATAATCGCGATCATGCGCGTTGGGCCGAATCGTCTGCGCGTCCAGTTCAAACAGGTTGATCACCGGCGTGCAGAACAGACGGATGTTGTTCGCGTTGAACGTCACTTCGCCGCCAATGCGGCCATCAATCAAGATCTCGAACTCGATGCGCGTCTCACCAGACGGCACGCTTGCCGTGTTGAATCCGCAGAGGTCGACAAAGTGGAATTTTTCCGGGAACGCGAAATACTCGAGCATTGTCTGCTCGCGATCGAGCTCTGCGTCGCGCGCGTCACGGTCGACCGGCCACAGCCGGGTATCCGGCCCGAAACCGGCTGCCTCGAAACGCACGGCCGGTTGCGGCTGCAACTGACCGTCAAGCAGGCGCGGCATGCGCACGCCGATCGATTCGATCTGTCGCGTGAAAACGGCATACAGCGCCGACGCAGTCGGCGGATCTCCGTGGAGATACAGGCGGATGCGCGACAGATCGTCCAGCAGGCGCTGCTCGCGATGCAGCAAATTGAATGCAAGTCGGATCACCGTGCGGCCGTCCTCGCGCATCCGTACGCCCGCATCGCAAACTTCTAGCGGCAGCAGACGTACCGGTTGGGTGGTGCGATAAACGCATACTGTTCCGTCGGTGCCGATTGGCGTCGAGCGCACCTGCAGGCCCGCTGGCAGGGTATCCAGAATCCGTGCCTCGCCCGCGCGCGGCCCGCACTCGAGGATCGCCAGCGACGGAATCGTGCGGCCCGCGTGCGGCCACAGGTGCGCGATCAGAGGATCAGTGATTTCTGGCAGTGCGTCATCGAGTTTCATTCGCAGCCGGCTCGCGAGGAACGCGAAGCCCTCGTAGACTGCTTCCACGCGCTCGTCCCGCGCGCCGGGCGTAGTCATCCCCAGCTGGCGCGCGGCCTGCGGCTGCGCTTCGGTGAATTCTCTGCCCGCTTCGCGCAGGTAGCGCATTTCCGAATCGAAATATCTCAGGAATGGATCGTCTTGCGGGACCATCCGCTCGTCATCCAGGCGACCTTTCATCCCATGGCCTACGGCCACTTCCTGCGGAGCGCCGGGACTCCTTTCGGGCACCAGCGGTCTGTTCCTGCTGTCGGTCATGGCTGAA
This sequence comes from Burkholderia sp. Bp9143, assembly GCF_003853645.1. GTDB lineage: Bacteria > Pseudomonadota > Gammaproteobacteria > Burkholderiales > Burkholderiaceae > Burkholderia. The sequence goes on along the minus strand of NZ_QTPO01000059.1, from coordinate 18,050 downwards.
GCTCCGGTGGCAGGGGCGGTAATACCGGCACGACGCCCGCCTTGCCGACGATAAAAATCCGCTCGGGCATCCGGAAGCCTCGCAGCTTCAGCAATTCGAGCGGTCCTGCGCCGATCTGTGTGCGCATTACGTACGACAAGGGTTCGCCGTTCGTGGTGTTCCACGTCAGCTGGTAGCGGGTGCTGTCGAGTTGCTTCATGTCGGCCTTGCCCAGAAGGCGCAGGAATGCCCAGTCGCCGGTCGAATCGAACGCTTGCCGAAGGCCGGCGTCGAGTGTCTGCCATGTCAGCCCCGCATGCCCATTCAGGCCGGTACCGGGCCACGCGAGCGGCGTCCAGTTTTCCTGCTGGTTGAAGTAGACGATCTGCTTGCCGTCAACCGACAGCTCCGAGCGTGTCACGTTGGGCGTGGGCAGTGCCATCATCTCAAAGCGTTCGCTCGCATCGCCCTGCATATAGAGCTGCGCGCCAACGGTCGACAATTGCCGGATGCCTGTCAGGAACTTCGGGTCGAACTGCAGCGCCTGCGGCGCCAGCTCGTTCGGCGTCCAGTGATCTCCCTCGAGCTTCAGCACGCCGGCGAGCTGCGTGGTAACGAAGCGTGCGATCAGGCCGGTGTCGGGCCGCACATAGCGCCCGAGTTCGGCAAATGACGCATCGGCATTCGTGTCGAAGAACGGATACCTGCCGCTCATCGCCGCGTTGAAAGGCGCCGCTACGCTCGCCCGCCACGCCTCGTTCAGGCTCGCCGCAGCCGGCTGCAGGATCGTCTGCCAAGCGGCCTCGAGCGGTTGCGCGAACACCGCATCGCCGAAACCGGACCACGCCGTGCCGAGGCTCGCGGCTGTCAGCGCCGCGTCGTCGCGTGCCTGTGACAGCTCAGAGAGCTTGCCTTGGAACACCGCCTGCGCGAGCGAGCGCGCCATCGCCTGCGCGTCAGGACTGCCTGCGATCTGCTGCAGCTTCAGGCGCATCGTCGTGACTGCGGTCAGGTACCGCGACAGACTCACGCCGTTCAGCGCGATGTTGGCCGCCGCGTTGCCTTTGCCGCCGGCAGCCGGTACGGCACCAGCGTCGCCCATCAGCGCAAGAAGCGGGCCGAATGGCTTGTCGAGCGGGTTGACGACCGGTGCGACCGTTTGATCGTCGCTACCGATCAGGCTCTGCGCCTTGCGCACCAGCGTGTCAGTCAGGGCCTGCGACGGCCGTCCTGCCTGTGCCTGGTATTGAACCGCCTTCATCAGTGCGATGAGTGGCGACGTCTGCGCGTCGGCGAGACGCGTCAGTTGTTCGATCGCGCCGTTCAGGTTCGCTGCCGGCTGCCAGCGGACGCTGTTGAGCATGCCCTGCCACGCCGCCGTGTACTCGGCGAAGTACCGCGCTGTCAGGCGCTGTCTCAGGTCCTCGGCCGCATGCTTTTCGTCGATCACGGCCGCGGTTCTGATCGCTCCCTGCGACAGCGTGTTGCCGATGGTTTGCGCCGGCTGGGCGCCGGTCAGCACCCAGTCGCCGCTCGTGCGCCGCTCGCTTGCAGCCTTGTCGATCGCTGTGGCGATCATTCCGTCCCACGCGGCACGCGTGTATATGCCGGGCACGGTCTGCGAGGTCAGGAACAGACCACGAGCATCCGCGCCGGCGAGCAACGTTTCAAGCGACGCGTCGGCGTACTTGCCTTTCGCCTCTTCGATGATGCCCTGATAGACCGTGTCGTCGGCTGACGCGAGCCCCATTTGCGTAACCAGCATATTGCGGGTCGACGTCACGAGACCGTCGTTCGTCGCGATGCGCCATTCAGGATGCGCCTTGAGGTGTTCGGCATAAAATCGCGCCAACCGCTGGCCGGTGTCATCGCGCTCGCCCAGGGGCATTTCGACCGGGCGCGGCCACAGGGACACCAGCATGCGTTTGAGGAACGCGGATTCGGCACGCGACGGATCGCCGAGCATCAGGTACGTCTTGAGCGTGTTGTAGGTGCCGCTGCGCGTGTCCTGCGACTCGAGGCTATCGGCGCGCGTCTGTCCTGCTGCCTTGAGCAAGTCGCCAATCGTCTGCACGACGGGCGTCTGCAGGTTGCGGGTCGCGGCGATCCGGTATGGCAGCCAGAGACCGGCGAGCACATCGTCGTTGCGCGACAGGCCGCCGCGCAGATACCACGGTGCGCCGTGCTGCTGGCGATACTCAAGCTTTTCGATCAACTGCTGCAACGCGAGTTGCGCGCGCCAGGCCGCTGCAGTCTGCGGCCGGGCCTCGACCGCGCCGTTCGCCGTCGCGCGCGCTTCGCGCACCAGCCGCTGGTTGCCGATGAACGAACCGGTCATCCACACGCACGACGCGACCGCAGCGACGGTTACGAACCAGGCCAGCACATTGGGCCAGTAGAAACCGACCCGCCGGCCGGTACCGCGCCGGAGCGCGATTGTTCGCCACGCGGGCAGCAGAGCGGCCGGCTGATTCTGGAACACTACCGGTTGCTCGACTGCCGCCGCTTCTGCCCGGGCTAGCGCGATCGGTACCACCGGAACGGGCATCGGCACAGCGACGGAAGTCTCGAAGACAGGTGCGAACATTACGCCGGTCAGCGGGGATCGATGCCAGTGCGAGGCGAATAGCGCATTCCAGCCCGAGATGATGCTCTCGCGCTGTTCGTCAATGTACTGGGAGATCTGGGCCAGATAGGTGACCCGTGTGGGCGTGACGCAGAGCCGCACGCCAGCGTCCGCAGTGAACCGCCCAATCGTGGCGAGCTGCTCGCGCAAGGTCGAAGCCGGTTGTGCACCGCGGAGCGACGGACCAGGGAACGCGCCGATTGCCTCGAACGTCTCGGGGTGGCCGCCCTTGGCCGGCACCGCGTGCAGGAGCGTGACGGGCGCAGCCCAGCCGAGATCCGTCGCAAGTGTGGCCAGTGCGCGCGGCAGTTCGGTCTCGCGTGCATTTGCATCAGTGACATGGACGACGCTGTCGACGGGACGTCGGCGGCGTAGCTGCCGGATCTGGCGGCGCCATTCTCCGACATCGATGCCATCCGGTGCGGCATGCACAAGGATCGCTTCGGCAACGGGCATTACACCCGCGCGCTTCAGGCCGGGCGCGACATCTTCGATCAGAGCGTCCGTGCCGTTCAAAAGCAGCCAACGCGTTCGATAACGCCACCACCAGCCGCGCGTGGCGCGCAGTTCATCACAGAGGGTCTGCAGGCGAGCGTCGCACTTGAGCGTTCTCGTCTGCTTTACCGCGGCGCCCCGATCGCCGACTTCGGCGCGAAACACCCTCCCAACGAGGCGGTATGCGCCACCGAACAGCAGCCCGACGTGCAGCAGAAGCACCGCCACGAGCGCCAGGAAAATCCAGACCGACGCGCCGAGCTTCGCCTCGCGCGTGAGCACGCCAAACAGGTCACCCTTGAACCACACCAGTGCGAACGCGATTCCGGCCAGGATCAGTGCCAGAAATATGGGTCCCCAGGCGAGCAGCCGGTTCGTTTCGGTCGACGCAGCCTCGGCCGTCCCGAGAATCTGCATGTTATTGCGAGCGTTCATCATCAGGTTCTTCGTAATTCATTTGTTCGTTGACGTGCAGGATCGCGCTCTGCGCGATCGACGTTGACGACGGTGCATGGAGGATCAGTTGCGGTCCGGCGGCCGCCTCGAGCGCTGCGGCAACCGACAACCATCCACCGGCTGCGCCAGCGTGCCCGATGAGAGAGTCGGGCCGGCGCTGGGCTTCCGGTTTCGCGATGCCCGCGAGGCCGGCGGTACGCAACGCCGCGAGCAGTTTTGTATCGTTCGATCCGTCCAGGCCGCTGATCCACGCCGTCGCGACGCTGACGGAAGCGGTTTTGCCCCACAGCACGCTGTTCGCCAACACCGCATCCAGCGCGTCAAGCTCGTCGATGACCGGACGGTGCAGCAGGCCGAGCACGCTTATCGCTTCGGGCAACTGGAACACGCCCGGGCCGAGCAGCACGGCGACCGCGCCCTCAGTACTGCCCGGCGGTGGCGCGTCATGCCATTCCGCGGCGATGATCAGCAACGGTCGCTGTTCGCCGGCGTCCAGCCAGGCATCTGCCACCATCAGACCGTCTGTGGCCGGCACGGCAAAGCACTCTAGGTTCGGCAGGCCAACCCATTGCAGCGCCAGCCCGACCTGCTCGACACGCACACTGGCCGTTTCGGGGGCCGTCAGTATGCGCACCGCAGGCGCGTACTTCACGCCGTACTGCGTCAGCGCGAGCAGGCTTTCCACGAGAGGTGCCAGCGCCTGCGCAATCATGCGCACGGCGGGTGGTACAGGCGCAAGCGGATCTGGTGCTTCGACCGGCGCGAACGCCTCGACATGCCCGGCGTCGTGCCCCTCTGGCAGCTCGGCATCAAATAGAGCGGGCGCATCCGGGTCTTCGCGGAGCATGGGCGCGTCATCGGCAAAACGGTTGTGCACCACACGACCGGTGCCGCTACGAGGCACGCGCGCCTCCAGTAGTGACGTCTTCCCGGCGAGTACCTCACCGAACGGCTTGTCGCCCAATGGCAGACAGTAGCCGGCGCCGAGCACCTGCAGCGGCCGCTGCGCCGTAAGGATGCGGTCGCGGAGCCAGGCTGCGCGATGCCTGTTACGGAACAGCGCGTGGAGGTAGTCCGCCTCGTAGATCGTCCGCGCGATGGCCAGCGCTGCGAAAAATACGGCGTTCGGGATGCCGAACAGGCACAGCCAGAACCGCGTGCCGCGCGCCGGCGTGCCCGCTGGCCACAGCAACAGCACCGCCGCCGCGCCGAGCCCGCAGCACAATAGCCAGCCGAGTAGCCACGGCCAGAAGCGCGGCCCGTGCGCCGGATACGCTGATGGAAGACCCGCTGGCGAGAGTTCAACGGGCATGTTCAGCCGATGTGCACGTTCTGCAACGACGAAATCAGCCGACAGCCGCACGCACAACGATGCAGATGCATCGCCACGGGCCTGCCGTCCTGGTCAGGAAACGATTCGTCGCCCTCATCGATGACGGTTTCGCCGTGCCGGTCACAGAGCGCGGCATCGCCCTTGCGGGCCAGCGGTCGGCCCACGAATTCCATAGTCGAAGAACCGCCCGTCACCCGGCCGCCGTGCTCCAGTTCATCATCCTTGCGTATGGGAGAGTGTGTCATTTCAATTCAGAAATCTTGAAAATTCGATTGCAAATCAAGGCTAAAGCCTTAGGCAGTATCCAAGTTGCTCGTCATCAGCGGCCACGACCGAACCATTCGTGGTCATATCCCAGCCTTGAGTGCGGAAAGTGTGATTGCCCTTGTGCACAAAGATCTCATTGCAGATTAACTCGCCGGATTCATAGGTCTCGCCGGTATCACGGCCAAAGCGATCCACGAGTTTGAACGCTTTGCCGTCGGCACGCCTTAGCAAAACGAATTCATCGTTGTAGTTCAGGTCAGCTTGCGAGAAATTTCCCTCGTAGGTCTTTCGCCAAACAAAGAGACCTTCGGCGAATGCGGCCATATTCAGCTTATCCTGCTTCCATGCGGGAAGAGTGTCGTTTGATGTTTCTTGCGCCGGGCCAAGCGTCCAGATTGCGCTCTCCGGGTTGTTGGGGCGCGTGATGAATACTCGGTAGTGTTGATCGCCGGTCACGCACTTGTCCTTAAACGATTTTCCAATCTCAAAGGTATCCAGGCTGCTGTCTACATAGGCGCACGTGTGGTCCTCCTGTAAGCCAACGAAGCCATATTGGACCCCAAGCCATTCCAGCCCCCGCAGGGCGTAAACGCGCATCGTGCGAATCGGTGTCCCTTTCGCGTCAAAGAAATGGACAGACCACAGATCATCGATCCTTTCGTTTGGACCTTTGGGCGGGATCTGAACGCGATCAGTTGCGCCGACCCAATACTTCTTCCCATCGGCGAATTGAAGTTGGCGGATGCGTTCATATTTGACTGGCAGAACATAGTTCAAATCTTGATCGAGAAGGCCAACATGACCTTCGTATTTGTCCGAGACCGCCGCATATTGTTGGGCTTCTCCCGAGTGCCTGGGCACTTCGACGTTCACGACGGACACGAACGGCCCCTCCGACTTCACAAGCCGGTCACCGACCAGATCGATTTTGAACAGGTAACGGCCCTCTGGACGCAGGGCTTCCAACACCGTGCTCTTGGAGCGCGGATTTCCGGTCTCTGCAAACTCACTGACAGAGAGCGAGTTGTTGGAAAACGGAATCAACACTTTGCCGTCTCGGGCCAAAAGGCCCACGCATCCCCTCCTAGCTGCCAGAAAAGTGTGTCCTGGCCCCCGGACGATGCCGTCATAAACTGCGGCTGTGAGATGGCGTTTGGACGCAGCTAGGCCGATTAGTCCCGTCTTCTTATCGAGATAGGTCGGAGCCTCGTCTTCTATGTTTCGCGGGTCAGCGAGAAATATACGATCGTCGTCGCCAGACGCGGTCGAACATACCGCCTCCGGCAAATCACCCGGGTAATTCGCCTCGTAAACCGCATCCAGCAGACTGGTTCCGTCGAAAGTAATCTGGGCCTGGACGCTTTCGCCAAACGCAATCGCTAACAGAACGGTTAGCCAGAAAAAACACTGACACTGCATCCAGCCTTTCCTCATCCGACGTCATCCAAAATATTCAAATTCAATGGATAGGCAACCTAAGCATTCCACTACCTTTGCAAGCGAATGGGCGCGTTCGACCGCCACTTATTTGATCCCGCGAAGAAATGATCTGTAGTCGTTCAATTCCTTTTTTCCCAGGGCGGTGTTTGGAGTGCAAAACCGAGATTTGAGGGACCGGGATTCGTCTCCGATTACGTCAATAAGACATGAAACTCTACCAGAGTACGGTGCAGTATCTTTCCATTGCGCCTTGGGGAGGACTTGAACGAAGAAATCAGCTCGCTCCTCGAAGCCACCCATTCCATTAAAGTGGATAGGTGTTGCCTGATACTGCTTGATCGCTTTAATTGTGACATTCGAGTCATCAACATCCTCATTCACAAAATATTGCTTTCCACCTTCATTAATAAAGAACGTGTTATCGGAAAGCACATCTGCTACGCTCGAGCTGAGCAACGTAAGGTAATTCAAGCCGGCCGGATTGGTAATATTTTGTGCGACCATAGAGCAGTCACCACCGCTTTCCAACACAATCGCGCCCGCCATATCTGGCAGTGTGAAACCACATTGGGATACTGCCGACGCACCCGTTGCAAAGCACAGCAGCAGACTGCCACCCAAGACACGCAACGCGTACGATCTAGTCAGGAAGAACTTTATATCCATGAGGAAATGCAGATAAATCCGAAAGATAAGCGTATGCATTTTTGAAATACTCCCTTCTATCATCTCGTCCGTCAAGCGCAGAGTTGACGCATCTCGTAACGTCGTCGACAGCTCCGTTAATTTGAACGACGTTATCAAAACTTGAAAGCTCAACCCTATCAGCCCAATAATTAACACCCAGAGATCCAAGCGGCACGAGTCGGTTTGTTATTGGGTCTTTGCGATACCTTTGTTTGCTCGCCCAATAGTACCCGCCAGCATCGCATGCGTCGCGAGGGTCATTAATTATGTTTTCAGGCCCAGGGTCGACTGTAAAATTTCTCCCGCCGTGATACTTTTGATAGGTGCGGTAATTATCGCCACCCGTCAGCTGAATCATCCCTTTTCCAGAAAAACGAACGCCATCCCCCGCATTGCAATTTCCGAGTGGGCTCAATACCTTCATTGACCCGTTTATTAGTCGATGCACAGGGGCGTTACAACGCCCCTCATAATAGTTTGTCAGATAAGGTTCTCCTCCAAGCTCGCGCATATACGAGAACAAGCCGGTCTCCCGAAACGTTTGCCCAAACCAATGAGCCATCCGCAGGGGTGTATTAATTCCGTACTTACGCATGGTGTCGGGCAAGGCGGGATATAGATTCGCCGGCCGCATGAGTCGATGGTGGCGATCTCGAAGTTCGCTCACGAACAGGCGCGAGACTGTTGTAATTGTTCGATGTTGGTCGGCAGGAACCGTTTGTGCCAGCTCTCGCATGTCCAACCACCCACACTTCCTGAAATGCCGGATAAACGCAAGCGGATGGAAAAACCACACCGTTCCGCCTGCTGGCAAGCCTGTCTTATCCCAAAATTGAAGCTTTTTGACAAACTCCAAAAACTTGTTGTACGCGTTCTGGTTTCCCTCGAAATGCTCCCCTTCGTCCAACAGGTTTCGATAGCGAGGATCTAAACTGGCACTATCCCACTCGCTGGGTGCTTCGCAGATAAAGCCATGCAACAACTGCTGTACCGCCTTGTGGTCCGGATCGCTGAGGTAATGCCGCATGGACTCGTTTTTCTGTTGTGCGGTTTGCTCTACCGCCGCCGCGCCGCTCCCTGCGGCCTCGACATTCCCGATCGAAGCGCGGACCAGCGCTTTGAGCTTATCGAGGTCCCAGAGCCCGTTCTGATCAACCGGCGCGGACTGCGCCTGGATCTTCCGCCACCCCATAAAGAAGGGGAAATCCGCGTCGGACAGCTTCTTGATGCTCGGCTTGCTGATGTCGATATAGCCCTGCTTTCCACTAGCGAACGGGATGCAATACCATGTCTCGCGCGGATTCGTGATTGCCGATGTTTCCTCGGCCGGAACGGGCGACAACGTTTCGGGGCGGCTCAGAATCCGGCCGAACCGCAACATCTCATAGCCGTCGCTAGCACAAGCCGAGTACAACGCACTCGCCCGCTTGTACATTTCGTATTCGAATTCCGGCTCGCGGACCGGTTCGGGAGTGAGGAGCGTCCTGCTACCGTCCGCCGCGACGCTCCAGACGTTAGTGAATTTGTCTCCCTTATGGAAATACACCTCAACATACAAGGGACGTTCATTCTGGCCTTCTTGCTTAGGAAGAAATTCGATCCCATGCAGCTTGTGGTGCGCGTCAACGTTGCGAGGCTGCGCACGGAAAGTCTGGTTCGCAGGAATCACGTAATAACTATGACCCCAGCAGTCGCTCCCCTGCGGGGTCTCGACCTGCTGGTGCCCAAGTTGTGTCGCGCCAAACCAGGCATCGAAATCGCTGGGCGCCATGAAGATCTCGAAGTGCAGCTGCCGTTTGTCCTGACACCGCCCCGTATATCCGAGGATATCCTTGCGTCGCACCTTCTTGCCGCCACCCGAAACAGCCGCGCCGGTTGAATGCCGGAGCCAGTCGGGCATGCTGTGAGGCTCATTGACCGGTGGCGGCTGGATACCGTCGGTCGTCATGCCGTCGAGATCAAGCAGGTGCATGTACAGCGAGTAGAACGTCAACTTGCGGCTTTCGCCTGTCTCGGTGGTGTGCTTGAGCAGCAGGAACCCAGCATTGGTGTTCTTGTCGTCGAACACGTCGGCTACTGGCCTCTGGTACACCCCGTAGGCCGCAACCTCCCCGTCCGCGATGGCTCGCACTGGCAGCGAGCGGTTATTCGACGGAACGAGATGCACCCCTGTATGCCAGCGGCGATCGAACGCGATCGGATAGATGCCACCGCTATCGGTCATCTTGTCGAGTTCGTCCATCAACAGATCGTCTTTCGATCGATCGTTGGAAGTAGGAACGGGCAGCAGGAGAGGCGGACTGATAATCATGGGCTTCAGTGCGAAAGCGAGTAGTCGTCGGGTGAGGTCAGATTGCTTTTAGGCAGCACGGGCAACGGCGGATTGACATTCCCGGGCCCCTGGAATACAAACGATCCGGCCTTGATCTTGAAGGCTCCCGGGCCGATGAATTCGAAGGTGCCGTCTTCGATCTTGAGTGCGGCGCCGCCGCTGGCCAGCACGATCTTCTTACGCGCAACAACCAAGACGTCCTCGTCCGCGCTTGCCAGCTTCAGCTGTTTTGCAGCAGCTAGATCCATCGCATCGCTCTGCGACTGGATTTCGACCTTGCCATGCGTAGCAAAGATTTTCAGGCCGAGTTTGTGCGCGCACAGCGAAATCAGTTCGCCTGCAGCGACGGTAAAACGCTTGACCACGCTTACGTCCGCGTGCTGGCCAGCCGTCACGATCACGTTCTCGCCAGCGGCCTGCTGGATCGACTTCGGTGTGACGAACGCCATGCCGGCCGGCGCGCTGGCCAGCAGCCCCGCGTCTTTTAGCTGGTCCAGCACGTCCATCAGGCTCGATTGCGTCGCCTTGTCGGGCGGGGTGGCACTTGCCTGCGCGGTCGCATTGGCCAGCGCGGTTACGCGCTGAATAGCGGCCTGCAGCTGTTTGATCGCCGCCTGCATCTCGAGATGCGGAGCGTTCGGGTTCACCGGGTCCGCCGACCAGAACAGCCCCTTTGCCGCGCGCGTTACCCCCCAGCCCTGCGTGGTGAGCTCGTAGCCTTCGCCGCGCTTGTTCTTCTCTCCATCGACGAGATAGCCCATATTGAGCGCCGTCTTGCCGAAGACCGTTGCGAGCCGGATGCCTTCGTGGCTTTTCAAGTCCTCGAAGCGCAGCTTGTTGCCCAGCAGCGGCGAACGGAACACCGCACGGCTGTACCAGCCTTCCTTGCCATGCACCAGATCCCGTCGCGCATAGTCGTGGGCGGCACCGGCGATCAGTAATCGATCACAATTGCCGTGAGTCGCAATGACGCGGACTTCCGTGTTCGGCAGCAATGGAACGTGCAGGCCGCCCTGATACGAGGCCGACGTACGCAGCAAGCGCAACGACATACTGTTCGTGCCACGCTTGCCAGTGTGCCGCGTGAAGAGAAGCCTCACCCGGTATCCGCCATACTCATCCATCCATGCATACGGCTGGTCGTCGCCGGACTCCACGATGCCGATGAGTGCACCGCCTATCCAGCGCCAATGCTTTTCCGGTGCATACTCGGGCCGGTAGGTTAGATGCGACGGGATCGCCTCGAACTGATTGGTTACCGACTGCTTGCGGCTGCCCGTCGTAACGAGCTTGGTGATCACGATGCCGTGTGGTGCTTCGGGCACGGTATCGTTGATCACGCGCACCACCATTCCCGGAATCATGCCCATCACGTTGCTCTTGCCCGAGATCCGTGTCTGACGCGTGATCAGCTCGTCGCGTCGTGCATCGGCAAGCACCTGTCCTTCCTCGACCGAGTGGAAATGCTCGATGCTACGGTTGACGCTGCCGTACACCGAGCGGTCGCCCTTCTCGGCCACGACCGACTCGACCTGCAACGGATCGTCCGGCTGCCGGTAGTTGTGGTCCCATTCACGCACGGTCTGCGGCACGAGCGAGCGCGTCACGTTCAGCTCAAGGATGGCCTCGTGCCAGCTTACGAGACCCGAATTCGGCAGCAGCGGCACATCGAGCGCCCGCAGGTAGCCGCGCGCCGCGTTACTGAACACCAGCGTGTCGCGCTGTGCTCCGTCTTCTTTCTTCCCGTGTTTGAAGTAGTAGAAAACGCCCGCACGCCTGCAATGCCTGTCGATGAAATTCGCGACCGTCTCCTCGTACATGACGGTTTGGTCCAGTTTCGCGTCCAGCCCGTCCAGTTCGAACTCGACGTCATAGGACTGGAACAGGTCGCGATCGACGATCGTGTCGGTGAGCAGCTCGCGAAACGAGCGGTCCAGGAATACGGCCGAATCATGTACCTGCTCGAGCAGTGCGAGACGCGGCTTGAGATGCAACTGGTAGGTCGCCTCGTCGCGCGACGTCTTGATCCGCGTCCACTGCGTCACAATGCCGTGCACAGTGCGCGTCGCGTGCTGGACCGGGTTGATCAGCCCGGGCATCGACGGCACCGACGCGTGTTCCTCGATCGTAAAGATGGCCGGGCGCCCGATCACTGCCGCGCCGTCAATGTGCTTGTCCTTCGACGTAACGGTGATGTCCGCGACAAACGGTGTGTTCATTTCTTCCGTGAGGACAAACGAGAACACCGAAATCGGCGACTGCAGCGTCGCTATCTCGAGATGGAGAGGCTGGGTGACGATCGCGCTTGGGTGCTTGAGCACGTCCTGGATAGTTTGCATGGCCGCAATAGGATCGAGAGGTTTCACACTAACAAAGTTGCCCACCAAAAGTTTAGGGGCGCAATGCCGTCAGGTTGGCACAAGTAGATCAAGTCTCAAGAACAAAGTCCATCCGAGCACCCTGAATTTGACGATGCCTGACAGTGAGTGATGCTGTAGGGAGTACGAAGCTCACACGGAGAACGACGTCTTTCTGGGCGTTGTGCGTAACGAATAGATATTTCATTGCGATATGCTCCGAGTCCTGGACGCATCGTCCTGTAGCGCAATCGCTTCCTCATTGAGCATAAGCCTTAGCGGCTTGTCGGCATCGAGCTTCTTCCTGTCGATCACGCGCTTCCAGGTGCTGGCAGTCCCGGGCGTGCGGTAGAACGCAACGATGGCAACGTACTTAGCATCAACCTGCATTGGCTGTGACAGGCTCACGGACGCGCCCGGATTCAACACCGATGCCATGCTCGCCAGCAGATCATGCGCGAGCAGCGTACGGTCGTTTTTGAGCAAATCGGCAAAGAGTGCGTCATCAAACGCCTTCCGGTCCTTGAACTGGTAGACGCGCACGGTAACTGGCGCTGCCCGGCCGTCCTCGTCCGGGTTCAGCGCGTCACAGGCAGTCAGGTCGACATTGAGCACCTTGATGTTGTCAGAGAACACCGAATGCCAGGCACTCGACGACGTATCTGAAATGGCCTGCCACGCTCCGCATGCGGCAAGCAGCAGGACGGAGGCTATGGCTAGGGTGACAAGACGGAAGGACATGGAGGCTCTCCGGTCATGCCTGTTGTGAGTTCACGTATGCATTCGTCGCAGGCGTAGGTGTTGCCTCGTAAATACCCAGACCAATGCTTATCGTTCGTTCTTGATCAGCTGGCAGCACGGTCGTCCATCCGAGGCGCGGCGCGACGTTAATATCGGCCTGCCCAATAGCCGGCCTGGGCGCAAGCCGCGATGAGACTTCCATACGAAGATGGACGTCAACCTTCGTACCGACGTAAAGCTGGACGAGCGCCATCAGCTCGCGATGAAGGCGAGCGCCAGGCAACAGATCCTGAGCCTGTTGCGCGCTAGCCGGGTGCAGCGTCGCGCAGACGGCGCGGCTGCGATACGCGACGCGCCGACCCAGCACGTAGCCGCCACCGAGCCCACGCCGACTGTTTGCGTCGATGGCTCCTCCAGAGGCCGATGTCAACGGCTGATGTCGGGCGACTTGCGCGGTAATCGGCCAGAATTCGCTGACGCGGACTTCGGCACCAGGAGCCGCGAGCGCAATGACGCGGGTCAGACCTTCTGGCGTACGGGTCTTCTGGACGAGCACACCGAGCAGCGCCAGCATCCGCGAGTTGGGGAGACCCGCGCGCTGGGGTTTGTCACCCCAGCCGAAACCGGCAAGACTCAGCAGATTGTTCGAATGGACGTCGCTCCCACCCGATCGGTAGCTTTCCGGATAGCGATACTTCTTCCATGTCCGGTACAGCAGCGTGACGAAGCGGTGGTTGAACTGGTCAAGAAACGCTTCGACAGCTTCATGTCCTTCCTCGCGCAGCACAATCTCGTCAATCATGTGCGACGGCATCGCGGCGTCGACACCATATAAGCCCATGAACGTCGTACGCACGGTCGGCGGGGCGTCGAGACGCTCGTCGTCAAATTCGACCGAGGCAATTTCGCCAGCGGGGAAACCGACGCGCGGTCGTGGCCGGAAACGCACGGGCTCTTGCTCTGGAGTATCCAGCACGCCGAAGCCCGAACGGTCTGGCGCGCGTTCCTCCAGCAGCCGGCAAAGCTGCATGAAGTTCATCTGCGGCGCACGCGCGAGCAATGCAGCAACCAGCGGATCGAGATCCGGGAGTTCGGGCGGTTTCATAGCAGTACTGGTTGTGCCTTGCTTCGCGGCCATTCCGTGCGCGTTTGGGAAGGCAGACTGACGATCGCAAGCCTGGTGAACAGATTGATTTCTGCATGGAGCGCGATAAAGTGGTGCAGCAATTCGCCAAACAGCATCAGATCCCCTTCCCCTGAGAAGGCATGGGAATCGAGCGTCACCTCGATTCGCACGCCGCGCTCGATAGACCCTGCCCTCACCTCCTCGAGCATCTCCTGTCTTACCTGCAGGATTCCTGCAAGCCGTCGACGGTTCAGTTCCTCGTTGGTCCAGTCGTACAGAGCCAACGCGCCGCGCAGTACCTCGGCATGCGTCAACGATAGGAAGTTTGGCGTGAGGTGCGAGAGGCTGCGCGATTCGAACCGATCTCCGACAGGCGGGTGAAGTGGCATGGACGGCGCGATGAGATTGCGCACAGCCGCGACGTTCGGTACATCCGCTGCAAGTTCGACAAGACGCGTCTCACGAAGGCTCTTGCGCGGAAGCATCCCGTTTGTGCCGGTCACGCGCAGCGAGATGCTTTCTTCCGGCAGGTCCGCCATCGTTTCCCACGCGTGGCCGCCGAATGTCACCCACGCTTCACGGACACCCGATGCGCCGGGCCGTACACGTGTATAGAAATATCGTTCCGGCGCGTCATACCGGAGCGTGCCTCCATGGTGACGGAATGTTGCGAACGGTACATACTGCCGCCGCTCGGCGGTCTGATGGTCGAACGACTCAATCGAATCCACCGACCAGGTTTCGACATATCCGCTCTGGTGTGCCATCGGCACTACCCTATATTCGGTCTCCTGGTGATTTGTGACAATCGGCTCGGCATCCAGGTCGAACAGATTAATTGCTGGCGTGCAAAAGAGCCGCACGTTGGCGGCATTGAAGCGCTGGTCCTTCGGATATGCCTCTGCCAGTACGATTTCAAGCTCGAAACCGGCCGAATCGTGCGGAAGCTTCGTGATATCTAGTCCACACAGGTTGACGAACAGGAACTTTTCCCGGAACGCAAAGTACTCGAGCAGCAGTTGATATCCGGAAAATGTTCCTTCGGTCCTTGGCCACAGTGCTGCATCGCTCGAAAAGCCAGCCGGCTCGATCGTAACGCCAGTCAGCAAGCTCGCTTCGCCATTACGGATCTCTGGAATCCGCCAAGCGATCGAGTCGACATGGCGCGTGAGCGCGAGGTGCATTGCGAACGCCGTCGTTAGATCTGCATTCAGGTACAGGCTGAGGCGGGAAAGGTCAAGCTCACCTCGATGTGCTGAAGGACTTAGTTCGAACCCGAGACGGATGACCGACCGGCCGTCTTCTCGCACGCCTGGTCCGGCGTGAGTGAGGAAGAGCGGCTGCAACGTAACGGGCTGCGTGGTCCGATAAAGACACTGGACTGCCTTTGACGTTTGCTCCTCGTCATCGGGTGACGGCGGAATGACGATGGGCGTTGAGCGCACCGGCACACCCGCAGCGACCACTTCGGTTCCCTGAAGCTTTTCTGTCGATGGGATCAATTCGACGATGGACAGCGACGGGATCGTCCGCAGATAGTGCGGCCACAACAATCCAACAAGGGCTTCCGTCAACTCGGGACGCTCGTCATCCAGCTTTTGCTGGAGTCGTCCCGACAAAAATGCGAAGCCTTCCCACAGTCGCTCGACGAAAGGGTCGCGTTCGCCTGCCCGATCAGGGCCAAGAATACGTGCCCGATCCGGATGGGCCTTTGCGAATGCCCCACCCGACTCGCGCAAATATCGCATTTCGGCTTCGTAGTAGCGCAGGACCCGATCGTCGTTTTCCATCGCGATCCTTGTTACGAAAGGGTGAGCGCGCGAGCGGGGTCGAGCACCGTGAGTTCGGACTGCAGCTCGCCGATACGGCGTGCAAGCAGCGGCTTGTCCGCATCCTTGCGATTGTTCATGGCTTTCAATACGCGGATTAACTGATGCTTGACCTCGAAGACAAGCGAAGGCTCCCAGCGGGCGAGTGGCAGCGACCGTGCAGCCGCATCGAGTTCTGCGAGCAAAGCGAGCGCCATGTCGGTACGTCCCGCGTGATCAGCAAGGCGAGCCATCACAAGCCGCTGCAGGTAGCGATGTCGCTCTGTCCTGAGGCCGGGCAACGCTTCTAGCCAGCCAAAAGCAGCCTCAACGCTTTCGCGTCCGGCCAACTCCCGTGCCTGTGCCTCGATTTCCGGCCAGTCGCCGGCCGAACCGGCTTCACTATCAGCGGATACGGGCAGCGGGGCGACACACTCGCCGGCCTCGAGGTCGCGTACCACTGCATGCCGTGCAATCCATTCAAGCGTCGAGTCGTCCGCGAACGGTGTGCCATCGTTGAACGCGAGGCGCTCGATGCCAGGCAACCGCTCCAGGAATAACGCGAAATCTGCGCGCAGCAACTCGCGCCAGGTGTTGTAGGGTGTGCCGACGTGATCAAGTGCGACGTGCTGGAAATACTGCAGATCGAACCACAGGTGGTTCACGCCTTCCATGAATGCACCTTCGACGCGTTCGAGCAGTTCATGCCACTGCTTCTGCAGGACGAGCCGCTTCATCTGCTGACGTAGCTCCCCTCGCGGTGGCACCAAACGCGTGCGGGAAGCCGCGTCCGCCGGTGGCGCTTCGTGCAAGGTATCCCAGCGAACGCTCCGCACAAGCCGCACCGAAGGCAGATAGCCGTTCTCCTGATCGCGCAGCCAGACTGCCATCGTGCGCGCCTGGTCGAGCAGATCACGAGTCGAGACGATCGTGCTTGCTGAAGTGGTGGCAGCCGCAGCCGATTGCGGCGCTCCGGCATCCAGATCAACGCGACGTAGCGGATCCTCCTTGCGTTCGAACCGGGAGACGAGCGGCTGCAGGTTCGGGCGGGAAGGCTCCGGCCACGTTGCCGTGCGGGACACAAGCACGTCGAGTGCGGCGAGCGCCCGTTCAAGATCAGGAGACGCGAATTCTCCCCGGCTGTCGAGCAGCTCGATCGTGCGCGCGGTTGCCAGCATCTCCAGCGCGCCCTTCTTCGCTTCAGCGCGCGTGGGCAGCACCGCGTCTGCAAAGCGGTCGACAAGGGCGGCAGCCAGTTCGAGGCCATCCGCAAAACCGGCTGGACCGTCCTGTCTCAGGCGCGCCCCGGCGTAATAGCCGGCGAGACGCAAATCCTTGCCGGTTTCCTTGATGAGCTGCTCGCAGGCACGGACAATCAGGCTGTCATCGATGCTGGACAGCTTGTTCGCCTCGTCCTTGAGTTCGAAGAACGCGTCCTCGTAGCCAGGGTCGCGGCCGACGGCATTGTCGCGCGCGAGAGGTTGCAACCAGGCGTCCCACGCCTCGAGACGCGACCGGGTCAATTGCTCGGGGTCACGCGATGGAAAAAGCGCTTTTAGCATCCCGGACAACATCACGCGGTCTCCAGCATGGATCCGGCTTCCGGGAAAGCCGTGTCCCGCCGCATTGCCAATGCCCTGCCCCTCAAAAGATGTGCGCAACCCCCTGGCGAAATTATCGCTGGTTCGAGCAACCGGGCGGAGCCAGGTTGCTTATGCACGTTCTGCACGCGGGCCTGTGAAGGCCAGACCATCGACATCCGGAAATTCCTTTACGCGCGTCATATCAGAAATAACGGCGCCGGGACAATGAAGCCCCGGCGAATGACTCAGCAGGTGCTACTGCTTAGCTCTTGGCCTTGGGCATCTGCGAAACCAGCGACAGACCGATGTCCATGCCTTCGACCTGGAAGTGCGGGATGATGAAGAGCTTGATGCGGAAGAAGCCCGGGTTGTCTTCGATGTCCTCGACCGTGACCTTCGCGTCGCGCAGCGGGTGCGATGCCTGCAGCTCGTCGCCCGGATCCTTCATCTCGGTCACGAGACCCTTGATCCAGCTGTTCAGCTCCAGCTCGAGCAGACGCCGGTCCTTGGTCGTACCGATGTTCTCGCGCTGGATCAGCTTCAGGTAGTGCGCGATGCGCGAGAGCAGGAAAATGTACGGCAGGCGCGCGTTGATGCGGCTGTTGGCGGTCGCCTCCTTCGTCTCGTACAGCGCGGGTTTCTGGGTCGAGCTGGCCGAGAAGAAGCACGCGAAATCGTGGTTCTTATAGAACGACAGCGGGATGAAACCGAGATTCGCAAACTCAAATTCGCGCGTCTCGGGAATCAGCACTTCGGTCGGGATCTTCGGCTGCACGCCGGTGCCGAGGTCATACAGGTGCACCGGCAGGTCCTCGACCTT
>NZ_QTPO01000058.1 GCF_003853645.1 Burkholderia sp. Bp9143 | reverse complement strand
GTGGGCGTCGGGGTCTTCAGCATCCCGCTATTAAAAACAAAACCCTCGCAATTGGCGAGGGTTTGTCAGCAATCTGAAGCGCCCAACTGGGCGCTTTTTTCTTAGTTGCCGGCCTGGTAACCGTCGTACTCCACAATCCAAAGTTGATAGATAGCTCCGTTAGCGGTCGTCACGAAGCATGTTGCGTCGTACTGATTTGTTGACAGGTCGCCGTTAATATACGGAGGCCCGATCGCCATCCCGTCGTCACCCCCCATCGTCGCTACACCCGTTCCGAACGTGTATGGGTTGAACATGCTGTTGGTGAAGTGCGTCGTATAGCCCTGCGCTGCGGCGGCTTGGTTGCAAATCTGGGCCCAGTTTTGTGTTGGCGGCGGCGTCTGGGCCCGTACAGTACAGACAGGAGCAGTCCAGCTCGATCCGGACCACACCGGGGCCGTAACCGTATCGTATCCATTCGGACAATTCGGCGCTGAAACGTAGTTGCACTGTGGCGCGCTCCAATGCGAACCCTGCCAGACCGAAGCGGAAACCGTAGTCCAACCCGGCCCCGTCGAACACTGCGGTTGCGGGATCGGTCCATTTCGGAGCGGTGCCGTGCACGTCGAGTCCTGATAACCGTAAGAGCAGCGCACCGGCGCGGCCTCAGCGTGCGCCACCATGGCCAGCCAACACCCGAATGCGAGCATCACTCGCAGCAAGAACTTCATTTCCTTCACTCCCGCTAATACGCACAATAGGTCTCAACAACGGCTGAACCGCCAATCCCGCTACCATTCCCGTCCGTAATCGAGACTGTCCACGGGCCCGAACCTGACGTCGTGACGTTCACGGTTGCGGTTGAATCGACATAGACGTTCTGCAGGTTCGCGACAATTTGCGGCGTGCCACCGGCCGAACAGGGCGGCGCTGGCACACCCCAACCGTTCTGGACGAGGTAGTAGTTGTAGCGGAGCGCAGTGCCGCCGATCGGCAGCCACACGTTGTCCTGACACGACAGCCATTGCCCACGGCCGTCGCTGTTCTGGGCGGCCGCACCATTGACCGGACACGACGTTCTTGGTGTGGCAATCGCCGCCGGCCGCACCGTCCCCTCGGCGATCACGTCGCCCGAATGCAGCGGCATGAAGGTTGCCGTACCACTCTTGAGGATCTGCAACATGCCGTTCTGGTAGACGTTCGTGTTGCCCAATCCGTCATTCACGAACGTCGAGGCACTTCCGTTATTGTTCGAGAGCAGCTGCTTACCCTGCACATTGCCCGTCGCCATGACATTTTTCAGGTTGTTGATGCTGACGCCGTTGGCGTTCTGGTCCCCGGTCCAGGTCAACGAGCCATCGCGACGGATGTAGACCGAATTGCCGTTCGTTGTCGGTCCATTCGTGGCCATCACGACGGCAGCCGGTGCGCCGGCCAACGGATTCGATGCATTCCATGCGCCATTCAGCCCATAGACCGTCGACGCGTTCTGCGTCTTCGAAAAACCGAATCCGTTACCGGCTGCCTGCGCGACGACACCTGCGCCCGCGACATCGGGCTGCCCTTTCTTCGTGACCGGCTTGGACGGGTAAAGCAGATAGGAAACCTGACACGATGATCCACCCGTCGAGCACCCGGCCGGCCCGACGCTCATCTGGATCATGTAGGTTCCGCCCCAGATCGGACCCGCCGCGTAGTTGGCCTTCAGATAGCCGCCCGACTGCAGTTGCGCCAAAGTCGGCGGCGTCACTGCCGTCGGCCCCGGCGCGACCAGCTGGGCAACGAGTGCACCGTAGTTGTCCGTCACCCAGTTTCCAAGCGCAGCGTTAATGAGCGCCTCATTCTGGCCTTCGGCCGTCAACATCGCCGTTCGGCGCTTCGCCACGTCGTCCTTGATGCCCTGAATGGTCAGAAGCGCCATCGCAACGAGGACGATCGCCATCTCGATGATGCTGAACATGGCCGGTCCTTAATTGTCGTGGGTCGCGTACATCGCGATGCTCGCCGTCGCGCCAGCCGATGCACACGCCTGTCCCACCGTCGTCCCGTTGAACGTGGTCGATGGACCGGAGACCGTCGTGTTGTTGACCTTGACCATCGTGTACGCCCCCGCGATCGCTCCCGCCGCGAGTGTGCACACGGTCGCCGGCACCGGATACGTCAGCACCATTGCGTCGTTGGACACCGCGACCATGCCAGGTCCCGCGCTCACCGCACCACCGAAGATGCCGGTCAAGGTCCCCGATGCGACGTTGATCCGCGACCCTGCCGAATCAAACGCGTGGTTTTGCGCAAGCGTCGTCAGCGACTCGCCGGAAAAATCGATGTCGGCCGAAGTCGCGTCCTGAATGCCGCTGCGGAACAGTTGAGCCTCGCTCTTGAACTGATGCGCGTGGATGCGATCCATCACATAACTTCGCCCCTGATAGACGATCAAGGCAAGCAGTGCCGCGCCGGCCATCACGGCCGCAGCTTCGATCATCGACAGCTCGCCCTTCTCCTTGCGGCGGCGGACGATACGGGGATAGGGATTCGTTCGTTGAATCGGCGTGTTCTTGTTCATGGGCTTCCTCAGAAAGATTTCGCAGCAGTTGTTGGAGCACTGTCGAAGCTCACCGCACCGGTAGCGACATACGAGCCGAGGCCGAGGGTGAGAAACGCAAGCGCGGCAAAGCCAAGCAGCACGTAGTGGGTGATCTTCGCGTTACGGCGCACGGTCTCGACCACGCGGTTGAGCGAGTTCTGGCCGAGATCCTTGATCGACTCGACAAACTGGTCGCGCCCGGCCGCATCGGTCATGATGTCGATCGTCGCCTCCGAGAAGATCCCGGTGTCCAGCGCGCGCATGGGCTGATCGGGATTCGTGGTGAGCCGGGCGCTCATGCGGCGCAGATGCCACCGCAGCCACGGGTCGGCCGACTTCGTCAGCCTGTCCAGCGCGGCGCGTAACGTGAGGTTCGAATCGAACAGGCCCGCCAACGACACGATCAATAGCGCCGCACGCAGGTCACGCCGATTGCGCCACATCAAGGGCATCGCATCGACCCGGTTGCGGACATGACCGACCCAACGCTTGAGCGTGTGGAAATAAGCGACCACCAGCCCGGCCACGATGGCACCCGTGAACCACCAGTACTGCGCGCAGAACGTATCAATCGCGTAGATGATCTGCCCCGCGTCAGACCATTGTTCCAGCGGCTTCACGTCGCGCGCTTCCGGAAGAATTTCGGAGCCGAACAACACGCAGATCGCGTACAGATAGACGAGCAGAAAGGCGGGATACGCCATCTGCAACGACGTGGTAGCCGCCAGCACGCCTTTCGCGTGTGCCGCCATCTCGGCCAATTCGAGCCCGCGTACCGCCGCGTCGTCGCGCGGCGATTGGCCGGCCAGGTCCAGCAACACATATTCGTCGTTCGGAATAAACGACTTGATCGCGGTCGCGAAATCGTCGCCCGCCCGCATGCGCTGCGCGATCTTCTGGAACACCGGCCACACCCAGTTCTTTCGGGCGCGGTGGCGTTGTTCGAGCGTCATCAGGCGCTCCAGCAAGGTCTCGCTGTTGCGCAGCCCTTTCTTTGCGATGTCCAGCCGCGTTTCCCGATAGAACATCTCGCGCATCTTCTTGAAGCGCCATGTCGCGAGCTTCATCCGTTCACTGGCGGGCAATGCCATGAACATCGAATAGATGATCGACTTGATCATGACGGCAGTACCCCGTCTTGATCCGCGAACACGCGGTATGTCTCGAACGCGCACATCGATTCGTCGATGAAGCGCGGATCGATGAGGCCGCGCGCGGCCTTGTACAGCGCATGCTCGTAGACCGTCTTGCCGGTCATGTCCGCGTCGCCGAACTCGGTCTTCCGGCTCGTCCGGAACACTCGCTCCGCGCCGCGCCAGTCCCGCTCGACCACGCGATCGAGGAACTCGGGCGTCGGTTGATACAACTCCATCGCGAGCGTCTGCCCCTTGATCCCGGCCGCCACTTTGCCCGCGCGCGTGAGCAACCCAGGCCGGCGGCAATGCTGGCACCCCTCTTCGTCGCGGCAGGCCATGTTCGACGTGTCGAGCCCGAACTTCGTCTCGAGCATCGCGAGCTGCCGTGGCGACAGCACGTCGCGCGCCGGCCGCTTGCAGTGCGGGCACAACTTCGGAATCAGCTTCTGATTACCGACGGCATTGAGAAACTTCCCGGACGCCACCTCATCCATCGGCAGGTTCAGGCGCCCGCCCACCAACCGCATGACCGCGCCAATGATGTTGTCGCCGTGCAGCGTCGCGCGCACCGGGTGGCCCGTCAGCGCGAGTTCGGCAACGAGACCGGCGAGCACCGCGTCGCGCACCTCGCCGATCGTCAGATCGTCGGGATCCATGCGCATCAGCGTGCGAATCACTTCCACGATCTTGCGGTTCGCGTCTGCGTCCGTCTCGCCCGAACGCCGCTGGAGCGAGATATCGGACAACCACGGCGCCGGCACTTCAGACGGCTCGTTGACGGCGAACTGCTTTTTCAGATCCCGATTGGGCAACAGATACGACAGCGCACGCAGCAGCGTCGTCTTGCCGGAGCCCGTTTCCCCGGTCAGGAATGTCGCTCCACCGCTGACCTTGCCGAGCATCTCGATGATCGCCAGCTGACTCGGCTCCAGTCCCATGTCCTCCGGGAGCAGAACCTTGTAGTTCTTGAAATTGCCGTCGAGCAGGCGCAGTGCGACATCGAACCCGCCGACGAGCGGCGCGCTCTGCCAGCGAATGTTCACGATATCCATGTGTGCCACGAGCGGAATCATCGCGGACTGCGGCGCGGTCGGCTGGAACGTCTCGCCCGAATTGGTATTGCGCTGGACCAGGTCCTGATATGCGGCAGACAGTGCGCGGCGCACCAGTGCCTTTGGCATCTTGCGGTACGAGTAGAGATCGCCGTCGACGCGCAGGCGCAGCTCCACATCGTCCGCGTAGTCCCGGTACTCCCAGTGCACGTCACTCGCGTCGTAGGCGTGCGCGGCCTCCAGCACATCGCGGAACGTACCGATCGCGCGGGACGACTCGGGAACCACGTTGGCCGCGCGCTGCCTCTCCTTGTCGTAGAGGGCCGCGATCACGTCCTCGTCCGCGACCATTTCTTCGTGGACGGCGATATCCGCGCGCGCGAGATCCTTCAGGTAGGTCGCATACAGCTGGCTCTCATGGAAGCGCTGCGTCGTCACGACAATCGAGATCCCTGCCTGCAATTCGACGGCAATGAACTCGCGGCGCGCCGCATCGGTGATCCGGAGCGCTGCGTTCGGATCGCGCTGGCAGAGTATCCGCTTGAACGTGAGCGCCTCGGCGGAAACCAACCGCGGCAGGCCACTCGCAAGCTCCATCGCGGGGGAGTCGACCAGATCGACGCCGATGCGACGAATCGTCGGCGGCTCGTCGGCACCGGATGTTTGGCGTCCCAACTCGGTTTCGTCCCCGCGAACTCCGGCGTCGAGCGAAGCCTCGCGTACATGGTCGGTCGCGTCCACCCGATCGGCTTGGCGCGAAGCCGCTGTCGTGTCGACGGCGGCCGGCTGCGACTCCGGCGGATTGACATTGATCGACGAAGCGCCTTCAACAGCATCGGCGCCCGCGACCTCCGGGGCGCAATTCGGCTGCCCGTCATCACGAGCCGGCGCAATCGGCGCGTCGTCAACGGCAGTGACGTCCTCGATTTCAGCCTGCGCCATCCTCAGACGCATTCCCATCGTCATCGGCTGACCTTCAGCCGCCTGACGGGGATTGACTGGTTTGCTGGTCGACTTGAACCGGGGTTCCCGCGGTTCAAACGAACGCGGCGGTTCGTCGGCATCCGTGGGAACCTTGCCCACGATTGGCATCGAGGCAGCCGAGTAGTCCACGAAGCCAGCCTTCAACCCCTTGAGCCGACCGAACAGGCCCCGCTTGGCCGGTTCCGGCGAGTCGAGATCCGTGAACATGCTCATTGTGCACCCCCGATCGGCGTACCGGGGATCGGGCCGCCAGACGGCAAAGGTGAGGCAAGATCGATCAACGATCGGACCGAGTTCGTCGACGCGGACGGTACCGGGGCGGCGGCACGGATCGGCTCTTTCCAGGTGTGCTTGCCTTCGGCGACCGTGACGGCGTAGCCATCAACCGCTTTCACGTTCCAGCCGTTGAGCAGCGTCGCGCCGACGCGCGCGGGGTAGATCGCGTCCTGAAAGAGATACAAGACGTAGGATCCCGATTCGTCGCGAGATGCACCGAGAAACGAGACCGGCTCGGCTCGCGCATGCGTCGGGGCGGCCGATTTAGCCGCTGGCTTCGCAGGTCCTGACGCAACAGCGCCGCTCGCCACGATGCCGGGTTGGGGCGTTGTCATGCCGCCGATGTTCGGCGACAGCGTCGAGGAGCCAGGTGCCCCACCCGACAACTGGCGAACGACATTGGCCCGCGCCATCTGATCGATGTCGTCGATGGACAGTCGAGGCGTCGCCGGTTCCGCATAAGCGGTCACGGCCAGCCCGACGCCCGCCGCGATGAGTGCGTGCTTAATCAAGAACAAAATATTTCCCCTTCGCGGTGAAATGGACGCCATAAGGCGCATCGCCCGTATCGCTGTTCGTCGTTGCCCCTGCACCCTGGTTGAGGCGCAGTTCGACCTTGAATGATTCGAGCGTCATGTTGGGCGGCAGCTTCGCGAGCAACGGCGCTTGCCATCGAAAGCCCTCGATCGTCCAGTCGCCCTGCTTGATGATCCGGGCGATGTGGCCGCCCCCTTCTCCCGCTACTGGAGCCGGGATGAGCGGGCGCGTTTCTCCAAGCGTGACGGTGTAGCCGTAGGCGCGGATTTCGAACGGCTGGGATGACATGCGCTGCGGCGGCGTTTGCACCGCCTCGATGAATGTCTGTTCAGACGGCCATTGGGACGATTCCTTCGCCGAAAGCACGTCAACCTTCGGAATAGCCGGCCCGCGTGCGTTCGACGTAAGTCCGTCGCGCGAGAATGTCACCGGCCGCATTGCCTCGGTCGCCGCACTTTCAAAATCGGCAAACGTCCCGCCCTGCCGCCGGAACGTCATCGTGCAATAGCCGGACGTCGGGCAGTTCGCTTCCTTGAAGACCCATCCCTTGCGCACCGATTCATTGCCGCCAACCGCCGTGAGCAATGCGGGCCCCAGTGCCGAAGCACGCGGCAACGCGCGAGAGAACGTGCTGCGCACGGCTGCCGCGTAGCGTTCCGCATACGTCGGTACGCGCGGCGGCGGAGGCGGCGGCGACAGCGCGTCCAACAGCTTCACGCCACCAAAGATGGTCGCGCCCGCGATGAACAGCAGCGGAATCGCAGCCGGGATGGAGACCGGTACCTTCGTGATGCGGCCGGCCTTGCGGTTCGCGAGTAGCTCGCTCGCCTGAAACGGCTCGTCGATGTCGCCGATCCGGTCTCCGGCGCCCAGGGTGTCGAGCGCCAGGTTGCCCTTGAGGCATTCCTGCTCGATCTCGAGACGTCGCGCCTGCGCGGTTTCCGGGGACAACACCTCGTCGCTGCGCACCGCGCCGCGCACCACGAACACGGCGTGCACGCGCAGGCCATCCTGCAGCAGCACCAATGCCGCGGGCCGGTTCTTGATTCGGTCATGCAGTGCGACGCGTGCCGCGCCCGAATACAATCGCGCACCCTTGACGTCGGCCGACTCGGGCATCGCGAAGCCGCCGATCAGCTCATCGCCGACCTTGTACTCGACGAATTGTGTCGCGCCGAATGCGTCTGCGTAGCGGCGGCGCTCGGCCCGGCCACCTTTGACTGGATAGGCCCGCCAGTCGAGGCCGAAGACGAGCCGCGCGCGCTTGTCGGTCGGCAGGGGTTCCGTGATGTGCATCATCGCGTCACATCGACGGAACGACCGTCGCCTTGAGCATGATGATCTGGAACGTCTTCGACTTGTTCCATGACCCGGTGAGCCCACCGATGCCCGCATTCGTCGTGCTGTCGGCGTGATCCGTCATCGCGCCGTACAGGACAACCGTCTGCCCATCAGACAACGCGATCGTCTGATCATCCTTAGTGCCGATGGTGTGCGCCAGCTGGATCTGTTGCTGTGTCTGGCCCGAACCTACCCCCGCGCTGGTGAAGGGGCCGTTCAGCTTCGAGCTGTCTGCCCAGTACGCGAGCACGATCTGGTTGTGGTCGTTGACCGCCGGCAGCACGTTGACGAAATCGCCGGTGGTGATCGTGCCAGGCGTCAAGCCCGGAACACCACCTGATGTCGCGTTCAGCGTACCCGCTGACGGCGACGTCGAGCGCAGGTAGTCGTCGCTCTGGAACGACGCGACCGACACCGGCAGCCCGTTGAGGGTCATCTTGGTCATCGTGTTGTCCTGCACGGTGCGGCCGTACTTGTTCATCGCATTGATCGCCGCATTCGTGCCAGTGAACGGGGCATCCGGCCGCAACACCGAGACGCCCACCGAGCCACCGCCCGTTGCCAACGACGTCGGCGACGCGAAGCTGATCGCGTAGCGCGCGAGACCTGCATGCATCGCATTGAATACGACATCCGCGTTCGCGCCCGCCTCACTGCCCTTGCTCAGCGAAATCTGGATCGTGCGCACCGTGACCGCAACCTGACGCGTCGAGATTGCGTTCTCGTGCTGCAACAGCTTGCCGATGTTGTCCGCCGCCTCCTTCGTGTCGTACACCATCACGAGGCGACTCTGCGGGTTCACGCTGACGCGGCCCATCGGCGACTTCAGTTTGTCGATCTCGGCGGTGATCGAGGCAATCTGATCGAAGTCGCCCTCGCGACCGGTCGACGTCTGCGCAGAGAACGATCCGGTATTGCCGCCCGAACTGCCGCCGCTGCCGCCACCCGATTGATTACCGGTCGACGTGTCCATGCCTTTGCTCATCGTCGACTTGATCGAGACTTTGCCGGGGATCGCGGCAATCTGATACATCCGCGTCACGAATCGGGACACGTTGATTGACCCGCCATCGAACGACCAGTCCAGGCCGAGATCGGTGGTCATATTGCGCATGTACAGGCCGACCTTGCCGGTGAAGGGCTGCCGATAGACAGGCTCTTCGGTCTTCGCTGCGACGTTGCGGGTCTGGGCCTTTCCGTCCCCCTGACTGGGCACCAGCGAGTCACGCGGGACGAAGACATCCGGGCTCAGATGAACCGGATAACCTGTCGCCGTCGAGATCAGCGTCGAGATCTGCCTGATGCCGAGGTTCGCCGGAAGCGTGACGCTTTTCTCGCGGAACACGGCCGGCAGCGTGGCCTCGTAGGCGAGCGGCACGAGTCGGTCGCCGAGGAACGCGGTCGGCACGTCTTCAACGAGTGCCATCGACTCCGGGCCCTTGGCCAGCGCGTCAGAAATCGTGCGGTGGGCGGCGGCGTAGCTGCCGTTCACGTCCTGCTGCGTCACCGCACAGCCCGAGGCCAGCACGGCGGCTGCAATCGCCACGGCGGATTTCAATGGGTGCATGCGCATGGTTCTCAGTCCTGGCAATTGCCCGCGCGCACGATCACGCGGATGACTTGATTGGTATGGCGGCACGCGCGCGTCGGCGTGCGCATGTGGTTCGTCGCCTTCATGACCTGTTGCAGCACGGAAGTGAAGTCGCCGGTGAAAGTCGCGTTGAATTCCAGCGGCAAGTCGTCGTCGATCTTCCACGCGAGCTGCCAGCCCTGCTGCTGCAGCCAACGATCGAGGGCGTCGCGCAGGTTCACGTCCTGCGGCGTCACTGAAAACGTCAGCGTGCTGGGCGTCGATGGCGCGCTGGCGCCGGGCAAAACCACGGCGGCGACGTCGGCCGAACCAGCCGGGGCAGCGTGCGCCGAGGACGGACTCGCTGGGGTATTGCCGGGCGCCGGCGCCTGCGGCGTGACCTTCGGTGCGGAAGCCAGGATCTGCCAACCGTCGGGATCGACTGCTGCGCGGACATTCACGGTCGTCGCGACCAGGGTCGCGGCAACAAGGGCGCGCGTCAGCGCGCGGGATCGGTGGGTGATCAGCATGGTTATTGGCCCTGCATGAGGCGGCGGTAGATCGCGCTCGCATAAACGAGCTGCTTCGAAGGCGTGACCGCGTTGTACGCACCGACCGCCTTCCAGTTCGGCCCAAATTGCTTGATGTTCGCGGCGAGGATCCATGCGCCGACGTACGCGCTCACGCAGGCGTTGAACAGGTGTTCGCGACGAATCCCGTACTGCGCGAGCCTCGGCAGCCAGGACGAATTGATCTGCATGAGGCCGATGTCCTCGCTGCCATTGGAATTGCGGTTGATCGCGTCGGGACGCATGCCAGACTCGTGCTGGGCGATCGCGAGCAGCAGCCGCGGGTTCAGCCGGTGGTACATGGCCGCGTCATCGATGCAGTCGGCGCGGCACACCGCGGCCGCGCCAAACAGCACGCACGCGAGAATCGAACGAAGGCCGATCACGATGCCGCCCCTCCCTTCGATTGCGCGATACTTGGTGCCGCTGCCGCTGCCGGTGCCGGTGCCGGAGCCGCCGACGGCACCTCCCGATAGGTCACTTCGTGACGACGCTTCACGTTGACCACATTGCCGTCGGCGGTGACGACGAACTGGTCGTCCGTGCCTTCGAACATGTAGTAGCGGCCCTTCTGCTCGCCCATGCCGAGATGCCGCGTGTCGGTCACGCCGACCTTCACCACGGATTCCGCGAACTTGAAGTACGTGCGCCCTTCCCGATCGAACACGGCTTCGAGCCGCGCACGGTTTGGCTGGTCGAAGTCGTAGACGGTCTTCGCGTCGCGGCTGACTTCGACGCGATTGGATGCGTCAGCCACGACGATGCGCTCGGCGCGATCGATCGTCATCACGTTCGTCGTGGGATCCCAGCCCGGGTGCAATGACTTGCCGCCCGGGGTCAGGAAGGTCACGTCTTTCCCCGGCCGCGCGGCGAATCGAATCTGCGTGTGCGTATCGTCGCCATCGCGAATCGCCTGCGCACTGAACCGTTCGGCCAGCTGCGATACCGGCGCCGGTTGCGCAGAAACGCTCGCGACGACCGCTTCCAGCCCGGCCTCGTCGGGCCGGCGCTCGCTCGCCGCATAGTTCAGTGCAGCGGACTTCGGCACGTCGCGATGCAACCGAATGTGGCGCGCACCGAAATCGACGTCGGCGTACAGATCGGTCTGCGTCAGCAACCGATCCAGCGCCTGCAGCCAGTTTTCGCCGTCATGCGTGTCGAACGTGGCCGCGTTCGTCAGATCGACGTCCTTTTGTGCGGCCCCGGTCCACCCTTGCGGCACCAGCGCCTTCACGACGTTCGCCACCGGCGTTGACGTGTGCAGAGGGCGAACGGGCTCGAGCGCACCGCGCGTGCCAATAATCGTCAGCCGGTTGGTAAAGCCGTCAAACCCGGCCGGCTGATCGTCGTGCAGCGCGGCGAGCGTGCCGGTGCCGCCGATGAACGTGTTCGCCTTCTTCCAGCGCGCGGTCGCTGCGCGCCCCGCCACCTTGTAGCTGATTGTCTGCGGCGTGCCGTCGACCACCACATACGGTCCTTCGTTGTGGCCGCCGTCGGCGGTGATGACCTGACCGGCGCGGGGCTGGATATACGTCTTTGCGCCGTCGTTGAAGATCAATGCCGGACGCTCGGCGATGCCGCCCATGATCTCGTAATCGAAATCGAACGGATCGGTGTTTGCCCCGTGAGCGATCCCATAGGTGAGCGCGGCGCATGCGCAAACGAGGCGTGTGAGCGCGAGCTTCATCGGCTTGCCTCGATCATCGAGAGATGACGCACGAATCGCGCGAGATATGCACGGCCCGGCGTCGGGTTCGCGCTGTGGTAATAGGCAATCGCCTTCTCCACGGAACCCGTGCGTTCGTAGTTGTCGTTCAGGATCTGCTCGGCCACGCGCACATTGGTCGCCGGTGCGAGCGCGTCCCAGGCCGACGCGAAGCGCTTGCCATGAAAGCACCAGTTCACTTGCATCAAGCCAACGTCGAAATCGCAACGACCCCGCGCGATCAGCATTTCGATCGCCTTGTAGGCGTCCATCCGGGATTTGAAGAACAGCCCCTGACCGGCAACGTTCAGCGTCCACGGCCAGGGCCGGCCGTTGTAGGCCGATTCGTTCAATGCGATGCCCGCCAGCACCTTCGGATCGACACTCGTTCGCAGCAGCTCGAACGGTGCCACGGCCGGCGCACATGCCCAGCCACCGCGCCCCTCGGTCACGGCGGCTTGTGCACCGTCCGACAATACGGGGGGCTGCAACCAGCCTCGATCGGCGAGCAGTTGCTCGAGCGAGACCTCGCGCCCGTCGATCGTCACGGTGATGCCCGTGTCCGGCGCGCTGCGCACCGGTTGCCCGACCAGCGGCGCCGCCCATTCGATGAACGGTTCGAGGCCGCAGAAGAACACCGGCTTGCCGGGCAACGTGACAACCTCACGGGCCTTGCCATTCGAAATCACGACGCTCACCGGACTGATGACCTGAGAAATCGTGGTCGCTGCGTGCGCGCTCGCGACATCTAGCGCGAGCGATGCAATGAAAAGAAGTCGCTTCATCATGGGCGGTACGGCTCCAGGACCATGTCGCGGTTGACTTTGAGCATGAAGTGGCGCTCGCCCGGCTTGGAGGTGATGGTGGGCGGGATGTTCTGGTAGCGGCCCAGCACGGATTGCGTGGTCTGCGCGGCGACCTGCCCGGCCGTACTGCCGACTTGGGTGACACCAAGCGGGCCGGTGGTCGTGGAGGAATCGCCCCCATCGAAGCGACGTAGCAGGATGGCGGTCAGGAACGACGCCCCGTAGATCTTGAGGAAGTGGTTGTTGACATGCCCGGAGAACCCAGCGGCCCCGTTGCCGTCGGCACCCTGCGCGCCGTAAAGCGGCACGTGCTTGCCGTTCGGCAGGCGCATTTCAGCGCCGGCGACAAGAATCGATTCCTGACCGGGTTGTACGTCCGAGCTGTATGGCGCGGTAACGGTCGTACCCCACGGGATCATGAGGCAGGTGCCAGTGAGGCTGTCATAGACGTCGCGCTCGACGACGAGCGAAGCCGTGCCGGGACGATCGGAGTTGAGCGCCTCGGCCGACAACACGGGGATTTTGGCAGGTGGCGACAACGTACAACCGCGCGACTGGCCGACGAAGCCCGTACGCGGAAAATCTCGACCGTTCTCGCTTTGCAAGGCGACGTTGTGCATGAATTCGTTATCGCGTTGCTGCGTCGTCATGGCACCGGCTGCTTGCCCCCCTTTGGCAGCGGCCGTAGCCTGTGCGATCGCGGCGTTCGTCGCTGCCTCTTGCGCGGCCGCTTGCTGCATCATCTGCTGCGGTGTCATAACACCATTCGGCATTTGCTGTTGCTGCTGGGCATTGGCGGCTGGCGTTTTCAGGCCATCCTTGAAAATCGGCGACGCGTAGATATTGTCCTCAGCCGTTTTCGCCTTGAGGTCCGTGTTTCCTTGATCCGGAACGAGCGAATCCGCCGAGAGATTCGGCTTCTTGTCGGCGACCGGCGCGGAAGCGGCACGCGCTGCCGCTTCGGAGGCTGCGCGTCGCGCAGCGGCCTGCTGATCGGCAATGATCTTGTCGACGTCTTCCGGACGATTGCTCTTGTCGATGCCCTCCGCCGCGCGCTCCTTCTTGAGCCGAAGCGCCTCTTCGTCTGCCTTCCGACTGTCCTGCGTCTGGTAGTAGAAGCCGATCGCGCCAATAGCGATGGCAGCGATGCTGCCCACCGCGATCAGGGCGTTACGCGGAACCTTGCCCTTGACGAGCGAGGCTTGTTCCGGCGACAACGTGTCGGTCTGTTTGGCCATGTTGCGCGCTCAGAATCCGAACAGGCTGCGGCGGCCACGCTTGATCGTGACCACTTCACCCGCGCGCGTCAGCGTGATTTCATCCGCCAGCTGCTGGACAACGATGTACGGCCCACGCCGGATAAAGTTGGGGCTGACGATGTCTCCGCCCCCTCTTACCGTGGGCACCGCGAACGGCGCGTTTTGCGGTAAGCGAATCCAGACGAACTTGCCGTCGTCGAACACGGTTTCTGGCTTGATCACGCCGGATCCGGACACGGTGTACTCGAAATTCAGCTTGTCGGGCGTCACGCCGATCGGGCCGGAGTCGGTTTGCGAAGCGACACCTGGCAGGCTGCCTTCCGCGCCATCACTGCCGCCGCCCTCGCGCGCACGGACTTTCGCCATCAGCGAATTCGGATAGTTGAAGCGGACTGACTGATAGAACAGGCCGCCGACCGGCGATGACACGAGCGTCATGTCGTACTCGCGCAAGTTGGTGGTCAAATGCAGCGTGTTCACGAGGCCGGGTTTGGTCGGCTTCACGAAAACGTGATTCGCGCCGTCGGTATCGATCATCCATTGGATGGAGTCACCGAGCGCGGGCTCCGCGGTCAGCACCTCGCCGCGCGCGAGCTCGATCGTTGTCACCTTGAGCGGTGCCGTCATGACGCGGAAGATCTGGTCGCGGCTGTACGGAAACACGGCCATGCGCGCATCGCCGGGCATGGTGATCGGATCGGTGCCCGAGTTGTATGGATTCACCGGACTCATCGGATCGCCGATGATCGTCGCAAGATCGAAGTTCGGGGTCGGCGGGAGCACTGGCGACGCGGGCTTTGCGGCAAGAGCGCTGGCCGTCGCGACCATCGCGAACGCGCCGCACGCAGCAAGGGTACGGAGTCGTTTCATGCGGCGGTCTTCTGCAGTGTCCAGAACGGGTAATAGACCCCGAATGGGTTGTTACCGAGTGCGTCCTCTTGTGTCGGCGCAACGATCTGGTAGCGCACCGTGAGGGCGTAACGCACAACTACGGGCTTGTCGGACGGTGTCTGGGTGGTGAACGTGGTGAATTCAATGATCGCCGTGGAGTCCTCGAGGAGGGACACGTTGGTCACGCGGGACTCACGTACGAGCTTCGGGTTCGTCGTGATTTGCTGGAACGGCGCATCCTGCTTCAACCAGTCAGCAAACTGATTGCGGGCGTTGCCAGTCATCTGCTGCTTGACCGCGTTGATGTTCCTGGCCATGCGCGACGACTGGATGTCATCGGTCAACACCGGCTCAATCGTGAACCAGCGTTCGACGGTTTCGCGCAGGGCCTTCCGCTTTGCCTGGTCGTCTGGCTTGTACGAGGTCAGTTGCGTCACGATGGGGTTGCCGCCGGCATCTGACGAAACACCGTAAGCCTTGACCACGGAAGGCGCAGGATTGCGGGTGTACACGGCGCCGCCCGCTACGATCGCGAGGAGGAAGCAGAAGGTCTTCCAGTGGTTGGCCTCCACGCGCAGGCGCGTGGACTGATCGAAGATGATCTGCTCAGGATCTTCGTTCGAGTAGAAGCCCGGCGCAGGCGACAAGGCGACCTGCTTCTTGCTTCGTGGGAAGAGTCGAGGGAAACGCATCGCGGAGATTCCAATTGGGCCGGTTCAATTGGAACAGCCGGGCCAGCAGCGCAACGCGGCAAAAGAGGTGCGATTTGGGAGACCTTTTTACTTGCCCGCAATCTCACCGCGAATTCGATACGCGCACGTCAACCGGTTGAGGGGGGCAGCCCGAAATGATGTGCAAAAACACCCCTCTTTTGATCCTTTCCGTCGCATCGAAGTGCAATAGACTGTTTGCGAGTCGTTTCACAAATTTCACGGCAGATGAGCGTTGGCCTCCAATAACTTGATCCGAATCGACATGGAACGCGAAGATCAGCAAGCAGCTGCAATGGAGATCCATTCGACGCTTCGCAAGGGTGGTGTTTCGCCTGTAGAGCTGGGCCGGTTCTATCGAACGACCCTTGACGATGGAATCTGCTCGAATCAAGTTGAACTTGCCCGGTTGTTCTCTACGTCGACCGGAGTTGTATCGAAGGCCCTACGCGCATCTACCTTGCCTGAGCCTGTTATTACCGCATTGGGCGGTTCCGACCGAGTTACCTTCCGTGTCGCCGAGACGCTCGCAAAACTCTTGACTTCGCTCGGCAACGACGTTGTCTGCCGAAATGCCGAGAAGATTGTCGACGGCAGAACGCTCCCGATTGCGGTAGTCCTCGCTGCGCTCGCCGATGAAAGCGCGAACGTACACGGTGGCCGCCTCGTATCGGTCTCGGTCGCGGCCACCGGGAGGTATTTGAAGCTCGACGTCGAACCGAGAGCTATGGCGCGGATCCTGAGCCGCTTCGCCGAGTTCTCCGAGGCGATCGACACGTCGGCACGAAAGATATGTGCGGTGAGCCGCTCATAACGGCTCGATAGCTTGTATTGCAGAAATTTCGCACGCCACAGAACGACGTCGTGCGAAATGCATTGTTAATTCAATGGCCTGCAAGGGGGTATTTGAAGCACCCCCCTCAACCGGTTGAGCGGCAGAAAGCTAGTCGCGACAAAGCAGGCTACCTTAGTACGGCCCAGACGACGGCTCGATCTTCATCGTGCTTGCAATTTTCCAACGTGACTCAGCATGGACAAAGTCGAAATTTCAAACTTCCCGGATCTGAATACAGCGATCGCAGCGCATAAAGCGCTTGCGGCCACTTGCGCCTCACCGGTGAGAATGGGACGGTTCTATCTGGCGGCCCTGGAACGGAAGCTGTGGCTGACGCAAGCGGCGCTTTCTAACGATCTCAAAGTCTCACCGTCGAAGGTCTCCCGATCAATCGCGGCTGCTTTGCTTCCCGCACCAGTTCTTCGATCGTTCAGTGACGAAGATCACGTCACGTTCGAGACTGCCGGTGCAATCTCGAAGTTGATTCGACAGCGCGGTAAGCAGTTGGTGACGAGCCGTGCTCGATCCGTGCCGCTGGGCTCATCGCCCGACGTTGTGAGGTCAATATTGTTGTCGGGGAATGGTCAGGTTGAAAGCGCTCGGAATGAGGATACGTTCTCGGTGAACCTGTCAGTCTGTCGAGGTCATGGTAGGCGGTATGTGCGAATGGACTCGCCGAACATTGATCGAATCGTCCCATATCTCCGGGATCTGGAAATCCTTGTCAACACTTTCCTTCCGTCGCTGCTGAAACGTTGACGAAGCATCGCGAGAGGGAGTATCCGGTGCACGAGCGATTG
The DNA here is from genome assembly GCF_003853645.1 of Burkholderia sp. Bp9143. Taxonomy (GTDB): domain Bacteria; phylum Pseudomonadota; class Gammaproteobacteria; order Burkholderiales; family Burkholderiaceae; genus Burkholderia. The sequence continues at coordinate 36,711 of NZ_QTPO01000058.1, read as the reverse complement.
GTTTGCGCCTGTGGTTCGACTGAATCTTAAGGTTCACGTTTGTGGTTCTACGATCGGACTGCAGCGGCTGCGACGTCACTCCGAGTCAGTGAGGCAATGGCTGGTTCCACACATTGGCTAGGCTCGGTAGGTGAGCGTCAATGGATCCATATATTGGCGGGACACAACGGGTGAACATCTATGGTTCAGTAGGCTAGCCACGCTCAATGGGTGAACGTCTATGGTTCCATACACCAGCCGAGCTCCTGGGTGAACGTCTATGGTTCCGGACGCCAGCCACTCTCATTGGGTGAACGTCTATGGTTCGGTACGCCAGCGGCGCTCAGTGGGTGAACGTCTATGGTTCCGCATGCCAGCCGCGCTCTTGGGTGAACGTCTATGGTTCCGTATGCCAGCCACGCTCAGTGGGTGAACGTCTATGGTCCCGTACCCAAACTGCGTTCGATGGGTAAACGTCTATGGTCCGTGCATCAGTCGCGCACCATGGGTGAAAAAATCCAGGCTTCTGAGTATTAGCCCGCCCCCAGGGTAAAAGGCTCTGGTTCTCTATCTGGGAGCACTGGGACGTTTACGTGTTTTCGATAAACACTTTCAACCCTTTAACTACGTTTACGTCGGACGAAATCCTTACCCGATAAGGCTTTCAAGAGGATCGGGTCTATCGTTATGGTTCCTTGGGTACATTCCTGTGGTTCTACAGGTCGAAGGATATGGTTCCTACAGGTCATACCTATGGTTCCAGAGGTAAATGGATATGGGGCATGGGTGCATTTGTATGGTCCATCCGCCGAGGGTGCCCGTGCTGACTTCGCCCGGTGGTGTTTGGTGGCCGTCTATGGTTCCTCATGCATCTGAGGTATTACTTGAAATTATATATACAAATAAATGATTTTAAAGAGTTTTTGTTCGTCATTGACCGACGCAGGTACATGTTTATGGTACCCAACTAGCCCTCGAAACGAAGACTGTTCATGGCTCCTGGGCCGGGGCTTGTAGATCTAGGCGATCAAAAGCAGGCTTAAGGTGCATATCTATGGTTCAAACAGCAGGCGAATGCTGCGTGATTTTGAGGGCCTTTCGCGATCGAAGGTCAACGTCCATGGTTCTCTGGTTCAAAGTGAGTGTGTCCTCACTCCCAAATAGTGTATTGATTATTAAATAGATTTCTATTGGCTTAGCAAGGAAGCCAGTGATCTTACGAGAATGGTGCATGGCTATGGTTCTGATGGACTTGTAGAGGCGCATCCTCTAGGAGAGGCGCATCTCCTGAGCGCTTGAAGGTGAATGCGGAACAGGGTATTGTTACCTTTCGTTCATCTTGGCTCCGGACTTGACGTGCCAAAAAAGAAAATCACCGTCCCCACCGACGCGAGTCAGATCACGCTGTTCCCGTTGGCGGATCTACCGGAGCCTTTCAGGAAAGCGGTTCCCGCAGTACATGTCGCGCCGCAATCCGGGGCGATTTCGCTGCAGCAAGGCAAGATGTTCAACGCCCTGATCAAGAACGCCATCGAGCAAAACAAGCAGGGTGAACGTGTATGGTTCGAATACCAGATCTTGGATTTGATAGAGGACGTCGGCCTGAACACAAAGAACCGCGACTACGTTAAAGCGACAGTCAACTCGTTAGTTGGCTTTGTGGTCAACTGGGACCATCTGTCCGGGAAGTCCGAGTGGAACGCGAGTGGTCTGATTGCCGGCGCAAAGATGTCGGGCTCGACGCTGAAGTACCAGTTCTCGGACAACATGCGCGAACTGTTGATGAACCCGCAGACCTATGCGCGTATCGACATGCGGATCGCACGGTCGTTTAAGCGTGGGCATGCTCTAACCCTTTGGGAAAACGTGGTTCGCTACGAAGGAGTCGGCCGGACTCCCAAGCTTAGCGTCGAATCCATTAGGGATCTGCTACTGGGCCTCGACTGGCGGGAAGGCTCATACTCGCAGTACAAGATTTTCAAGAGCCGTGTCCTTCAGCCAGCGCTCGTCGAGATCAACGAGGTCTCTGACCACGAGATTGAGATGGCGGAATTTAAGAATGGGCGCGCGATTGCGGCTGTCCAGTTTTCGATCACGCCCAAGCGCAAGCCTGAAATCACGCAGGAGGCGGATCTGGATCTCGTTGGCGGCATGACGAAGCTTGGAATTCCTCTGGCCGAGGCACGCAAGCTCGCATCGACACATAGTAACGATGCGATCCGTAAAGCGATCGATTACACCGAGCAACGCGTTAAGAAAACTGGCGTCGAGCCTGTCGCTCAAGTTGGGGCATATTTCCGAAAGGCCGTTGAGGGTGGCTGGGAAGTGGCCAATACGTCGACACCCGCTGAAAAGCCGCCGAAAGCACCTATCGAGTCAGGTGATGAGTTGAAGGTCAAACTGCACGCTCAGTATGCGGCTCATCGGACCGAGCAGATTCGTGGCTTCTTCAACGAATTGGATGCCGCGGAGCAGGAGAAGTATGTATCGCAGTACAACGAGCAGCAGCCATCAGAGGTCCTCCGGCTGTCAGATTCCAAGAAGGTGAAGAAATCGGCAGAAGCGGCTTTCTTCGGGTGGCTTGCCACTGCTGTTTGGGGAGAGCCCACGGACGCCGACCTCTTGAGCTTCGTGCTTCAGGGCGGCAAGCGAATCGCGTAAGCCGGGTTCCGGCATGCGAGTAGCGCGGCGATTTGTTCGTTTTGCGAAATGCCAATTATGCGAACTGTCGCGCTGCCCTAAAGGGAAGAGGCCAGTTCTTAGCTGGCCAGCCTTGTGTCTGTATGCACAAACGCACGAATCAGGTGTTTGTGCGGCATTGTTCCGTTAGGTGCTCTCCCCCGCCTGCTCTTCAGCGAGGTGGGTCGCGACGAAATCGCGCACGACTTTCTCCAATTGTGCGACGAGGATGGCCTGCTGATCTTCGTTGAGACTCGTTAGTTTCAGTTCGGTACGTCCATCGCGATAACGCTTGAGCGCACCGATGTCCCGGCCGCTTGTCGTATGGAAAGGGACGTTGCTGCTGTAGTGCGTTTTCGCGGCGCGTGGAGGCGAAGTGCCATCGAGCTTCTTCACATACTCCTCGAGTCGACGTACCGAGTACTCCCCGGCGAGTACTCGCTCGAGGATGGACTCGGCCGTAGCGTGGTCGGCACGTTCGAGGATGAGTTTGATGTTATAGGCATGGGCGAGGCCAACCTCTTCCGCATTCGCCAATTGTTGAAGAAAGTGCTTCGGCAGTTTGCCGACGTGTAGCGTTTTCGAAACCAGCGACTTGTTGATACTGAGGTGTTCCGCGAGCGCTTCCTGGCTCTCAAAGATATCTTGTTCAAGCAGGCGTTCCCATGCAACGGCATCATCGAACACGGTTTGTTTGGTTCGATTCTTGTTGATGCTGCTTGCCATGAGATAGAGATCCTTGTCGGACAGATCAGGGACGATCTCTGCATCGATTGACTGCTCGCCAAGGCTCTTTTTTGCGCGGAAACGGAATTCACCATCGACAATCACGTACTTGCCGGGAAAGCGATGATTGCGTGTGACGGTGATCGCGACATGCTGCCCTTCCCTCCTCATTCGGACAGCCAGGTCATCGATTGCGATCGGACTATAGAACTCACGCGGATTGAACGGGTTCGAAACGAGTTCATTCAGCAGAATCCGCACGCGAGGTAATACAGCGGACGCGTTAGTTCGGCTGCCATACGTGCTCGCGAGCGGATCACCCGACAAGGCTGCACCGGCAGGCGCAGGGGCTCGCTCCTCTACGGAGGTCACGCCAGTCGCATCGAGGCGTCCGTCCACATCAGCTTTTTCGTTGGCAATGCCCTTGCGAATGGAGGCACCCAAGAGTCCCTGCTTCGGTTTATTAACTTGATCCTTGTTCGACATTTCACGCCTCCAGCAGGCCCTTGATACCCAGAATTTCCCTTGCAACGGCCATGATCTCCTCTTTGGCTTGCTTGGCAGTTCGCTGCCCCTTCACGGAGAAGACCGTCGCTCCGATGCCAATCGAAGTTTTGTAGATTTCGCGCAGGGCGATCGTACTTTCGAGAATCGGATACGGATTGTCCTCACCCATCGCGGCACGGACTTCCGCATAGCCGGTAGTCTTGGTATTCACGCGATTGAACACAATGCCGCATCCCTTCGGGTCGCTACCGATCGTTCGGCGGACCAGCTGCAGCATGCCGATCGTGCTCCACGCGTCAAGAGCCGAGGCATCCATGGGGACAAGCACGAAGTCTGAAGCGGCGATTGCAATCTCGGTGTTCTTGTCGTGAACGCTGGGCGGACAGTCAACGAGGACAAGGTCATAATCCTGCGCCATTCGCTTGATCTCGCGGCTGAGATTCGATCCCGCCGCGGCCATGTTCACTACGGTGAAGGGATATGGAACATCACCGGCTCCGGTCGCTCGAACGGCTGAGCTCTGGGAATCGGCGTCGATCACGAGGACGCGCAGGTCGGGGGCGTCGTCGCAGTACGCGCCTGCCAGGTTGAGGGTGATCGTGGTTTTCCCGCTCCCGCCCTTCTGGTTGGCAACGGCAATGACTATTCCCATGTCGACCTCTCTGTAAAAGATGATCGCCAAAATAAATTAATTTGGCGTAAAACGCAATAAAAATATTGAAAATATTTCGTTGCAGTCACGGTGACATTTGTATTTCTTCGGGAAGATCTTCAAGCGCATCGCGAGAGTTCAGCTCGCTTGCAATAGCTCTGGTCACGGATTGATTGAGAAAATGGCGCCATGATCGTTCCCGGCGATCGCTCTGGAATGGTCGGGTTTCCACGTGGAAACTGATTTCCGATCGCTGTATTCGGTGATGCTATTGATCTCGCGTGGTGCCTAACGTTCCGCAACTTTCGAAATTTGGTGACTCCTGCGTGTATTGGAGTGCCGCACCTTCCACGGAAATCTATGCTCCAGGTCGCGTCGATCGGTCTAGCTCTTCTAGAATTCCCTGAGGGGTGAGCTGTTGCGAGATTGCTGATGCGACTGCGGCGTGACATGGACACACATGCAGCAATCGAGGGGGGGGTGCGGCAAGTTTTCGTCTACGCAGAACGTTCTACTTGTGGGGCGGTTTCCACGTGGAAACCGCCGGCGTGTTCGGTTGGGTGGGTGCTTCCGGTCGGCTTGAACGCAGGTGCTCGATGCGTTTGAGTGCAGCCACTCTCGGTCTTCGTGTGGGTTTCCACGTGGAAACATCGCGGATTTTTGGTTGGATAAGTACCCCCCGGCCACATTTAATACGGGTCATCGTCTCGTTCGGGCCGGCCACTCGTTCGGAATCCAGCTAGGTTTCCACGTGGAAACTCACCCTGATTCTTCTGCTTTCACTGCGCATGGGCTTTCTGTGGGCTCAGCCAAATGCTGTTCATATCGGATTGCACCGGTGGGTTATGTCTTCAATGGCCGGCGTGACTCCTTGGTCTGATCGCATTGCCACACGGTTCGGCGCGGTCAACGTTCGTTACGTCTCCGCTCCATGCAATGACGGTTTGCGCTAGTTGGTGCGGTGTCTTTCGCTCGCGACGGACCCGGCTCGACGACTCTGGATATCTGCATGCTTCGGCATGGACGGAAGACAATGATGAGCATCTGATCTTGAACGTATTCACTCAAAACCACTTCGGCCCCTGCAATAGCGACAGCATCGCTGCAGCGAGACGACGCCGAAATGTTGCCAATTTCGTTGCAGTTACGGCTACATTTACGTCGATCATAGCCACCACTGTTGTGGTGATATATTGAGATGGAACAGCCATCGAGAAGGCCGCATCGGTACCGGCCGGCATCGTGCTTCTTCTTGGTGCGCATCTGTTGCCGGCGATGTCGAGACCTCCAGGCGGGTTCCTCAGAGGTGCTGCGTTATTATTTTGCGTGCTTTGTCTGGCTGCGACAGCATATGGCCACGCTAGCGTCTTTCTTCTCGCTCAGAATCATGCAGGACAACTCCGTGCGTCGACGATCAAAGGTCCTCGCAGCGTATTGTTGACCCAGTTGCAGGGTCGAGACCCGACGAAAATTGCCAGTGACAAAGCGTTGAGGCAGCGCGAACTGGCATTGATTGATTCGCAACATTGCCACCAGAGCTGCGGCCGTTTGCGTCACTGACGCACCGCGGCGTCGACACGTTTGGTAGCGCTGAATGTCGAGGTATCACAACCTGAGCGTGTGCAACGCCTTGCCGATGCCCTGGCAGCGGAGCAAACGGAGATAAGCGCCAATCGCGCCGCTACCGCTGCTGATCCCGGGACGATACGCTTAGCCTGTCTGATCGGCGCGCACGTCCGCGCTCAACCTTTGTCTGGCGGTTGGGACTGATTTTCGAGGGAATTGGGAGCCTGTCATGGACAATTGCACCGACGGATCCGGACTTCGGTCAGCTTCTCCAAAACGAAATCGGTATTGTCGTGAGGCAGCAAGTAGTAAGCGACGGGCCCATCAATTCTCTCGAAGGTAAGCGTGACAGCGGTAACGATGACAATCGCGACGGAGTAACGGCCGTCGCCGTTACTCGGGTGCGATAGAGTCACGAAGCGAGTAACGATACCGCCCGGCGGGCGCAATCGTTACTCGCGGACGACGATCGCGATGCTCAGGCGGTATTGCCGAAAGAGGATGTGACGGCCGATCTGACGCGCTGCACACTGGAATAGAGTCGGGAGAAGTCCGCGCGACGGTGGCCTCTATTCGGAAGTTTTTTCGCTGCTCTCAAAAACGCGCGATGTAGATCAATTGCGAGTATGCAAGGTTGAAAGCATCATGAATTGATCTGCGAGATTTGACCAGGCCGGCCGAAAGTCGCACCACCGCGACAGTGTTGACGAGTGTCGTGACCAATCAAAGTTTCCACGTGGAAACTCAGCTGCAGGGAGCCATTACACTGGCACTCGGACTTTATAATTAATTTTATTTTTTATCTTTCCAATTTCTATACCACTCGCCCATAGAGCAGGGGCGGCCGCAACATACTTCGTGGCGCGAGAACAGAATTTGTCTCAGATGGTAGCCACTCGAAGGCATTTCTCGGCCTCGCAGACCTACCGGCTAATCTTCGCGGTCGCATAGGTCGAAGTGGTGTCGAGTGAGTTGTAGCCTGTAAAAATCCGAGCACTCTAGAGACTCATGCCGTGGGATAGGGCGTGCGAGACGGACTTATGCTGGAGCGAATGGATGCTCGTTGCGCTGACTGTGCGGGCGTGCTGCGAGTCATTGTGCAAGCCGCGGCGTTTGCCATGGCGAAGAAATGTCGCACCTTGTACATGTCAGGATGGATCGGCCTCACCTGGCGAGCGAAGAGCGGCAAGCGTCGCGTCGGCGCATCCGCCGCTTTCAGTCGCTTCCATGCGTAAGTGGCCGATGCTGTGCTTATCGAGCAGTGCTGATAGCGGAATGCCGACCGTGCAGATCAGTGGTTCGCGCAAGCCGCGCATGTCGAGGTAATCGACGATGGGTTCGAGAACTACCGGGACGAAGGGGGAGGGAAGCGTTCCGTCGCGATTTTGCCGACCACGCGCAGCAAGTAAATGGTCCCGACTTCGGCATAAACATAGCGTTGGGTTCTGGCGGTTGCGAAGGCGCTGACAGTCCGGTGATGCGGGCAAAGACGAGCAAACGCATGGCTGTCTGCGCTCCGACGGGAGCGCATTCGCGTCCGACTCGAGATCCGGACGTCGATGGCGTTCCTTAGTAGGTACGACATTACGCAACTAACAGTCGTGTCCATGGGACCCCATATTTTGCGCCTTACGGCGCCACATGGCGCGCAGACGGCGCAAGACGATGCTTGCAGACTGGCGCACCGGTGGAGCCAACTCAGCAATTCTGCGTGTAGTCTTTCCTGGCAACTGATCGGGGCTTGCTGGGCATCTGGCTTGATTCGTTCGTTGGTTTGCAGCGGCGAGCGCAGGATTATCGAGCTGCGTCTTCGCACTGCGCGTAGCCAGAGTGCGAACGAAGTGCTGACGTTCGTGGGAGTCGTGGGCTGAAGGGAAAGTTGCAGCACTTTCGGGTGCCAGGTTGTTGGCGCAGCGAGGGTTCATGTCAGTCCCGTCATAACTTTCGCTTCGTGGCCCATAGAAGCGAAAGTCAGAAATGTCGAGGGACGGAAGAGAAAGTCTGAAACGTCACGTGTTATGGGTACCGATCGGCGAGCCATTCCGTGAAACACTGGGGGAGAAACTGTCACAAGCCTGAAATCCAATCCCAGCAAGGGATTGCGACGATTTGGCGGGATTTTTCTCTGTTGTTTCACAACGTGTGGCGCCCGAGGACAGAAAAGCCGGCGCGTATCGACTTGCACAGATACAAACACGACGGGGTGTATCAAATGATACGTATTTTGTAGTGGCGATCTGTGTGCCAAATTTCAATCGCGCGGCGGTCAGGGGCGGGTGGCCGGATGCTTTTGTCCTAAAACATGATTATTGGGCAAAACCGGAACCTTGGCCATGAGCCGACCAAGTTTCGTGCGTGCGGTCAACAGCACCCGTCCATACGGCGCGCACCGATATGATTTGTTCGGGCCAAAGATCGGCCGCCGGCTGACTCTGTTCGGGCGGCACGCGCTGGATCTGTGGCTCCGCCTGGAATCGGATCCTCACGTGCTCGTATACTGCGAGCAGCCCCTGTGTATTCCAGACGCGAATCCTTCACGGCCCGTCGACTTTTGGGTCCGCACGCCCGATGGCGAGAAATTGTGCGTTGTGTTGCGTTCCGCGGAGTCGACTGCGGCTGCGCTGGGAGGCAGCCTGTTTCCGGCATTCGAGATGTGGAGTAGGGCGTCTTCGTTGCAGCTCGACCTGATTCATCCACATCATCTCGACGATTCGCCGGCGCTGCGCGAGAACAGGATGACAATGCTGCATCACCTCGCAGCCACTCATTCGATTCCTGTCGGGCAGCTGATGCAATGCGTGCTGACCGGATGTCGTTACGGCCTGACTCTGAACGAACTTGAGCGGCGGCTCGAGTTCGTTGACCCAATGCTCGTTCGCTCGGCGGTCTTCAGACTGGTGCTGTGTGGTGAGGTGCGATGTCCAACTCTTGCACTCGAGCTGCTCGGGCCGCATACCTATCTGGAACTGCCATGAAGCAGATCACCTTTGGTACATTGCGGTTCAATCGCCGCTCCATTCCGCCGGAACTGACCGATATCGGGCAATGGCCCGGTGCGGACGACAGTGCGCTTTCTGAAGACGGGCGCAACCTGCTGAGGCGCCGCATCCGGGCGATGACGCTGTTTGTTGATGGGCATTCATCTTTGCGGGAAATCAGCTGGGGAAACCGGCGTCGGCTTTAACGACCTGTATCGCATCTTCGAGCGATGCATCACGCAGCACGAGGACGGCCGTATATTTGGCTGCCGCGCACTTATCCCTTATCAGCACACGCGATCATATGATCGCCGTTCGATGGTCAAGCCATCCCGGGACGGTGTCGCAAGCAACGCCAGCGGCGCCTTTACCCAGTTGCTGCACCGTTATCCGGATGTCGCGCGCTGGATAGAACGCAAGGTCGCCGAGCGCAGCAGGAAGCACGCGGAGCTAACCGAAGTGCATCGGCACCTGTGGCGGCTACACGGAGGTTTTCGTGCGCAATGCCGGCAGGCGGGCATTCAGGCAAACGAATATCCATTCAACCAGAAATACCTCGGTGAGCGATCGCTTGCCAGCTACGCCGGCACGCTCGCGAACCGGAAATTCGACGCGGCGGCACGGGCGGCAGGCGCCCAGCAAATCGGTCATCGGTGGATCGACGATCCTCAAGTCGTGCGCAAACCCGTCACCCGTCCATATGAGGCCGTCGAATTCGACGGTCACAAGATCGACATGCGTCTGACGCTTCGCATCGATGACCCATTCGGCTTCGAAACACTCCTTGTGCTGCACAGGATCTGGATTCTGCTGCTCCTCGACGTGGCGACGCGCGCAGTGATTGGTTATGCGCTTGCGCTGGGCCGCGAGTACAACAAGGACGACGTTGCCGTAGCCCTGCAGGCGAGTTTGTCGCCACATACACCGCGCGCTTCGAAGATTCCTGAGCTGACGGTCAGGTCCGGCGGCGGGTTCCCGTCGGAGGTGATTCCTGGAACCGCGTGGGCATGCTGGGGCACGTTCCGCTTTGATGCAGCGAAGGCGCATTTCGCGAAGGCGACGCTCGAGCGCCTGACACGGGTCATCGGCTGCACAACCGACAACGGGCCGCTTGGCCAGAAGAACGAACGCGCGTTGATCGAGCGTTTTTTCGACCGCATCGCGATGCACTTCGCACACAGGTTGCCGGCGACCACGGGCAGGGATCCACGCGCAGTCGAACGTGCGCTCGACGATGTCGGCGAGAAAACATCTCTGATGATGACGCTTGACGAGCTCGAGGATGTTATCGACGTGGTTCTCGCCGACTACAATGGCGAGCCGCATGGCGGCCTGGGCGGACGTACCCCGCTGGCCCGCGCACACTCACTCGCCTGCGTTGCTGATGCCACTCCATACGACCTTGATGGCTTTGCGGAACGCATGCAATTGCCCAGCATTGTCTTCGCTCCAGCGAAGGAAAATAGCGAGGCCTTGGCAACTGGACACGATCAATGCGCCGCGCAATTCCCGCTCTCCAATCGACAGTTCCGGATTGATCTCGCCGATAAGCAGTGCAAAGAGCCTCGTGAACCGCTTCTGTACCTCCGTGACGACATCGCGCGCGAATGGCTCGTGTTGTGCTAATCCCCAACTTTCGATGATGCCTGCTACCAATCCCGGTTTGACAAAGTCGGCGAAAGCGTCGTCGATGATCGATTCGAGCCGCGCCTGCGGGGAGCGGTTTCTGTTCTCGGCAAACCCTCGAAAGCGTTCGAAGTAGCGGCTTGCAATCTCCTCGATTGTGGCGCGCAACAGTGCTTCCCGGGTTGAAAAGTAGTGCTGTAGCGTGCTCAGACGAATGCCCGCATCGTTGGCCACGCGGTTAATCGTGTACCCTGCGTACCCTGCGGCAATCAGCACGTTTATCGATACATCGATGATCTCGGGCACTCGGCTTTCGCGATTGCCGCGCCGTCGCACTGGTGCGGCGGTTTGCGGATCAAATATCGCTTCGGAAGTGAGGGTCAGTTTTTTCACGTGCACTCCGTTCTGAGGCGCTGACTATTTCGCTTTTGGCACAAAGTGAGCGTCCGGCAGCGGACCGTGGTGGCGCGCTTGCCCGGCGGGCCAACAATCAATATTGCGGTTCGGCATCTCATGGACGTCGCGTGTTGCCGCTGCGCGGATGCTCCGGCGGCGTCCGGAATCGCCTGACGTAATAGGTTACCCAACCTTACTCAAGTATAGGTTGGAGAACCGATTTTTCCCAGACGCCCACACACCAAACATGTTATGGATAAAGGCTGACGAGGTGGATATCGTTTACCCGCACTACTGAGATTTTTGGGTTTACATATAGGTTGTATAACCTATATTTGACGGTAAGGTAACCGACAAGACGTTTGAGCAGGAAGTGGCGGGGCACGATGGTCGCGCGGCAATCAGAGGAGAGCGAGATGGGTTCCGGCGAGAAGTGCTTGCGAACGCTGGTCGACAAGTGGTTTGGCCCTACTGCGGTGGCGACGGTACGCGTGATGGAATTCGGTCGCACACGAACGGATCGAAGGCGCTACGTACGCATCGGCGTGGTGCGGGCGGACGGAGGTTTGACCATCGTCTTCTTCCGGCACGAAGACGGCTCGTGGAACGTGTTCCCGGCAAAGACGAGTACGCCGGCGATGCGCGCTTACCCGCTTGCGGCGTGAGCGACCGTCGATACTTAGGTGACCGGAGGAGGGCGCAATGAACATCCTGAAATTGGCGGCGGATGCCGGAATGCTAGTCGTCCTTGATGGCAGAATCGGTCGAACCGAGTACCAAAGCGTCCACGGAACCCTGGATGCATTTCAGCGCTTTGTGCAGGCATTGGAGTCGGCAATGGCGAATGCCGACGAGTCTGATGCGCCTCGATGTCAGAGCGACCTATGCGTGGAGTCTTCGTCATCCTAAGTAAATGACTCGAGATATAAGGGGGTCCTCACGCGGACCGGAATAGTCATCTTGAGTGTTCCATGAAATTGGACGATCGTGTTCGCTCACACTGCGGAACAAGCTGATTTAGCGGAGAGGCTGATGAAGGTTTCTGCAATCTATGCCTCGGCAGCGGTGCTGACTGCGCTCGCCCCCGGCCTGCTGCCGATCTCGTCCTACGCCTACGAGCTCGATCCGCAACTCAACTGTAGATCGAACGCGCATGCGTTCATCGCCCCGCTGCTAAAGGATCGGTATATCGATCCGAAGCCGATGCGCGTCGAAGCGAACTCAGTCAACGCATTTCGACCGGCGCACGGTAGCAACTTGACGGCATTTGGATTTCGCGTCTATGCCGTCCTCGGGTATGAGCAAGGTGATGCACTGTTCAAACGCGGAGAGGGTCATCCTATTGCGGACTCGTCCTATGGCGCGGTAGTAGTCGGCGCAGCCGAGTCAGTCGAAGCGCACGCGCGCCAGGCCGGCAGCAGCGCTGTCATTCACGAAGTAGTCCCCCTCTTGCTAACGGCCATTTTCTGCAGCGGACTTTGACGCGCGATCGTCACCGATTTTCGGCACATGTGGAGTTCGATGGCCTCTTCATCGGCGAGCGCGTGACGTTCGCGTGGTCGAACATGATTCACCTCGAGCAGCACGCGACGATCGGGGAGATTGCACCGCATGACTGTTGTTGCGGGAATTCGTCAAAAGGCACGGGATGTACTTTGGCAGGGCCACGACACGCGTCGCTGTCCAATCCACGGGAACTGCTGCTGAGCGAGTTCCTGAAATTTCTGGATCAAAAGGGGCAACGCCATTCAGAACTGCAGCGAGCACGGTACCCCTCTTGAAACGGTCTTACCATTTGTATTTCGCAGCACCGGCAACATGCAAAGTCTGATCAAAAGGGTGTCACGTTACCGTCGAAACGCCGAGGAACGGCGTCGTCAGCGCCTCTGCTAGCAGAATTCAGCGTCCGCAACATCGGTCGACAGCGATGCCTCCGGATCGATGACGTCTGGTTCAATGTCGACTTGGTGTTCTTTCATCATCGACCGTGATGTCGGCTCATCGTCGAACTGAAAGTGGGCCGCTTCCGCTATGCAGACGCCGGACAGATGTACCCCTATCTCAATTACGCGTGTGAGCACTGGACAAAGCCCGGGGACAATCTCGCTCTTGGTTTGATCCTGTGTGCTGAGAGGGGCGCCGCGAAGGCCCACTACAGGCTGGACAACCTGCCAAACAAGGAACACGCGGCTGAATATCAGACGGTGTTTCTGGACAAAGCCACGTTTGCAAGGAAACTGGAGCGCACTAGGGTTGAACCGGCGCGGCTGCGGCACCTAAGTCCATCAACGAACTCGATACGACGCCCGTCGACAGGTGAGCGAAGTCGGATGTGACCCGCAACGGAAATGGCAGAGTGTGCCCTACGTCTAGCGCGGTAGCTCGTCACGTAGAGCGTCCAATGCCACCGAATGATGGCCGATGGTCCAGACAAGATAGGTACGCACCCGTGCCACATTCGGAGGTAACGGTAGCACTTTTACCTGGCTTTCTGCGTGTACAGCCTGCAGCACAGAGCGCGGGACGATAGCGATACCAGAGCCGGCCGCCACACAGGCCACTATTGCATGATAAGAAGCGAGTTCCAGCACTCGCTCGGGTACCACTTCACATGCCGTAAGCCAGTCCTCAAGGATTCTGCGATATGAGCAGCCTGTCGCAAAGGCGATGACCGTGCATTGCTGCAGGTGCCTCGCCGTCTTGATGTGATCGGCGTTCTCTGGCGCAATGAGCACTAGCTCTTCGGAAAACGCCGCCTGCATTTCCAGATCGCCGGGTTGGAAGGGCTCGGAGATGAACGCCGCTTCAACGTCATAGCGATGCACGCGGCTAATTAGCGCAGTCGTAGTGCCGGTGACCAACTCTAGTTGCACATCAGGGTAGCGTTCGTGGTAGCGCGACAAGAACGGCGGCAGGCGGGCTGCAGCCGTGCTCTCTAGTGTGCCGATTCGTAGCGTGCCGCGCGGAGTCCCACTGCGGAGCGCGGCTTCGGCTTCTGTGGACAGCCGTAGTAGTCGTTCCGCATAGCCGAGGAGGAGCCTACCTTCGGCTGACGGCACGAGCTTGCCCCCCTGCCTCTGGAACAGCGTTACGCCGAGCCGCTCCTCGAGGTTCTTGATGCGCGTAGTGATATTTGATTGCACCCTGTTTAGGTGTGCAGCTGCCTTGGTGACACCACCGAAATCGATAACAGCCTTGAAGATCTGCAGCGAATCAAGATCTATGTTTCTCATTTCGAGAACCCCCTATCACCATTATTCATTTTTTGTGATTCAGGAGTCAAGCTAGACTTGCGTCTCGTTCCTCCAGAAGGCGCGGGGCCGAGTCCGATGCCGACTGTTTCCCGTCTTCGTTGATGGTTGCTCTTGAATCGTGGCTTCTGCATCCTTGATCGTTGTCCAAGCTGGTACCCCCCCTGAAGAGATTCGTGGTCCCTTCGGTGATCTTCCGACATGGTTTTGCCGCGCGCTGGAGCGTTCGGCCGAAACGGTAGAGGTGGTGCGCGTCTTTGAGGGCGAGACTCTGCCGCGACCGGATGCCAACCGCGCTGCGGTAATCACGGGCTCATGGTCCATGGTGACTGACCGTCATCCGTGGAGCGAGGCAACGGCGCAGTGGATCCGCGAAGCGATGTCCATTGATATGCCGCTGTTTGGCGTGTGCTATGGTCATCAACTGATGGCACACGCACTAGGAGGCCGTGTGGACTACCATCCCGATGGGCTTGAAGTCGGTTGCCAAACAATTTGCCTATTGCCGACCGCTGCCGACGATCCGCTTCTCGAATCGTTGCCTCTTCATTTCGCCGCACACCTCACGCACGCACAGACAATCATTGAATTGCCGCCGGGCGCTCGCGCCTTGGCGTACTCGGCCCACGATCGACATCAGATTGTTCGTTACGGCCCCAATGCCATCTCGACCCAATTTCATCCCGAGTTCACCCCGGAGCTGTCTGCAGCATGCATCCGTCGGCGCGCCAGCACTTTGTTGAAAGAGGGTAAGAATCCTGACGCGATGGTGGATGCGCTGCAGGACACCCACCAAGCGGCTGGATTGCTCCGACGTTTCGTCGACTCGACTTGCTAGCGGCATTCCTCAGATTTCATATGCGGCTCAGATTCGCCTTGACCCGCGCAAGTGCGCAGATCGCGGATTGAATGAACGAGCGGGGACGCGGTGCGAACTGCCGTCCGTTTTACTAAAACACTGATCAGACAAAAGGATTGAGGTGATGGAGATGCGTAAAATCGGCCTGATTGGCGGCATGAGCTTCGAAGGCTCCGCAGTTTACTACCGCAAGATTAATGAGGCCGTCCGAGAACGGTTGGGCGATTTGCATTCGGCTGAACTGATTCTGCATTCCGTCGACTTTCAAAAGATTGTCGACATGCAGAAGGCTGGTCAGTGGGGCGATGCCGGATGGTATCTCGCGAACGTTGCACGTGGTCTCGAGGGCGCCGGGGCTGAATGCGTGATGATTTGTGCCGTCACAATGCATCTCGTCGCCGACGTTGTCGAGGACTCGGTTGAAGTGCCGTTTATCCACATTGTCGATGAAACCGCCCGTCGCTTGAAAGCCGCTGGCTGTCGCCGTCCGCTGCTGCTTGCGACGCGCTATACGATGGAGAACGGCTTCTATCCAGCGAGGATGGCGCGGCATGGTATCGATGTCATGGTGCCGGATGCCGATGGGCGCGCGCTTACTCACAACATCATTTTCGACGAACTGTGCGCTGGTAAGGTTCTGAACAGATCCCACGAGGCACTGATCTCGCTCATTGAACGAGCGAAGGCGGACGGCGCAGACGCGGTGATCTTCGGTTGTACCGAAATTTGCCTGATTCTCGACACGGACAACTTGTCCCTCCCTGGTTTCGACTCCACTGCGATCCACGTCGACGCCGCGGTCGAGTTTGCGATTGGGGAGCGTTCCGATGCAAGAACCGTTTGAAGAAAGCAAGCAGAACCTCTGAAAACGGCAGCTGATCTCGTCGATTCTACGGATCGGATGTCCCCGAACTGATGTGCCAACAAAAATGCGATCTCCATTCGTCGCCCTTATGTTGGCACCTGACGCAATCCCATTATCCCGCAACCAGTAGTTGCACGAAATGAAGAAAATCGAAACCACGCTTGCCCCGGCGGCAATCGGCCCATATTCGCAGGCCATCGCCACTGGTGGCCTTCTGTTTGTGTCTGGCCAACTGCCGCTCGACCCGGCAACGGGTTCCATCGTGGGAACCGATGCCGCTCAGCAAATTGGTCAGTGCTTGGCAAATATCCGCGCGATTGCGGAAGCCGCCGGAAGCTCGCTTGAGAAGGTCGTCAAAACGACTGTTCTACTGACGGATCTTGCCGAATTTCCGCTCGTCAACGAGGTCTACGGAAGTTTTTTCATTGATCCCTATCCAGCACGCGCTTGTTATCAGGTTTCCGCTATTCCGAAAGGCGCACGTGTCGAAGTGGAGGCTGTGATAGCGCTCGACTGACATCATCCCAGTACGCCCGAATTCGCCGCTTGGACGAAGTACATGTTGTAGTCGTAAAGTCACGGCAGCGTCTGTCGGCACTAGCGGTTTTTTTGTCGCGGCACTGGGCACGGGCGGGATTCGCCTGAATATGCTCGATTCTTGCGTTCCCTTTCACGGATGTGTACCCGGTCGACTAGTCGTCATCGAAAAGGTCACCGCTAAATATTTCGTAGTACTTATTAAGTGGACGACCGGATGACATTGTTGAGAAGGGCGCTACAGAGCTTCGGCCGCGTAAAGCTGATGGCGGGGCCGACACCAATCCAGCGTTTGCGGCGACTTGAGGACGCGTTGCAAACTGAAGCCGCGATTTATGTCAAGCGTGACGATTTGATGGGGATCGGGGGAGGCGGCAACAAGTTGCGGAAACTTGAATTCCTGTTGGGAGATGCATTGTATCGAGGATGCGACAGCTTCATCACGACGGGCGGTATTCAATCGAATCATGCGCGGCTCAGTGCTGCGGCTGCCGCACACGCGGGGATAGCCTGTGAGCTAGTTCTCACGCATACCGTAAAACGAGACGACGAAGACTATTTGTGCAGCGGCAATATATTTCTAGACCGATTGTTTGGCGCGCAAGTCCACGAACGGCCGGGTGATGTCGACGCCCTGGTAGTGGCCACAAAGCGTGCTGACGAACTCAGGGTTGCCGGTCGGAAGCCATATGTGGTCGGTTTGGGCGGTTCCTCGCCAATCGGCTGTCTCGGATATGCCGCTTGCGCTGCGGAAATACTGGAGCAAGAGGTCGAATCAAATACGATTTTTACCGACATCGTCATTCCGAGCGGGAGTTTCGGTACCCATGCTGGTTTGGTGGCAGGGCTGGCCTTGGCAAGACGCGATCCGGCGCGAGTTCACGCCTACACAGTGTTGGCGCCGCGCCACGTGGCTCATCCTAAGACGGTGGAGTTGGCGCAGGTGACGCTTGCGCTGCTTGGCTCGAACTCCTTGGTAGTGCCCGCGTCGGTCCGGATCGATGAAAGCCAGCGTGGGGCGGGCTACGGCATTGTGACCGACGCAATGATCGAGGCGGTAACCCTCATGGCCCGAACGGAAGGATTGTTGCTGGACCCCGTCTATAGCGGCAAGGCTTTTGCAGGCGTTATTCATGCGGTTCAAACCGGAGATCTGATGAAGGGGAGTTCAGTTCTATTCCTGATGACTGGCGGCACTCCTGGCCTGTTTGCCTATCGGCGTAGTTTTTCTGATCGCTGATTCATTCCGTTTCCGACTGGCTCAAAGGGAGCGCCCCGTTCCGTATATGTGATGGATTTTGCCGCTCCACGACGCCGCCGCCGAACGAGAAATGCTGAACTGGTCGAGAAGATGACGCGAACCGTTCTAACAGTGCCCCCTTCGTTATCGCTGATTGGGCCGCTCGCCTTCGCCTATTGCTATTTGAATTGGAAGTAATTAGAGGGGTTGCGTTTGTGAAAAGGTTTTCGTGTTTCCTTGATGCCGGAAATTGATTTCACTCTATATCGGGCGTGAGAGTGATACATACGAAAGATAAAAAATATAAATGATGTGTGAATAGGTAATTGGAGGATGATATGAATGTGAGACTCAGTTGTAAGTGTGTATTTCTTGCTGTTGCCACAATCTGTGGCGCGAACTCTGGTGGCTCATTGGCCGCGTCGCAGCCAGCTGTGGAAGCACGTCATGGAATGGTTGTGACGTCGCAACATCTCGCGTCGCAGGTCGGTGTCGACATCATGAAAATGGGTGGCAATGCGATTGACGCTGCAGTGGCAGTCGGCTACGCACAAGCGGTTGTCAATCCGTGCTGCGGAAACATTGGTGGCGGTGGGTTCATGACTATCCATCTCGCTGATGGTACCGACAAATTCATCAACTTCCGCGAGACTGCTCC
The DNA here is from genome assembly GCF_003853645.1 of Burkholderia sp. Bp9143. Classification (GTDB taxonomy): domain Bacteria; phylum Pseudomonadota; class Gammaproteobacteria; order Burkholderiales; family Burkholderiaceae; genus Burkholderia. The sequence goes on along the minus strand of NZ_QTPO01000058.1, from coordinate 18,192 downwards.
TGCAGCCGCAAGCGTGAATATGTATCTTGACGCGGCGGGCAACGTGAAAAAGGATGCGAGTTTGTATGGTTATCTCGCGGTAGGCGTTCCCGGAACAGTCATGGGGTTGGATCTCGCTGAGCGCAAGTATGGCAAGCTGACTCGAAAGCAGGTTATGGCTCCCGCGATCAAGCTTGCACGCGAAGGCTTTGTACTGACGCGTGCAGACACCGACATTCTCGACACCACGGTTCAGCACTTTAAGGATGATCCGGAAGCGGCGCGCATTTTCCTTCGGCCTGACGGCACACCGTTGCAACCAGGCGACCGACTCGTTCAGAAGGACCTAGCGCATACATTGGAGGATATCGCCGCCAAGGGTCCTGAGGCGTTTTATCACGGGCGTATCCCCGAGGCGGTAGAAGCCGCGTCAAAGCAGCATGGCGGAATCATCACTGCGGCAGATTTTGCGGCATACAAGGCCAATGAAACTGATCCGCTGTCTTGCACGTATCGAGGCTACAGATTCATCTCTGCGCCGCCGCCGAGTTCAGGCGGAACGACAATGTGCGAGACCCTGAATATCCTTGAGGGATATGACATGCATGCAATGGGTTTCCATTCGAAACAGGCAATCCACTACATGGCGGAGGCGATGCGGCAGGCGTACGTTGATCGCAATACGTACTTGGGAGATCCCACATTTGTGAAGAATCCCCTCGATAAGCTGCTGAGCAAGACCTATGCCGCCGAGATTCGCGAACGGATTGCAACGGCTAGAGCGACTCCCTCGCAGGAGGTGCATGCCGGTATCGGAACGGGGGAGAGGCCAGAAACTACGCATTACTCAATTGTCGATGCCGCTGGCAATGCCGTGTCGACAACTTATACGGTTAACGGGCGATTTGGCGCCGTCGTCATCGCACCTGGAACGGGGTTCTTTCTCAATGACGAGATGGACGATTTCTCCGTAAAGGCAGGTGCGCAGAATATGTACGGACTTGTGCAGGGCACGACAAACGGAATCGAAGCGGGCAAGCGACCGCTGTCATCGATGACGCCGACGATTGTCACCAAGAACGGAAAGGTGTTCCTCGTGATTGGCTCGCCGGGCGGCTCGCGCATTATCACGATCACGCTGGAGACCGCGCTCAACGTCATCGACTACGGAATGACGCCACAAGAGGCTGTCGACGCACCGCGAATTCATCATCAGTGGTTGCCGGATGAGATCTATTACGAAACCTACGGCTTATCGCCCGATACGCTGAATTTGCTGAAGGACGCCGGCTACAAGATGGTTGAACAGACGCCGTGGGGTGCGGCTGAGGTGATCATGGTCGGTCTTCCGGATGTCAATGGTGTCGTAGCTCCGTCGTCCGGAAACGATTCGGCGGTGTCGGGGAAGGTCCGGGTAGGATTCATATATGGCGCGAACGACGCACGTCGTCCTGCAGGTAACGCGGTCGGCTACTGACCGCCCAATTCGAAGCTGCTGAATCGGTGCATGTGCGGACGAGTGGGTTCCATCCATTACCGCGGCCCACAGGCGCGCGATCTCCTCAAATATCTGACTTGGATGTCGGCAAGTCAGGTCGGGTAGAGGTATAGCGCGCTTGTTCGGCATTTCTTCAAGAAAACGATATTTTCTGATGTCGACGCTGACAAGCATCTATTCGTCGACGTCGGATCTTGTTTACCCGCATGGTGGTTCCATGGCACACCTGGAATGCACCCGTTTCATTCTCTGTAGGTGTGTGCAGGATATGGAGACTTCAAGATGAACAAGAAGCTACCCGCGGCCGCGTGGATCCTGATCGCGATGGTGGTCGGTATCCTCATCGGCTACATGATCTATACGGGGCTTCCCGATAAGAGGGCCGCCACAGAGATTGCCGGATACATTTCCCTCATCACGGATGTGTTTTTGCGCCTGATCAAGATGGTTATTGGTCCACTCGTGTTCTCCACGCTGGTTGTCGGCATCGCCCACATGGGCGATGCATCCGCCGTCGGACGGGTATTCGCGAAGGCTCTTTGCTGGTTTGTCACTGCGTCGTTAGTATCGCTGCTGCTGGGGCTGTTGATGGCGAATCTTCTCAAGCCAGGCGCGAACCTTGGACTGCCTCTACCCGAAATCGGTGCGTCGGCGAATCTTGCGACGTCGAAATTCACGCTGAAAGAGTTCGTCGGTCACATGGTGCCTAAGTCATTTGCGGAAGCAATGGCGAACAACGAGATCCTGCAGATTGTCGTGTTCTCGATGTTCTTTGGCGTCGCGCTTTCAGCGCTTGGCGACAAGGGCAAGATCCTCGTCGCAGCGATCGACCAGCTGTCGCACGTGATGCTCAAGATCACGGGCTATGTCATGAAGCTCGCGCCGCTCGCGGTGCTGGCTGCGATGGCGGCTACTGTCGCGGTCAATGGACTGTCGATTCTACTGAAGTTCGCGGTTTTTATGCGTGACTTCTACGTCAGCTTGTTTCTGCTCTGGGCGGTACTCGTGGGCGCCGGGTTGCTGTTCCTCGGATTCCGAGTGTTCAAGTTGCTGGCGCTAATTAAGGAAGCTTTCATTCTGTCGTTCGCGACGGCAAGCTCCGAAGCCGCGTATCCGAAAATCCTGGACGCACTTGACCGCTTTGGAGTACGGAGAAAAATCTCCAGCTTTGTGATGCCGATGGGTTATTCATTCAATCTGGACGGTTCGATGATGTACTGCACGTTTGCTTCGCTGTTCATCGCGCAGGCGTATGACATTCATCTGTCACTCGGAACCCAGATCACGATGCTGCTGATTCTCATGCTCACGTCAAAAGGGATGGCTGGGGTGCCTCGCGCATCGCTTGTCGTTATCGCCGCCACGTTGCACCAGTTCGATATCCCCGAGGCAGGACTGCTGCTGATTCTCGGCGTCGACACGTTCCTCGACATGGGGCGCTCGGCCACCAACGCAGTGGGCAATTCAATTGCGAGCGCTGTGGTCGCAAAGTGGGAGGGTGGCCTGATGTCGGAGTCTGAAGCAGCGGAAAACGCGAAGCTGTCGGATGCGGAGCTCGAGGTGTCTCTCGCGCATCCGGCCCACAGCTGACGGAGGATTCGCCTGGCGACGTCGTGGTCCATGCCTAGCCTGTCATGGTGCGTCTGAGTTCAGGCGTTTGCCCGCACCTATTGGCTCCCGCCGCAGTGGTCAGGGGGGGAATATCCGCCGATATCGGTTGCTTTTAGCCCCGAAGACCAGACTGCGCCATCAAATCAGAATAATTGGAGGAGTTGGATGAGCTTGTTCAGAACAGAGGACTTGACGACGATGGCTGCCGCTAGTCATGCTCCCGAAGGCTTGAAGAAAGTACTCGGGCCATTCGATCTAATTCTGATGGGAAGGGGCGCTCTTACCGCCGGTCCTGCGCTGAGCAAATCGATTGTCATCGCAGCCTTGGTCCGTGGATTTGCGGCCCTGTGCTTTGCGGAGTTCGCATCGTCGGTGCCGGTGGCCGGTTCGATCTACACCTAGAGTTATGCCACGATGGGCGAGCTTGTCGCTTGGATGATCGGTTGGGACTCGATGCCCGAATTTGGTCTTGTGAGTTCTGCGGTGTCAGCGGGTTGGTCAGGATACTTCCAATCGCTCCTCGGCGGATTCGGGCTACACCTGGCCACTAAACTGTCAGCGGCGCCGGGTGAAATTTCAGGCGTAGATGCTTGGTCAACCTGCCGGCGTTCGTCGCCATGCTGGTGCTCACCGCACTGCTGTTGCTCGGCGGGCGTGAATCAGCCCGACTCAACAATGCGATGATTGGGTTGAAGATCGGCATTGTGCTGTTGTTCATTCTGTGCAGTGCGCACCGCGTTCAACCAGTGAACTGGCATCCGCTTACGCCCTTCGGCTACTCGGGTGTGTTCAGCGCAGCGACACTCGTGTTCTTTGCGCTCATCGGATCCGATGCGGTCACGTCAGCAGCCGAGGAAGTGAAACGGCCCGCGCGCAATCTGCCGATCGGCATCGGCGGATCGCTGGCGGTTTGCATAGTACTGTATGTCGCGGTGTCGGCCATCATGACCGGCATCGCCTCGGTATCGATCGACCCGTGTCCCTTGCACTGCAATACGCAGGTGAAGGTAGCCGGTTTCGGCTATCTCGGTGCGATTCTCGGCATGACAACCGTCATTCTCGTGTTGACATATGGTCAGCGCGTATTGTCATTGCAATGTTCCGAGAAGGGCCATCTGCCGAAGCGTCTGTCGCGTGTTCATTCGACTCTCGGTACACCGTTCTTCGCAACCTGAATCGTTGAGATCTTGTTTGGGTTGGCCGCAGATGTTTGACCGACTAACGTTCTGATCGAACTCATCAGCATCGGAACGTTGGCGGCGTTCCACCTGTTTTCAATCGCCGTCATCATTCTACGGAAGACGCGCCTGGATCTGCCTCGTGCATTCCGCTGTCCGACTGTGCCGCTCGTGCCGATGCTTGCGATCGCGTTCTGCGTCGCGCGGGCCATTTTTCTTCAAGCCACCACCTGGATCGCAATTCTGGATTGGCTCGTGATCGGACTCATCCTGTACTTCGCGTACGCGCGGCGTCGCTCGCTACTCAACTGAGGCTACTCATCCGCTCAATTCATCGAAATATACACTTCCGGAATTAGGCGCCCTCAACAGAAACTGTTTCGTGGTGCAAGTATGCATATGAGAGGTTGATGTTCTAGTCCGTACGGAAATGCAAATATCGCGTTGGGCACGTATATCGCTGTAGGAGAAGTATGGCGGGGTCTTTGGCGAGGCGGTTAGGGTTATTGCTATCATCTGGTTTCGATGGATATGGTAGTGTTGCATACGACAATTCGGTGATGCCTTAAGCGATGCTCCTCATGGAGACGGACATGAAGTCGCGGATGCATGTGCTTGGACCTTCGGGAAAGCCGCCTGGTTATTCGAGCGAGGGTGTTTCAAGCGCGGGACCTGGATCTCGCCGGGGGGGCAATGTTGGGTTGATTGTGCGATTGGGGGCATAGTTTTGCTCAGAGATCGGGTTCAAGAGGCGCCAATCTCGAACGGACACAAATCGAAGTGCGAAATCTTGCAATCCGATAGATTTCATGACGAGCGAGCACATGTCTCACGAAACGGCTTGCAACGCTATCTATATTCAGTCGCACCGCTGGTTGCGCCACGAACTAATCGACTTTGTGGGCCAGAAGTGCAGTAAGCGTTTGTCGCACTCGCGCAGCGACGACCGGCGTCGGCATCTCCACGAAGATTCCGATCTGTCTGTCTACTTTCAAGAGGACCTCGACACCATTGCCGACATGCTCAAAACGCGGCTGCTTGGCACGCTGACTGTCACACACCGTAGGATCTTTTCACATTCTCACCAGCGTCCCGAATGCTCAAGCAAGCGATGCAAAAGCAAGGTAGTTGCCCGAGAGCTTTTCGTAAAGAGTGGCACAAGACGAAAATTTTTGATTCGCTTGAAGAAGCGCTCGACGATGTTTCGAGGCCGGCGCAGCACTCGGCTATTTCGACACTTGGTTGTTCGATTCGAGCGAGGCGGGATGACAACCTTCGTGCCAACCGCGCGGCATCGACGGCCGGAAGCAGATCGGTCGTCAGTCCGCCTCGCGAGCGATCGAGCGCTTGTGGATCGTTTTCCGTCGAGCACCGCATGAATACTGGTGCACGCGCACGATGGTCGTGTCGATCAACACATGCTCGATCTTGGTCTGTCCGGCCGCGGCGCGGGTCACGCTCTCCCACACTGCATTGTGACGCCATCCGGAAAAGCGCATGTACACCGTTTGCTATCGTCTGAATTTCAGCGGTAGATCGAGCCATGGGCAACCGTTTCGGCCAACCCAAAGAACCGCTTCAATAAACGAGCGATTGTCGGCCGGCATTCGCCCCAGATCACCTCGACAATATGGATTCGATTCGTGCCCATAGCTCGTCGCTCGGGAATATGCAAATCGTCTTGGTGTGCTCGCGCGAAATACAAGGCATAGACATATTTCACCGAATGTAAGCAACCCATAGAAACCATTGGTAGACCTTGTTTTTCCACATCGATCAGTCTTCCGTTCAGTAAGTCGCGGTGTGTTGAATTTGACTTTCGAATAAGCAGTGGCGCGACAGATAAGATGGTGGCGGGGCTTGCCTGGTCTGATTCTGAGTAAATCTGGTTGCCGGAGCGACCTTTCATTTTGTGTCGATATAAGTGTTATTAATCGGTGGTGCTGTGCGTGAGAAAATTAATGGGCTTAATAAATATCACTACAAATGAGAAATAATATCATGTGTTTGGGTGATATGCGGTTGGCTGTTTATGTTGGGGTAGGGAATTTATAATATAAGTTCTGGAGATCGTCAAATGAAGAAATCGATTCTTGCGATCACGTCGTTCTGTGTGTTTGGCGCAAGTGTTCATGCGCAAAGTAGTGTTTCATTATATGGAATTGTCGACGCAGGTATTTTGTACGTCAACAATCAGGGTCATCGGTCTTTGTTGCAGGCTGCCAGCGGAAATCAACAAGGGCCGCGCTGGGGTTTTAAGATGGTCGAAGACCTTGGCGGTGGATTGAGCGTCATTTCGCAATTGGAAAACGGCTTCAATATTATGAATGGCGCCCTCAGTCAGGGTGGTCGAGAATTTGGTCGTCAAGCCTGGGTTGGATTGTCATCCAAGCGATTCGGTATGCTCTCAATGGGGCGCCAGTACAATCCGATGCAGGATTTTCTGGCGCCGCTTCAGATTGCCGCGAGCACGAACATTGCTGGATTCGGGGCGCATCCTTTGGATAATGACAATCTCAATAATACGTTTCGGACTGACAACAGCATAAAGTACGCGACCCGTGTATATTCCGGATTTCAGGCTGAGGCAATGTACGCATTTTCGAATTCTACAAATTTTTCCCGGAACCGGTCCTATAGCCTTGGTGCCAGTTTCACGGGTGGTAATGTGCAGTTCGCGGCAGGTTACGTACGTCTTGATGCTGCTGCTTTTAAGGGGGATTCAAATGGTGCTATACCTGCGGATAATTTTTATAACTCCTCCGCTGCGGCAGCGCTTGCGACAGCGGCGTCGGTCCAGCAATGGGGCGGAGGTGGTACTTATGTCCTTGGGCCGGCTACGCTTGGCCTGATGTACACCCGTACGGTGTTTAAACGACCTATGACTGGCTCGCTTTTTTCCGGTGCCACCGGCAACGGCGGCGGGACTGGCAGTCTGGGATTTCAAAACATCGAGGGTAGCGTTCGCTATTCGTTCACCCCGTTCCTGCTGGGTGTGGTCGCACAGGCATACACACACGCAACACAGGGTTCGAGTTCGGGCAATTATTGGCAGACGAGCGCGGGTGTGCATTACTTTCTTTCGAAGCGCACCAACTTTTATGCGGACGCATTCTACCAGTTCGCATCGAATCGCCTAAATGCTTGGATTCCTTTCACTGGTGCACCGTCCTCGACGCGATCACAAATCGCGGCGGTGGCCGGTATCCGTCAATTGTTCTAAGAGCTATAGGAACCTCCCTAGGTGGGGCGTTTTCTTTAAATGGGCGTCCCGCCTGCATGCTTAAAGAATTCAGGAAAACTATCCATTACGCTATCGTTTTGCACCGAGCGCACTATTGCTGCTGAGGCAGCGGGAGAGATATCAATTCTTGATGACAGAATTCGGTTGGATGGAACGCCGAATCTCCGAGAGTTTTGTAACTTCACTCTTGTGGATGTTTTTACGTTTAGCGAGCTGTGATGGTCTAACCGTGGTCATTAACTGCACGGCTGGAAAGGGCCGAACGGAAGCATTGGCAGCTTTGATCCTTCTGATACTGGACGTATTTCGCGAGGACGCCTTCACAGACCACATATTCACCGAAAACTTCACTGAATTCTCGACACTCGATGCGCGTATTCCGGACTTGCTGGCCCGCATGTCAAGGGCCGAACCCAGTCCGGGGTTGGTGTCGGAGTTAGCTGCCGCCCGAACCTCATATCTCGACGCGGTCCTTTCCGCGATCGGCGATGAGTATGGTCCACTAGAGGTCTGTCTGACGGCAACTGGCATCGATTCCGAGATGATTGAAACGAGAGGCTCACGTTTGCTGGAAGGGTAACTCGGCGGTTGCCGCATGCCGGTCACGCGTCACGTCGCATTTCGACAGCGGTGTTCACTAAGCGACGTGTGCGACTCGCATCTATGGTGGTTGATGCAGACGGAAGCAAACCGTGATGCGTCAAGGGGCTGCTTCTCGATGAAGGTAGTTTGGACAATGGTCACTATGGCGCGGAGCTTGCGGCGCGCGATGCCAATTGTAGTGTTGCTGCCAGCGAGCCACGGCTTCGTTACGTTGATCGGAGCTTTGCCTGAGCCGAATCTTGTCCCCACTTTGCAGTGGGTTTTCTCCTATGTCTTCGATAAGCTCCGAATAGTCGAGAGCCCAAGTGTCAGTGAGGGGGGCGGACACTGCTCTACAACTCCGCGTTGCTCCTTTTTTAGCGGTACCGCAACAAGTTCAACCACATGGACGTGGTGGCTGAGACGAAAGCTCATAGCACCTAGCGCGGCAAGATTAAAACGTAAGGTAACGTACGAGGTGAGATCAATCCACTCGCCATATGCAGCGCTCGGCATCTCAACACGATGGCACGAATAGTTCGATTGCGTATTCGGGAAAACCCTCGAAAAAAATCACCTGCAAAGTGTGGACAACACGCATATTTGGCCGCTAGCATACGATATGAATCAAGATAGAGCGTTGCTCGGTGCGTCGGCCCAGGACATTTGCTGCCGCCCGTGCTGTTGCTCAATGTTCGAACGCCGATGTGTTAAGCATCGACGACGACGACCCTCAAAAGGCTCGAGCAAAGGAGACCGTATGGCCGATTCTATGACATACCCAAGCGGTGAGACGCTGCTGGAGATATATCGCCGCGCGACGCTGATCAAACAAAATGACGAGCGCTTTCGGTCGGTGATCAAATCAGGCCAACTCGTGATGCCGTACTACTCGCCGCGTGGTCAAGAGATCATTCCGGCTGCTACTTCCGTTCACTTGACGGATGAAGACACGATCTGCACGATCTATCGAGGCATCCATGACATGTTGGCGAAAGGCGTGCCGCCCAAGCGGCTGTGGGCCGAGTTGGCCGGCAAGATAACTGGTACGTCCAAAGGCAAGGGCGGGCCGATGCATGTCACTGATCCGTCGCATGGCGTTATGGTCACGACCGGCATTGTTGGCAGTAGCATGCCGATTGCTAACGGCTTGGCATTGGCGGCACAGGTGCGCGGTAGTCAGGCCGTCTCGATCGCTTATTTCGGCGATGGTGCCAGCAATATCGGTGCCTTCCACGAAGCACTGAATATGGCGTCGTTGTGGAAACTGCCAGTGGTCTTCATTTGCCAGAACAATGGATACGCTGAGCACACGAAGTATGAGCTGGGCACGTCCGTGAGCAGCATCGCGGATCGTGCGGCTGGCTACGGCATGCCTGGCGTCCAAGTCGACGGTAACGACCCTTTAGCTATGTGGCAGGCCGCGGGCGAGGCCATCGCACGCGCTCGAGCGGCACAAGGTCCGACACTGATCGAGGCGATGACCTTCCGCTTCTTTGGTCACATCTTCGGAGATGCGGACAACTACATGGACAAGGCCGAAAAGGCAGCACGCATGGCGAACGATCCTGTACCCAAATTGCGTGCCGAGTTGATCAGCCATGGCCACGCTAGCGAGGCTGATCTGGTCGCGATGGAGGCCTCAATCGAGAAGGAGATTGATGAGGCGCTTCAATTTGCACTGGATAGCCCATATCCGGAAGTGGCCGAGCTGCGCCGTGATGTGTATGCCGAGGAGTTGACCGCATGAGCACCAAGATCAATCTGATTCAAGCTGTGAACATGGCGCTGGACGACGCGCTGGCATCCGACGCAAGCGTTCTGGTCTTCGGCGAAGACGTCGCCGACGACCAGGAGGGCGGTGTGCTCGGCGTCACCAAAGGGCTGTCGACCAAGTATGGCAACGCGCGTGTACGCTCCACGCCAATTTCTGAGCAAGCCATCATCGGTGCAGCCATTGGGGCGGCGATTGCCGGTATGAAACCGGTGGCCGAAATCATGCTCATGAATTTCACGGCTGTGGCGATGGATATGATCGTGAACCATGCTGCCAAGCTGCGTTTCATGTCGGGTGGTCAGACGCACGTACCGATGGTGATTCGCACGATGACCGGCGCGGGGTTCAGCACAGGTGGGCAACATGCCGACTTCCTGGAGGCTTGGTTTTGTCACACAGCCGGCCTGAAGGTCGTGATTCCTTCCACTCCTGCCGATGCCTACGGCCTCATGCTTTCGTGTATCGACGATCCGGACCCATGTTTGTTTATCGAAAACCTGCCGCTGTATTACGCACCGGGCGCGGTACCGGAGCGCGGCGTTCGGATTCCGCTGGGTCAGGCCAAAGTCGTGCGAGAAGGTAGTGACGTTTCGGTAATCACATACAGCCGTCAGGTATTTGACGCCCTGGCAGTGGCCGAAAAGCTTGCCACGGAAGGTATTAGCGTTGAGGTGCTGGACTTGCGCACGATTTCGCCGCTGGACGAAAAGTCCATCTTCGCTTCGGTATCGAAGACGGGGCGTGCGGTCATCGTACATGAAGGTACCAGGAACTTTGGGGTGGGCGCGGAAGTTTCCGCGCGTATTCATGAGTCGCTGCACGGTCAACTCCGCGCCCCGGTCCAGCGCCTTGGTTCGGCTTTTTGTGCAGTACCGTTCTCTAAGCCGTTGGAGACGGCCTTCGTGCCAAGTCAAAGTCAGATCGAGGCAGCAATTCGTCAAACGTTGGCCTAAACCTATTTGAAATCACTTTTACAGGGGTTCTCTTTTGGCTACTGAAATTCTCTTTCCCAAGATCGGTTTTTCTATGGAAGAGGGTACGTTGGCAGAATGGCTCGTACCTGACGGTGCAAGCGTATCCTCAGGTCAACCGCTGTATGTGCTAGAAAGCGATAAATCGGCGCAAGAAGTCGAGTCGCCGGGCACGGGTACCCTAAAGATCATCGCGGAGACCGGGCAGGTATATAAGGTCGGCGATGTGCTCGGCGAAATTGTCTGACGAGGCCTCCTGTATGGATGATCGCAGCAGCACGCCCCCGGCCAAACCATCGTTGCCAGCGTGGCCAACGGTGGACTTTCGGGAATTTGGCGAGATCGGCGAAACCGTTCCACTGTCACGCATCCAGAAGCTTGCCGCTGGCTATCTCTCGCGTAACTGGAGCACTATCCCCCACGTTACGCATCAGGACGAAATTGACATTACCGACGTCGATGCCGCGCGTCGGCAATTGTCCGAACAGGCAGGTCAAAAGCTCACGCTGCTGCCTTTTCTGATGAAGGCGCTGGCTGGATTACTCGCTCGCTACCCGCGGTTCAACGCTTCGCTGGACGCGAGTAGCGAGAATCTTATCTACAAAAAGTATTTTCACGTTGGGGTGGCTGTAGACACGCCAAATGGCTTGGTCGTCGCAGTGGTTCGCGACTGCAACAAGAAAAATCTTGTGGAACTTGCGCAGGAGATCGAGGCGCTAGCCCAAAAGGCGCGTGGTCGTGGGTTACCCATGAACGATATGGTTGGCGGATGCATGACAATTTCGTCGCTCGGCCATATCGGCGGCACATCGTTTACGCCAATCATCAACGCGCCGGAATTGGCAATTCTCGGGGTGACCCGCGCGCAATGGAAGCCTTTCAGGGGGGAGGGGGGCACCGTGCAGTGGCGTTTGGTATTGCCGGTGTCGTTGAGCTACGACCATCGGGTGATCAATGGCGCCGACGCTGCACGATTCACTGCGGATCTCGGGCAGGTTCTTGCCGATTGGCGAGCGTTGCAGTGATAGGGCCACACGGTGGTGGTACCGATCAGGCAAAATCCCGGAGGGCTTGCTTGAGCGGGAATCTTCCTGATTGTCAGAGATTTTGTCGATCGTGCATTCGACGGTAGCTCACTAGTCGTCTTACCGGAAAATTTGCTGCTGGAAAATTACACACTCGGAACATAATTGCGCCTCGACCGAAAGCGATTGAGGTGGCGCGAAAGTGTCAAGCCAGCCGTTAGCGCTCGGCTTTCGCGTCGCGGCGCACTCCCCCGGTGTCAGCGCAAATGTCCTCTAAGGGAAAGGGGGGGCAAGTCAATCTTGGGTTATAGGTTGGCCCTGCAGCTTCCCGCCGCCCGCACAATCGAGGCCGTCCAAAAGCTTAGGGCCGGGTATGCTGAATCTGGCGCTTCCTTGCATCTGCGTCGTCGCGGGGCGAAGGTCGGCGACCGTAAAGCTGAGACACTTCTCGATAGGAGCGAGTTCGCTGACTGGTGAGGTTCGTCAGTGCTGTCGGACGTACCTCGACAATCTCGCTAGAGTCATCGCCGCATCGCACTGAACAACACCCTCCAATATTGCACGTTCGCACCTGGCGAGCGCCTTGTCCCGTGCCTTCTCTTACGAGAAGGCACCGGGCGAGACGCGAGAATGGTATGAATGCATGCCATTCCTCTCTCTGCGGGGCCATCGAAGCGCTGTGGTTGTTATGAACAAATACGGCTGCCTGCAAAAAATTCTCGAGAAGGATCTGGCGCCAAAGCGCCGGTACGGTCCCTTTGGTTGACTATCGCTCGCTCGCTATTGGGGCGTTTAGGACGCGAAACGGACATTGACTACATGAGTATCATATGCCAGCATACAGTCTGGAGACGCGAGACGGTGCGGAGACCTGAGTTAAACGCAACATCCGCATTTTGGGTCAACGAAAGTACGCGCATCGATACGGTATTCGACATCGTTACTTCCAATAAGACCCTCTCGAAAGTGCATATAGAACCAAGGAGGAGGCGTGCCGTGTCAATCTTAAAAGGCGTGCGTGAATTTTCTCGATACGGATCTGGTCATGTTGTGAGGCGTATTTATTTCGGAGTGCTGCTGTCACTCATTCTAGCGACGCCGCCGGCACACGCGTTTCAGTCGCCAGTCGAGACTCCGGCATTGCCAAGCACACTATCTGCACATTCGCCGCTCCTGGGTGTGGCGCGCGCAGGGCAACGCATCGTTGCGGTTGGGCTCCGTGGAAACGTTGTGCTGTCCGACGACGATGGAAGGACCTGGAGGCAAGCAAGCGTGCCGGTCAGTGAGGATCTGGTTGCTGTTTCATTTCCAACGCCGAAGCAGGGATGGGCCGTGGGGCACGGTGGCGTCATTATTCATACTAGTGATGGTGGAGCGACATGGGTTAGGCAGATGGATGGCAGGCGGCTCTCGGCGCTCGCGGTCAGCTATTACCAAGCAATTGCCTCCTCAAGGCCTTCTGCGGAAGTTGAGCGCGCTTACGAACAGGCCAAGGCGCTGTCAACGGACGGAAGTACGCAGGCGATGCTCGACGTGTATTTCGAGAGCAGCACTACCGGTTATGTAGTTGGCGCTTTCAATCGCATATTTCGCACCGAAGATGGTGGAGAGACTTGGACGCCTTGGATGGAGCGGACGAATAACCCGCGCGAGTTCCATTTCTACTCGGTGCGCGGAGAAAGCGGACACATCGTGCTGACGGGCGAGCAAGGGATGGTCTGGGTGCTCAATCAGGCGCATCAGATTTTTGAGCCGAAGCCAACCACATACAAGGGAACGCTATTTGGCTCGCTAAGATCAGGCGACAACAGCTTCGTGTACGGCATGAGGGGAAGTTTGTTTCGCAGTGCAGACAATGGCAAGACTTGGGAGAAAATTGGACTACCGAGTGAGGCAGGTATCACCGGCGGAATTTCGCTTGGAAATGGTGGCGTGCTTCTAGTCAATCAGGCGGGGATTGCTCTGATAAGCCGTGATGGAGGGAAGAGCTTTCACTCCGTCGTGCTGTCGCGACCAATGTCCTACTTTGGAGTAAGCGAGGATCCCGACGGCAAGGTTGCGCTGGTGGGTTCTGAGGGAATACGGGTGGAACGCTTGCCGCAGCCTCTTGGTCGCAAGCCCGCGGCACAGAATTGAATGAATCCGGCAAGGAGGTTTTACCATGATGGCGATGGAACAATCGGAAATTATGGATGTGATTTCCGATCCTAAGGAATTCGACCAGAAATCCGGAAATATTCTGGAAAGGTTGATTTTCAACAATCGACTGTGGGTGATAACTGGCTGTATATTTCTCACGGTATTGTTCGCGATGCAATTGCCGAAACTGGTCGTTAGCGCCAGTTACGATTCGATGCTGCCGCGTGGTCAATCCTATATCAAGAATTTCTTGGAAAACCGACGCGAGTTGCGGGGGTTGGGCGACACCGTGCGGATCGCAGTGGAGAACCCGCGGGGCGACATCTTTGACCCCGCATATCTTGACGCTTTGGGCAAAATTAACGATGAGGTTTTTTTACTGCCTGGGGTGAATCGCACCTGGATGAAGTCGATTTTCAGCCCGGTCGTACGCTGGACAGAGGTAACCGAAGAGGGTTTTGCTGGCGGCCCTGTTCTGCCCGACAAGTTCAATGGATCAGCGGCGTCGATCGACCAGTTGCGTATCAACATCGCACGGGCCGGATTGGTGGGTAGCCTGGTGGCCAACGACTATAAATCGAGCATGATTGTTGTTCCACTTTTGGCGGCAGATTCTCAAGGAAAACCGGTCGACTATCAAGCGTTATCTTCCGCACTGGAGAATATTCGAGCAAAATACAGCAAGACTGGGGCTGACGGAAAATCTGTTGTTCGAATTCATATCGTCGGATTTGCCAAATTGGTGGGCGATCTGATCGGCGGTCTAGCGAAGGTCATGTACTTTTTTCTTGCTGCTGCTGCTATCGCAAGTATCATTATTTATCTGTTCACGCGTTGTGCACGCAGCACGATTCTTGTGGTCGTGTGCTCACTTATCGCCGTCGTATGGCAACTTGGCATAGTTGCTATTCTGGAAATCAGTATCGATCCGTTTTCTATCCTGGTGCCGTTTCTGGTGTTTGCCATTGGCGTATCCCATGGTGCACAGAAGATGAATGGCATTATGCTGGATGTGGGGCGCGGAACTCATCGGTGGGTGGCAGCTCGCTATACCTATCGTCGCCTATTCCTCGCCGGTATGACCGCCTTGATTGCTGACGCAGTAGGATTTGCTGTCCTAACTATTATAGATATTCCAATTATTCGAGAGCTTGCAATTACGGCTAGTCTCGGCGTTGGAATTCTGATCTTCACGAACCTCATTTTGCTGCCTGTGTTGCTTTCATATGTAGGTGTCAGCAAGTCGGCGGCGAAGCGTTCGCTTCGGCAGGACATGAAGGAGGCAGGCGGTAAGGGAGCTGGACATATTTGGAACTTTCTCGATCGATTTACCGAAAAGCCGTGGGCGATTGGGGCAGTTGTCGTAGCAATAGTTCTCGCAGTCGTTGGCTATGCCGGTAGCCTAGGTCTGAAGGTGGGCGACCTTGACCCTGGCGCTCCGGAGCTGCGACCGAATTCTCGCTATAATTTGGATAATGCATTCCTCACCGGCCACTATGGCGTATCGAGCGACGAGTTTGCAGTTATGGTGAAGACGTCGTCGAACAAATGTAGCTCTTACGAGAATCTTATCGAGACCGATCGATTGGCGTGGACTCTCGCTCAGGTGCCTGGCGTTCAACGGACGGTGTCGCTCGCCGACACGGTGCGTTCTTATACGATGGGATCGTTCGAAGGAAACCCGAAATGGATGACGATTAGCGAGAGTCAGGGACTTATTGATCCACAGATCAACAGTGCGTTGGGATGGAATTCCGAGTATCTAAACGAGGATTGCTCGTTGATTCCTGTAATTGCTTACTTGTCGGATCATAGAGCGGAGACGCTGAATCGAGTTACTAACGCTGCCGGTGCTTTCGCCGCAAAGCACGATACGGCGGACCGCAAGTTTATGCTCGCGGCAGGGAGTGCGGGGGTGGCGGCTGCGACGAACATTGTTGTTAAGCAGGCCAACCGTACAATGTTGCTTTATGTATATGGTGCGGTGATCTTGCTTTGTGCGATTACATTCCGGAGTTGGCGTGCGATAGTTGTGGCGGTACTCCCGTTGGCTTTGACTTCTCTTCTCGCGGAAGCCGTTATGGCTGGCCTTGGAGTTGGTGTAAAAGTCGCAACTCTGCCGGTCGTGGCGCTTGGGGTGGGTATCGGTGTCGATTACGCTCTCTATCTCCTCAGTGTCCAGCTTGCGTATCAACGGCGTGGCGCTACCTTGAAACAAGCATACAAAGTCGCCGTCGGATTTACTGGAAAGGTTGTGGGTCTAGTGGGTGTGACGCTTGCTGCAGGCGTGGTGACTTGGGCTTGGTCTCCAATTAAGTTTCAGGCGGACATGGGCATCTTGCTTACATTTATGTTCCTCTGGAACATGGTAAGCGCACTTGTACTCATTCCAGCGCTGTCATACTTCCTGCTAAGGAATGTTGGCCATCGAAAATTGTCTGGAGCAGTTAGTTTGTAAGGGGGGGGCTATGTCCTTCGTCAAGCGTTAGATCCTATGAAGCGAAGGCCTCGACAAGCTGACGCCTAAAATTGGCGTGCTGGGGTTTGCTCAGAGGAGAACATCATGCGTACCGATCAGGTGTACACGGGTAGTGGTGACGAACTGGTGCTGGCAGTGTCGCTGGAACTGGCAGCGGCCAAATGGAAAGTCGCGCTTCACGACGGTCGGCGCGAGAAGCCGTCCGTGCACACGGTCGCACAGCCGCAGGCCGCGACGCGTCTGCAGGCAGTGCTGGACCTGATCGACGCGCACAAAGAGAAGTGGTCGTTGCCGGCAGACGTACGGATCGCCATGAGCTATGAGGCTGGGCAAGACGCGTTCTGGATCTGTCGCGCGCTGCATTCCCGACACATCGACTGCTACGTTGTCGATCCGGCCAGCATTCCGGTCGAACGCCATCAGCGACGCGCCGAGACCGACCGGCTCGATGTCATCAAGCTCGTCTTCAACCTGCGTGCGTGGCTGCGCGGCGAGCGCGACCGCATGCACGTGGTGCGCGTGCCGTCGCCGCAGGATGAGGCATCGCGCCAATTGATGCGCGAGCGCGGGCAATTGCAGAAGGAAGTCTTGCAGCACCGCGACCGGATGCGCAAGCTGCTGGCCACGCTCGGCTGCTGGGATGCGGTCGATCATCGGGCCTTCGCCGGCCGGCTCGAGCGCGACGAGGTGCGCTGCCACGACGGCGCGCCGCTGCCGCCGGAATTGCGGAAGCGGCTGCTGCGCGAGTGCGAACGGCTGGCACTTGTCGAACAGCAACTTGCGGCGCTGGAGAAGACACGACAGACGAACGTACCAGCACTCGCGCGCCAGCGTTGCGATGCGCTGGCGCGTCTGCAGGGGATTGGCGAAATAGGCGCGTCACGCCTCGCCCTCGAGCTGTTCTGGCGGGACTTCAACAACCGCCGTGAAGTCGGCGCGTGCGTCGGGCTGGTGCCGCAGCCCTACGACAGTGGTGAAAGCCAGGTCGATCAAGGCATCAGCAAACAGGGCAACCGGCGGGTGCGCGCGTTATTGGTCGAGATGGCGTGGACCTGGCTGCGTTACCAGCCCGGCAGCGCGCTGACGCAGTGGTTCAACCAACGCACCCAGGGCACGGGACCGAACCGGCGCGCTCGGCGCATTGCGATCGTCGCGGTGGCGCGACGTCTTGCGATTGCGCTGTGGCGCTACCTGAAGGACGGGTCAATCCCTGAAGGCGCGCAACTGAAGCCAGTGTGACCAACGAGATATCGCAAGAAGGCAATCACGCCCCCGCGAAACGGACGTATGACGGTTTGAAGGGAACATGCCCGTTCAGCCCCTGGGTTAATGACGTAACCGATGTTTTAGATGGGGCATGCTCCCGGAAAAGATTCCGGCGTAACGCGCATACAGGATAAGGCTGGCGACACACCAGCGGATAGAAGGTGGTGAGATGCTGGTTCGTCTCACGAGCGCAACGGCGACTTCAGACCAGACGCACGCAGACACGTGAATATGCTGGCAAATGCGATCTTGACAGCGGCTCGCTCATAGAAGGGGCTGACTTGGGTTGGTAAATGGTGCCGTCGCGCGGCATGGCGAACAGGACGTCGCAGCGTCGCCGTGCCAGCGCAATGAGCGCTTGCTTGGTAGTCGACCATGAACAATCGTGAGCGCCTTATGTGGCGTGGTTCCGAACGCCAAATGAGGTTGTGAGAATTGCAGGG
>NZ_QTPO01000057.1 GCF_003853645.1 Burkholderia sp. Bp9143 | reverse complement strand
CAGGCAACTCAGAAATGCCGCTGACTTGCCTGCATTAACTTAAACCAACCGGCCTCCACGATTCCCGGCGCGGTTCAACTCGCTTTGGTCGGGTTTGGATGAGGCGCAGGAAGAGAAAATCGCAGTCTTCTGGCGAGATTCGGGACGCATGAAGGCAGCAGTGCCGGACGCTTTTTCTATCGCGACAGATATATTCACTGATCTGAGCGTTTCATTGGCGGATCCGAGTGCTACGGTATCCAGAGTGAAGATGCTCTTGGTTTTTCAAATAGAAAATTAATTATTAACACGAGGCGTGCTCGAGGATTGTTGTAATGGATAGTGACGGGCGGTGTTTGAGTGTGATTCTTTTGGAGGATATGGATTTTTTTGATCTTATCAAAAAAATTGAGGCGGCATTCGTTGCGTGTCTCGTTGTAGAAGATAGGAAGGGCCGCTATTTCGCGGAGTGGCATGGAGATGAGTTTTCCATCAAAGTTATTGATAGAGTTGATCGGCTAGGAGAATTTTTATGTGACGAAAATCATGTTATCGATATCTGTGTCGAGTCGGGTAACAAATTATGTTCTGAATTTGAGGATGAGGTTAGGTTGATTTTGAAAAATGGTGAAATTGGTTGGTGGCGTGCGGTGTGGTCGAGAACTAATCGATTCGAAGGTTTGCGTGAAATATATCCGGATTTAGATTGATTTTAAGCAACGGCTGGCGACGCAGACCAACGGTGCGATGCTGTATGCATCGTCGGCGCGGCAGTCGCTGTCGGCCACAACCTATCGTTAAGTGAGCGGAAAAACTGCCGTTGGAACGGCTGCAATACATCCGAAACCTGACGGACGAACTACGTGCACAATTCGGCCTTAGCCGACCTTGGCGCGGGCTGGGTAATATGACGGATTGCTGACAGCGGCTGCATCGAGCAACCGAACGTCAGCTTCCTGCATCAGCGAACTCACACTCCCGACCCTAAGCGATCGCTCGGCATGAGATCCGGTCAAGGACCCTTCGCAAGATAAACGAGACACTTCGATGTATGACGCCCTATCATTTACGAGATCATTTAATTGGATTGTATTATGGCGAGGGGAAACGCCATGCACGCATTTCCTCACAAGCGCCCTCGATGCCGGGGAAGAGAGACCCGGCAGTAACGCCCATTAGTCGCAAATCGGCCATGACCGTTTCTACTTCTGATACGGGGATATCGAACGCATCAAGGAACGACTCGCCGCGCAATCGCTCCTGAGTTTGCACGTAGTTCTCTACATCATCCACGCTCGTGACGGCTGACAGTGCCTGCTGAGGAATCACTCGAGGATTGTTCTGCGTTGGGAATTCGAGGAACGATAAGTTGTTTCGGGGCGTTGCCAGCATTAATATGGACTCGATCGATTTCATCCACGCATCTAATCTGAATCTGAATATACGTGCATATTTGTCATTCGCATCTGGCGCGTGCCAGTGATGTCTAAACGCGAAGAACGCGGCAACGAAAGGCGAGAATGACCAATCTAACAAGGGAGTTGGGTAGCCGTGATGTTGTAACAAGTGAACGAATCCACCTCGGTCATCATTCAAATTGATATTCATTGCCTGTGTTAGCAGACCGCCGAGACGCTTGTGCATCATCGGCACATCCTCCGCCGTGTAGCGGTACAGATTCGCGCGTCCCTCACGATGAAACAGCGAACGCAGAGGCCAGGTGGAGTTCGACTGCCCTCGGAAAATAAACTTACGGTATGGGGTACCCAGAAGCTCGGCTTTCAGTTCGTTCCAGGTCGTTCGCTTGCCGACGATCCGGCTTTGTGCGTCGACCGCCATTCGACGGACTATCGCGTGCCCCGCGTCACCGACGTCCGTAGTGTATGAAAGCCGCATTCGCTCAGAATTCCAGTCACCTTCGATGTACACCCGTCGCGCGACACTTTGCGGCGACTTGATAACCTGTGATGCATAGACATGGGCTTCGACGAATGGAAATGGAACGTCCGGTCGGCCGGTATAGACTAAAGGAATGCTTTCAACCAAGAAAGGGTTCTGATTCGCGGGCACACAGATAGGGATTGCCCCGCATATGAAAGGTGGTTGCAGAGGCCAGTTGTAGGCAAAACCATCGTAGTTATCACCAAAACGGTCCAGATTTACGACGAGGTTGCCATCACGACTCTGTCCCGAGGAGCCATACTTGATACCCAGCCACTGTCCGTTCATTGTTAGATTCCGTCTTGTTTTGCCTGTCGATCCAATTGACTAATCGCGCCGTCACCAAGTCGCCATGTGATGGACAGATGGTAGTCCAGTGACCGATCTTTGAACAGATTCGCCGCTCGGAAGTCAATGTGACCACGCACACGATCGACTCATATTGGCCGGTTCCGAGCCTCCGGCGAATGCACCAACAGCAGACTTCGAGGCAGGTAACACAATCAAACTCCCGTCTTCCCTTTGGGAGTCTGACATGAAGACCGAACAAACTCGCGAGGCGTGGAACAAAGGCAAGTTGATTGGCCAGAAGCCACCGCTCAAGCCCCAAGAAGTGTGGGCCATCAGGATCTACCTTCACAACGCTCACGCCGTGCGCGATCTGGCTATGTTCAATCTCGCCATCGACAGCAAACTGCGCGGCTGTGATCGTGTCGCGATGGTCAAACAGGCTGCTCAGGGTCGATTTCGGCCATCGGAAGATATGGAAAGCGAAGGTTTCCCGCGAATAGCTTCCTTGTGTCCGGGCGTCCGAAGGGAAGTAACAGGTGTTTTTGTATCGAAACGTGCTCTTGCGCTGAGTGAAGTCAATTCATTCAAACTGTTTCGAATCGTTGCGTTCCGAGGCCGATCGACGTCCGCTTCGGTTCACTCTCTCCGTTCGCATCAGCGCATGCAATAGCCCGGTGGGCGCCGACGAAATTACGTGTCTATGCCTAATGGCTAACGTTCGCGCAAGCAGAAAATGTTTGGCGTTAGCGATGGTCTAATAGAAGTGTCCAATGATGAGCACGTGTGCGTCGCGTGCGAACGAGCGCTAAGCAGCCCGTAAATCCGGTCGAAGCATTGTTTCATCAAGGTAGTAGCAAGGGAGGAATCCGAACTATCAAAAACACTGTAGTAAACGAGCGCGGGCCGCAAGTGCTACCAACACTCACGACCCGCTAACCACAGCCAACTGATGAGGAGTTGCCCATGGCTAAGGCGAATGATAATGCACGTCCCCCGATCACGGAACGTTACGTGACGGTCCAGCAACTGTGGGGTGTTCCGAAAAGCTTCGGCACCAGGCCGAAAACGTTCTTTCCGTATATGAAGATCGGCGGAATGTGGCTGATCAATGACGTGGGTTTTGATCCCGGCAAAAAGGTGCGGATAACGGTCGAGCCGGGAAGGTTGGTCATTACGGCGATGTGAGATATGGCAGCCGCGCTGCACTTTGGCCCGATTCGTCTGGAGGCGGATAAGCCGATCGGCTAATGTGGCGCGAACAACTACATCCAGCCCGCGACCGCCGTTGAACCGGCGATAGGAAAGGCCGCGTAGTCAGCAACGCGCGGCCTAGTCGAATTTCAACTCGCGCAAATGCGAACCCCAACACAGCGTGCGACCGTGCCGCGCAAAGCCGCACATCAAAGCCGGGTAGGGCAGCCGCCACCGGCCACCACCAACCATCACCAAGCGATATTGCAAGACGATCGCGCCGTCCCCGCACCGCCCGTAGCTGTGCAATGCGAACCCGCGCCGTTGTCATAGAACGTCCGCGTCTCCGGTTGCGGCACTGACGGATCGTACGGATTCGGCGCATCGTGCGGACCGCGCGCTCGATCGAAAGGCCGCGTCGGTGCATACGAGTTCCCGCTACCTGGAGCATGTGACCCATTGGCCCGCAGATATTCATTCCAGTTCAGTTCCCGCTGTTCGTGTCGCGGCAACGCGCGACCGAAGCTATCGCTCCCACCCGCACCGAGTTCGACGCGATTCGAAGGCCAAACAGAATCGCGGGATCCATGTTCCGCCGAAGGCTGCGGCTCAAGCGTATCGCCCGCAACCCTCAACGGCCGCGTATCAGGCGTATCGAACGGACTACGTTCAACCGGCGCCGCGTACTTCACACGCCGCGTCGTCCGTGCCGCCCGCCCATCATCCCGAGCCACAGCCCGATGTTCCGAACGAAACACATTGGCACCGCCCGAGTGCTCGACCAGCGAATCGCGGCCTGAAGCGTCGACGGTAGAAACAGAAAGCGCACAAGCAAGCGCAGCGGCAGAAGAAAAGCGAAGAGGATGATTCATCGGGCTCCGAACCAGGTGATAAGCGATGAGAAAAAACGGCAGATCACTGGCTGGCGGTTCGGCGACGGATGGGGGTCGAAGCGGCTCTGAAGCGACTACGAGGCGCGGCGGACGCGACACGCAGGAAGGCTGGCTGGATTGCAGAAGCGAGTTCGAATTATTTCATAAAAATAACAATAAGCTTTCGTTGACTGAAAAAGCGTCAGCATACAGAAGGATCTCCGCCCCAACCCAACGCCCCGCAACGGTGCAGGTCAACGCAATCATCAGTCAATTGATTTAAATAGATCGAACCCTATAAAACAAGAAGATCGCACGCCACCCACCCGTAAATCGCCTACCGCCTTATCCCACAAGCCTCCACACCCCCAACCCACCCAAAATCGCAACCCAATTGCACCCACCGCAAACGTTCCCACCCCCACCTAGTTGCTCCCCAGTCGCCACCAAGGACCCGGCAAGTTTCTCCGTGTTTTCCCTCATAACGTCGGCATTTTTGACAGACATTTAAAAAACCCCCATATAATTTCGGCTGCCTTGCCAACAGCTGTCGGACCATCCCTCCGACCAAGCAGTTGGCAAGCGGGGCAGGCGAAACGCTTGCGCAATGCAAGACGCATCACGATGTCTTTCCGAACCAGACGTCCCCTTCCGGGGACTGCAAGAGCCGGGCCCCGCTACGCATCATCTATCCGCAGGTCCGTCTTCATGTGTCTCGGGCGTGTCCCATGTCCTCGCCCCGGGTGCTGTTCGATTGCGCAAGTCATGCCGCCTTTGCCCGTATGACTAACAACATCGAGGAGCTCCTGATGACGCTGTCCCGTCTTACGTCCATTTCCGTCGCCGCCGTGCTGTTCGCCGCCGGCGCCGCCGCCGCGCAAGCGGACACCGTGAAGATCGCCATCGCTGGTCCGATGAGCGGCTCGGTCGCCCAATACGGCGACATGGTGAAGGCCGGCGCGCTGACCGCGATCGAACAGATCAACGCGGCAGGCGGTGCGGGCGGCAACAAGTTTGAAGTGGTGATGATGGACGACGCGTGCGAACCGAAGCAGGCCGTCGCCGTCGCCAACAAGATCGTCAGCCAGAAGATCAAGTACGTGATCGGCCACGTGTGCTCGGGTTCGACGATCCCGGCATCCGACATCTACGAGAACGAAGGCATCGTGATGGTCACGCCGTCGGCCACCGCGCCGCAGCTGACGGAAGGCAAGAAGCGCCACTTCATCTTCCGCA
Source organism: Burkholderia sp. Bp9143 (assembly GCF_003853645.1). Classification (GTDB taxonomy): domain Bacteria; phylum Pseudomonadota; class Gammaproteobacteria; order Burkholderiales; family Burkholderiaceae; genus Burkholderia. The sequence continues at coordinate 48,744 of NZ_QTPO01000057.1, read as the reverse complement.
CGATCGGCCGCGACGACCAGCAAGGCCCGGCCGCCGCGCAATACATCATCAACCACGTGAAGCCGAAGAAGGTCGCGGTCCTGCACGACAAGCAGTCGTACGGCCAGGGCATCGCGTCGTCGGTGAAGAAGGACCTCGAAGCCGCGAAGATCCCGGTCGTCCTGTTCGAAGGCATCAACGCCGGCGATTCGGACTACTCGGCGATCATCACGAAGCTGAAGTCGCAAGGCGTCGATTTCGTCTACTTCGGCGGCTACCACCCGGAAATGGGCCTGCTGATGCGCCAGGCGCGCGAGCAGGGCGTGAAGGCGACGTTCATGGGGCCTGAAGGCGTGGGCAACAAGGATGTGACGGCAATCGCCGGCCCGGCATCGGAAGGCATGCTGGTCACGCTGCCGGCCGACTTCTCGGCCGACCCGGCCAACGCAGGCCTCGTGAAGGCCTTCGCGGACAAGAAGCGCGACCCGAACGGCCCGTTCCAGATGCCGGCGTACGCAGCGGTGAAGATCATCGCCGACGCGATCGCGGGCGCGAAGACGACCGACCCGACGAAGGTCGCCGCGTACATGCACAAGACGACGTTCGACACGCCGATCGGCAAGGTCGCGTATGACGCACCGGGCGACCTGAAGGCGTTCAAGTTCGTCGTCTACACGTGGCACAAGGACGCGACGAAGACCGCCGCCAAGTAACACGGAGTACCCGCCCGCGCACCCGCTCTGCCCGTCACCCGGGCAGGGCGCGTGCGCATTTGGCCGTTGCGCGGCCAACGGGCGGCCCGAGACGACACCGTGCGTTGCGCGCGGCCGATCGCCGTGATCCGGCGACAGCCTGCGACCCAGCGCCAACGGGAGCTTCCCGCACATGACTGACTTCTTTCCGCAATTCGCCCAGCAGCTGGTCAACGGCCTGACGCTGGGTGCGATTTATGCGTTGATCGCCATCGGCTATTCGATGGTCTACGGCATCATCGGCATGATCAACTTCGCCCACGGCGAGATCTACATGATCGGCGCGTACGTGGGCCTTGTGACCCTGACTGCAATCGGCATCTCCGCCGGCTATCCGCTGCCGCTCGTGCTCGGCGCCGCACTGATCGTGTCGGTGATCGTCACCGGCCTGTACGGCTTCGCGGTCGAGCGCGTCGCGTATCGCCCGCTGCGCGGCGGCCCGCGCCTGGTGCCGCTGATCTCCGCGATCGGCATGTCGATCTTCCTGCAGAACTACGTGCAGATCGGCCAGGGCGCGCGCGACGTGTCCGTGCCGGTGCTGATCTCCGGCGCATTCGAGATCCATCTCGGCGGCGACTTCGACGTGACGGTTCCGTATGCGCGTCTGCTGATCGTCTGCGTGACGATCGTGCTGATGATCGCGCTCACGCTGTTCATCGCGCATTCGCGGATGGGCCGTGCGTGCCGCGCGTGCGCCGAGGACATGAAGATGGCGAACCTGCTCGGCATCGACACGAACCGCGTGATCTCGTTCACGTTCGTGCTCGGCGCGATGCTGGCGGCCGTCGGCGGCGTGCTGATCGGGCTGACGATCGGCAAGCTGAATCCGTATATCGGCTTCGTCGCGGGCATCAAGGCGTTCACCGCCGCGGTGCTGGGCGGGATCGGCAGCATCCCGGGCGCGATGCTCGGCGGCGTGCTGCTGGGCCTCGCCGAAACCTTCGCCGCAGGCTACATGCCGGCCGAGTACAAGGACGTGGTCGCGTTCGGCCTGCTCGTGCTGATCCTGCTCTTCCGCCCGACCGGCCTGCTCGGCAAGTCGGACATCGAAAAGGTCTAAGGGAGACGCAGATGAGTCAAGTCATTTCCGTTCGCCGCCCGGCCGCCGACGCATCGGTCGGCCAGGCGCTGAAGAATGCCGCGGCCGCCGCGCTCCTGACGGCGATCCTCACGATTCCGGTGCTCGGCCTGCAGCTGAAGCTCGACGGCTATCAGGTGGTGCTGACGCCGCACTGGCGTCCGGTGTGGATCGCGGTCGCGGCCGTGTTCCTGTTCCAGTTGTTCAAGCCGTGGCTCGTGCGCGCGAAATCGGCGGTGAAGCTGCCGGCGATGCCCGCGATGGGCGCGCAGCAGCAACGCGTAGTCATCTGGGTGATGCTCGCGGTTGGGTTCGTGTGGCCGTTCTTCGGCTCGCGCGGCGCGGTGGACGTCGCGACGCTCGCGCTGATCTACGTGATCCTCGGCCTCGGGCTGAACATCGTGGTCGGCTTCGCGGGCCTGCTGGATCTCGGCTATGTCGGGTTCTACGCGGTCGGCGGCTATACGTACGCGATGCTGAACCAGTATTTCGGGCTGTCGTTCTGGGAGTGCCTGCCGATCGCGGCGATTGCCGCGGCGACGTTCGGCTTCCTGCTCGGCTTCCCGGTGCTGCGCCTGCGCGGCGACTATCTCGCGATCGTCACGCTCGGCTTCGGCGAAATCATCCGCCTGCTCGCGAACAACCTGACGAGCCTCACGGGCGGCCCGGACGGCATCTCGAGCATTCCGAAGCCGACGGTGTTCGGCTTCGAGATGGCGCGCTCGGCGAGCGTCGAGGGCGCGAAGACCTTCCATGAACTGATCGGGCTGGAATACAGCGGCGAGCACATGGTGATCTTCCTGTACCTGATCGCGCTGGTGCTGGTCGGCTTCACGCTGTTCGTGACGAGCCGCCTGATCCGCATGCCGATGGGCCGCGCGTGGGAAGCGCTGCGCGACGACGAGATCGCATGCCGTTCGCTCGGCCTGAACCCGACGCGCATCAAGCTGTCGGCGTTCACGCTCGGCGCGGCGTTCGCGGGCATCGGCGGCGCGTTCTTCGCGGCGCGTCAGGGCCTCGTGAATCCTGAATCGTTCACCTTCATCGAATCGGCGCTGATCCTCGCGATCGTCGTGCTCGGCGGGATGGGCTCGCAGCTCGGCGTGATTCTCGCGGCGATCCTGCTGACCGTGCTGCCGGAAGTCGCGCGCGGCTTCGCCGAATACCGGATGCTGATCTTCGGCCTGGTGATGGTGTTGATGATGATGTGGCGTCCGCAGGGCCTGCTGCCCGCGAGCCGTCCCCACGTGGAGCTGCCCCAATGAGCGCGAATGCTGAACTGTTGAAGGTCGCCGGGCTGCAGATGCGCTTCGGCGGGTTGCTCGCGGTGGACGGCATCGATTTCGACGTGCGCCGCAATGAAGTCTTCGCGATCATCGGGCCGAACGGCGCGGGCAAGACCACGGTGTTCAACTGCGTCGGCGGCTTCTACAAGCCGAGCGGCGGCGACGTCGTGCTCGACGGCCATCCGATCGCGGGGCTGCCGAGCCACAAGATCGCGTTGAAGGGCCTGGTGCGCACGTTCCAGAACATTCGTCTGTTCAAGTCGCTGACGGTCGTCGAGAACCTGCTCGTCGCGCAGCATCGCAAGGTGAAGTCCGGGCTGTTGCCGGGCCTCTTCTCGACGCCAGCGTATCGTCGCGCCGAGCAGGAAGCGCTCGAACGCGCGGCGGTGTGGCTCGACCGGATGGGGCTGACGTCGGTCGCCAACCGGCAGGCCGGCACGCTGTCGTACGGGCACCAGCGGCGTCTGGAGATCGCGCGCTGCATGATCACCGAGCCGCGTCTCTTGATGCTCGACGAGCCGGCGGCCGGTCTCAACCCGCAGGAAAAGATCGAGCTGCAGCACCTGATCGACAAGCTGCGCCACGAGTTCGGCGTATCGGTGCTGCTGATCGAACACGACATGAGCCTCGTGATGGGCGTGTCGGACCGCATCCTCGTGATGGAGCACGGGCGGCCGATCGTGATCGGCACGCCGGAAGCGGTTCGCAACGACCCGCGCGTGATCAAGGCGTATCTGGGGGAAGAGTGATGCTGAAGCTGGAACAGGTCCATACGCATTACGGCGCGGTCGAGGCGCTCGCGGGCGTGTCGATCGAGGTGAACAAGGGCGAGATCGTCACGCTGATCGGCAGCAACGGCGCCGGCAAGACGACGCTGATGATGACGGTATGCGGCACGCCGCGCGCGTCGTCGGGCCGCGTGCTGTTCGAGGGCAACGACATCACCGCGATGTCGACGCACCAGATCATGCGGCAGGGGATGGCGATCTCGCCGGAAGGGCGGCGCGTGTTCCCGAGCCTGACGGTGCTCGAGAACCTGAAGATGGGCGGCTTCTTCGCGAGCCGTCACGAGATCGACGACGGCATCGAGCACGTGTTCAAGCTGTTTCCGCGCCTGAAGGAACGCGCGGCGCAGCGCGCCGGCACGATGTCGGGCGGCGAGCAGCAGATGCTGGCGATCGGCCGCGCGCTGATGAGCAAGCCGCGCCTGCTGCTGCTCGACGAGCCGACGCTCGGTCTCGCGCCGCTCGTGATCGCGCAGATCTTCGACATCATCCGGACGATTCGTGACGAGGGCGTCACGGTGTTCCTGGTCGAGCAGAACGCGAACAAGGCGCTGGGTGTGGCCGATCGCGGCTACGTGCTCGAAACGGGGCGCGTGGTGCTTGCCGATACGGGGGCGAACCTGCTCGCGAACGACCGGATCAAGCAGGCGTACCTCGGCGGTTGATGAAGGAGGCCGCCGGCCTGCAACGGGCCGGCGGTGCTTGCCGCATTGGTTGTCGCTTCACATGCAAGGCCGGTCACGGCCTTGTCTTCCTTTTCCTGGCTGATCCTGAATGTGCTTTTCAGTACGTCGCGCAAATGCAGCGCGGCGCGATTGCTGTCGTCCGTCAGCCGGCGCGTCGCTACTGGCCGCCGCCGTACAGGTCGTTGAGACGCTGGAGTTCTCCAGACTTCTGCATACGCAGGAGTTCCTCCTTGACTTGCGCACGCGTGACGCCGGTCCGCGCCCCCGCCTGCGAACCCGCGCTGGGCATGCCGCCCATCGACGTCGCGCTGATCGCCGAGTCGGACGGCTTGCTCGACGCCGCCGCGGCGCCGTCGTCCTGAGCCCGCGCGAGGCCCGATGCGCCCACTACACAGATGACGGCCAGTGCCGCCTTGTACATGCTCTTCATCGTGGCACCTCACATGAAAAAGCGATGCAACAACAACGCGACCGACGCGGATTCCGCATCGTCCGCGTAGGTCGACATTTCGCATGCGTGCGGCCGCTTTAGCCGCAATTGCATTGCGTCGGACAAATTCCGGAAGCCGAACGCAGCAATGGGTTCGTCACGCACATGCAGCCGGAATGGCGGAATGATAGAACCCGCTTGCCGGATTGACGCCCTCTTGAAAGGGGGTAATTGCCGTCGTTGTCATGTGGAGTGTCTAAGCTGGATGGGTATCGCGGAACGTGTGAATGAACCCGGTGCACGCTCGAGGAGCGCATTCATGTCTGACAAGCACGTCGCGCTGATCAGTCATATTCGTCGGCTCTGTTCGCTCGCCGTCGAGCCGCACCTCGTCATTCCTCATGTGATTGAGGCTGCCCGCCACATCGTCGGTGCCGACTGGGGCATGTTCTTCTATGCCGACGAGCACTACGCAGTGTCGGACGTGTGCAGCGAAAACGACACGGTCTACACGTTATTGCCGACGTACTTCGCGAATATCCACAATACCTCCCGGCAGGAAGTGCTGGGCGTCACGTTTTCCGATGCCATGCGTCGCGGGCGCGGTTTCGACAACAGCGCGCACTACGACGCCAAACTGCTGGCGAGCGAGATGTATGCGGACCTGTGGCGGCCGGTGTCGATGCGCCACTGTCTCGAGCTGACCGCGACGGACGGCACGCGCGGCTGGGGTAGCCTGCTGCTGTCGCGTGCACCCGGTTGTCGTCCGTTCTCGGAACAGAATCATCGCGACATCGAACCCGTGGCGCGGCATCTCGCTCACGCACTATCGCGGCCCGTGCAGCCGCCGCTGCACGAATCGGAATGCAGCCTGTCGGCGATCGTGGTGGTCGACGACGATGGCCGGCTCCTGCTGTACAACGCAGACAGCATCCGGATGCTGGCGCTCGCAAGCGGCGAGCCGCTCGCGTTCTACCGTCACGAACGCTTGCCGGACTGGCTCACGCCGCTTCGATCGAACATCAACCGGATCTGGCGCGGCTATCCGGCGCCGCCCCCGACGCTCGAGCGTCGCAACAATGCGGGCCGCTTCCGGTTCATGGCCTATCGGTGTACCGACACGGCCGCGTTGCAACGCGATTCCGCGATCGTGATCTATATCGAACACTTTCCGCCGCTCAGGCTGACGATCGAACGGCTCGGTTTCGCGTTCGGCCTGACCGAGCGACAACGCGAACTCTGCGTGCAGCTGGTGCTGGGCCGGTCGCACAGCGAGATTGCGCGTGACTTCGCGCTACGCGAAAGCACGGTCGTCGATCATGTTCGCAAGATCTATCGCCGGCTCAACGTACACAATCATGACGAGTTGCGCAGCGTGTTCCGGATCGGGAGGCTCGACTAGGTTTGACGGGGCGCGGCAAGCCTGGTCCTGCTCGAATCCTGCAGTCCACCTCTTGTTCACGTGCGGCACAGCGACCGTCGTTCTGTTACAGCGCGCGCGTGATCGCCTGTTCCAGCAGCGACAGCCCGAGATCGATTTCCGCTTCGCTGACGGTCAGCGGCGGCGCGATCCGGAACACGCCGCCCATGCCGGGCAACTGCACGATGTTCATGCTGAGCCCGAGGTTCATGCACTCGCGCGTGATCTTCGCGCCGAGCCCGTCCGCCGGCTCCTTCGTTCGCCGATCCTTGACGATCTCGACGCCGAGCAGCAAGCCGCGTCCGCGCACGTCGCCGATGCAGTCGAAGCGCTCCATCAGGTCGAGCAGTCCGCGCCGCAGCCGGTCGCCCATCACGTTCGCCCGCTGGACGAGGCCGTCGCGCTGCACCACGTCGAGCACGCGCAGGCCGACCGCAGCCGGCAGCGGGTCCGACACGTGCGTCGTATAGAACAGGTAGCCGAGCTGGTGCGCGCGTTCCTCGATCTGTGCTGACGTGACGACGGCGGCGAGCGGCAGTCCCGCACCGAGCGTCTTCGACAGCGTGAGGATGTCGGGCGTCACGCCGTCGTGCTGGCACGCGAACATCGTGCCGGTGCGTCCGACGCCGGTCTGCGCTTCGTCGAGGATCAGCAGCATCCCGCGTTCCTCGCACTTGCGCTTGAGCGCCGCCATGTAGCCGTCCGGCAGTTCGATGATGCCGCCCGAACTGAGGATCGGCTCCGCGATGAACGCGGCGAGGTTGCCGTTCGACTGGCGATCGATCAGGTCGAATGCGTAGTCGAGTTCGGCGAGATAGTCGTAGGTGCCGTTGCGCTCGAAGCGCGGCCGGTACGTGAACGGCGCCGGAATCGCGAACGAGCCGACGGCGGCCGGGCCGACGCCCTTGCGGCCTGCGCTGTAGGTGGCGGACGCCGCCGCACCCGTCATCCCGTGCCATGACTGCGCGAAGCCGACGATCTCGTATTTGCCGGTGACGAGCTTCGCCATCCGGATCGCCGCTTCGTTCGATTCCGCGCCGGTGCTCAGCAGCAGTGCGCGATCGAGCCCGGGCGGCGTGATGTCGGCGAGGCGCGTCGCGAGGTCGACGACGGGGCGCGACAGCATCCCGCTGAACAGGTGATCGAGCTTGCCCGCGTATTCGCCGATGACGGAGACGATCTCCGGGTGGCTGTGCCCGAGCACCGCGCTCATCTGGCCCGACGTGAAATCGAGGATCGCGCGGCCGTCCGCGTCGTAGACGAAGCTGCCTTGCGCGCGCTCGATGATCATCGGCTCGAACGTGCCGCCGTAGCGGATCAGGTGCTGCCTGGCGTTGTGCCAGAAGGTGGCGTCGTCGTTCAGGGACATCGGGCTTCTCCGGACAAGGGCCAAGGATCGCTTGCAGTCTAGGCGCCGGTCTGGTTTTATGGAAACGAATAGTGCTTATGCAAGGTAGAAAAGGAGCTAATACCTTGGGACGTTCGCTCGAAATCGATCTGTTGCGCTCGTTCGTCGTCATTGCCGAAGTGCGTTCGCTGAGCCGCGCGGCGGCGCGGGTCGGCCGCACGCAGTCGGCGCTCAGCCAGCAGATGCGACGGCTCGAGGAGAGCGTCGACCAGCCGCTGTTCCAGCGCACCGGCCGCGGCGTGGTGCTGACGCACCCCGGCGAGCGGCTGCTCGTGCATGCGCAGCGCATCCTGCGGCAGCACGACGAGGCGATGGCCGACCTGTGCGGCACCGGGTTGTCGGGCACCATCCGGTTCGGCTGCCCGGACGATTACGCGGCCGTGTTCCTGCCGTCGCTGCTGCGGCAGTTCTCGAGCCAGCATCCGCAGGCGATCGTCGAGGTCGTGTGCGGGCCGACGCCACGGTTGCTCGAACACCTCGACAAGCGAGCGGTTGATCTCGCGATGATTTCTTTGGCGGACGACGGGGCGACGGACGATTTCATCCGTCGCGAGCAACTCGTCTGGATCGGTTATCCGGGCCTCGATGTCGCGCAATTCGATCCGTTGCCGCTCGCGTTGTCCGATCCCGATACGCTCGATCACATCGCGGCCTGCGAGGCGTTGCAGCGTGCGGGCCGCGATTATCGCGTCGCGTATGCGAGCAGCAGCCTCGCGGGGCTGACCGCGCTGGTGCGTTCCGGGCAGGCGTTCGCGGTGATGACGCAGACGGCGGTGCCCGCGGATCTGGCGATCCTTGCCGGCGATCGCGGGTTGCCGCCGTTGCCGGCGGTGGGCATTACGCTGAGGTTCGACCGGAAGCGGCCGTCGCATCTGACGGCAGCGTTCGCGGAGCATATTCGGGCGGTGCTGCCGGTGCTGTGAGGACGGTGGAGTGCTTTGGCGCGATCGCTGGAGAAGCCGGCAACTCGGCAGGCCAATCTGATCAGCGGACAGTCTCTGATGTCGAGATACCCTGCGTATCCCCGAGTTCAAATGACATCGCGGCGAACACTGCACAAACAAAAAAACCGCGAAGCGTTGCGCTGTCGCGGTTTTTTGCACATGCACGAAACACGGAGAAACCGTGTCTGGTGCCGACGGCGAGACTCGAACTCGCACAGCTTTCGCCACTACCCCCTCAAGATAGCGTGTCTACCAATTTCACCACGTCGGCACTTCGGTACTGCAAGGGGCGCAATTCTAGCGTCACATTGCGCGTTTGTGAAGGGGAGATGACACGATCGCGGGGCAGGTGACGACGATCCCAGTAAAATTCGTCGAAATCGATCCGACGATCCTCACAACCGCAACCCGTTTTCTCCCCGTGACGACGACCCTCGAACAACTGCAGGCCGGCCAACTGTCGGGCGCCCGGCAACTCAAGCTCGCGTGCGGGCTGACCGAATTTCCGCGCGAGATCCTCGATCTGGCGGACACGCTCGAAGTGCTCGACCTGTCCGGCAATGCGCTGTCGGCGCTGCCGGACGACCTGTCGCGGCTGCATCGCCTGCGCATCCTGTTCGCGTCCGGCAATCGCTTCACCGAACTTCCGGAAGTGCTCGGCACGTGCGTGCAGTTGGACATGATCGGCTTCAAGGCGAACCGGATCCGCACGGTGCAGCGTCGTTCGCTTCCGCGCGGGCTGCGCTGGCTGATCCTGACCGACAATGAGATCGACGTACTGCCCGCCGAGATCGGCGACTGTGCGCGTTTACAGAAGCTGATGCTCGCGGGTAACCGGCTGCGTGCGTTGCCGGCCGACATGGCCGCCTGCCGTTCGCTGGAACTGGTGCGTCTGTCGGCGAACCGGCTCGATGCGCTGCCGGACTGGCTGCTGCGTCTGCCGCGCCTCGCGTGGCTCGCGTCCGCGGGCAATCCGTTCGGCGCCGAGCCGGAGGCCGCCGCGTCGGCCGAGCCGGGCGTCGCGGACATCGACTGGGCATCGCTTACCTGCGATCAGAAGCTCGGCGAAGGCGCATCCGGTGTCATTTATCGCGCGCAGTGGCGAGCGGACGGCCAGGCGCCGCGCGCGGTCGCGGTCAAGCTGTTCAAGGGGGCGGTGACGAGCGACGGCCTGCCCGATTGCGAAATGGCCGCCTGCCTGCACGCCGGGCGTCACCCGAACATGATTCCGGTGATCGGCAAGGTGCGCGGTCATCCGGACGGCACCCACGGCCTCGTGATGGCGCTGGTCGATCCGGCGCTGACGAACCTCGCAGGGCCGCCGAGCTTCGCGTCCTGCACGCGCGATGTGTATGCGGCCGATGCGCGATTCGAGCCGGCAGCGGCAGCGCGGATCGCGCACGGCATCGCGTCGGTCGCGGCGCATCTGCATGCGCGCGGCATCATGCACGGCGACCTGTACGCGCACAACATCCTGCACGACAGCGAGGGCGGCGCGCTGCTCGGCGATTTCGGTGCGGCGTCGGTCTACGACGTGAACGATCGCGTGCGCGCGGCGCGGCTCGAACGGCTGGAAGTCAGGGCGTTCGGTTACCTGCTCGGCGAGTTGCTCGAGCGATGCGAGCCGCAGGCATGGGAAGGTTCGCACGCACTCGAAGCGCTGATGGCCGCCTGTCTGAACGAGGAGATCGACGCGCGGCCGTCGTTCGACCAGATTACGGCTGCGCTGGCAGCATCGAAGGACTGACGGCTCCGTCCGCGTTGCGGCGCCGGTAGTCGCCGTGCTGATGCTTACGCCTGCCGCGCAGTCAGCAGCTTGATCCCGAGCCCGACGAACAGCAGCCCGCCGGCGCGCTTGGCCGCGCGTACCCACGGGCTGACGCCGAAGCCGCGATGGAGCAGTCGCACGCCGAACGAATAGACGCTGTGCACGACGACGACGGTGCAGGCGATCGTCGCGTACATCACGACGAACTGCGTCGCGAGCGGGCGATCGTGCGCGATGAACTGCGGCATGAACGCCGACAGGAAGATCATCGTCTTCGGATTGCTGCCCGACACGAACAGCGCTTCACGGAACAGCTTCCTGCGGTCGGGCACGGCGATCGCGGCCTTGCCGTCCGGCGAACGGGGGGTGCGGTCGCCGCGCAGTTGCCGGATGCCCAGGAAGATCAGATACGCGGCACCGACGACCTTCATCGCGACGAACAGCGGCGGCATTGCGGCCAGCACCGCGCCGACGCCGAGCGCGACGAGCATCACGACCACGGCCTGCGCGACGAGGTTGCCCGCGATCGTCGAGGCGGTGCCGCGCGAGCCGTAGCGCACCGTGTTGCGGATGACGAGCAGCACGTTGGGGCCGGGCGACAGTGTCGTCGCGAGATAGGCTGCGGCAAACAGCATCCAGGTCTGAATGGACATGCGTCGCTCCGAAAGGCCGGTTCCGAGGTCGGGGTGAATCCGTGCATGATGCCACGGCGGCGCGGCTCACCCCGACGCACGGCGTCAACGTGCGTCGCGCACGCAGTATGCGGCGATCGACGACGGCGAATCGATCGCGGAAGGGCGCGTCATCCACGCGATCCACGCCGCCCATAGCCCGCAGACGATCAATACGGCGACATTCAGCGGCGTCCGGTAGCGGACGATCAGGTCGGCCAGCGGCAGGCGTTCCTTGCTCATGTGCGTCTCCTTCGGTCGGTGCGGTTGCGGCGTTACTGGCCGGTGTAGGAAGGCGCCTTCGCGTCGCAGATCACGGGCACCGTCGCGCCGTCGGCGAAATGCAGCCGGAACGGCACCTTCGCGCCGGGTGCGACGGGCTGGCGCGGCGCCTCCAGCATCACGTGATAGCCCTTCGGCCTGAACGTCACCGTGCCGTGCGCGGGCACGTCGACCGCTTCGACGTGAACCATCTTCGCGGTGCTGCCGGCCGTCTGCGTTTCGTGCATCATCGCCATCCCGAACGCGGGCGTATCGATGCCCGTGAGCGTGACGGGCTTGTCGCCGTCGTTCTTCAGCGTGAAATAGCCGGACGACGGCACCGTCGCCGGCATCGTACGGATCCAGCATGCATCGGCCTGTACGGCCGCCGCGGCGAACGTGGCGGGCGCCTGCAGCGCGAGCACGGCAAACAGCAGACTGGTCGGAATCGAGCGTTTCATTGATGGTGTTCCTGATCGGGTAGGAAAGATTGCCGCGCGGGCATCGTGTGGATCACTTCAGCGTGAACGTGTAGCGGCCCTGCGTGCGATGGCCGTCGCTCGCCACCGCAATCCACTTAACCGTGTACGCGCCGGCCGCAAGGTCGGCCAATGCGACATGCATCCGCTTCCGGTTGCCGGCGTCGACCGTGGATTTCCCGTCGGCGACCGACTGGCCATGACTGTCGGTGACGGCGATCGAACTGAATGCAGGTTCGAGCGTTTCGCTGAAGTCGATGGTGACCGCGTGCGGCGCGCTCGACAGCGTGGCGTCGGCGGCCGGTTCCAGGGTTTTCGGATGTGCGTGCGCGTGAGCGGCCTGTGCGACGACGAAGCCGAGTGCGACGAGTGCGCCGCGGAGGAAAGCAGTGGTTTTCATGACGGGATGATCCGGTTGGAAATGACAAGGAGAACGATGCATTCGACGCACGGCCGCGCGTTCGCGCACGCGCAACCGCCGGAAGCGGGCGAGCACACGCACGGCACGATGCCGCGAGCAATACGGTCGAACATGATCGTCCTTCGAAACGTGACACGGCGTGCACGCGCAGGCGCGTGCGGACGGCGCGATGCGCTGCGGCATCACGCGCGGTGACGACGAATCAGGACGCGAACGGCGGGGCGCGCGGTTGCGCGGCCGTGAGCGGCAGCGCGCGGCGCAGGCTTTCGAAGCGGGTTGCCTCGCGATGCTGGAGCGGGTGAACATTGGCCGCGAACGACAGTTCGGGCGCGGGCAGGGCCGGCGTATGGGCAAGCAGGCTGCAATAGCCGCAAGCCTGCAGATGGGCCTGCAGGCTTCTCGACGACGCGTCGCCGGCGTGGTCGCCGCCGGCCGGCCCGGCCGTGCAGTGGCCGGCCAGCAGCACGTCGACGCGGTCTTGCGTCGTCAGCGCCTGCGAGATCGTCGGCGCGAGCGCCGTCATCAGGATGGCGAGCATCCCGATCAGACTGACGATCTTCCGGAAACGACGACTCAGCATGCGATGCGCGGGGCGGCGTAGGGGCAACGATGGAGCGGATTATGCCACGCACCCGCGGCGAGGGCATGCGGGCACGCGGATACCGGGAATGACGCGTGGCGCGGGCGGGGCGGCGCGCCTACGCGTGCTTTGCCAGATATTTCGTGATCAGCGTCATCTGCGCGGCCCAGCCCTGATCGTTCATCTCGCGCGCCTTCGCACGGCGCGTTGCGATCAACTGGTCGAAACCCGTCTCGGTGACCGTCAGCAGCGTGCCGCCGTTCGCTTCGGCGAGCGTGAACGTGACGAGCGTCATCGGCTCGGACGTGTAATCGATATTTGGATCGATCGCGAACGGGTGCCAGTGAAAGGAGAACAGTTGCTTCGGCTCGACGCGATCGACGACGATTTCGAACACGGTGCCCGCATACGGCTCCTGTGCCTTGGCGACGTCGTCGTCGACGCGCGTCGGCGTGATGCGGCCGAACAGCGGCCGGTCGGCCACGAACGGCCCGTCGAACGTCACGCCGAACCAGATGCCGAATTCCCCGGCATTGCTGACGGCTTCCCAGACACGCGCCAGCGGCGCGGCGAGCAAGGCTTGTTTCTCGATGCGATCGATTGACTGGGTCATGATGTTCTCCAGGCAGGCGTCATCGTTACGGGACGGCGCGCGGCCGCGCGCCGCGTTCAGTCTTCAGTCGATCATCTCCGCGTCGGGCACGTCGAGCACGACATCCGAGGTTGCGACGGCCACGCACGGGAGCGTATAACCGTCGGCCTTTTCCTCGCGGCTCAGACCCGGCCATTCGATCGTATAGCGTACGCTGCCGCTGACGATCCTGCACAGGCAGCTCCGGCATGTGCCGTTGCGGCACGAGCGCGGCAGCCTGACATGCGCGAACGCGGCGGCCTCGAGCAGCGTCAGCGAATCGGGGGCGTCGAACGTCGCGCCGAGCGGCTCGATGCGCACGAGAGGCGGGTGGTCGGGATCGGTCATGGGTCGAGGCGGGCGGCGGCGCGGCGGCGAGACAAGGCAAGCGCCAAGCATACCCGAAGGCGCTGCGGCCGGCGCCCGTCGGGCAGCCGGCCAGGCGCGTCAGTGTCGCCGCAGGTAGCGATACACGGTATTGCGCGCGAGCCCGAGCTCCCGCGCGGCGGCCGAGACGTTGCCGCCGTGCCGGGCGAGCACCGCGTCGATCATCGCGGCCTGGTGGCTCTGCAGCGTCGTCGCTTCGCGCGCGTCGGCCGGTGCGGCTTCCGCCGCGGGGGCGTCGTCGCAGTCGAGCCAGAAATCGTCGGGCAGGTGCGCGAGCGTGATTTCGGCTTCGTCTTCGGCGAGCATGCCGGCCGTGCGCAGCACGTTGGTCATTTGCCGCAGGTTGCCGGGCCAGCGGTGCCGCATGAACGCGTCGAGCACGTCGGCCGCGAGGCGGCCCGGCATCGGCTCGCTGCGCGCCAGTCGCGCGAGGATCCGCTCGACCAGCGCGGGCAGGTCGGTGCGTGCGGCGAGCGGCGGCAGCGTGACGGCGAGCCCGTTGATCCGGTAGAACAGGTCTTCGCGGAACGTGCCTTCGGCGATCATCGCGCGCAGGTCGCGGTGGGTCGCGCAGACCACGCGCACGTCGACCGGCACCGCGCGTGCGCCGCCGAGCGGCATCACCGCGCGCTCCTGCAGCACGCGCATCAGCCTGACCTGCTGCGCGAGCGGCATGTCGCCGATTTCGTCGAGAAACAGCGTGCCGCCGTCGGCCTGCACGATCTTGCCGGGGCTGCCGCGCTTGCGCGCGCCGGTGAAGGCGCCGTCCTCATAGCCGAACAGTTCGGCCTCGATCAGCGAATCCGGCAGCGCCGCGCAGTTGACCGCGACGAACGGGCCGTCCGCGCGCGGCGACGCCTGGTGCAGCGCACGCGCGAGCCATTCCTTGCCCGTGCCGGTTTGGCCGAGGATCAGCAACGGCAGGTCGCGTCCGCGGATCTTCGCGACGCGTTCGAGCACGGCGGCCATCCGTGCATCGCCGGTGTCGAGCGTCGCGAACGCGATCGCGTCGGGGTCCGGCGCCCGCGTGCGCACGGCGGGGGCGGGTGGCGTGACGGCGACGGTTGTCTTGTGCGCTTCCGCGAATTCGCAGCGTGCGAGCACGCGCACGCCGGTCGACAGCGTGAGGCGGAACGGTGCGCCGGGTGCGCGTGCCGCTTGCTGCGCGAGCTGGCCGAAGTGCATGCCGAACAGCGCATCGCAGCCTTGATGCTGCAATGCATCGAACGTCGCGCCGAGCTGGAATTGCGCGCTGCGGTTCGCGGCGATCAGCCCGCCGTCGGGGCCGAACGCGACGAGCCCGGCGAACAGCGAGTCGACGCAATCCTCGTGGGCGTGGAAGCGCAGCCGCAGCGCTTCCGCGCACTGGTTCGCGAACAGATGGTTCTCGATCAGTTGCGCGGACATCCGCACGAGCGCGAGCGTATGGGGGCTGAAGCCGCGCGGGTCGCCGCTCACGTCGAGCGTGCCGAGCGTGCGGCCGAACGGGTCGATGATCGGCGCGCACGAGCAGGTGAGGATATGGTTCGCGCGCAGGAAGTGTTCGGACCCATGCACGGCGACCGCCTGGCCCGATGCGAGCGCAGTGCCGATCGCGTTGGTGCCGCGTGCGCCTTCGGCCCACGACACGCCGGTGCACAGCGCGACGCGGTTCGCCTTCTCGATGAAGTCCGCGTCGCCGATGCTGTGCAGGATCACGCCGTCGGCATCGGTGAGCAGCACGAGGCTTTGCGTGTCGGCGATTTGCGCGTGGAGGTTCTCCATCACGGGGCGCGCGTGCGCGAACAGTGAATGGTTCGTGTCGAGCAGTTCGCGCAGCGCGAGTTGCGACAGCGCCGAGAAATCGGGGCGCTCGTTTGCGCGCAGGCCGACCGCGGTCGAACGGGCATGCGCCTGCGCGAGCAGGTCGATGCGGCCCGCGGTGGCGGGCAGCACGAAAGATTGAGGCATGTCTTGTCTCCTGTCGGCCCCAGTTAGCGCTTCAGCGCTTACTGGGGCCCCATGCTTCGCGGTCGGCCGGAGTTAGCGCTTCAGCGCTTACTCTGGTCCCATGCTTCGCGGTCGGTCCGAGTCGGTGCTTCAGCGCCTACTCCGGTCCCATGCTTCCCGGTCGACCCCAGCCAGCACTTCAGCGCATTCCGAGGCCCCATGCTTCGCAATCGAACCACCTGGACGCCTTGCACCGCACCATCCGCCATCCGGGCCGCCGCCGTTGATATCGCCTCATCATACAAGCGCCGCGCGCGTTGTGCGACTGCGTACAAAAACCCCTTGCTTTTAAGTACCCGCCTGCAATGATGGAAGTGGAGCATGCACGCGCCGTGTTCCGCATCGCAACATGCATGCGACGTGACATGCATCCGTTCGGGAGACGCATCATGGTTCGGACGGAACTGAGAGTCGTGCTGGCGGCCATCGCCACGTTCATCATGCTGGGCGGCATCGCCGTGGCGATCCACGGTCTGCTGTTCGATCTGACCGACGCGGTGCAATACGGTGCGGCCGCGATTGCGGTGGGCGCCACGACCGCCGCGATCTCGCTGAACATCTGGCCCACCGATCCTCACTGACGCCGTTCGGCAAACGGTGCCGGATGTCGTACTGGTCAGAGGAAATGCGCGTCGGAACGACGCACATCGCAAATTTTGCCTCCTGCGCGAAACCGTCTAAAGTGGAATGCAACCGGCACGCATTGTCCGCGCCATATCCCCGTGGATCGTGCCTCTGCCGGCGAGCCCGCGTACATTTTCGTCCGGCCGGTAGCGGACGACGAACGCGGTCATTTGCTTTCTACCGGACGACAGGCGGCTCCCATGCAGATCCATTTCACGAATGAGAAGCCCGAATATTCGGGGCGCGACCTGATGCTTGGATTCACGGCGCTGGTCAATGGCGAGCGCGTCCAATGTCAGATCACCGCCGAGGCGCTGGAGGATCATTTCGGTGCGGCATCGCCGCGCTTCGAGGACATGGTCGGTGCGTACGATCAGCACCGCGAGCGTATCGAGGCAGCCGCACGGCGGTTGCTGTCCGAGACGCGCGCGCAATGCGTGACGCTGCGCAGCGGCTACGTGCGCTTCTACGAAGCGAACTGGCGCTGAGCCGGACGACCGGGCAGCGACGGAGCGGGCGCCGGACACCGGCGCCCGTGTCATATCGGCGCATGCCCGCCGGTGCCTTGCTTGCGCGGGATGATGCGCGCCGCGATTCGCGCATCGTGTGGCGCGAGCGCATCCCTGCGTTCCGTTTCGCCTAATCCGCCCCGATGAGCACATACGCGCCGTCGGTCGAGCCGTTCGTGCGCGCGATGCGTGCGAAGCCCGTGTCGGCGAGGTGCATGCCCGCAATCGGCAGGTTGTCCGAAGCGACTTCGGCGAGGGTCGCCGCGCGCGTCGCCGATGCCTGCGACGGATCGCGATCGAACGCGATCGACACGTCGGGGCGAGCGACCTGAATCGGCGCGAAATGCACGAGATCGCCCCAGATCAGCAGGCGCTCGCCCCGCGATTCGACGCGATAGCCGGTATGGCCGGGGGTGTGCCCCGGCAGCGGCACGGCGACGATGCCGGGCCGCACGTTACCCGCTCCGATGGTACGTAGCTGCGCCTGATAGACGTCGAACGTGCGCCGCGCGATCCGGAAATTGACGCGTGCTCGCTCGCTTGCTCGTTCGTACGCGTCGTCGTCCAGCCAGAACGCACGTTCCCGTTCGTGAATGAGCACCTCGGCTTGCGGGAAGGCCGGCTGCCCGCCGGTGTCGAGCAGGCCGCCGATGTGGTCGGGATGCGCGTGCGTCAGCACGATCGTGTCGATGTCGCGTGCGTCGATACCGGCTTGCGACAGCGATGGACCCAGCAGGCCGCCCCAGTCCCGGATGCCGCCGGCACCGGTGTCGACGAGCACGGTGCGGCCGTTCCCGCGTATCACGTAACAGTTGATGTTGACGTCGGACGGTGCGTATATCCCGGCCCGTTGCATGATGCCGGTCGCGTCGTCGACGTCGATGTTCGACAGCAGGTCGAGGCCGGCCGTCAGCGTGCCGTCGCTGATCGCGGTCACCGAGAAATCGCCGACCTGACGGCGCGGGAACGAAGGGCGGGGAATGGGTGCGCTCATGGATCAATGTCGGGCGTGAAGGTGGGGGGTGTCGTAGCCGAAGCAGCGGATGCGTGCGACGAATCCGGTGTGGCGGAGAATCTCGCGATCCAGTTCGGCCATGAATCGATCCATCAATTCAGTGGTGCGAAATGATGTGGTGCGAAAGCGGATCTCCGCGCTGACCGGATGTCCGCAGCCGTGCCGGATCGGAACGTACGCGACGTGGATGGTGCCGGGTGCGGCGCTCAACACATCGCTGCAGAGCGCCTCGCAGGCCGACGACAGTGCGTCGAGCGCCGCGTTGGACGGCATGCTCGCCTCGGGGATGAAAATCGTGACGCTGGGCATGGCCGGGCTCCCGTCACCGTGCGGTCGCCGACGGCGGCGTGCTGACGAGCCGGTCGCCCATCGGCGCATAGCGCCGGGTCGCGGTGCCGGACGCGAGCCGTGCCTGATCGCGATCCAGGACGGCCAGCCAGCGAGTGGCCGGCAGGCGGTCCAGCGCGACCGCCTGCATGGCCATGGCCGCGATACCTGCTCGCGCGAACGGGGCGTCGTCGTCGCAAACGGCCAGCCATTGATGACCGGAGACGGCCGGCGCGGGTGTCGCGCTGTCGTACACGTTGCGGCGCCACGCCACGATGTGCGGCTGCCACCGCGCGAAATTGCCGCCGCCCTTGTCGCGATACTCGTCCGACGTCAGCACGTCCGGGCCGTCGATCGTATGCAGCGCGAGGTAGACGGGGCCGTCGCCGTCGCCGTCGAGGGCGCGAAAGCGTTGCGACGTGCGGAAGCCGGATACGGAGATCAGCGCCGGCAGTTTGACCCGGCTGTAGAAGTCGTTCCACTCGGCTTCGACGGCGGGCTCGGCAATGCTGCATTCAACAGCATAGATCATGACATCTCCACGGGGGGGGCGAGAGGGCTTTCGGGATCGATCGGTCCGCTCGACGGGTTGAGTTTTTGTCATGATAATGAGCCGGTGAATGGGCGAAAAACGATGATTCGTCATCGTTCAGTGACATTTGATCAAGCCATGACCGACGGTGGTCGGACCGGGAGCAATCGTGACGCGACGCAGGATTCCGAGCAATTCGGCATTGATGGCATTCGAGGCCGCGGCGCGGCATGGGAGCTTCGCGCGTGCCGCCGACGAGCTGGCGTTGACGGAAGGCGCGATCAGCCGGCAGATCGGCCGCCTTGAGACGTTTCTTGGCGTGTCGCTGTTCGAGCGGGTCGGCAACCGCGTGCGGGTTGCGCCGAACGGCGTGCGCTACGCGGCGCAGGTTCGCGAAGTGCTGGACCGGCTCGAACGCGACAGCCAGTACATGATGGGTCAGCCCGGCGACGGCGGCAGCATCGATATCGCCGTGACGCCGACGTTCGCGACGCGTTGGCTGATTCCGCGGCTCAAGGGATTCCAGGCGCAGCATCCGAACATCACGGTGCATTTCGCCGATCGCGCCGAGCCGTTCGTGCTGGCCGGCAGCGGATTCGATGCGGCGCTTCACTTCGAGCATCCGGCCTGGGCGGGCATGCATACGTACCGGTTGTGCGAGGAGGTGCTGGTGCCGGTCTGCCATCCGTCGTTGCTCGCGGGCGGGCACCCGGACGCGTTGCTGGGCACGCTGCCGCGCCTGCACAAGCGCCAGACGCCCGATGCGTGGTCGGCGTACGTGCAGGAGACGGGGTTGCCGGTGAACAATCCGGCCGCCGGCGCGCGCTACGATCTCTACTCGATGCTGATCGCGGCGGCCCTGGCCGGGCTCGGCGTCGCGCTGGTGCCGCGCCTTTATGTCGACGCCGAGATCGCGCAGGGGCTGCTCGCGGCGCCCTGGCCGGGCGGGCGGGGCGTGGTCAAACGCTTTTGTCTCGTGTTGCCCGAAGCACTGGAGCTGTGCGAGGGGCCGTTGCAGACCTTCGCGCGCTGGGTGCTCCGGGAGGCGGACGCGTGACCCGATGTCGCCCGCACCATGCGCCTTCCCGAACGAAAACGCCACGCGACGATGCCATGCCGTTCAGTTCTTCACTGAACGGCATGGGGTCTTCGGACCGCTTTTTCCACTGCTTCGCCGATAGTCGAAGCACGGCTGCAAACCTCTCCATGCTGGTTTCGGCCTGTCCATACCACCAATCGGCAAGCCGAAACCAGTCACTCAATTGAACCCGGACTGCCCCACCCGGTTATCGAGCGGGGTTGGTTGCCGTGATGAACGGGTCGAACGACATGTGGACGCTACCCTCCAGCAGCATGTTGATGGAGTATTGAACGTTGGTCCCCGGGGTGTTGACCCGCCCGCCCCACACGGCGCCGTCGTATTGCGGATATTGTTGCGGGTTGACCATGTTGGGAATCGCGTTCCCCCAGAAGCCGAGAATCGAAATGGATTCGCCGGGGTTGAGGGAAACGGCGGACCAGACGATCGTGTCGCCATTTTCGCATTTCGTCCGCAATTCGTTACTGCCCTCCGAACCGTCCCCGCTGTAGCCCGTCGAATCCACCATGAATACATACTTCGGCAGATTGTTTTCGGCAATGGCTTTGGCGACATTGACAATCACATTTACATAGATCGTTGCCATGACGACTCCTGATTGTGAAATAGGCAATATTTTTCCAGCCCCATGCCCATTCGCGTGGAGGATGCCCCGTGCGTGCTTGATATATTAATTCACGCCGATCGAATAAAAACGAAAGAATCGCTCCCATTGATGAGCAAGAAGATTGCGCGACCATCAAGATGTTCGGCCGTGCAAGCGGAATATAGCAGCCGGATTTTATAAATCAACCCAATAAGGATGACTGTAATTGCGGACATCATCAAATCCCGGTGCTGTGTCGATTTTTGAAAATATCCAGGGATATTGGTGCCATGCGGCATTTGTATTAAATGGCGGCTTAATATTTTTAATATTGCGACCGCAAATATTCGGATTGAATATTCCGGGAAAATTCAATGCCATCAATACGCCGAGACGCATTATTTCGCGCCATACAATTATCGCTCGACGCTTCCTCCCCACACGCGGTCGCCCTCGTGCAGTTGCGCTTCACTCCGTTCGCAGTGGCCAGCTTGCGGCGGGACTGTCACCCGCACCCGCACCCGCAGGCGTGCACCCCTGCCGGGCGCCCATGTGAAACGACCCGGCCGCAAATGCGACCGGGTCGTCAAGGTCCGTCCTTTTCGCCATCCCGTTCGGTTCCTCGACAGGAACCGCAACGGAACGGCATCAAACCGGAAGGTGGCGTTTCTTCATCATGCAGCGCATCGGAGCGCGAGCGTCACTCGCTGCCGAGATAGAAGAAGCGGAACAGGAACACGGCCGCGATGATCCACACGATCGGCTTGACCGTGCGGGCCTGGCCCGTCAGCAGCTTCAGGCCGCCGTACGCGATGAAGCCGAATGCGACGCCGTTCGCGATCGAGTACGTGAACGGCATCAGCAGCGCGGTCAGCGCGGCCGGCACGGCTTCGGTCGCGTCGTCCCACGGCACGTCGACCATCTCGCGCAGCATCAGGCACGACACGTACAGCAGTGCCGGTGCCGTCGCATAGCCCGGCACGACGCCGGCGAGCGGCGCGATGAACAGGCACGCGAGGAACAATACGGCGACGGTGATCGCCGTCACGCCCGTGCGGCCGCCGGCCTGCACGCCCGATGCGCTTTCGATATACGCGGTGGTCGACGACGTGCCGAGCACCGAGCCCGCGACGATCGCGGTGCTGTCGGCGAGCAGCGCCTTGTTCAGGCGGTTCATCTTGCCTTCGACGAGCAGGCCCGCGCGGTTCGCGACGCCCATCAGCGTGCCGGTGGCATCGAACAGCTCGACGAGGAAGAACACGAGGATCACGTTGATGATGCCGGTCGACAGCGCGGCGCCGATGTCGAGCTTGAACAGCGTCGCGTCGATCGACGGCGGCGCGGAGAACACGCCGTGGAACTGGTTGTCGCCGAAGAAGAACGACAGGATCGTGACGCCGATGATGCCGATCAGGATCGCGCCGCGCACGCGCAGGTGGTCGAGCGTGACGATCGTGAAGAAGCCGACGATCGCGAGGATCGTGTCGTGCTTGTGCAGGTCGCCGAGCGTAACGAGCGTGGCCGGGCTGCCGACGATCACGCCCGAGGTCTTCAGCGAGATGATGCCGAGGAACAGGCCGATGCCGGCGGTGATCGAGATGCGCAGCGATTTCGGAATGCCGTTGACGATCGCCTCGCGCACGCGGAACAGCGTGACGAGCAGGAACAGGCAGCCCGAGATGAACACCGCGCCGAGCGCGGCCTGCCACGTGAAGCCCATCCCCTTGACGACGGTGTACGCGAAATACGCGTTCAGGCCCATGCCGGGTGCGCAGGCGATCGGGTAGTTCGCGTACAGCCCCATGATGATCGAGGCCAGCGCCGCGACGAGGCAGGTCGCGACGAACACGGATTCCTTCGGCATGCCGGCATCGCCGAGGATCGCGGGGTTGACGAAGATGATGTAGGCCATCGTCAGGAACGTGGTGACGCCCGCGAGTATTTCGGTGCGGAAGTCGGTGCCGGCTTCAGCGAAGCCGAAATACCGCTTGATGGATTCCATGAAGGCGTTTCTCCGGTCGGGTTGTCGTGTTGCTTGTTGTTTGTGCCGAATTGTTGTAAGGCAGCGCGAGGCCGGCCTACTGTAACCAGCCACTATTGCCGCGCTATCGGCGGATTGTAATAGCGCGGATAGCTCGGACGATATAGTTGCGGGGCACGATCGGCTGCGTTCGCGCGGACGGTCGGACAGGCCGGCCGCGCGAGGAAGGCGCGCATTTTACCGGTTCGGACGACGCGGGCAGGTAGAAACGATGGAAACGATTCGATGGCAGGCGGGGCGCGTCGGCCGATGCGGGTGCAACGGCATGAGGCGCGTGCGGCGCGCGGCCGCCCCACGATGACGTGCAAGTGAAATGACATGCCCGCACGCTGGAAGAACGCAGGGCGGGTGCAACGCGTGCGCGAACGCGCGTGCACGACCGGCGCAGGTGCGCGGCGGCGTGCAGCGGCCATTCGTCAGTCGAGGCGGTTGCAGATATCGGGCTATCCTGCGCCGAAGCCGTTCCGTCCGCAACTGTCATTTCGCGATGCGAGCCCGACTGTGGTTTCTGTGTAAAAGATTGCAAGTCGTCATCGCGTTAACCGGCAAGTCTTTCTAGGATAGATACACCGCGCGCACACGCCGGCCGGTTGTTGCCGACGCGGGGGAGTCGCAGTCCGTGCAGGCCAGGCGGTGAAGTGCGGTGACGGTCGTTGCGCGTCCGGGCAGGCGCGACCGATTGCGATTGCCCGATGCGGGTTCGTCCGTAATCACGGAGGTCAGCATGTTGAACTGGATCAGCCGTTGGGCAATGCGGCACGCCCCCACGCCGGAAAAAACCGCTGCGTCGATGCTCGTGACGGCGCGCATGGAACTGTTCGCAGCCGAACAGCGCGTCATCGATGCGAAATTACAGGCGGATTACTGGCGCGCACGGGTGTCATTTCTCGAGGAGGTGCAAAAGCAAGGCATCGACCCGTGGGTGACCTCGCAGGCGGCGCAACGCCCCGACCTTGATTCCACTCCCCGCAGCACGGGCCCGCGTCTCGCCGCCAGCACCTGATGCACGCGATGCATGCAAGGGTTGCGCACGGCGCGCGATCGCACGCGGCACGCACGCGCGTGCCGCGTCATTCGATGCGCACCCGCGACGCATTGCGCCGCGGGTGCGTCCGTTTCCGGATGCGTTGATTCCGCGCGTCCCGGTATCCCGTTGCGCGCGTGACCGCGCATCGTCAATCCCGTCTTCGCCATCGTCCGACGAGCAAACGTTGCATTCGCGCGAGCGTGCGTCTCAGCCGTTCGCCGCGCCGCACGTACGCCGTCGTGATCGACGCTTCGGCCGGCCGGTCGTCATCGGTGCCGAGCCAGATGCGATCGCCGCGCGCGATGCGCAGCACGTCGCCGGGTTGTACCCAGTAGTCGTCGACGCTCGGCGGCCGCGTGATCCACAGCGGCGCGCCGTGCGCACGAATTTCCGCATCGCCGGGCGCGCGCCAGGTCAGTGTCGTGCGCGGCGCAACCGCGAAACGGATCACCACGGTCGGTAACGCGATCGCGCCGACGCGGCGCGAATCGGGACGGTCGAACAACGGGCTTGCCTGGTCCATCGTCTTCTCCATTCGTTGAGCCGGACGGATGACGCGCACCAGAACAAAAAGGCCTCATCCGTTTCCGGCGAGGCCTTGTGTGACATGCGGTACTGCTCGGATGCTAACGCACAAGCGCCTCCCGTGATCCATTCTTTCGAATGTTCACCGGGCAATGATTCGCGATGGCGATGAGCTTGAACGTAGGCATGCGAACGAGTTTGTCGATGTCGTACGGCGTTGTCAACGACTATTTTCGAGATACGTGGCGTGTCACGCGTCGCGCTGCGCGAGGCCGTTCACGAGCAGTTCGGACAGCAGGCCCGTCATCCCGTTCGGATGGGTGGCGGCGCGTGCCTTCAGCTGTTCGACGAGTTCGGCGTTGAGCTTGCACGCGAACGGCACGAGGCCCTGTTCCTGGTCGAGCTTGCGCTGCGTGCGGCGATCGAGCTTCGCCGCGTCCTCGGCGCCCTTGCCGAAGCGCGCGGAGCTCGACTGCTTCATCGCGTGCGTCAGCTTGAGCGCCTTGTTCTTTTCTAGATCGGTTTTCTTCATGGCCATCGCGGCACCTCCGGGAAATGAAGCCGCGATTGTACGCATTTCGGCGGGCGTCCCCGCCGAAACCGTCGCGAACCCGCTTGCGGACCCGCTCACGCACCCTTCGTCGTGCCCCAGTTGCCACCGTGCGCGGCCGCCTGCGCGGCCGGCGAGCGCGCCAGATACGCGAGCGCCTGCTCGGTCGAGCCTTCGTGGTGCGGTGTGTAGCCCGGCTTGAAATAGCGCAGCGCCGCGCCGATCACTTTCCAGAACGACGGCAGATGCCCGCGCCGCGAACCCTTCCACCACGACAGAACGAAACCCGGATAGCGTCCGGCGGCGGGATCCCGCCGGTACATGAACTTCGCGCCGCTCGTGATGAAGTAGAGCAGCAGCACGATCACGAACGCCATGTGCATGCAGCGCTCGGGGTAGTTGCCGCCCATGTGGTTGTAGATGTCGAACGCGACGGTCCGGTGCTCGACTTCCTCCGCGCCGTGCCAGCGCAGCAGGTCGACCATCGTCGGGTCGGCACGGCCTTCGTCGAGCCCGTGCGCGTTGAGCACCCAGTTGCCGAGATAGCCGAAGAAATGTTCGAGCGACGCGATCACCGCGAGCTGCTGCCGCAGCCAGAAGCGCGTGTGGCCGATCTTCAGCCCGAACGGCGCTTCGCCCAGCACGCGCGTGAACAGCCAGTTCAGCTTCTGCGTGAACGGCTTCGTGTCGATTCCGTGCCGGTCGTAGTAATGCTTGAGCACGCCGCCGTGCGAGCGCGAATGCACCGCTTCCTGACGCAGGAAGCCTTCGGCTTCGTCGCGCAGGCGCGCATCGGTGATATGCGGCAGCGCCTTGTTGTACACGCGGCAGAACCACAGCTCGCCTTCCGGGAACAGCAGGTTCAGCGTGTTGATGATGTGCGTGCTGCCCGGGTCGTTCGGCACCCAGGTGATCGGCGTGTCGCTGAAGTCGAACTTCACGTGCCGGGCCTTGATCTTGTGATAGTCGGCGGTAGCGGTCATCTGTGTCTCCCTTCCTGTGCGGCGGTCTGCGCCGTCAATGCGAGGCCATGCTGACGCGGGCGAGCATCCGGCCGAGCCACGGCATGAAGCGGCCGACGAAGCGCAGCACATGCGCCTCGGTGCCCACTGCCACGACCGGCCGGTTGCGCAGCACGCCGTCGACCATCGCCTTGGCGACGGTTTCCGGCTTCAGGCCGCGCATCTGGTACAGCTTCGTCGCGCGTTTGCGCAGCCGTGCCTCGTCCTGTGCGTTGGCGCCCGCGTATTGCGTCGACGCCATGATTCCGGTCTCCGCGAAGCCCGGGCACACGGCCGTCACGCCGATGCCTTTCTCCGCGAGTTCCGCACGCATGCATTCGCTGAGCATCAGCACGGCGGCCTTCGTCGTCGCGTAAGCGGGCAGGTCGCGCGACGGCCCGAACGCGGCGGCCGACGCGGTATTGACGATGTGCCCGCCGGTGCCGCGCGCGGCCATCTGCTGTGCGAACAGCCGCGAACCGTGGATCACGCCCCACAGGTTCACGTGCAGGATGCGTTCCCAGTGCCGCTCGCTCGTGTCGAGCATGCCGCCGGCCATGCCGATGCCCGCGTTGTTGATCACGATGTCCGCGCCGCCGAGTTCGCTGCCGACCCACGCCGCGAGCGCTGCCATCTCGTCGGCGGAGCCGACGTCCACGCGTTTCGCATGCGCCTGCGTGCCGGTCAGGCCGAGCAGCAGCGCGGTGCGCTCGGCGCTCGCGAGATCGATGTCGCACGCGACGACGGTCGCGCCTTCGCGGGCAAACGCGAGGGCCGCGCAGCGGCCGATGCCGCTGCCCGCGCCGGTGACGACCGCGACCTTGCCGCTGAAGCGGCCGCTGGTCGCGCGGCGGCGTGCGTTCGCGAGCGCGGGCGGCTCGTCGCCCGATTCGACCGCGTCGATCAGCTGGTCGGCGAGGCCGGCGAAGCGCGCGGGATCGGCGAGCGGCAGCCAGTGGCCGGCCGCGACTTCACGACGGTAGTACTGCGGCACCCAGCGCGACAGGTTCTCGGACAGCGCCGGGCTCACGTACTTGTCGCCGAGCGGCACGATCGTCTGCACCGGCGCGTGCGCGTAGCGCTCACGCGGCGCGAACAGGCAGCGGATGAAGTTCGCGCGATAGAGGCGCACGCCGCGCGCGCCGTCGTCGGCCTGCGTCGCGCGCGGGACGGCCGGGGTCTTCTCGACCCGTCGCAGCAGGCCCGGCCACGCGCGGCCGAGCCACAGCCGCCAGCCGAGTTCGGGGATGAACGGCAGGTGGAACAGGACCACGTACCACGAGCGCACGAGCTGGCCGCCGAGCTTGGCCAACGACGCGGGCGTCGGGTGCAGCACGCGTTCGCGCAGCCAGAAGCCGACGTGGTCGAGACACGGCCCCGAGCACGACGTGTACGACGCGATGCGGCCGGCGAGCCGCGGATCGGTGACGAACTCCCAGCCCTGGATCGAGCCCCAGTCGTGCGCGATCAGATGGACCGCGCGGCCGGGGCAGAGCGCGTCGATCACCGCGATGAAGTCGTCGGTCAGCTTCGCGAGGTGGTAGTCGGCCGTGCGCTTGGGCACGCCGGACAGGCCCGCGCCGCGCACGTCGTAGGCGATCACGTAGTGCTTGCGCGCGAGCAGCGGCGCGACCTGCTGCCAGACGCTGCTGTCGTCGGGGTAGCCGTGCACGAGCACGACCGGCGAGCGGGCCGGGTCGCCCCAGGTCCTGACCGCGAGCGTCAGGTCGCCGGAGGCGACGGTCGTCTCGCCGTGAACCGATTCGAACAGGGCCAGCGGCGCTTCGTCGGAAAGAGGCTGCATCGTGAGTCCGTCGTTCAGGGATTCAGGGATTCGGGAGGAAGGCGCGAGGCGTGCGCGTCAGGCGGCGGCCGGCACGTTCGCGACGGCCGGCGCGCGTTCGGCCTGACGGCGCTGCCAGCGGCGCACGTGCGGCAGGTCGTCGTCGAGCCAGTACGCGTCGTCGTCGGTGATCACCAGCAATTCCTCGAATTTCGCGCCGACGCCGGCGAAGCCGAGATGCGGCTCGACGGCCCACAGGCCCGGCACGGGCGCATGCTCGGAGCGGCGGTCGATCGACCACAGCGGCGACCAGCCCTGTTGCTTCGCCGCGCGGCCCTGGTCGAGCAGCAGGTTGCGCGTCGCGTTCAGCCCGAAGCGTGCGACGAAGCGCGGCTTCGACAGCTTGTGGATCTTCGCGACGCGATGCGCGAGCACCTTGAACGGATACGCCTTGTGGCGCGGCTCGACGCCCTGGCGGCGGCACAGCGCGTCGACCGCCTGCGCGACCTCGGCCATCGGGCGGCGCTCCTTCACGAGCCGCACGATCATGTCGCGATGGTCCATCAGGTCGTCCTGCAGTTGTTCGAGGATCGGGTTCTGGCCGAGGCAGTGCGCGTAGCCGACGTCCGCGACGATCCCGTCGAGCACGGGCGCGACGTCGAGGATCACGGGCATGTCGATCTCGAGCTGGCGGTTGCTCGGGAAGAACGCGAGGTTGAAGCCGCCCAGGTGCTTCAGGCCCGAGAAGCCTTCGAACGCGGTGCGGTCGCCGAACCATGCGAACGGCTTGTGCAGCCAGTCGTGCACGCCGTTGTCCCGCAGCCATTCGGTCAGGAGGCGAGCGGCTTCCTTTTCGGTGATGCCGGGGTAGAGCATCGCGCCGACGGTCTCGACGCAGCGGTAGGCAAGCTGCTGGACCGCGCGGAACTGCGGCAGCTCGTCGAGGTGGACTTCCGGCAGCGGGTTGTGAGCGATCATGATGCGTCTCCATGTGTCGGCCCGCGTTTGCGTGTCGGCGCGACGCGAGTCCTGTGCAAGGCTGGGGCGCTGATCCGGAACGCATCGGCCGGTGATCTTGGGCGAATTATTCAGTCAGCATTTAATGTGCCATTGAATGATGTAATGATCATAACCGGTTCGACGTCGTGTGCCAGCCCCCGGAGGTGAGGACTTCTCCTAATGAAGAGCGGAAATGGAGGAGAAGCTCTAGGTTTCCGGCGGTGGGGCCGGCCGGCCCGTTGTTGCGCACGCGTCCCGAGCGGGGGAGCCAGCCGGGAGCACCACGCGAGGTTCCGGCGCGGGCCCGGCATGTCGCGCCGGATCAACTCTCCGTCGTGTCGCGGCGCGACGCTGTCAAATTGACGAAATAATTTCGTCACATCATCCGTCCCCATTCGAAGCCTTTGCGGTTTCGCGGGGCCGGTGTGCCGCGCGTCGCGCGGGGCAGCGACCGAAGCCGATTCGGCATTTCAACGGAGAGAGACCATGCAACGCCGCCGGTTCATGAACACCCTTGCCGCGGCGACCGCTGCGACGCCGCTAATGCTCAAGGCCGGCATCGCCGGCGCGAAGAGCGTAATCGCGCCGGACACGCTGGACCCGGGCCGCTGGTCGCCGTTCAACGCCGCGCGCCTGCAGGCGGTGCTCGACCAGCATGGCGTCGCGAGCGCGCGCTACGATTTAAAGCGTCGCCCGTATGCGGTGTTCGACTGGGACAACACGTGCATCATGAACGACTGCGAAGAGGCGTTGCTGATGTACCAGATCAACCATCTGCAGTACAAGCTGACGCCGGACGAGTTCGTCGGCGTGATGTGGAAGGACGTGCCGAAGGGCGCGTTCATGAAGGACTATACGACCGTCGACGGCAAGCCGGTGACGATGGAGGACCTCGCCGCCGACGTCGAGTCCGACTACCGCTGGCTCCATGCGAACTACAAGGGCTTCGGCGGCGACAAGAGCCTCGACGAGGTTCGCGAGACCGACCAGTTCAAGGATTTTCGCGCGAAGCTGTACTTCATGTACGACGCGATCTGCGACACGCATCCGCTCGAAGTCGGCTACAAGTGGATCATCTACTTCTACAAGAACATGACGACCGCCGAGCTGCAGGCGATGGCGGAAGCGTCGAACAACTACGGTATCGGCGACGCGCTGCGCAAGGTTCGCTACGAAAGCCCGAAGGCGCTGCCGGGCAAGGCCGGCGTGGTGGCCGATACCCATTTCCACGGCATCCGCATTCACGAGGAAATCCGCGCGGTGATGCATACGCTGCGTGCGAACGGTATCGACGTGTACGTGAGCACCGCGTCGCTCGACGACGTCGTGCGCGTGTTCGCCGGCAATCCGAACTATGGCTACGGCGTGGCGCCCGAGAACGTGATCGGCCTGCGTCTCGACATGCAGGACGGCAGGTACACGAGCACCTATCCGGCCGGCTGGCATTTCAACTGGGGGCCCGGCAAGACGGTGGGCATCCGCAACGTCCTCGCGTCGAAGAAGGGTTACGGCCCGCTGCTGGTGTTCGGCGACAGCGACGGCGACGCGTGGATGCTGCGCGATTTCAAGGACACCGCGGCCGGCGTGATCGTCAACCGGATGAAGAAGGGCGAGATCGGCGCGGACAGCACGCTCGCGGCCGGACAGATCGGCAACCCGGACGCGCGCTTCCTGCTGCAGGGCCGCGACGAGCACACGGGCCTGATGATCCCGGACGAGAAGTCGATCAAGTACGGCAAGACCGAGCGCAAGCTGCTGGCCTGACGCGGGCCGGGCGCCGGGCCGCCGCGGCCCCGCGTCCATCCGCGTCGGCCGCGGCCTCGTGCGAGCCGGCACACGCGCGTCTCATTGCTCGCCCGGCCGGCCCAACCGCTCCAGCAACGCCCCCAGCAGATCGATCGGCAGCGGAAACACGATCGTCGAATTCTTGTCCGCCGCGATCGTCGTCAGCGTCTGCAGGTAGCGCAGCTGCATCGCCTGCGGCTGCTGCGCGAGCCGCTGCGCGGCCTGCAGCAGCTTCTCCGACGCCTGCAGTTCGCCTTCCGCGTGAATCACCTTCGCGCGTCGCTCGCGCTCGGCCTCGGCCTGCCGCGCGATCGCGCGGATCATCGTTTCGTTCAGGTCGACGTGCTTGATCTCGACCGTCGACACCTTGATCCCCCACGCATCGGTCTGCGCGTCGAGCGTCTTCTGGATGTCGGCGTTCAACTGTTCGCGCTCGGCGAGCAGCGCATCGAGCTCGTGCTTGCCCAGCACCGAGCGCAGCGTCGTCTGCGAGAGCTGGCTCGTCGCGTCGAAGAAGCGTGCGACCTGGATCACGGCCTTCTCCGGATCGACGACGCGGAAATACACGACGGCATTCACCTTTACCGACACGTTGTCGCGCGTGATCACGTCCTGTGGCGGCACGTCGAACACGACGGTGCGCAGGTCGATCCGCACGACCTGCTGGACGATCGGGATGATCAGCACGAGCCCCGGCCCCTTCACTTTCCAGAACCGGCCGAGCATGAACACCACGCCGCGCTCGTACTCGCGGAAGATGCGGATCGACGATGCGACGAGCACCACGACGAAGACGATCAGGACGCTGCTGAAGCCGAACGTGTAACCCATCATGTTGGTTCTCCCTGGTGTTGTTGTTTCTGCGTCGGCACGTCGTAGAGCGGCGTGACGGTGAGCAGCAGTCCGTGGCGACCGGTGACACGCACGCGGCAGCCCGCGGCGAGCGGCTCGCTGCTCGCCACGCGCCAGCGCTCGCCGTGGACGAGCGCCCAGCCGGCGGCCGACGGCGCGGGGCTGGTGGCGCCATGCGGCTGATCCGGATGCAGGCCGTCGTCGATCACTTCGCCGATGCTGCCGACCATCGCCTCGGCGCCCGTCACGACCGGTCGCCGCCGCGCGCGCAGCGCAATGCTCGACACGCCGGCGACGAGCAGCCCGCCGCCGATCGCGAGGCCCCCGATCACCGGCCACGGAATGCCGTAGCCGGGCACGTCCGTGTCGATCAGCATCAGCGCGCCGATCGTGAACGAGACGATCCCGCCGAAACCGAGCACGCCGAAGGTCGGCAGGAACGCCTCGGCGACGAGGCAGCCGAGGCCGAGCAGCACGAGCCCGAGGCCCGCATAGCTGATCGGCAGCAATTGCATCGCGAACAGCCCGATCAGCAGGCAGATGGTGCCGGCGACGCCCGGCAGCACGAAGCCGGGGTTCGCGAATTCGAAGAACAGCCCGTAGATGCCGATCGTCAGCAGGATCAGCGCGACGTTCGGATCGGCGATGATCGACAGGAAGCGGCTGCGCCAGTCGGGTGCGAGCACGACGAGCGGCGCATGCGCGGTCGCGAGGTGCAGCGTGCCGGCGGTCGTCGTCACGGTGCGACCGTCGAGCTGGCGGGCGAGGTCGGCCGGGTCCTGCGCGATCAGGTCCACGACATGCTGCGTGCGTGCCTCGTTCGCCGACAGGCTC
Source organism: Burkholderia sp. Bp9143 (assembly GCF_003853645.1). Taxonomy (GTDB): domain Bacteria; phylum Pseudomonadota; class Gammaproteobacteria; order Burkholderiales; family Burkholderiaceae; genus Burkholderia. The sequence continues at coordinate 16,700 of NZ_QTPO01000057.1, read as the reverse complement.
AGGGCTTCGCGCACCGCGCGCTCGGCCCATTGGGCATTGCGCCCGCGCAACTGCGCGAGGCCGCGGATGTATGCGGCGGCGTCCTGAGTCGCCTTGCGGATCTCGGTGGACTGCGTGTCGTTCGGCAACTCGGCCGGCGTCGCGGATGCACCGGACGCGCCGGCACCACCCGATGTCCCGGCCGGCGACGGCTTCGTCGCACCCGGTGTCCCCGGTGTGGCGGGCGTACCGGGCGCGCCACCGCCGATGCCGAACTGCACCGGCGAGGCCGCGCCGAGATTGGTGCCGGGCGCCATCGCGGCAATGTGGCTCGCGTAGACGATATAGGTGCCCGCGCTCGCGGCTCGTGCACCGCTCGGCGCGACGAACGCGGCGACCGGCACCGGCGAGCCGAGGATCGCCTTGATGATCTGCCGCATCGACGTGTCGAGGCCGCCGGGCGTATCGAGTTGCAGGATCGCGAGCGGCGCATGCTCGTGCGCCGCGCGGTCGAGCGAGCGGACGATGAAGTCGGCGCTGGCCGGCCCGATCGCGCCGTTGATCGGGATCACGATGACGGGCGGGGCGGCGACGGGAGCTGCGGGTGCGGCGGCAGGGGGCGACGCGGCAACCGCCGCGGACACGACGAGCAGCGCCGCGAACAGCGCGGCGCGAGCGACCCGCGCGGACAGCGGGTGACGGGGGCGGCCGCCGGGCGATGCAGGTGCCGGCGGCGGCCCATGACGGTGAATGCGCATCGGGGCGTCCGGGCGGCGCGCGGCCGCACGCCGTCCGGCTCGCGGAAAGGGCGTTGGCCCGATATTTGAAGCTTAGGCGGTTTCGGCGGAAAGCGCGAAGGCGGGGCCGCCGGTCGTCCGCTCAGCCGGCGCCGCCGCCTCGCGCGAGCGCTTCTTCCCGGTACTCGGCCGGGCTGCGCCCGCTCCATTTGCGAAACGCGCGGTAGAACGCGCTCGGTTCCGCGAAACCGGTGGCGGCCGCAACGTCGGCGATGGTCCGCGCCGGATCGGCCAGCGCCTCGAACGCGAGGTCGCGCCGCAGCGTGTCCTTGATCGACTGGTATGCGTGGCCTTCCTGGTGCAGCTTGCGGCGCAGTGTCGCCTCGGCCACGTGCAGCCGCGCGGCCATCCCGCCCGCACCGGGCCACGACGCGGGCGGCATCCCGCGCAGCACGGTGCGCACTCGCTGCGCGAGCGCGTTCGGGTTGCGGTACTTGACGATGAAGCTGGCCGGTGCGTTGCGCAGGAACGCCTTCAGTGTCTTCGCGTTCTGCACGACCGGCAGCGTCGCGAATTCGGGATCGAAATCGACATACGAATCGGGCTGGTTGAACCGCATGTCGTCGCACAGCATCGACGGGTATTCATGGTCGGTCGGCGGCGTGTCGCAGCGAAAGCTCGCGTGCAGCAGCGGGATGCGTCGCCCGATCAACCAGCAGGTGAGCCCGTACACGATGATGAAATAGGTCGCGTACGTGAACATCGCGGGCGCCGCGGCGCTGTTGCGGTGCACGAAGCGCAGCCGCACGCGCTGCGGGTTGGCGTCGAGCTCCGCGTGCAGGTCGTCGAGCACGCAGTGCATGAAATTCACCGCGCGCGCCATCGCGTGCAGCCCGTCCTGCGCGGACAGCGCGGCCTGGCTCATCGCAATGAAGCTGCCGCTGCGCATCGGGTGGCGATCCTGCCCGAAAAACTCGTCGTCGAGCGCGCGTGCAATGGCGTTCCACAACGCGCCGTATTGCTGCGCGGACACCCGCGCACGCGGCTGCGCGAGCAGCGCGGGCGCGATGCCGGCCTGCGCAAGCAGCGGCTCGGCCGAGACGCCGCGCCGGGTGGCGAGCGCGACGCTGTAGGCGACGAGGCTGATCGCGACGGTTCCCTTGTCTTCCTGCTTCATCGAAGCCGCCGGTATGGCAAAAACGCTCAGTGTAAATGAGCGGCGCGAGCATCGAACAGTCGCGCGTGCTTGCCTACACTTGTTGCATCGAAACGGAAGGTCGGTCGCGGCACGCGGCCGCGGGAGACAGCAGCGCCATGGACGAGCTTTACACCGAAGACCAGCGGATGATCCGCGACGCCGCGCGCGCTTTTGCCACCGAGGTGCTGGCACCGAACGCCGCGCAGTGGGACCACGACGCGCACCTGCCAGACGCCGTCGTCGCGCAGCTCGGCGAACTCGGCCTGCTCGGGATGATCGTGCCGCAGGAGCTGGGCGGCGCCTATACGGATTACGTCGCCTACGCGCTGGCGATGGAGGAGATCGCGGCCGGCGACGCCGCGTGCGCGACGCTGATGAGCGTGCACAACTCGGTCGGCTGCGGGCCGATCCTCGGCTTCGGCACGCCCGCGCAGAAGGATCGCTGGCTGGCCGAGATGGCGGCGGGCCGCATCATCGGCGCGTTCTGCCTGACCGAGCCGCAGGCCGGCTCCGAGGCGAACAACCTGCGCACGCGGGCGGAACTGCGCGACGGCAAGTGGGTGCTGAACGGCGCGAAGCAGTTCGTGACCAACGGCCAGCGCGCCGGGGTCGCGATCGTTTTTGCCATGACCGACCCGGAAGCCGGCAAGCGCGGTATTTCCGCGTTCCTGGTGCCGACCGACACGCCGGGCTTCATCGTCGGCAAGCCCGAAAAGAAGATGGGCATCCGCGCATCGGACACGTGCGCGATCACGTTCGAGAACTGCGCGATTCCGGAAGAGAACCTGCTCGGCAATCGCGGCGAAGGGCTGAAGATCGCGCTGTCCAACCTCGAAGGCGGGCGCATCGGCATCGCCGCGCAGGCACTGGGCATCGCGCGTGCCGCGTTCGACAAGGCACGCCGCTATGCAGGCGAGCGCGTGCAGTTCGGCAAGCCGATCGCGGAGCACCAGGCGATCCAGCAGAAGCTCGCCGACATGGCCACGCAGATCAACGCGGCGCGCCTGCTCGTGCATCACGCGGCGAAGCTGCGCACGGCCGGGCTGCCGTGCCTGTCGGAAGCATCGCAGGCGAAGCTGTTCGCGTCCGAGATGGCCGAGCGCGTGTGTTCGGATGCGATCCAGATCCACGGCGGCTACGGCTACCTCGTCGATTACGAAGTCGAGCGTCATTATCGCGATGCGCGCATCACGCAGATTTACGAGGGCACCAGCGAAGTGCAGCGGATGGTGATCGCACGACAGCTTTGAGTCGCGGCGCGCTCCATCCGACACCACGCAAATCAATAAGCCGGCAAACAAGGAAGGCACGAGGGCAGCGCGGCAAACGCGGCACGCAACGACGTGACCGTGCGCCGCGCAACACGGAACCGGGCATGCGCTGCAGCACCTGCGCCGGTTGACCGCTGGGCATGGAGACTGGAGACATACCAGGGCATGGGGCCAGCATAAGTGCTAAAGCACTAACGCTGGGCCGACCGCACAAGGCATGGGGCCAGCGTAAGTGCTAAAGCACTAACGCTGGGCCGACAGGAGACGACACGATGACCGTACAGGCATTCCTGGACGCACGCGACTTTCTGCTGCGCCATCGCACCGACTACGAAACCGCTTACCGCGATTTCGAATGGCCGGTGCTCGATGCGTTCAACTGGGCGCTCGACTACTTCGACCCGATGGCGCGCGGCAACGACAAGCCCGCGCTATGGATCGTCGACGCGGCGACCGGTACGGGCGACCCGTATTCGTTCGCGCGGATGTCCGAGCGCTCGTCGCGGATCGCGAACTGGCTGCGCGGCATCGGCGTCGTGCGCGGCGACCGGATCCTGCTGATGTTGCCGAACCGTGTCGAGCTGTGGGACGCGATGCTCGCCGCGATGAAGCTCGGCGCGATCGTGCTGCCCGCGACCACGCAACTGTCGGCCGACGACGTGCGCGATCGCGTGCAGATCGGCGGCGCGACCTACGCGATCGTCGACGAGAACGAAACCGCCAAGTTCGAACAGGCCGATCTCGGCCTCAAGCAGAAAATCGTCGCCGGTGCGCCGCGGGACGGCTGGCTCGCGATGAACGACGGCTACGCGGCGAGCGCCGTATTCGAGCCGGACGCCGTCACGCAGTCGAACGAATCGATGCTGCTGTACTTCACGTCGGGCACGACGTCGAAGCCGAAGCTCGTCGAGCATACGCACCGCACCTATCCGGTCGGGCACCTGTCGACGATGTACTGGGTCGGCCTGCAGCCGGGCGACATCCACTGGAACATCAGCTCGCCGGGCTGGGCGAAGCATGCGTGGAGCTGCTTCTTCGCGCCGTGGAATGCGCAGGCGTGCGTGTTCGTGTTCAACTACGCGCGCTTCGAGCCGAAGGCGGTGCTCGATGCGCTCGTCAAATACCAGGTGACCACGCTGTGTGCGCCGCCGACCGTGTGGCGCATGCTCGTGCAGCAGCCGCTCGCGTCGTTCGACGTGAAGCTGCGCGAGATCGTCGGCGCGGGCGAGCCGCTGAATCCCGAGATCATCGAGCGCGTGAAGAAGGCGTGGGGCATCACGATTCGCGATGGCTATGGCCAGACCGAGACGACCTGCCTGATCGGCAATACGCCGGGCCAGCCGGTCGTCGCGGGCTCGATGGGGCGGCCGCTGCCCGGCTACCGGATCGCGTTGCTCGACCCGGACGGCGCACCCGTCGGCGAAGGCGAGGTCGCGCTGCCGATCGGCGCCGGCGTGACGCGCCCGGTCGGGCTGATGACCGGCTATGCGAACAATCCCGACGCGACGGCCCACGCGATGCGCGACGGTCATTACCGCACGTCGGACATCGCGATGCGCGGCGACGACGGCTACTACGTGTACATCGGCCGCGCGGATGACGTGTTCAAGTCGTCCGACTACCGGCTGAGCCCGTTCGAACTGGAAAGCGTGCTGATCGAGCATCCGGCGATCGCGGAAGCGGCCGTCGTGCCGAGCCCGGACCCGGTGCGGCTGTCGGTGCCGAAGACGTTCATCACGTTGCGCCAGGGCTACGAGGAAAGCCCCGCGCTCGCGCTGGAGATCTTCCGCTTCTCGCGCGAGAAGCTCGCGCCGTACAAGCGCATTCGTCGCCTGCAATTCGCGGAGTTGCCGAAGACCATCTCGGGAAAGATCCGCCGCGTCGAGCTTCGCCGCCGCGAGATCGAGCGCGGCGACGATGCGAGCACGCGGATGCCCGGCGAATACTGGGAAGAAGATTTCGCCGCGGAACTGAAATGACCGGCCGCGGGCTGTGCGCGCCGCATGCCGCGGCCGCCGCCCGCAGCCTGATTGAACCGGCCGCGCGGCGCCTCCGCGCTACGCGGTCCACTGCAAGGAGAGTGCATCGATGAACGCGAATCCGACGCCCCAGACGGGGCAAGACGTGCCGACGGTCAAGCTGCTGATCGACGGCGCCTTCGTCGAGTCCACCACGAGCGAGTGGCGCGACATCGTCAACCCCGCGACGCAGCAGGTCCTCGCGCGAGTGCCGTTCGCGACCGTCGCGGAAGTCGACGCGGCGGTGCAGGCCGCGCATGCCGCGTATGCGACGTGGAAGAACATGCCGATCTCCGCGCGCATGCGCATCATGCTGAAGTTCCAGGATCTCGTGCGTGCGAACCAGCAGCGCATCGCGAAGACGCTGACGGCCGAGCAGGGCAAGACACTGCCCGACGCCGAAGGCGACATCTTCCGCGGCCTCGAGGTGGTCGAGCACGCGTGCTCGGTCGGCACGCTGCAGCTCGGCGAATTCGCGGAGAACGTCGCGGGCGGCGTCGACACCTATACGCTGCGCCAGCCGCTCGGCGTGTGCGCGGGCATCACGCCGTTCAACTTCCCCGCGATGATCCCGCTGTGGATGTTCCCGATGGCGATCGTGTGCGGCAACACGTTCGTGCTGAAGCCGTCCGAGCAGGATCCGATGTCGACGATGGAACTCGTCGAACTGGCCATCGAAGCCGGCGTGCCGAAGGGCGTGCTGAACGTCGTGCACGGCGGCAAGGAGGTCGTCGACGCGATCTGCACGCATCCGCTCGTGAAGGCGATCTCGTTCGTTGGTTCGACGGCCGTCGGCACGCACGTGTACAACCTCGGCAGCCAGCACGGCAAGCGCGTGCAATCGATGATGGGCGCGAAGAACCACGCGATCGTGCTGCCCGACGCGAACCGCGAGCAGGCGATCAACGCGCTGGTCGGTGCGGGCTTCGGCGCGGCGGGCCAGCGCTGCATGGCGACCTCCGTCGCGGTGCTCGTCGGCAACGCACGCGACTGGTTGCCGGACATCGTCGAGAAGGCGAAGGCGCTGAAGGTCAACGCGGGCTCGCAAGCGGGCACCGACGTCGGGCCCGTGGTGTCGCGCGGTGCGAAGGCGCGCATCCTGTCGCTGATCGATGTGGGCATCAAGGAAGGCGCGAAGCTCGAGCTCGACGGCCGCGATGTGAAGGTCGCCGGCTTCGAGGAGGGCAACTTCATCGGCCCGACGATCTTCTCCGGCGTGAAGCCCGACATGACGGTCTATACGCATGAAATCTTCGGGCCGGTGCTGGTCGTGATGGAAGTCGACACGCTCGACGAAGCGATCGCGCTCGTCAACGCGAACCCGATGGGCAACGGCGTGGGCATCTTCACGCAGAGCGGCGCGGCGGCACGCAAGTTCCAGAGCGAGATCGACGTCGGCCAGGTCGGCATCAACATCCCGATTCCGGTGCCGGTGCCGTTCTTCAGCTTCACCGGGTCGCGCGGCTCGAAGCTCGGCGATCTCGGCCCGTACGGCAAGCAGGTCGTGCAGTTCTATACGCAGACCAAGACGGTCACCGCGCGCTGGTTCGACGACGACGCGACGGCCGGCCCGGTGAACACGACGATCCGGCTGCATTGAGCCGCGGAGGACATGACCATGAAGATCGGTTTTATCGGACTGGGCCACATGGGTGCGCCGATGGCGCTGAACCTGTTGAAGGCCGGCCATGAAGTGCATGCGTTCGACCTGAGCGCCGACGCATTGCGCGCGTTGCAGGACGCCGGCGCGCAGGTGGCCGCATCGCCGCGCGACGCGGCATCGGGTGCGACGTTCGTGATCACGATGCTGCCGGCCGCGCCGCATGTGCGCTCGGTGCTCGCCGGCGAGAACGGCGTGCTGGCCGGCCTCGACGCCGGCGCGACCGTGATCGATTCGAGCACGATCGACCCGGCAAGCGCGCAGGCGTTCGGCGCGCTCGTGCGCGAGCGCGGCGGTGCGTTCGTCGATGCGCCGGTGTCGGGCGGCACCGGTGGCGCGGCGGCCGGCACGCTGACCTTCATGGTCGGCGGCAGCGATGCGGATTTCGAGCGCGTGAAGCCGGTGCTCGCCGGCATGGGCAAGAATATCGTCCACTGTGGCGCGACGGGGATGGGGCAGGTCGCGAAGGTCTGCAACAACCTCGTGCTCGGCATCTCGATGGCGGCCGTGTCGGAGGCGATGTCGCTCGGTGTCGCGCTCGGCATCGACCCGAAGGTGCTGGCCGGCATCGTCAACACGTCGACGGGTCGCTGCTGGAGTTCGGACACCTACAACCCGTATCCGGGCGTGATCGAGACCGCGCCGTCGTCGCGCGGCTACAGCGGCGGCTTCGGCACCGACCTGATGCTGAAGGATCTCGGCCTCGCCAACGACGCCGCGAAGCAGGCGCGCCAGCCGGTTTATCTCGGCGCGCTCGCGCAGCAGCTGTACCAGACGATGAGCAGCCGCGGCGACGGGCAACTCGATTTCTCGGCGGTGATCCGCCTGTACCAACCCGCCACGAAGAAGGACGCCTCATGATCGAACTGGACTACGTCGACGACGGCGCGATCGCGTGCGCGACGCTCAAGCGTCCGCCCGCGAACGCCTTTACCGCCGACGGGCTGCGGCAGTTGCAGGAAACCGTCGCCGCATTGAACGCGAACCCGCGCGTGCGCGCGCTGGTGATCACCGGCGACGGCCCGAAGTTCTTCAGCGCGGGCGCCGACCTCAACACGTTCGCCGACGGCGACCGCGCGGTCGCGCGCGCGATGGCCGCGCGTTTCGGCGCGGCGTTCGAGGCGCTGCACGACGCGCGCGTCGTGACGATCGCGGCGATCAACGGCTATGCGATGGGCGGCGGCCTCGAATGCGCGCTCGCGTGCGACTTGCGGATCGCCGAGACGCACGCGCAGATGGCGCTGCCCGAGCCGTCGGTCGGCCTGCTGCCGTGCGGGCTCGGCACGCAGACGCTGCCCTGGCTCGTCGGTGAAGGCTGGGCGAAGAAGATCATCCTGGCCGGCACGCGTGTCGACGCGGCGACGGCACTCAGGATCGGCCTCGTCGAGGACGTGGTCGAAAGCGGCGCGGCCCGCGATGCGGCGCTGGCGCTCGCGCGCAACGTCGCGCGGCAGAGCCCGCATGCGGTCGCGTACAGCAAGGAGCTGATCGGCCTCGCGCGCCGCGGCGTGCCGCGCGGCGCGGCGCTTGCAGTCGAGCGCGAACGCTTCGTCGACCTGTTCGACACGAACGATCCGCGCGAAGGCGTGGCCGCGTTTCTCGGCAAGCGCGCGCCGCAATGGCATACCGATGGAGAGCCGCAACGATGAGCACACCGGTGACGACTCACGACAGTTTCGCGCAACCCGCGCCGGAGGTGCTGTTCCGCGTGGTGAACCGCGTGGCGCTCATTACGCTGAACCGGCCGGCCGCACTCAATGCGTTGTCCTATCCGATGATCGGCGAGCTGGCTGCGCTGCTCGAACGCTGCCGCACCGACGACCAGATCGTCGCGGTCGTGCTGCGCGGCGCGGGCGAGAAGGGCTTCTGCGCGGGCGGCGACGTGCGCGCGCTGTACAGGATGGTGGCGCAGCGCGAAACCTGGCTGCCGTTCTTCGTCGACGAATACCGGCTCGACTACGCGATCCACACGTTCCCGAAGCCGGTGGTCGCGCTGATGGACGGCGTGACGATGGGCGGCGGGATGGGGCTTGCGCAAGGCGCGGCGCTGCGCGTCGCGACCGAGCGCAGCAAGATCGCGATGCCGGAAACGCGCATCGGTCTCGTGCCCGACGTCGGCGCGACGCATTTCCTGTCGCGCATGCCGGTCGAGCTCGAGCTGTACGTGGGGCTGACGGGCGCGATGCTGTCGGGCGCCGATGCGCTGACCGCGAAGCTCGCGGACCTGTGCGTGCCGTCGTCATGGCTCGATACGTTCGAGACGCGCATCGAGAGCGTCAAGTGGGACGGCGACGTACTGCCGGCGCTGCGCAAGGTGTTCGAGCCGCCGTGCAACGTCGTGCCGCATGCGGCGCTCGACACGCAGATGGCGTGGATCGTCCGTCACTTCGACAAGCGCTCGACGGTCGAGCGGATCGTCGCGACGCTGAAGCAGGATCTCGCGCGTGACGAGCTGGCGCGCGAGCACCGTCAATGGCTGCAGGCGACGCTCGATGCGCTGACCGGCCATTCGCCGACGATGCTGTGCGTGACGCGCGAAGCGCTGCTGCGCGGCCGTCAGATGACGCTGGCCGAGTCGTTCCGGATGGAGCTCGGCATCGTGGCGCGCGCGATCGAGGAGGGCGACTTCCGCGAAGGCGTGCGCGCGCATCTCGTCGACAAGGATCGCAAGCCGCGCTGGGCACCGGCGTCGCTCGTCGAGCTGCGCGCCGAGCGCGTGCGGCATTTCCTGACGTCGCCGTGGAAGCTGTTCGCGCATCCGCTCGCCGATCTCGGCGCGGCGTGATGACGCGAAACCGACGCGCCCGTGCGGCGCGTCGGTTTCAACGCATTTCCCTTTTTCTCGCGTGCGCTCAGCGCTCGATCATCGGCGGCACCGCCTGCACGAGCGCGTCGATCATGCAGCGCGTCTTGCGCGGCAGGTAGCGCGTTTTCGGCCAGATCGCGTGGATGTCGCCTTCGCAGACGAAGCAGCGGTCGAGCACGACGACCATCTCGCCGCGCTTCACGTAATGATCGAGCAGCCAGCTCGGCAGCCACGCGATCCCGAACCCCGATGCGCCGGCCGCCGCGATCGCCTGCACGTCGTCGAAACTGAGCTGGTGCGGCATGTCGATACGCACCGTCGAGCCGTCCGGTGCACGCAGGTCCCACGGCTGCGCGACGCCCGAACGTGAATACGCGATCGTCCGGTGGTGCTTCAGGTCGTCGAGCGATTGCGGGGTCCCGTAGCGCGCGAGATACGACGGCGCCGCGCCGAGGCTCCCGTATTGCGTGCCGAGCCGCCGCACCGCGAGGCTCGTGCTGTCCGCGAGCGGGCCGATCCGCACCGCGAGGTCGATGCCTTCCTCGACCAGGTCGACGAAACGGTCGGTGATCGACACGTCGATCCGCAGGTGCGGATAGGTGCGTGCAAGATCCAGCACGATCGGCGTCACGCAGTGATGCCCGAACGCGAGCGGCGCGCTCAGCCGCAGCTTGCCGCGCGCTTCGTTGCGGCCGCAATCGAGATCGGCTTCCGCCGCTTCGAGTTCCGACAGCGCGCGCACGCAGCGGTCGTAGTACGCCTGGCCGTCGTCGGTCAGGCTCTGGCTGCGCGTCGTGCGCTGCAGCAGCCGCGCGCCGAGCCGCTTCTCGAGCCGTGCGATCGCCTTGCCGACCGCCGAGCGCGTCATGTCGAGCCGCTCCGCGGCCAGCGCGAAGCTGCCGGATTCCACTACCTGGACGAAGGTCGTGACGCCGTCGAGTCTGTCGGTCATGGCGGGATGGGTTGATGGTTGATTGCGTCCTGTGATTCCCCAGTCCGGAGAAATGGACGCGTCAATGGGGAGGGGAATTCTCACTATAGTACCGATTCCCGTCCAGCGTGCGTTGCCGGCCGCACGCGGCGCATCCCTCTCACCTGGAGGCGCGCGGCCTGTCGCGGGCCGTCGCGCAATACGCATGACCCTATCCGACTCCCGCAGGAATGCGGTCGCGCTCGCGGCCGTCTGTCTCACGTCGCTGATGTTCGGGCTCGAGATCTCGAGCGTGCCGGTGATCCTGCCGACGCTCGAACACGTGCTGCATGGCGACTTCAACGGCATGCAGTGGATCATGAACGCGTACACGATCGCGTGCACGACGGTGCTGATGGCGGCCGGCACGCTCGCCGACCGGTTCGGCCGCAAGCGCGTGTACGTGATCGGCACCGTGCTGTTCGGCGCGACGTCGTTGCTGTGCGGGCTCGCGCCGAACGTGCCGGTGCTGGTCGCGGGCCGGCTGCTGCAGGGCGCGAGCGGCGGCGCGATGCTGATCTGCCAGATCGCGGTGCTGTCGCACCAGTTCCGCGAGGGCCGCGAGCGCGGCCGCGCGTTCGGGATCTGGGGGATCGTGTTCGGGATCGGTCTCGGCTTCGGGCCGATCGTCGGCGGCGCGATCGTCGCGGCGGCGAGCTGGCCGTGGGTGTTCCTCGTGCATGCGCCGCTCGCGGCCGTCGCGCTCGTGCTGATCGGCGGCGCGGTACAGGAGTCGCTCGATCCGCATGCGGGCACGCTCGACGTCGCGGGCATCGTCACGCTGTCGCTCGCCGTGCTCGGTCTCGCGTTTTACATCACGCAGAGCGCGGCGTTGGGGCTCACGAGCGCGGCCGGCCTCGGCGTGCTTGGCGCGACCGTGCTCGCGCTGGCCGGCTTCGTCGTCGCGGAGCGCGTGAGCGCGCGGCCGATGTTCGACTTCTCCGTGTTCCGGATTCGCGCGTTCACCGGCGCGATCTTCGGCTCGATGGGGATGAACTTCAGCTTCTGGCCGTTCATGATCTACCTGCCGATCTGGTTCCAGGTCGCGCTCGGCTACGACAGCGTGACGGCCGGTCTCGCGCTGCTCGCGTACACGCTGCCGACGCTGGTCGCGCCGCCGGTCGGCGAGCGGCTCGCGCTGCGCTACGGGCCGGGCGTCGTGATTCCGGGCGGCCTGTTCACGATCGCGGCCGGCTTCGTGCTGATGCGGATCGGCAGCGGCGTCGAGCACGCCAGCTGGCTCACGATGCTGCCCGGCTGCGTGATCGCCGGCATCGGGCTCGGGCTCACCAACACGCCGGTCACGAACACGACGACGGGCGCGGTGCCGAGCGCGCGGGCCGGGATGGCGTCGGGCATCGACATGAGCGCCCGGATGATCTCGCTCGCGCTGAACATCGCGACGATGGGCTTCGTGCTGGTCGCGGGGATCGTCGCGAGCCTGAAGGCCGGTGTTGCGGGGGCGGTCGATGCGGGGGCGCTGCGCACGCTGGCGCAGGAGATCGCGTCGGGCCGCACCGACGGGCTGCAGGCAATTGCACCGGCGCTCGCCAAGGCCGACCCGGCCGGCACGGCGCTGCACGCGGCGCTGGTGCACGGGTTCGGCTGGGTGATGGTGTATGGGGCGGCCGGCGTGGCCGTGCTCGCGACCGCGAGTGCGGTGGCGTTCGCGCCGGCGCGGCGCAGGGCGGTGGTGTGTGAATGATGCGTGCGGCGTGTGCGGCGTGATGCGTCGTTACCGCCGCGCAGCCGCGATCGCCGTCACTGGTCGATCGCGTTCCTCGTCGAGCGCGGGCATCGCGCGGCCCCCATTCGTTCAGGTGCGTGAGCACCTTGTGTGAATGCTGCCCGCGGTCGGTTCCGCGAGCTTACGCGCCGTCTCCGCGTGCGTGGATCCTGCGTTGCGTGTCCGCGTCGACGATCGCGCGGATCGCGCCGAATAGCGGCGCCGTGTCGGTGTAGCGCCGGCCGTAGCCGAGATTGAACGCGTAGTCGAAGTCGGGCGGATTGCTGCCCTGGTTGTGCTGCAGGATCGTCTCGAGCTTGTCGAGTGCCTTCGCGGCGCGCGCTTCCGGTGATGCCGTCGCCTCGTATTCGTCCCACAGTGCGACGATCTCGTCGCGCAGCGCGCGATCGAGCCCGGCCGTCAGTGTCAGCAGGTCGTCGCGCTCGTGCGTGCTCTTGTCCGGATGCGCGGCCTGCTCGATCGCGGGGATGTCGCCGTGCAGCGCTTCGCCGAGATCGTGGACGACGCACAGCTTCAGCAGCTTCAGCGTGTCGACGCCGGGCAGCGTGTCGGTGAACACGAGCGCCATCAGGCACAGCCGCCAGCTGTGCTCGGCCGTGCTTTCGGCGCGCCCGGTCGACGTATGGCCGCTGCGCAGCACGTCTTTCAGGCGTTCGGCTTCGCGCAGGAAATCGAGCCGCGCGTGGATCGTGTCGAGGTTCATGACTGGGGAATTGCTTGAATCGGGCCGTCAAGCGTACGCCGTGCGCACGCGCTGCGTCCACGCATGAAATATGCGTGCCGCGCTCGCGCCCGGCGACTGGCGCGCGTGCTACAGCGTTTCGACGAGCCGCGCGGCGGAACCGTCCGACAGCGTCATCCTCGTCCACCGGCAAGTGCTGCCGCGGATCGGCACGACGCGCGACGCATTGGCGCCGGTCGCGAATTCGACGCTCGGCGGCCCCGCGCGATCGTGCCAGCCGAGCGGGTCGAGCGCGGCTTCCATGCGGACGATTTCCGGCGACGCATAGCGCCACAGCGACGTGCCGAGCAGCGTCGGCAGCGGCCGCGACAACTCGGCCGCGCGCGACGGCGAGCAGGCGAGCAGACGGTGCGTGAGGTCGCACACGAGATGCATGCGGGCCGTGCTGCTCGCGATCAGCCGGGCGAGCGCGTGGTCGCCCGCCGAATCGAGCCGCGCGGCAAGCAACTGCTCCGCGGTCGCGCGCTCGTCGGGCGACATCTGCTGGATGCCGGCTTCCCAGCGCGAGATCGTCGATTGCGCGACGCCGAACAGGTCGGCCGCGTGGCTCTGCTTCACGCGGCGCAGCGTGCGCCAGCGCTTCAACTGCGGGCCGAGCGGCGGGGTATGAAGCGGCGAGGTCGTCATGTCGATGCTCCAGTTTGCGGTCGTGATGCGAGCGCGTGCATGGCAGGCGGCCGCACCGTCGGCGGCTGCCGTTAAATGATCCCCGGGCCGCCGTTCGCCTTGATCCCGACGACCGCGATCGGCACGAGCACGATGCCGCCCAGCACGAGCACGCCGTCGGCGGCGACCGTGACCGGCGTCGCGACGATCCGCAAGCCCATGCCGACCGCGGACGGCGATTCTCGCGAATCCGGCGCGCGTTGTCGAACGGGAAATCTGCCGCGGCAGCGGACGATATGCATGCCGGGTCCGACGGCAGGTCCGGGTACCCGGTGTCGCCGACGTCGCCCCGGAAGTGTTTTCGCCGGGCTTTCAACCGGCTCCACCATATCTTATTATTCGGCCAGAGCGGCGCGCCGGCCGCCATCGGTCATGTCGACGCATGACGCGCCGGTCAGCATGACCGCCTTCCGGCTTCCGCATCGCACGATGCGCCGTCGGGACGACAGGAGACGCGTGACCAGCGCGTATCCCGAAAAAACAATACGAGGGCGCGATGGTACGACTGGTCTTGCTGTTGCTGGGCATCGAATATCTGCGAACGCGCTGGCGCGGGCTGACCGTGCTGGGCTGGCTATGGGTCGTCGCGGGCGTCGGCATCTTCGTCGACGCGCTCGACGGTGCGCTGCATTTTCCGATCGAACTGTTCGCGTGGCTGTTCCTGATCGAGGGGCTCGCGACGCTCGCGGTGGCCGGCAGCGGCGTCGGCGGGCAGCGCATCCTGCGCTACGTGAAGGGCATCGCGGTCGTGGTGGCCGCCGCGCTCGTGTTCGCGGGTCATCATCACGGACACTTCCTGCTGTCGATGATCTTCGGCACGCTGTTCCTCGTCGACGGGCTGTTGCAGTGCACGTCCGCATGGATGGTGCGTTACCGGCGCTGGCACGTCGCGTTCGCGTGGGGCGTCGTCGAGATCCTGCTCGCGATCTTCTTCTACCAGCCCTATCCGACCCACTATGTGGGCACCGTGCCGTACTGCCTCGGCCTGCTGCTGATGTTCGGCGGGATGCACATGCTGAGCCTCGCCGCGCGCGTGCGGCGGCTGACGCGCAACCCCGCGTTCGTCACGTCGCCGGCGCCGGCGATCGTGCCCGACATCGACGCGGCGCCCGATATCCCGCGCTTCACGCAATCCGAATGGGACGGCCCGCCGGCCGATCACGAGCACGCGCTCACCGTGCACGTGTGGACGCCGACCGGCACGTCGAAGGCCGACGCCCAGCGCTATCCGGTGATCGACCGCTACATCGCGGCGGTGGACGTCAATGGCGTGATCTCGACCGGCCATGCGGCGCTGGAGTCGCCCGAGGGCATCTATATCAGCCTGTATCCGGCCGTCGAGATCGATCGTTCTCCGGACGAATTCACGCGGCTTCTGCGCGCGACGCGCGAGAACGACGTGCCGGGCCTGTTCCAGCCGGACTATGCGACCGAGTCGAAGGCGTGGTGTCCGTCGACCGTGCGCGTGCGGATCCGTAACTACGATCCGGCGAAGCTGGGCGCGTTCTGGTCGTCGTATCGGCAGACGGTCACGTACAACCTCACGCACCGCAACTGCTCGAGCACGGTGTCGAACGCGCTCGAAGCGGCACTCGACGGCGCGGTGTGGCGTCTCAAGGGCACGCGGGCCGGGTGGGGCGCATTCGTCCGGCTGCTGCTCACGCCCGAGCTGTGGGTCGCCGCCCAGATCCGCAAGCGTGCGGTGACGATGGCCTGGACGCCCGGTCTGACGCTCGACTATGCGCGCGCGCTCAGCATGCTCGCCGATCCGCGGCCGTTCGCATGGTGGAAGGTCGCGCGCTCGGCCGTGAAGGCGATCATGGCGTCGCGCCGCGCGTGGCGCGAGCAGGACAGCGCGGCGCTGTCGCCGGGTGGATCGGAAGCCGCATCGGTGAAATAATCGCGTGGCGCCGGATGAGGGCCCGGCGCGACAGGGGCCGCAGCCGTGCGATCCGGCGCCGCGGCCCGCCATCAGAACCTGCTTGACGAACAACAATGAACTCCACGAGCGCATTCCGCATCCTGATTCCCGTCTCCCTGGCGCTGGCGGGCGCCGGTCTCGTGCAGGCGAGCGCAGACGAGGTGCCGCGCATGAGCAATGACGTCTACCGGACGTCGGTGTCGTTCTGCTCGAACGTCGCGGCTGACGAGAAGATCGCATGCCAGGGCGACATGATCGCCGCGGGCAGCCGGATCGTCGCGGCGATCGGCGGCCTGCCGCCGTCGTCCGCCGTCACGATCGACGAAGCCGCGCGCGGCAGGCTGCCGGCGGCGGAGCGCAAGGGGCTCGCGCCCGTCGAGGCCGTCGCGATCGACAAGGACGACGATCTGGCCGGGCTGGCCGGCATGGTGCGGTTGTGCGACGTATACGAATCCGAACCGGCGTCGCGTGCGCGGCATCATGCGGCGCTGAAGCAGCAGGCGCCGGATGCGGCGCCGCGCGCCGAGGCGCTGCTGGCGGATGCGTCGACGGCGGCGCGTCAGCGCGTGAGCATCGGCGTGTGGCAGATTCTCGCGCTCGAGGGCCCGGATTCGGCCGCGCGCGCATGCACGCAGCTCGGTAGCGGGTCGTGAGCGCCGGTGTGCCCGTGGCGCGCCAGTGCCGATCGTTCGGTGTCCGTGACTGATCCGGACGGTCAGCCGCTCATGATCGTGGCCGGCCCGACCCGGATCGGCTTGCCCAGCCGGGTGGCCGTCACCATGGGGATGCTCCGTTTGAGGATGAAGGTGACGACAGGGTAGGCAGGCGTCGCAAGCCAGCGGTGGAAGGCAAGCGTCGGCGCCGGTGGTAACGGGCTCGGCGTTGCACTACGAATTCCTTCGTGCACCTTCATCAGTTGCTCCGAGAAACCTCGCCATTTCCCCCAAGGGGACTTCCTTCGGGGCGCATGGCGGGGAGGAAAGGA
>NZ_QTPO01000056.1 GCF_003853645.1 Burkholderia sp. Bp9143 | reverse complement strand
CGGCCGTAGCCGACGTTCACGCACCAGAGGCCGGCCATCCCGTCGATGACCTTGTTGCCGTCCGAGTCCCACAGGTAGACGCCGTCGGCCTTCACGATCACGCGGCTGCCCGCGCGATTGAGCGCCCCCATGTCCGAGAACGGATGGATGTGGTGCGCGGCGTCGAGCGCGCGGTATTCGGCGGTCGAGCGTGCCTGCGTCGTGCGGGCCGCCGGCGCGGCGGGCTGGATCCACGCGGATTCGTTGCGGTAAGTCATGTTTCCTCCGTATTTCCTGAATGCGGTTGTGCGCTCGCTTACACGTGCAGCAGCAGATGACGGCGTTCCCACGAGCTGATCACGCGGAAGAACGCTTCGTATTCGGTTTCCTTCAGCGCGAAATACGCCTTCAGGAACTTGTGGCCGAGAATCTCGCCGAGCGGCTCGCAGGCGGCCATCAGCGTGAGCCCTTCCTCGAGGTTGCGCGGCAGCTGGTACGGCAGGTCGTAGCCGTCGCTGACGAGCGGTTCGGTCGGCTCGAGGCGTTGCGTCATGCCGAGATAGCCGGCCGCGAGCGTCGCCGCGAGCGCGAGGTACGGGTTGCAGTCGACGCCCGGGATCCGGTTCTCGATGCGGCGCGCGGCCGGGCCCGAGTGCGGAATGCGGAAGCCGACCGTGCGGTTGTCGTAACCCCACTGCACGTTGATCGGCGCGGCCATGAAGCGCGACAGCCGGCGATACGAGTTGATGTACGGCGCGAAGATCGGCATCAAGGCGGGCGTGTACTTCTGCAGCCCGGCGAGATAGTTGTAGAACAGCGACGTCGCGCCGCCCGTTTCCGGCGACGTGAACAGGTTGCGGCCCGTTTCCTCGTCGACGATGCTCTGGTGCACGTGCATCGCGGAGCCCGGCTCGTTTTCCATCGGCTTGGCCATGAAGGTCGAGTACATGTTGTGGCGCAGCGCGGCCTCGCGCACCGTGCGCTTGAACAGGAACACCTGGTCGGCCAGCGACAGCGCGTCGCCGTGCATGAAGTTGATCTCCATCTGCGCGGCGCCGACTTCGTGGATCAGCGTGTCGATGTCGAGGTTCTGCGCTTCGCAGTACTCGTAGATGTCCTCGAACAGCGGGTCGAACTCGTTCACCGCCTCGATCGAATACGACTGGCGGCCCGTCTCGGGGCGGCCCGTGCGGCCGACCGGCGGACGCAGCGGCAGGTCCGGGTCCTTGTTCATGTCGACCAGGTAGAACTCGAGCTCCGGCGCGACGACCGGCTTCCAGCCCTTCGCCTTGTACAGGTCGAGCACGCGGCGCAGCACGTAGCGCGGCGAGATCTCGACGGGCGAGCCGTCGAAGTGCACGCAGTCGTGGATCACCTGTGCGGTCGGGTCGACGGCCCACGGGATCAGGCGAATGGTCGACGTGTCGGGCACGCACACCATGTCGGGATCGGTCACGCCGGTCAGCGAGCCGTCTTCCGGATAGTCGCCGGTGACGGTCTGCACCATCACGGCCTGCGGCAGGCGCATCGATTCGCCGGACGTGAACTTGTTGCGCGGCGTGATCTTGCCGCGCGCGATGCCGGCCATGTCGGGAATGATCGCTTCGATCTCGGTGATCCGGTGCTGCTTCAGAAAGTCTTCGATGTCTTGCATGTCTGTTCTCGTTATGTGGGTCGGCGCGCTCAGGCGAGCGCGGCGGCGGCCGTGGCGCGCGTGCGGGCGTTGCGGCGCGCGCGGCATGCGTCGCCGAAGGCGCGGAAGATCGCGCTCGACAGCTGGTCATGCGCATGCCGCCATTCCGGGTGCCATTGCACGGCGAGGGCGAAGGCCGGGGCATCGACGACGCTGACGGCCTCGATCAGGCCATCCGGCGCGACGGCTTCGACGGCGAGGCCGGAACCGAGCTGCGCGATGCCCTGCTTGTGCAGCGAGTTCACGTGCACGTCGTCGCGGCCGCCGGCGAGCGTGTGCAGCACGCCGCCGGGCCTCAGGCGCACGACGTGCGCGGGGCCGTATTGCGTGTCCATCGGCGCGTCGTCGTCCTCGCGGTGATCGGCGAGCCCCGGCACTTCGTGCACGCGCTGGTGCAGCGTGCCGCCGCAGACGACGTTCAGCTCCTGGAAGCCGCGGCACACGGCCAGCACGGGCACGCCTGCCGCGATTGCCGCGCGCAGCAGCGGCAGCGTCGTCGCGTCGCGTGCGGGATCGTGCTTCGTGCCGGGCGTGCTCGGCTCGCCGCCGTACAGGTGCGGCTCGACGTTCGAGTAGCTGCCGGTAAACAGCAGGCCGTCGACCGTGGCGAGCACGTCGTCGACCGACTGACGCTCGCCGAGCGCGGGCAGCACCATCGCGAGCGCGTGTGCGCCGTCGACGATCGCCGCGACGTACTTGTCGCCGACCGTGTGCGACGCATGTGCGCCGATCTGCGTGAAGTCGGCTGTGATGCCGACGAGGGGTTTCCTTTCCATGACGTCAATCAGTTATCCATAGGGATGTGTCATGCGTTGCGCGGGAAAACTGCAAAACGCAGGCGTGACACGGCCCCGCAGCCTGGCGCAGAGCGTCAAGGCCGCTGGTGAATGGGCGCGGCGGGTTCGCATGGCGATCCGCGCTGCGCGCGACGGTCAGGCCGTCGTTCGTTTCGTTGCGCTGTGCGACGCGGCAATGGATGCGCGAACGCGTTCCGTCACCGCGCAGACGACGCGATTGACGAACAGGCAGCTGAAACGAACGACGAGAAAAGGAGGAGAGGCGCTATGGCAGCAGCGACGCGACTTCGTCGGTATCGACGGCCACGAATGCGCGTGCGGAAACGGCGTTGTGACGCCGAACGGAACGACGGGACAGGATGGTGTAGATCGACAGATGCAGCAGGCGAGGACTATGCCAGCCGCAACTGCCATCGGAAGCGGGAGCAGCGCTGCGCAAACTTCGCACATCGCCTCGATCCCACCTCACCAGAGGGCCACGGACTCTCACGATTACACTCGACTGGTTTGTTGAAAGTATTGAACACCTGATCGTTTCGGCGCGCGGGGCGTTTAAAATAATCAAGGTGTCGGGCCTGCGTCATTTACATCGATTGGCATCAATTTTTACGTTGCGATAACGTTTTCTGGTGCCGATGAATGGTCGATGACGCCGACCTGAGAGCCAGCATATACGAGTCAAAAACGGCGTCAAATGTTTTTTGACGGTCTCGTGTCAGGGCTTTCCCGAAGCACTGCGAACAAAAGATTCGCAAATGGAATGACTGGCGGGGTGTTCATTATTTCGAACGGCTTTCAGGGTTTTCCCCGCTGATGCGCGGCATAAAGTGATTAGAATATTCAACGGCTGCCCAACACGTCGTTT
Source organism: Burkholderia sp. Bp9143 (assembly GCF_003853645.1). Taxonomy (GTDB): domain Bacteria; phylum Pseudomonadota; class Gammaproteobacteria; order Burkholderiales; family Burkholderiaceae; genus Burkholderia. Next base: position 52,945 of record NZ_QTPO01000056.1, on the reverse strand, counting down.
CACTTTTTCACCGCACTACTATCGTGTCCGAAACCGAATCGATGTCCACCGAAGTCGCCGAGCGCCTGCGTTTCGTGCGCAACAAGCATGGCCTGTCGCAGCGCGAACTCGCGAAGCGGGCCGGCGTGACCAACGGCACGATCTCGCTGATCGAACAGGGGCGCGTGAGCCCGTCGGTCGGCTCGCTGAAGAAACTGCTCGAATGCATCCCGATGAGTCTCGCGGAGTTCTTCACGTTCGAGCTGGTCGAATCGCGCTCGGTCGTGTCGCGGCGTGACGAGATGCCGAACCTCGGCAACGACGCGCTCGCGTTTCACCTCGTCGGCGCGGGCGTGAAGGACCGCAACATGTGCATCATGCGCGAGATCTACCAGCCGCTCGCCGATACGGGGCCCGAAATGCTCGTGCACGCGGGGCACGAAGGCGGCGTGGTCGTGTCGGGCCGGCTCGAGCTCACCGTCGACGGCGCGACCTGGCTGCTCGACCCCGGAGACGGCTATTACTTCGAAAGCCGTTTGCCGCACCGTTTTCGCAATCCCAGCGCGGAACAGCTCTGCGAGGTCGTGTCGGCCAATTCGCCGGCCACCTTCTGACCGCGCATCATCGCATTCGCCGCCGGCAGTGTTGCCGTTGCGCGGCGTGCCGAAGCGCGAATGCCACAACCATTGAGGCATCCTGAATGAACAAGTTGACTTTGGCTGACTGGCAGGACAAGGCGGCGTCGCTCGAGATCGAAGGGCGCGCATTCATCGATGGCGCGTCGCGCGACGCGCACGGCGGCAAGACCTTCGACTGCGTGAGCCCGATCGACGGCCGCGTGCTCGCGAAGGTCGCCGATTGCGGCGAGGCCGACGTGAACGCCGCCGTCGCGGCCGCACGCCGCGCGTTCGACGCGGGCGTGTGGGCCGGACTGAACCCGCGCGCGCGCAAGGCCGTGCTGCTGCGCTGGGCCGCGCTGATGCGCGAGCATCTCGACGAACTGTCGCTGCTCGAGACGCTCGACGCGGGCAAGCCGATCGGCGACACGACGACGGTCGACGTGCCGGGCGCCGCCTATTGCGTCGAGTGGTTCGCCGAAGCGATAGACAAGGTCGGCGGCGAAGTCGCACCGGCCGACCATCATCTCGTCGGTCTCGTCACGCGCGAGCCGGTCGGGGTGGTCGCGGCCGTCGTGCCGTGGAACTTCCCGATCCTGATGGCCGCATGGAAGTTCGGCCCGGCGCTCGCGGCCGGCAACAGCGTCGTGCTGAAGCCGTCGGAGAAGTCGCCGCTGACCGCGATCCGCGTCGCGCAACTCGCCTGCGAGGCCGGCATCCCGGCCGGCGTGTTCAACGTCGTGCCGGGCGCGGGCGAACCGGGCAAGCTGCTCGCGCTGCATCGCGACGTCGACTGCATCGCGTTCACCGGCTCCACGACGGTCGGCAAGCTGATCATGCAGTACGCCGCGCAGTCGAACCTGAAGCGCGCGTGGCTCGAACTCGGCGGCAAGTCGCCGAACATCGTGCTGCCCGATTGCCCGGACCTCGACCGCGCCGCGCAGGCCGCGGCCGGCGCGATCTTCTACAACATGGGCGAGATGTGCACGGCCGGCTCGCGCCTGCTCGTGCATCGCGACATCAAGGATGCGTTCATCGAGAAGCTGGTCGCGGCCGCGCGTGCGTACGTGCCTGGCAACCCGCTCGACCCGTCGGTCTCGATGGGCGCGATCGTCGACGGGATCCAGCTCGAGCGCGTGCTCGGCTACATCGACGCCGGGCGCAAGGAAGGCACGCTCGTCACGGGCGGCGCGCGTGTGAAGGCGGAGACGGGCGGCTTCTACGTGGAGCCGACGGTGTTCGAGGTGAAGCCCGATGCGAAGATCGCGCGCGAGGAAATCTTCGGTCCCGTGCTGTCGGTGATCGTGTTCGACGATGTCGACGAGGCGGTGCGGATCGCGAACGATACCGAGTACGGGCTCGCGGCGGCCGTGTGGACGTCGGACCTGACGACCGCGCACGACGTGTCGCGCCGGCTGCGGGCGGGCACGGTGTGGGTGAACTGCTACGACGAAGGCGGCGACATGAACTTCCCGTTCGGCGGCTACAAGCAGTCGGGCAACGGCCGCGACAAGTCGCTGCACGCGCTCGAGAAGTACACCGAGCTGAAGTCGACGCTGATCCGGCTGCGCTGACGCGGCCGGCGGTCGGGCGCAGTGCCGACGGGCGCTGCGCCCGCGCGCGTCAGGCCGTGCGCAGCGCCGGGTGGAAGCCCGCGGCTTCGATGATCGACTGCACGCGTTCGGCGCCTTGCGCCGATTCGACCTTGACCGTCTTCGTGGCCACGTCGATGTCGAGCTTCGCGGCCGGGTCTACTGCCGTCACGGCGCGCGTGATGGCGTTGGCGCAGCCGCCGCAGGTCATGTCCTGGACTTCGAATTCCATCGTGTTCTCCTGGGTTGATTGGCGATTGACAACATCACCAGCATGAAGCTTGCCATGGTGGGAAGGTCAAGCCCGTTGGCGGCGTTCGGCAGCGCACAAGCATTTTGTAAAGATGAAGTCAGACGAATCGCAATTCGCCTGGGTGCGTCAGTCCGAATTTTTCCCGATTGACGATTGCGCGTTGTCGGCGAAATCTGGCGGAGCCTTGCACGACAAGGTGCGTGTCACATCGACGACGCACAATGCCCATGAGGCAAGTAAGGGTACTCGGAGGTGATAATGCGAATCGATCTTACTATCGGTTCCCTTCGATATTTCATTTCGTGACCCACATGAATCGTTTCGCTTTCGGCTTCGCGCTGGCCCTGCTGGGCGCATCGGCAACGTCCGCATTCGCTGCCGACGATGTCGTCAACCTGACCCTGAAGGACCACAAGTTTTCGCCCGACGGCGTGACGATTCCGGCCGGCAAGAAGGTGAAGTTCGTCGTGAAGAACCTCGATGCGACGCCCGCGGAATTCGAAAGCGACGATTTCAAGGCAGAGAAGGTCGTGCCGGCCGGCAAGTCGGTCGAAATCCTGGTCGGGCCGCTGAAGGCCGGGACCTACGAGTTTCACGACGAGTATCACGAAGTGCAGTCGAAGACACACCTGACCGTCAAGTAAGCGGATATCGCCATGCTGTCTACCGCCCTGATCGTCTTTCGTGAAGTGCTCGAGGCCGCGCTGGTGGTCTCGATCGTGATGGCCGCCACGAAGGGCGTGCCGCGGCGCGGCTGGTGGGTCGGCGGCGGGCTCGTCGGCGGCGTGATCGGCGCCGGCCTGATCGCCGCATTCGCCGACGTGATCTCGCAGTGGGCGTCCGGCATGGGGCAGGAAGTCTTCAACGCCGGCGTGATGTTCGTCGCGACGCTGATGCTGGCGTGGCACTGCATCTGGATGAGCCGCCACGGCCGCGAGATGGCGCTGCACATGGGCGAGGTCGGGCGGGCCGTCGCGGCCGGCAGCCGGCCGCTGACGGGGCTCGCGATCGTGGTCGGCGTCGCGGTCCTGCGCGAAGGCTCCGAGGCCGTGCTGTTCCTGTACGGCATCGCGGCGGGCGATCCGGGACAGACGCCGCAGATGATCGTCGGCGGGCTGCTCGGCGTGCTGGGCGGCGCCGGGCTCGGCTATGCGATGTATGCGGGCCTGCTGCAGATTCCGCTCAAGCGCCTGTTCTCCGTCACCAACGCGCTGATCGTGCTGCTCGCGGCGGGGATGGCGAGCCAGTGCGTCGGCTTCCTGCTCGCCGCCGGCCTCGTGCCGTCGTGGGGCGATGCGGTCTGGGATACCTCGTGGCTGCTCAAGGAAACGAGCATCGTCGGCAAGGCGCTGCATACGCTGATCGGCTATACCGCGCGTCCGGCGGGGATCCAGATTGTCGCGTACGTCGGCACGCTGGTCGCGATCGTCGTGCTCGCGCGGCTCGTCGGCCGGCCCCGGACGGCCATGCCGCCGCCGCCGCGGCCCGTCGCCTGAGCGGGCGGGGCCAAATGCAAGAAGGGGCGTCGTGGACGCCCCTTTTTTTGCGTTGACGGTTCGCGCGCAGCCGCGCGGCCCGTTCAGCGATGGCTGTCGATCCACGCGCGGGCCCATTCGAGCCCCGCTTCGCGCGCGTCGTCCTCGGTATCGAACACGCCGAGCACGCCCGACGCTTCGACGAGCCGGTTGTTCTGCGTGATCGTGCCGCTCGCCGCGAAGCGTTCGGGCTGCAGGATCTCGTCCTGTTGCAGGATCGAATGGCCCCAGATCTGGTAGCCGTGATAGGTCTGCGCTTCCATTATCGCGTCACCTCCGCGGAACGGCGGCTCGTGCCGACGCGCAGCACGTTGCCGTCCGGCGTGTATTGCCGCGGGATATTGGTGTAACTGAGTGCGTGCGGCGTGTCGGGCACGGCCGGCTGCATTACCGTGAGCCGGCCCGGCGCGGGCTGCGCGACCGGGCGCGGCGCGGCCGGCGCGTCGACCGCCGCGGCGGTCGGTCGATGCGGCGCGGCTTTCACAGCTTGCGCGACGCGGCGCTTGTGCAGCTTCACTGCGGCCTTCGGCTGCACGCTCGCGTGCTTTTCCGCGGTCTTGCTGCCGGCGTGCGCGTCGGCGCCCGTGCGCGCGGCCGGCATACGGGCATCCGGCGTACGGGCATCCGGCGTGCGTGCCGCCGGCAGCCGTGCTTCGGGCGGGTTCCAGACTTCGACGTAGTGCTCGGCCGCCCAGCCCGTCGACGCGAAGGTCAGCGCCAGCAATCCGCATCCAAACAGTCTTACCATGGTCTCTCCGTCAGTCTCGTCGGCGCGCCGGACTGCGCTGCGCCGATTGCTTACTCCACCGTCACCGACTTCGCGAGGTTGCGCGGCTTGTCGACATCGGTGCCGCGTGCGCACGCGGTGTGATACGCGAGCAACTGCAGCGGCACGACGTGCAGGATCGGCGACAGCTGCCCGTAGTGTTCCGGCATCCGGATCACGTGCAGGCCGTCGTCGTTGACGATCTGCGTGTCCGAGTCCGCGAACACGTACAGCTCGCCGCCGCGCGCGCGCACTTCCTGCATGTTCGACTTCAGCTTCTCGAGCAGCGTGTCGTTCGGCGCGACCGTGACGACCGGCATCGCTTCCGTGACGAGCGCGAGCGGCCCGTGCTTCAGTTCGCCGGCCGGATAGGCCTCCGCGTGGATGTACGAGATTTCCTTCAGCTTCAGCGCGCCTTCGAGCGCGATCGGGTAGTGCAGCCCGCGGCCGAGGAACAGCGCGTTTTCCTTGCGAGCGAATTCCTCCGACCACGCGATGATCTGCGGCTCGAGCGCGAGCACGCTGTTCAGCGCGGCCGGCAGGTGGCGCAGCTGCTTCAGGAATTCTGCTTCCAGCGCGGCGTCGACGTGCCCGCGCAACTTGCCGAGCGTCGCGGCCAGCACGAACAGCGCGACGAGCTGGGTCGTGAACGCCTTCGTCGATGCGACGCCGATCTCGGTGCCCGCGTGCGTCAGGAACTGCATCTCGGTGAGGCGCACCATCGCGCTCGTCGCGACGTTGCACACCGCGAGCGTATGCGTGTGACCGAGCGATTGCGCGTGCTTGAGCGCGGCGAGCGTGTCGGCCGTCTCGCCCGACTGCGAGATCACCAGCACGAGCTGGCGCGGGTTCGGCACCGACTCGCGGTAGCGGTATTCGCTCGCGATCTCGACCTGGGTCGGGATCTTCGCGATCGATTCGAGCCAGTATTTCGCGGTGAGGCCCGAGTAGTAGCTCGTGCCGCACGCGAGGATCAGCAGACTGTCGATGTCCGCGAACGCGGCGGGGGCCGCATCGCCGAACAGCGTCGCGTCGAATGCTTCGGTTTGCGGTACCGTGTCGCTGATCGCGCGCGGCTGCTCGAAGATTTCCTTCTGCATGAAGTGGCGATACGGGCCCAGCTCGACCGCGCCGCCGTACGCGCTGACCACGCGGATCTCGCGCTGCGCGAGCGCGCCGTGGCGATCGACGATCTTCACGCCGTCGAGCGACAGTTCGCACACGTCGCCTTCCTCGAGGAACGTGAAGCGGTCGGTGCTGCCGGCCAGCGCCAGTGCGTCGGATGCGAGGAAGTTCTCGCCGTCGCCGTGGCCGACGACGAGCGGCGAACCCTGGCGCGCGCCGACGACGGTGTGCGGCTGGTCCTTGTGGGTCACCGCGATCGCATACGCGCCGTGCAGCTGCTGCACGGCTTCGCGCACGGCCTCGAACAGGTTGCCGCGATACAGGCTGTGCACGAGGTGCGCGATCACTTCGGTGTCGGTCTGCGACACGAATTCGTAGCCCTTCGCGCGCAGCGCTTCGCGCAGCGTCTCGAAGTTCTCGATGATGCCGTTGTGCACCAGCGCGAGCGCGTTCGACGAGAAGATCGGGTGTGCGTTGTGCGTGACGGGCGCGCCGTGCGTCGCCCAGCGCGTGTGTGCGACGCCGGTCGCGCCTTCGAGATGCGATTCGCGCACCTGCGCGTCGAGATCGGCGACGCGCGCGACGCTGCGTGCGCGCTTCGGCGCGCCCGGTTCGAGCACGGCGACGCCGCACGAATCGTAGCCACGGTATTCGAGGCGCCGCAATCCTTCGATCAGCACCGGAACGATATTACGCTGCGCAACTGCGCCGACAATGCCGCACATGAATGGTCAATCCTGTAAGTCGACGCGGGCGCCGTCCGGGCGCCCGCAAAGGGTTCAGCTCTTCTTCTTGACCGGGCGGACGTAGCCGCTCTTCGCGGTCTGCGTCTTCTCGTTCAACGCGAGGACGCCTTCGGCGACATCCTTCCAGATCGTCGTGCCGGCCGCGATCGTCACGCCGCGGCCGACGCGCACCGGCGCGACGAGTTGCGTGTCCGAGCCGACGAACACGTCGTCCTCGATCACGGTGCGGAACTTGTTCGCGCCGTCGTAGTTGCAGGTGATCGTGCCCGCGCCGATGTTCACGCGCGCGCCGATGTCGGCGTCGCCGATGTACGTCAGGTGGTTCGCCTTCGAGCCGTGGCCGATCACCGCGTTCTTCACCTCGACGAAGTTGCCGACGTGCGCTTCGTCCGCGAGCTGCGCGCCCGGACGCAGCCGCGCGTACGGGCCGATCACGGTGTTCGCGCCGAGCTCGGCGCCGTCGATGTGCGTGAACGCGTCGATGCGCGTGCCCGCGCCGATCGACGCATTGCGGATCACGCAGTTCGCGCCGATCGTCACGTTGTCGGCGAGCGTCACGTTGCCTTCGAACACGCAGTTCACGTCGATCGACACGTCGCGGCCGCAGCGCAGCGTGCCGCGCACGTCGAGACGCGCCGGATCGGCGAGCGTGACGCCGTCGACGAGCAGCGCATCGGCGACGTTGCGCTGATGGATGCGCTCGAGTTCCGCGAGCTGCGCCTTGCTGTTCACGCCGAGCGTTTCCCAATCCTCGTCGGGCTGCGCCGTGACGATCTCGAAGCCGGCCTCGATCGCGAGCTCGACGACGTCGGTCAGGTAGTACTCGCCCTGCGCGTTCTCGTTCTTCAGCGCGCCGAGCCACATCGACAGCTGCGCCGTGGGCGTGACGATGATGCCGGTGTTGATCTCGGCGATCTTCAGCTGCTCGGGCGACGCATCCTTCTGCTCGACGATGCGCGTGACGAAGCCGGATGCGTCGCGCACGATGCGGCCGTAACCGGTCGGATCGTCGAGCGTGACGGTCAGAATCCCGTAGCGGCCCTCGCGTGCGGCGTCGACGAGACGCCGCAGCGTCGACGCGCGGGTGAGCGGCACGTCGCCGTACAGCACCAGCGTCGGCTGTGCGGGATCGAGCAGCGGCAGCGCCTGGCGTACCGCATGGCCGGTGCCGAGCTGCTCGGCCTGTACCGCGAACTGGACGTCGGGCGCGGCGACGGCGGCCTGGACCTGCTCGGCGCCATGACCGACGACGACGACGAGCCGCGACGGCTGCAGCGTGCGCGCGGTGGCGATGACGTGGGAGAGGAGCGGCCTGCCGGCCAGGGGATGGAGCACTTTCGGCAGCGCGGAACGCATGCGCTTGCCGGTGCCTGCCGCCAAAATCACGATATTCATGGCGCCAGCTTGTCAGAGGAGTTCGAAGCTGTCCATTTTAGCATGCGGCCCCTGGCGTTCCGGGCCTGTCGCGGCGGGGCGACAGCGCCGGAAAACGGGGCTTGCGCCCCGCTCCGATGGGTGTTCCGGCCCTGCTTACAGGTCGTCGAACTGGACGATCGAGATCGGTTTGGCGGCGCCCGGCGCGGCGGTGTCGTCGCCGGACGCGCACGGTTCCTCGTCGAACGCGATGTCGCCCTGCGGATCGGCTTCGCCCGTCGCGCGCAGCGACGCGAACGGGAACTGGGTCGTATCCATCAGGTGCGACGGCACGACGTTCGCGAGCGCGCTGAACATGTTGTCGACGCGGCCCGGGAAGCGCTTGTCCCACTCGCGGATCAGCGCCTTCATTTCCGCGCGCTTCAGGTTCGGCTGGCTGCCGCACAGGTTGCACGGGATGATCGGAAATTCGCGCAGTTCCGCGAATTTCTCGAGATCGGTTTCCTTCACGTACGCGAGCGGGCGGATCACGACGTTCCTGCCGTCGTCCGACTGCAGCTTCGGCGGCATCCCCTTCAGCTTGCCGCCGTAGAACATGTTGAGCAGCAGTGTCTGCAGGATGTCGTCGCGGTGGTGGCCGAGCGCGATCTTGGTCGCGCCGAGCTCGCCGGCCACGCGGTACAGGATCCCGCGGCGCAGCCGCGAGCACAGCGAGCAGGTCGTCTTGCCTTCGGGCACGAGCCGCTTGACGATGCTGTAGGTGTCCTGGTTCTCGATGTGGAACGGCACGCCGACCTGCGTCAGGTACTCGGGCAGCACGTGCTCGGGGAAGCCCGGCTGCTTCTGGTCGAGGTTGACCGCGACGATGTCGAAGTCGATCGGCGCGCGCTCGCGCAGGCGCAGCAGCACGTCGAGCATCGCGTAGCTGTCCTTGCCGCCCGACAGGCACACCATCACCTTGTCGCCCTGCTCGATCATGTTGTAGTCGCCGATCGCCTGGCCGACCTGGCGCACGATCCGCTTGAACAGCTTGTTGTTCTCGTACGCTTCCTTCTGCTCGCGGCGCGTCAGCGCGCGGCGGCCGGTGTCGGAGATGGTGGCTTCGATGGCGGCGCCATCGGCTGCCGTGTCATTCATGTGGGGGGCGTTCATGCGCGCTCCTCGTCCTTGATGCGAAAGACTTCGACGCCGACGGCGTCGCAGTCCGGATAGGCGTCCGGTTTCTCGGTACAGACGCGTACCGCGCGCACGGCGTCGTGCGCCAGCAGGTTCGCGGCGATCGCGTCGCACAGCGTTTCCTGCAGGTGGATGTGGCCGCGCGCCACGCTCTGCGCGACGCTCTGCTTCATCAGGTCGTAATCGACGACTTCGTGCAGCCGGTCGTCGACGGGGGTGGACAGCGCGAGCGGCACGAACAGGTCGACGTTGATGACGACGCGCTGCTCACCGCGCTTCTCGTGTTCGAAGGCCCCGATGTTGATGTGCACCTCGTAGTCGCGCAGGTAGAGCCTGCGGCAGTCCGCGAGGCGGGGGTGCAGGAGAGCGGAAAACATGGTCGTCCCAGTCAAATTGGCGTGCGCACACGCAAAGTGGCGCGGGTGGCGGCATTCAGGCCGCGCGATCCGCGCAGTTCATTCATTCGGGCCGGCGGCGGGCGGCACGAGGTGCTCGCCGCCGTCGACGGTCAGCGTCGCGCCCGTGACGCCGGGCGCGCTCGCGAGATAGCAGGCCGCCGCCGCGATGTCGTCCGCGTGCGGCGCGTGGCCGCGCACGAGCGCCGCGACGCGCACCTTCGGTGCGAGGGCCAGCGCCAGCGCGGAGGTCGCGCGGTTCAGCGCGGCCTGCATCAGTGCATGCGACAACTGCGCCGGCGCCGGGTGAAACAGGGCCTGATCCAGCACGTGGATCGCGCAGGCGCGCAGCGATTCGTCGTCGCGCGCGGCGTCGGGCGTCGCGTCGGCGAGCGCGCGGGCCAGCGCGAGCGGCGCGGCCACATTGCGCGCGAGCGCGCCGGCGAGCGACGCACCGTCCACGGTGTGCGCGTCGTCGGTGCCGGCGCATGCGCTCACGAACACCACGCACGCCGGCCGGCCGAGCGTCGCGCCGCATGCGGCGACGAGCGCGGCCGCGTCGGTTTCCAGGGCCAGATCGGCGTCGAGCACGGCCGCGCGGCGGCCGTGTGCGGCGACTTCGGCGACGAGCGCGTCGGCGGCAGCGCGCGGCGTGCCGGGGCTGCGCTGCAGCGCGACGTCCCAGCCGCGCTGCGCGAATCCGGTCGCGAGCGCACGACCGAGCGACGCGGCGTCGGCGGCGCTGCCCAGCGCGCCAGCGACGAGCGCGATGCGCGGGGTCGACGTATCGGCTGAAACGGTCATTTACAATGCCGGGATGAACCCGAAAGCTCACGAACCCGCTAGTTTACCTGCTCCCGGCCCTGATGCGCTCGCGCAGTCCGAAACCCTCGCCGCGCAGTTGCGCGACGAGATCGCGGCGGCCGGCGGCTGGCTGCCGTTCGACCGCTTCATGGAGCGCGCGCTGTACGCGCCCGGCCTCGGCTATTACAGCGGCGGCGCGCGCAAGTTCGGACGCCGCGCCGACGACGGCAGCGACTTCGTGACCGCCCCGGAGCTGTCGCCGCTGTTCGCGCGCACGCTCGCGAATCCCGTCGCGGAAGCGCTCGCGGCAAGCGGCACGCGCCGCGTGATGGAATTCGGCGCGGGCACGGGCAAGCTCGCGGCCGGGCTGCTCGCGGCGCTCGATGCGCTCGGCGTCGAACTCGACGACTACCTGATCGTCGACCTGTCCGGCGAGCTGCGCGAACGGCAGCGCGACACGATCGCGGCGGCCGCGCCGGCCCTTGCCGGGAAGGTGCGCTGGCTCGACGCGCTGCCTGAGCGCTTCGACGGCGTCGTGGTCGGCAACGAGGTGCTCGATGCGATGCCGGTACGCCTCTTCGCGAAGGCGGGCGGCGCGTGGCTCGAGCGCGGCGTCGCGCTCGACGCGCGGCACGCGTTCGTGTTCGACGACCGGCCCGCCGGCGCGGCAGGCCTGCCGCCGGTGCTCGCGACCCTCGACGTCGACGACGGCTACGTGACCGAGACGCACGAAGCCGCGCTGGCGTTCACGCGAACCGTGTGCACGATGCTCGCGCGCGGCGCGGTGCTGCTGGTCGACTACGGCTTTCCCGCGCACGAGTACTACCATCCGCAGCGCGACCGCGGCACGCTCATGTGCCACTACCGTCATCATGCGCACGACGACGCCTTCCTGTACCCGGGGCTGCAGGACATCACCGCGCACGTCGAATTCACCGGCATCTACGACGCGGGCGTCGCGACCGGCGCGGACCTGCTCGGCTACACGTCGCAGGCGCGCTTCCTGTTGAACGCGGGCATCACCGACGCGCTGGCCGCGATCGATCCGTCCGACATCCACCAGTTCCTGCCGGCCGCGAACGCGGTGCAGAAGCTGATCTCGGAGGCCGAGATGGGCGAGCTGTTCAAGGTCATCGCGTTCTCGCGCGGGATCGATGGCACGCTCGACGCGTTCGCGCGCGGCGACCGCTCGCACGCGCTCTGACGGGAGCCAGGATGCTGCGCTGGCTGATGGCGTCGTTCGTCGCGGTGATGATCCTGACGCGCTGCTGGCCGTGGCTCGGCAAGTTCGGCATCGGGCGGATGCCGGGCGATGTCACGCTGACGCTCGGCGGGCGGCGCTACCCGTTCCCGTTCATGTCGACGCTGGTGCTGACGATGCTGGTGTCGATGGTGGCGCGGCTGCTCTGACGGCGAGTGTCGATGATCGTGGGTTGCCTCGAACCGCGCCGAAGACGGCGCGTCGCGGTCCGGCCGCAGCGCGCGTGATGGCTCGGCGCATTACAGTTCGATTTCGCCGAGGATCCGGTGCGCGAGCGCCTTCGCTTCGTTGAACGCCTCTTCCTCGCTCGGGCTCGTCGTGTGGACGTCGTAGCGCATGTTCTCCGTCTCGTCGCCGTCGTCCCGCGCGAGGATCACGTAGCCTTGGAACTGTCCGTTGGCGGCGTGCTGCGTATGCGCCTTGGCCGTGTAGATGCCCTTCGTGAACGTGTTCGTGTCCATCGTGCCTCTCCCGCAATAGGACACTTCATCGTAGCACTGCGGCGCAGCATGTACAGCGCCGCGTATCGGCGTCCGATCTGAGCGCCGTCATCATCCCGTCACCGTTCGAGCAGCGCGACGACCTCGTCGAGCGTCGGCGCGTGTGCGCCCGTATGCCGGCATGCGGCGGCGCCCGCCGCGAGCGCGAACGCGAGATGCTCGCGCCACGACCGCTGCGGCGCGGCCATCATGCTGAACAGCATGCCGCCGATCGACGCGTCGCCCGCGCCGACGGTGTCGACCACCTCGACGCGCGGCGGGCTGGCCTCGAGCACGTCGCCGTCCGCGTGGAGCGTCGCCGCCTGCGCGCCGCGCGTGACGAGCACGGCCGCGCGCGGATTCAGCGCGCGTACCGCCGCGATCGCGTCGGGGCCGTCGCCGCCGAACAGGTGGCGCAGGTCCTCGTCGGATACCTTGATCAGGTCGGCGAGCGCGGCCATCTTCTCCAGCGTCGGCCGGTACGCGGCCGTCATCAGGTTCCGGTAGTTCGGATCGAAGCTGATCTTCACGCCGCGCGCGTGCAGGTCGGCCGCGAGCGCGACGAGCGTGCCCGCGAGCGGTTCGCGCACCAGGCTGATGCAGCCGAAGTGCGCCCATTTCACGTGTTCGACCCAGCCGGCCGGCAGCCGAGCCGGGTCGAACGCGAGATCCGCGCTCGCTTCGCCGATGAAGAAGTACGCGGGCGGCCGCGTCTCGTGGACGATCGCGAGCAGCGGCGCACGTGGCACGCGCTGCAGGAAGCGCAGGTCGAGGCCGGCGGCCTCGCTGGTGCGCCACAGCACGTCGGAGAAGCAGTCCTCGCCGATCGCGCCCGCGAGCGCGCTCGGCATGCCGAGCCGCGCGACCGCGCGCGCGACGTTCCAGCCGGCACCGCCCGGCACCGACGTCCACTGCGCGTCGCCCGCGCGCACCATGTCGGTCAGGATGTCGCCCGCCGACACGAAGGCCGGAAACGTGCCGCCGCTCATTGCGTCGGCTCGCTGCGCGCCGCGCGCGCGAGGGTCGCGAGCACGTCGTAGCATGCGCCCATCGTGTGATAGTCGGTCTTGCCGGCCGGGCTCTTCTCGTCGCTGTACTTGCGGTTGTCACAGGTGAGGATCCGGTACCACGCGCCGTAGCGGTGATCGATGAAATGCGCCCAGCTGTAGCGCCAGATCTCGTCGTACCAGTCCCAGAAGCGCTCGCTGCCGGTGCGCGCGCCGAGCATCGCGGCCGCCGCGAAGGTTTCCGCCTGCACCCAGAAATACTTGTTGTGGTCGCAGATCGTGAAGTCGGGGCCGAAGCCGTAGCAGAGGCCGCCGTGATCGGCATCCCACGCGTGCGTGAGCGCCGCGTCGAACAGCTCGGCCGCGCGCGGCACGAGCCAGTCGAGCGGGCGGTGCCGCTCCAGGATCAGCAGCAGCTTCGCCCATTCGGTCTGGTGTCCCGGCTGGAAGCCCCACGGACGGAAGATGTTCGAGCTGTCTTCCTTGTTGTAGTCCCAGTCGACCGACCAGTCCGCGTGGTAGTGCTCCCACACGAGGCCCCCTGACAGCGAAGCCTGGCGCTGCGTGATGTGGGTCGCGAGCTTTTCGGCGCGATCGAGATAGGTGAGGTGGCCGGTTGCCTCGTACGCGGCGAGCAGCGCTTCCGTCATGTGCATGTTCGCGTTCTGGCCGCGGTACGACGACACGTTCCAGTTCGGCGTCGCATCGTCCGCGTAGAGGCCTGCTGCCGCATCCCAGAAGCGGTGTTCCGCGAGTTCGTAGGTCGACGCGATCAGCGCGCGCGCCTCGTCGATGCCGGCCATCGTCGCGTGCGCGGCGGCCAGCAGCACGAACGCGAGCCCGTAGCAGTGGCGCGTGCCGTCGAGCGTCGCGCGCTTCGCGCCGTCGCGCCAGTCGAGTTCCCAGTCGTAGCCTTGCAGCGCTTCGTCCCAGTGCGCGTCGCGCAGGAAGCGCAGCCCGTGGCGCGCGTACTCGAGATGGCGCGGATCGCCGAAATGCCGGTACGCCATCGCGTAGTTGAAGACGAACCGGCAGCTGCTGACCAGGTGCCGCGACGTGCGGTTGTAGATGCTGCCGTCGTCGCGGAAGTAATGGTAGAAGCCGCCCGTCGGGTCGAACGCGTTCGTCGCGTAGAAGCGCAGCGTGTCCTCGACGTGCGACAGCAGGAACGACGGCTCGCGGAAGCTCGCGACGAACGGTGCCGTTTGCGCGTGGTTGGCCGGCGTGGCCGTGGGGGATTGGGCCGGGGGCATGTTCATGATTCGGTGACCGTGGCGGTATCGAATGCCGGCGAGCCGGCGGGCTGGCTGCTGGCCCGCACGATCAGCTCGACGGGCAGGGAGATCTCCGTGTGCTCGGGCGCTTCCGCGAGCAGCAGTTCGACGCCGCGGCGGCCGAGCGCTTCCTTGTCGACGGCGAGCGTCGTGAGCGGCGGGTTCGCGTGCGCGGCGGCCGGGATGTCGTCGAAGCCGACGATCGCGATGTCTTCCGGAATCCGCACGCCGCGCGCGATGCACACGCGCTGCGCGGCCAGCGCGGCGGCGTCGTTGTACGCGAACACGGCGTCCGGGCGCGGGCCCGGCGCGTCGAGCAGCTGCTGCATCGCGCGCGCGGCGCCGGTGTCGGGGTCGAGCCCGGCGTCGATCGTCACTTCGTAGGCGGGATCGAACAGCCGCCCGGCCTCGAAGAACGCGCGCCGGTAGCCGATCGCGCGCTGCGCGATGCTGTAGTGCGCGGCCGAGCCGCCGATGAACGCGATCCGCGAGCGGCCGATGGCGAGCAGGTGGCGCATCGCGAGCGCCGCGCCCGTCGCGTTGTCGATGTTCACCGAGCGCAGGCCGGGCGCCCACAGGTCGATCAGCACGAGCGGCCGGCCGGTCGCGGCGAGCGCCTCGATCGTCTCGGGCTCGATGAAGCCGGCCACCGCGATCGCGTCGGGGGCGTGCGGGCGCATCTGGCGCAGCACGTCGTCGTTCGGGCCGACCGTGAGCAGCGTCGGCACGATGCCGCGCTCGCGGCACGCGTCCTCGACGCCGTGCAGCACGTGCGAGAAGAACGGGCTGGCGGGAAAGCGGTTGTGCTGGCGGTGCAGCAGGAAGGTGAGCCGGCGGACGCGCGGCCGCAATTGTGCCGGATCGTAACCGAGCCGCTGCGCGATCTCGACGATGCGCGCCCGCGTGGCTTCGGACAGGCCCGGCTGATTCTTCAGCGCGCGGGAGACGGTGCCGATCGAGACCTCTGCCGCCCGCGCTACGTCGCGAATGGTGGTGCCCATCGTTCGGGGTCCGGTTTGTTTAGGATGACGGCGATTGTATAGTAAAAAACGGCGCCTAATTCGGGCCGGATTACCGGGGAATACCCGGAAATAACGGGGTTTTTACGTGCTAATCTGCGAAAACGCCGTTACTAAAAATACTAAACAAAACGCGAAAAAGGCAAGGTGATCATACGGAATGTGGCGGCGGCGGGAGGGAGTCGGTCGGGCGCGTTCAGATGCCGGCGTGAAAGAGGCGGGCGGGGCGATCGGCTGGCGGTTGCCCGGAAGCGGCCCACCACGCTGGCGCAGCACCGGCAACGTCGTTCGGGCGGCCCGGCGACCTGCCTGCGACCGGCAACTGCCCGCCGTTCAGCCCGCCGCCGCGTGCGGCGGCTCGCCGCGATCGCGCAACGCCGCGCGGCCCGCGTCGAGATCGACCACCGCGAGTCCGCCCGGCTGCTGTTTCGCGCGCCGCTTCGCGAGCGCCGCGACCGACGCGATCTCGTCGCTGCCGTAGCGCATCGCGCCGTTCGCGCCGGCCGGCACGCCGACCGCGCCGATCGCCATCGTCACGAAGCCGAAGAACGCGGGGTTGCCGTGGCGGTCCTCGCCGCGCAGCCCGCCCGACAACCGGTCGGCCTGCGTGTAGAAGCGCTGCGCGCCGTCGTTGAAGCGGGCGATCGCATCGGCCGCGCGCGTGTGCCAGTCGTCGCGCTGGAACAGCACGAGGAAATCGTCGCCGCCGACGTGCCCGAGAAAGTCGCGCTGCGGATCGCACACGCCGGCCAGCACCGTCGCCGCGAACTTCAGCACTTCGTCGCCCTGCCAGTAGCCGTACTGGTCGTTGAACGGCTTGAACTGGTTCAGGTCGACGTAGCACGCGTGGAAGCCGGCGTCGCGCGCCAGCAGGCGCTCGATGTGCGCGCTGATCGGGATGTTGCCGGGCAGGAACGTCAGCGGATTTGCGTAGCGCGCGGCCTCGATGCGCATCTCGGTCACCGCGCGCACGAGGCTCTCGCCGGTGCCGAGCCCGACGTAGCGGCCGTGCTCGGTGATCACGAAGCCGTCCGCGAGGTAGCGCTGGTCGTGGCTCGCGAGGACCATCGCGAGCTGCTCGACCGTCGTCGCGTTGTCGATCATCAGCGGCGCGTCGTTCGCGAACTGCAGGCACGGCTTCTTCCCGAACACCTCGCGGTGGTACGGCAGCGCGAAGCGGTCCATGAAGCCGCGCCGGTTCACAAGCGCGACCGGCCGCCCGCGTTCGACGAGCGCGACCGCGTGCAGGGCGGGCATCCGGTTGAACAGGTCGAGCACGTCGTTGCTGGTGGCATCGCGCGGCAGCGCCGGCGCGGGGACGAGCATCTTCGCCGCGATCGTGCCGGCCGGCCGCACGGCGCGGGTCGCACCGGGAAACACCGCGATGTGCGGGGTGCGGATCGCGTCGCGCGCGGCCGGCGCGACGACCGGCGACGGATGCGCGTCCGGCCGGCCGAGCAGGAAGCCCTGCACGCAGCAGATGCCCATGTCGCGCACGACGATCAGGTCGCACTCGTTCTCGATCCCTTCCGCGATCAATTGCGCGCCGCTCGCGTGCGCGAAGTGCTGCATCGCCCTGACCGCCTCGAACTTGAGCGGATCGCGCGCGATGTCGTGGATGAAGAAGCGGTCGATCTTCACGACATCGGGGTGCAGGCGCAGCCACAGGTTCATGCTCGCGTTCGCGGTGCCGTAGTCGTCGAGCGCGAACTGGATGCCGGCGTCGCGCAGCGATGCGACCGCCGGCCCGATGCGCGCGACGTCCGGCAGCGCGGTCTGCTCGGTCAGTTCGATCACGATGCGCTCGGCGCCGATCCGCGCACGGACGAGCAACTGCCGCGCGCGCTCGCGTTCGCGCGCGAGTTGCAGGATCGTGCCTGCGCTGAAGTTGAGGAACAGCTTGCCGTCGCAGCCGAGCGCCGCGAATGCGTCGAGGCAGGTGAGCGCGGCCGCCTGTTCGAGCGCGACGGTCGCGCCGTCGCGGGCGGCCTGCGCGAACAGCGCGGCCGGCGGCTCGAGGTCGGTGCCGCGCGGGCCGCGGATCAGGCCTTCGTAACCGACGACCGTGCCCGACCCGAGGTCGACGATCGGCTGGAACACGGCCGCGAGCGCGCGTTCCGCGATCAGGCGGGTGGTGGGGGCGGCGGACGGGGCGGGATGGGGCGCGGGCATGGGCGAGGACAGCCGAGGCGACGGGACGCCCGACTTTAACGGCAGGGCGCGCGGAGAATTGAATGAAGATTTCGTGACGCGATGCGCGTCGATGGTGCATGCGTCGCGTCGGGCTGAGGGTTTGCGGCGGCGCGGCGGAGGAAGCGGGGGAGACGGGGGGAGACGTGGGAAGCGGGAAGCGGGAGGCGGAAGGCGGAAGGCGGGGACCAGAAAGGAGAATACCCCGCGCGGCCAGCCATGCCGGCCGCGCATCTCCCGCTTCAGCGCTTGCCCGTGTTCAGCGCGCCTTGCGTGCGCGCCGCCCCGGCCGCGGCGCCCTCGCCATCACGCTCGCCGCTCATGTCGCGCGCGCCCCAGCGCTGCGCGAGCGCCGCGCAGGCCATCAGCTGGATCTGGTGGAACAGCATCAGCGGCAGCACGATCGCGCCGACCGCCTGTGCAGAGAAGATCACCTTCGCCATCGGCACGCCGGCCGCGAGGCTCTTCTTCGATCCGCAGAAAATGATCGTGATCTGGTCGGCCCGGTTGAAGCCGAGCCGCTTGCTGACGAACGCGGTCAGCACCAGCGCGATCACGAGCAGCACGACGTTGACGACCAGCAGGCCGCCGAGCGCGTGCGCCGGAATCTGGTGCCACAGCCCCTGGTTCACGGCCTCGCTGAACGCGACGTAGACGACGAGCAGGATCGAGCCCTGGTCGACGAAGCGCAGCACGCCGCGGTTGCGTTCGATCCAGCCGCCGATCACGGGCCGCAGCAGCTGGCCGGCGACGAACGGCACGAGCAGCTGCATCACGATGCTGCCGACCGTGCTCCACGGCGATGCGGCCGCGGCCGACTGCGACGTGATCATCAGCCCGACGAGCGCCGGCGTCACGAAGATCCCGAGCAGGCTCGACGCGGACGCCGCGCACACCGCGGCCGGCACGTTGCCCTTCGCGATCGACGTGAACGCGATCGACGACTGGACGGTCGACGGCAGCGTGCACAGGAACAGCACGCCGGCATAGAGCGTCGGCGTGACGAGCGGCTGCAGCACGGGCTTCAGCGCGAGGCCGAGCAGCGGGAACAGCGCGAACGTGCTGAGCAGCACGACCGCATGCAGCCGCCAGTGGGTCGCGCCCGCGACGACGGCTTCGCGCGACAGCTTCGCGCCGTGCAGGAAGAACAGCAGGCCGACCGCGATGTTGGTCGCCCAGTTGAACGCGTGGGCGGCCGGGCCGCGGCACGGCAGCAGGCTCGCGAGCACGACGGTGCCGACGAGCGCGAGCGTGAAGTTGTCGGGAAGGAAACGGGGACGGGCCATCGGGGAACTCGATTCGGAAACGGCGGGCGCGCATGTCGCGCGCGCGAAGCCGACATTGTCCCGATTGGTTATTCAATACACAAATTCATTGTGTGAATCCATTGATGAATCAATTGCATGCTGCGATCGCGCAACAACGCTCGCCCGCGGGCGCCCGCCGGTGCGCAAAACAGCAGAAGAATGTTCTGTCGCGATCGCACCCGGAAGTGAAAAAACCTAGCAGTAACATGGTGTTACACCGATGCCGGCGACATAACATTTTTTGGCTCGACACCGTTTCGGACCGCTCATAAATTACTGCTGAAAGGCTTGCGTCGGCCGGAAACAGCCGGCGGCGAGCGGAAACAGGCACTGAATGATGACGGAACGGGTGAAACTGAAGGTCGGACGATGGGTGGCAGGCGTGCTCGGCGCGCTGCTGATGCCGCTTGCGCTCGCGCAACCGCCGCACGGCGGCCAGGCGTTCGGCGGCGGCGGCGGCGGCGGCCACGGCTTCGGTTTCGGTCACGGTTTCGGCGGCGGCGAGATGCGCCCGTACGGCCAGCCGGGCGGCCACGCACAGGTGTGGCGCCGGGCGCTGCCGCCGGGCGGCGCGCGTGCCGGCGGCGTGAGCGGCTACGGTTCCCGCTGGGGCCTGCGGCCGACGCCGTCTTACGGCCATTACGCCGCGCAGAGCCCGTATCGTCCGATCAGCGCCGATTCCCGCCAGATGCCGCGCCCGCCGGGCGGCGGCAACGTGCCGCTGCGTGCCGGCTCGATCCGCGCCGACGTCGCGCGCTACAACGAGGAGCGCGGCGGCCGTCCGATGCCGCCGCCCCGCTCGCAGGAAGAGCCTTCCCACTCGCCGTTTTTTTCCCCGTTCTACCGAAACTGAGCGCCCCGCGCGTTCGTCCCCCCGCCGGCCGTGATGCGAATTCGCCACAGTCGCGCGCAGATTTCCGCTGATTTTCCCGCCGCATTGCGCTATCTTTCGCGCCCGGCACGCGCGCGCCCCGCGGCCGTCCCGTCGCGTGCCCGCTCCGCGCGGGGCCGCCGAGGCGCGCCCGGCCACGTGTCGATCCCCGCGAAGTTAATGCCGCCGCTATACCCGCAATAAGTGTGCGCAATTTTGACCGGACAAATGATCCGTAAAGATGGCTGCGCCCCATACGACGCAAGCAATCGGCTCCAAAAACAACGCTCGCGCCACTTATCGACTATTCGACAAATCCTGGAGATCCCATGAAAGCATTCGCTCGCCGTGCGTCGCGCACGTCTGTCAAGCTGATCGCCGCGGCCGCCTGCGTGGCGGCAGCCGCACCCGTCCACGCGCAGTCGAGCGTCTCGCTCTACGGTCAGGTCGACGAATGGGTCGGCGCAACCAAGTTCCCGGGCGGCAATCGCGCATGGAACGTGTCGGGCGGCGGGATGTCGACGTCGTACTGGGGCCTGCACGGTGCAGAGGACCTTGGCGACGGCTACAAGGCGATCTTCACGCTGGAAAGCTTCTTCCGTGCGCAGAACGGCCAGTTCGGCCGCTTCCAGGGCGACACGTTCTTCGCGCGCAATGCGTACGTCGGCGTCAGCTCGCCGTACGGCACGGTGACGGCGGGCCGCCTGACGACGCACCTGTTCCTGTCGACGATCCTGTTCAACCCGTTCTACGACTCGTACACCTTCTCGCCGATGGTGTACCACGTGTTCCTCGGCCTCGGCACGTTCCCGACCTATCCGAGCGACCAGGGCGCGGTCGGCGATTCGGGCTGGAACAACGCGCTGTCGTACACGTCGCCTTCGTTCGGCGGCCTGAATTTCGCGGCGATGTACGCGCTCGGCAACACGGCCGGCGACAACCGTTCGAAGAAATGGAGCGCGCAGTTCAACTACGCGAACGGCCCGTTCGCGGCGACCGCCGTCTATCAGTACGTGAACTTCAACAACGGTCCGCAGGACCTGAGCTCGCTCGTGACCGGCATGAAGAGCCAGGGCATCGGGCTGGTCGGCGCGACCTACGACCTGAAGTACGTGAAGCTGTTCGGCCAGTACATGTATACGAAGAACGACCAGGTCGCCGGCAGCTGGCACGTGAATACCGCGCAGGGCGGCGTGTCGGTGCCGCTCGGCGTCGGCAACGCGATGGCGTCGTACGCGTACTCGCGCGACGGCGGCGGCCTCGACCAGACGCGCCAGACCTGGGCCGTCGGCTACGACTATCCGCTGTCCAAGCGTACCGACGTCTATGCCGCTTACATGAACGACCACATCAGCGGCCTGTCGAGCGGCAACACGTTCGGCGCGGGCATTCGCGCGAAGTTCTGACGATTCGCCCGCGGGACGCGCGCACGCAGCGCGCGTCCCGTCAGCCGGCTTTCCGCCCCGAAACGGCGCCGCTCCCCGCGGCGCCGTTTTGCCTTTGTTGACCTTCTTGTTTCCGCGCCTTTGTTACCCTATCTCGTAATTGCATGATTCCCAGGAATTGCGAGCTAGTTCGATGGATACCCTCGTCAGCATGAATGTGTTTCGCTACGTCGTCGAAGTGGGCAGCTTCGTCGGCGCGGCCGAGCGCATGCAGATGTCGGCCGCGATGGCGAGCAAGCACGTGATGCATCTCGAGCAGCAGCTCGGCGCGCGGCTGCTGCATCGTACGACACGACGTGTCGCGCCGACCGAGGCGGGACGCGAATACTATGAGCGCCTCGTGCAGGCGCTGTCGGAACTCGACGAAGCCGGGCAGGCGGTCGGCGCCGCGAGCGTGGTGCCGCAGGGCCGCCTGCGCGTGACGTCGCTGTCCGCGTTCGGATTGCGGCACGTGATGCAGGCCGTCACCGACTATGCGGGCCGGTTCCCGGACGTGACCGTCGACATGACGCTGTCCGATCGCGTGGTCGACCTGATCGAGGAAGGCTACGACGTCGCGGTGCGTGCGGCGCCGAACGGACTGAAATCGTCGTCGCTGGTCGCGCGGCAGATCGCGACCGCGCACATCCTGCTGGTCGCATCGCCCGAGTATCTCGAGAAGCACGGCACGCCTCAGACGATTGCCGATCTCGCGCATCACAACTACCTGCGCCGCGATTCGAATTCGACGATGCTCGATTCGCTGGTGATCGACGCGGCCGCCGCGTCGCGCGTGAACCTGAACGGCAACCTGATCGTGAACCATCTCGAGGGGCTGCGCGCGGCCGTGCTCGCGGGCGCGGGCATCGCGCTGCTCGGCACCGAGGTGGTCGGCGACGACATCGAATCCGGCCGGCTCGTGCCGGTGCTGCTCGACTCCGTGCCGCCGCACGAGGCGCCGATCTATGCGGTGTACGCGAGTCGTCGCCACGTGTCCGCGAAGGTGCGCTCGTTCGTCGACTTCCTCGCCGCACGGTTCGAAGGGCAGTCGCTGTGCCCGTCGATCGAGGCACGCCTGCGCGTGCTGCCGATCACGCGGATCAAGCGCGCGGGCTGACCGGCGCCGCCCGCCCGCGGGCGGACATGAAAAAAGCGCGAGCCGTTGCGGTTCGCGCTTTTTTGTTTTGTCTGAAGTCATGCGCGGCGGTGGCGCAACCCGCCGCCTGCGTCAGCGTGCGATGCCGAGCCGCGCCTTCGCGTCGTCGTACTCGCGCTTCAGCCGCTCGACGAGCGCGCCGACGCTCGGCAGGTCGTCCATCAGGCCGACGCCCTGGCCGGCACCCCAGATGTCCTTCCACGCCTTCGCCTTGTCGCCGCCGAAATTCATCTTCGACTTGTCCGATTCCGGCAGCGCGTCCGGATCGAGGCCGGCTTTCTCGATGCTCTCGCGGATGTAGTTGCCGTGCACGCCGGTGAAGAGGTTCGTGTAGACGATGTCGGACGATTTCGCGTTGAGGATCGCGTGCTTGTAGTCTTCGACCGCGTGCGCTTCCTGCGTCGCGATGAAGCGCGTGCCCATGTACGCGAAGTCGGCACCCATCGCCTGCGCGGCGAGGATCGAGCCGCCGTTCGCGATCGAGCCAGACAGCACGATCGGGCCGTCGAACATCTTGCGCACTTCGCCGACGAGCGCGAACGGCGACGTCGTGCCCGCGTGGCCGCCGGCGCCGGCCGCGACGAGGATCAGCCCGTCGACGCCGGCTTCGAGCGCCTTCTGCGCGTGGCGCAGGTTGATCACGTCGTGCAGCACGATGCCGCCGTAGCCGTGCACCGCGTCGACGATCTCGCGCGACGGCGCGCGCAGGCTCGTGATGAAGATCGGCACCTTGTGCTCGACGCACACGCGCACGTCATGCTCGAGCCGTACGTTCGACTGGTGGACGATCTGGTTGACCGCGATCGGGCCGATCACCGCGTCCGGGTGCTTCGCCTTGTGGTCGGCGAGCTCGGACTGGATCTGCGTGAGCCACTCGTCGAGCAGTTCGGCCGGACGGGCGTTGAGCGCGGGAAACGATCCGACGATACCCGCCTTGCATTGCGCGAGCACGAGTTCGGGGTAGCTGACGATGAACATCGGCGACGCGATGACGGGCAGCGTCAGGTTCTGCAGGACGGCGGGCAATGCCATGTGATGTCTCCAGTCTCGAGGGGCGGCCGGATCCGGCGCGATCGCGCCGGTGCCGGCATCCATGCTTGGCGTTCGAACGGTGTTTCGAGTGTAGCGTTGCAGCAGCGCATTCATATTAATACGAACGGTCGTGCGATTCTACGCGAGCTTAACAAACTGCGCGGCATGGCGACAATCGAGTGAGTGTTCTCTTTCTACGCATTCGGGTATCTGCCGTGCGCAGCAGCGGGCCGGGCGCTCCTACAATAACCGCCATAACAAACCAACGAGAAACAAACCATGTCGTTTGAGGCGTTTGCACCGTTTCGCGTGACGGTGCAGGACACCGACATCTTCGGTGTCAAAGGAGGCGCGGGGCCGCCGCTTCTGCTGCTGCACGGCCATCCGCAGACCCACATGATCTGGCATCGCGTCGCCGCGACGCTGGCGAATCACTTCACGGTGATCGCGACCGACCTGCGCGGCTACGGCGCGTCGGGCAAGCCGCCGAGCGACGCGCGGCACGCGCCGTATTCGAAACGCGCGATGGCGGCCGACCAGGTCGCCGTGATGCGGCATTTCGGCTTCGAGCAATTCCACGTCTGCGCGCACGATCGCGGCGCGCGCGTCGCGCACCGGCTCGCGCTCGATCATCCGGCGGCCGTCGAGCGGATGATGCTGCTCGACATCGCGCCGACGCTCGCCATGTACGAGCAGACCGACCGCGCATTCGCGACCGCGTATTTCCACTGGTTCTTCCTGATCCAGCCGGCGCCGCTGCCCGAAACGCTGATCGAAGGCCGCACCGATGCGTACATCGAGCGCGTGATGGGCAACCGGTCCGCCGGGCTCGCGCCGTTCGCGCCGGCGGCGCTCGCCGCGTATCGCGCCGCGCTCGCGCAGCCGGGCGCCGTGCATGCGATGTGCGAGGACTACCGTGCGTCGGCGACGATCGATCTCGAACACGACCGCGCGGATCTCGAGCGCGGCAACAAGGTCGCGTGTCCGCTGCGCGTGCTGTGGGGCGAGCACGGGATCGTCGGCCGCTGCTTCGATCCGCTCGACGAATGGCGGCGCGTCGCGCGCGACGTCAGCGGCCGCGCGCTCGATTGCGGGCACTACATTCCGGAAGAAGCGCCCGTCGCGCTGATCGACGAGCTGCTCGCGTTCTTCGAGGCGCGCGACGCGGCCGCGTGAGCGGCGCCGGTCGCCGCGGGTAGCGCGGCGCTGGCTGCGCGTCGACGGTCAGTGCCTGGCGCTCAGCGGTGCGCGGCGTCGTCGTCGACGAGCGGTGGCAGGCGGCGCGGCACGGGCGTCGATTTCACAATCGCCGTGCTCGTTTCCGCGCGCTCCGTCACCTTCGACAGGATGTCGTCGAGGTGCTCGATCGTGCGCAGGTAGAGCCGGCAGATGAAGCAGTCCTCGCCGGTCACCTTGTCGCATTCGACGAACTCCGGAATCCGCCGCAATACTTCCTCGACGAGATGCAGCTGCCCCGGCAGCGGCTTCACGCGGACGATCGCCTGCAGCGTGTAGCCGAGCGCGCGCGGGTCGAGCTCGACGGTGAAGCCCGCGATCACACCCTGCGCTTCGAGCCGCCGCACGCGGTCGGCGGTCGCGGGCGCCGACAGCCCGATCTGCCGCGCCAGTTCGCTGGTGGCGATGCGCGCATCCTCGGCGAGCGCCGCGAGGATCGCGCGGTCGGTCGCGTCGAGCGACGCGACGGCGGGCGGGGAAAGGCGTTTCGACATGATCGCTTTTCTTTCGAAGGTGAATCGGTTGTTTCGCTTCAGTTTAGCCGTGGATGCCCGGAAAGCAAGTTCCTAGAATCGAGGTCATCCCCTCTCGTCAAACGGAGTCCATGATGGCCTCGAACGAAATCCGCCGCGGTGCCGCCGAGATGGTCGTCGCGATGATGATGTCCGGCACGATCGGCTGGCTCGTGATGTCGTCGCGGCAACCGCTCACCAACGTCGTGTTCTTCCGCTGCCTGTTCGGCGCCGCGACGCTCGCGATCGTCTGCGCGGCGCTCGGCTTCCTGCGCCGCGCGCTGTTCTCGCCGCGCATGCTCGCGCTCGCGACGCTCGGCAGCGTCGCGATCGTCGCGAACTGGCTGCTGCTGTTCGCCGCGTATTCGCGCGCGTCGATCTCGATGGCGACCGCCGTCTACAACACGCAGCCGTTCATGCTCGTCGCGCTCGGCGCGATCGTGTTCCGCGAACGGATCAGCGCGTCGACGATCGCGTGGCTCGCGCTCGCCTTCATCGGGCTCGTGTGCGTGGTGCGCGTCGAGCCGGCCGTGCTCGCGGTGCCCGGCGAATATCTCGAAGGCGTCGCGCTGTCGCTCGGCGCGGCGTTCCTGTATGCGGTGTCGTCGATCGTCACGAAGCACCTGAAGGGCACGCCGCCGCACCTGCTCGCGCTGCTGCAGGCCGGCCTCGGCATCGTGCTGCTCGCGCCGTTCGCGCACTTCGGCACGTTGCCCGCGACGGCCGCGCAGTGGCTCGACCTCGTCGTGCTCGGCGTCGTGAACACCGGGCTGATGTACGTGCTGCTGTACGGGGCGATCCAGAAGCTGCCGGTCGCGATGACGGGCGCGCTGTCGTTCGTCTATCCGGTCGTCGCGATCATCGTCGATCGCGTCGCGTTCGGGCAGACGCTCGCGTGGACGCAGGTGCTCGGCGCGCTCCTGATCCTGCTGGCGGCGGCCGGCGTGAACCTCGGCTGGCGCATCGTGCCCGCGCGTCGCGCGGCGGTCGGCAACTGAAACGGTCGTGCGATTCGGCTTGCCGCTTCGGCTCGCCGCCAACGCCTGTCGCCGCCACATCCGGGAACGAGAATTGCGCGCGAAAAATGCCGTAAGAAGTTGTAGGGAAACACCCGATGCGACGCTGCCGCGTCGCTCGTATGATGCGGGCTGTGACGTTGATCACGTTCACAGGATTCCGATCTCATGCCGTTCGCCAGACAGGCCGAACGGCATTTTTTTATGCGCCGCTCCGCGCGAGCAGGCGCCGCCGCGCGTCGAGCCGCGCGAGCAACGCGCGTCTCGCGTCGTCGTCCGACGCGCGCCATCCCTTGATCTCGTCACGCGTGCGCAGGCAGCCCGCGCACCAGTCGGTGCGCGGGTCGATCCTGCATACGTCGGTGCACGGCGAGGCGACCGTGCCGACCGGTACCGGCACGTCGCTCATGCGTCGTTGCGCAGCGCGACGTCGGCGACCGGCGCGCCCGTCAGCGAGACGAGTTCCTGCGGCGACAGGTTGAACACCGCGTGCGGATGGCCGGCGGCCGCCCACAGGCTGTCCAGCTCGAGGAGGTCGGCGTCGATCAGCGTGACCGGATCGACGAGATGGCCGATCGGGCAGACGCCGCCGATCGCGTAGCCGGTGTTGTCGCGCACGAACTTCGCGTCGGCGCGGCCGACCGCGCCGACCTGGGCAGCGACCTTCTTCTCGTCGACGCGGTTCACGCCGCTCGCGACGACGAGCACCGGCAGGCCGTCCGATTCGCGGCGAAACAGGATCGACTTCGCGATCTGCGCGACGGCGCAGCCGAGCCCGGCCGCGGCCTCGGCGGAGGTCTTGCCGGTTTCGGCGAGCATCACGATCCCTTTGGCATGCCCGCGCTCGCGCAGCAGCAGCGCGACGCGTCGCGCGGAATCGGGGAGAGAGTCGAATGAAGCGGGTGTCGTCATGGGGAATCCGTGAATGTCGGGGTCAGACGCAGCTCGGCGCGTCGGCCGCGCTCTGCGCCTTGGCGAGCAGCGCGCGACCGGCGCGCGACACGTTCGCCCGGCCGATCGCGTTCGAGATGAAGTCGCCGGCGGCGACCACCTGCGCGAGATCGATGCCGGTGTCGATGCCGAGGCCCTGCATCAGGTACAGCACGTCCTCGGTCGCGACGTTGCCGGTCGCGCCCTTCGCGTACGGGCAGCCGCCGAGGCCGGCGACCGACGCGTGGAAGATCTCGATCCCTTCGAACAGCGCCGCGTAGATGTTCGCGAGCGCCTGGCCGTAGGTGTCGTGGAAGTGGCCCGACAGCCGTTCGCGCGGGAACACGCGCGTGACGGCCGAGAGCACTTCGCGCGTGCGCTTCGGCGTGCCGACGCCGATCGTGTCGGCGATGTCGATCTCGTCGCAGCCGAGCGCGGCAAAGCGTTCGACGACGTCGACGACCGAGGCGACCGGCACCTCGCCCTGGTACGGGCAGCCGAGCGTGCACGACACGCTGCCGCGCAGTCGCAGGCCGGCATCCTTCGCGGCCTTCGCGACCGGCTCGAAGCGCGCGATGCTCTCGGCGATGCTGCAGTTGATGTTGCGCTGCGAGAACGCCTCGCTCGCCGCGCCGAAGATCACCACTTCGTCGGCGCGTGCGGCGAGCGCATTCTCGAAGCCTTTCAGGTTCGGCGTGAGCACCGAATACACGGTGCCCGGGCGACGCTCGATGCCGGCCATCACGTCCGCACCGTCGGCCATCTGCGGTACCCATTTCGGCGACACGAACGACGCGGCCTCGACATTGCGGAAGCCGGCGCGCGACAGCCGGTCGATGAGCGCGATCTTCACGTCGGTCGGCACGAAGGTCTTTTCGTTCTGCAGCCCGTCGCGCGGGCCGACTTCGACGATCTTGACGGCGGTGGGGAACGTCATGGTTGTCTCCAGTTTTGTGTAGGGCGGAATTCAGTAGCCGCGCGCGTAGTCGACGATGCCGCCGACGCGCTCGCCGCGCTCGAGCGCGCGGATCTTGCCGGCGATCTGTTCGACGGCTTCGTCGCGCAGCGTCTCGGCCGAACTGTGCGGCGTGATCGTGATGCGCGGCGCGTGCCAGAACGGATGATCGACCGGCAGCGGCTCGTGCTGGAACACGTCGAGCGTCGCGGCGGCGACCCGGCCGCTCGCGAGCGCGTCTAGCAGGTCGGCTTCGACGAGATGCGCGCCGCGTGCGACGTTCACCAGGTACGCGCCCGGCGCCAGCTTTGCGAAGGTCCGTGCGGACAGGATCCCGTCGGTATCGGGCGTGCTCGGCAGCAGGTTCACGAGCACCTTCGCGCCGTCGATGCACGCGTCGAACGCGCCGTCGCCCGCGAAGGTCTCGACACCGTCGAGCTGCTTCGGGTTGCGGCTGTAGCCGCGCACGGGCAGGCCGAGCGCGGCGAGTGCCTGCGCGACCTGCGCGCCGAGCACGCCGAGGCCGAGCACCGCGACGGTGAAGCGCGCGCGCGGATGCGGCTCGAGCACCTGCCAGCGGCGCTCGCGCTGCAGCGCTTCGTATTCGTCGAAGCGGCGCAGGTAGCGCAGCGCCGCGTGCGTCACGTATTCGATCATCTGCCGCGCCATGCCCGAATCCTCGAGGCGCACCAGCGGCACGTCGCGCGGCAGCGTGCCGGGATGCGCGCGGTCGAGCGCGAGCAGCGCATCGACGCCCGCGCCGAGGTTGAAGATCGCGCGCAGGCCGTCGCGCGGCGCGAACAGCTCGCGCGGCGCGTGCCACACGAGCGCGTAGTCGGCGGCGGCCGTGTCGCCCGGCTGCCACGCGCGCAGCTCGGCGTCGGGCAGCGCCCGCGCGATCGCGTCGCGCCATGCGCCGGCTTCCTGGTGCGGCGAGTAGAACAGGATCTTCATGCGCCTACTTCGCGAACAGCTGGCCGATGTCCGCGAACGCCTTGAACTCGAGCGCGTTGCCGCACGGATCGAGGAAGAACATCGTCGCCTGCTCGCCGACCTCGCCCTTGAAGCGGATGTGCGGCTCGATCACGAAGCGCGTATTTGCGGCCTTCAGTCTGTCGGCGAGCGCATGCCATTCGTCCATCGACAGGACGACGCCGAAATGGCGCACGGGCACGTCGTCGCCGTCGACCGGATTCACCGCGCTTTTGCCGGTTTCGTCCGGCGCGAGGTGCGCGACGAGCTGGTGGCCGAAGAAGTCGAAGTCGACCCAGTGTTCGGAGCTGCGGCCCTCGGGGCAGCCGAGCAGGCCGCCGTAGAAGGCGCGCGCGCCGGCGAGGCTCGACACGGGAAAGGCGAGATGGAACGGGCGCAGCGCGCCGGCGGGCGTAGTGGACATCGGGCGTCTCCTGTCGATCGGACCCGGCGCGGGGCGCCCCGGTGCGATCCGATGCATGGCAAGCGGGAAGCCCACATTCTACGGTTTCGCGGCGCGTTGCGCCGCCGCGAGGCCGCGCCGGCCCGCGCAGGTGGTCGTCCCGGTCGCCGTCTCGCGCACAAGCAAAGCACAAAATATTGGTTCGGCCGCCGCGCGCGCCACGCCACAATCGAACCTCGTCTCCAAGCAAAGCAAGCGAGGGCAATCATGCGCGCATGCAGCAAATCGGCGTGGCCGCCGCGGCTCGTGACCGTTCCGGGCCTGCACGGCAGCGAAGGCGCCCACTGGCAGACCTGGCTGGAGCGGCAGTTCCCGCGTTCGCTGCGGGTCGAACAGGCCGACTGGGATGCCCCCGATCTCGCGCGCTGGGCGCAGTCCGTGCGCGCGCTGCTCGACCGCGAGCGCGGCCCGTTCGTGCTGGCCGCGCACAGTTTCGGCTGCCTCGCGGCCGCTCATGCGCTCGCGCAATGGCCACAAGCGGCCGACGTCGCGGGCGTGCTGCTCGTCGCACCGGCCAGTCCGAGGAAATTCACGTTTGCCGGGCCGTTCGACGCGCGCCGGCTCGCGGTGCCGTCGATCGTGATCGGCAGCGAGACCGATCCGTGGATGCCGCTTGCCGATGCGCGCACGCTCGCGCAGCGGCTCGGCAGCGCGTTCGTGAACCTCGGCGACGCGGGGCACATCAACACCGCGGCCGGTTTCGGGCCGTGGCCGCGCGCGAAGTACTTCATCGACACGCTGGTGCATTGCGCGGCGCCGCTGCGCTTTCGCGACGCGGACGACGGCTTCGACGCCGCGCTCGTCGACCGCGCGCTCGCGCACGCGATCTGACACTCACGGGCACGCGCTGCGCGGCGAGTGCCGCGCACCGTCGTGCCGCCGTGCTTACGACGCGGCGACCGGCCGCACCGCGGCCGGATCCGAGAAGCTCGACCGGCCGTTCTCGACGTGGCCCGCGAAGCGGCGCGAGAACGTGCCGTTCGCGCTGTCGCTCACCGTCACGTCATACCAGTGGTGGCTCGACGCGAGCGCCCATTGCTCGACGTGCTCGTCGCCGCCGTGCAGCGTGACCTGCCGCGACGGCGCGCCGTATGCGTTGTCGGTCAGCGTCAGCGTCGCGTGACCGCTGCCGTGGTTGCGCAGCTTCAGGTACAGGTTGCCGTTCGCGATGTCGTAGCCGGCCTTCACCTCCGGCTGCGCCTGGTTGCGGCGGCGCGCGGTCGCGGCCGACACGTTGCCCGCGAACATCCGCACGAAGCCGTTCGGCCCGTACACCGAGAACGCATACGCGCCGTTCGCCTCCGTCAGGTCGAAGTCCGCGTGCAGCACGCGGCGCGCGCCGACCGTGTAGCGCCACGGGCCGTCGGTGCGGTTCGTCGCGTACACCTGGAAGTGCGCGCCCTGGTTGCCGCGGTTCGCGAACTCGATGCGCAGCGTGTTGCCGCCGTAGATGCTCGCGTTTACATGCAGTTCGTACGGCAGCGCGCGCGCGGGCCGCACGCCGGGCTCCTGCGGATCGATCGGCGACGGCGTCGCGGGCACGGTCGGCGCCGGTTGCGACGTGCATTGCTGGTCGGCGATCGAACGGTACTGGCTCGTATCGGGCAGTGTCGGGAACGTCGCGTCGGACGAGCGGAAGTCGAACGCGGCGGTGAGGTTGCCGCAGACGGTCCGGCGCCACGGCGTGATGTTCGGCTCGTCGACGCCGAAGCGTTCGCCGATGAAGCGGATCACCGACGTGTGGTCGAACACCTGCGAGCACACGAAGCCGCCCTTCGACCACGGCGACACGACCGTCATCGGCACGCGCGGCCCGAGGCCGTACGGCAGCCCGTCGGCCGTGTAGCTGCCGCCGCGGCCGGGATTCACGACCGTATGCAGCTCGCCGTCGGTCGTCACGGTCGATGCGCCCTGCGCGGCCGACGTCGGCGGCTGCGGCGGCACGACGTGATCGAAGAAGCCGTCGTTTTCGTCGTACATGATGAACAGCACGGTCTTCGCCCACACGTCCGGATTCGACGTCAGCGCGTCGAGGATCTGCGACGTGTAGTTCGCGCCGTACGCGGGCGTGTACTTCGGATGCTCGGAGAACACCGCGGGCGGAAGCAGCCACGACACCTGCGGCAGCCGGTCGTTGATCACGTCGTCCTTCAGGTTGTCGAGCGTGCGCACCGTCTGCGCGCGCTGGTACAGGGACGAGCCCGGCTTCGCGTTGATGAAGTTCGTGAAGTTCTGCAGGATGTTCGTGCCGTAGTTGCCGTTGTACGGATCGGCCCACGTGAGCCCCTGCTGGTAGATCTGCCACGACACGCCGCGCGCCTCGAGCCGTTCGGGGAAGGTCGTCCACGACAACAGCTGGTACGCGGGCGGCAGGTCGCCGTCGACGTAGTCGGCGTTGTCGAGCAGCGGGCCGCCGAACTTGCCGGTCGGGTCGACCGTGCCCGTCATCAGGTACGAACGGTTCGGGTGCGTCGGCCCCGGCAGCGAGCAGAAGTAGTTGTCGCACACGGTGAACGCATCGGCGAGCGCGTAGTGGAACGGGATGTCCTCGCGCACGTGATAGCCCATCGTCATGTCGGTCTTGTTCGCGGGCCACTGGTCGTAGCGGCCGCCGTCGATCGCCGCGTGGGTCTTCGCCCACGAGTGGTCGAGCGCGCCGAGGCACTGTGCGCTGGTCGTCTTCGTGTCGAGCCGGAACGGCAGCACGGGTTTCGTCGGGTCTTCCTTCGACGGCTGGTACCACACCGGCTTGCCGTTCGGCAGCGGGATCGGGAAGCGGTCGTTGTAGCCGCGCACGCCGCGCAGGTGTCCGAAGTAATGGTCGAACGAGCGGTTCTCCTGCATGAACACGACGATGTGCTGGACATCGCGGATCGTGCCGGTGCCGCGCGCGGCCGGAATCGCGAGCGCGCGGCGGATCGATTCGGGGAACGCGTTGAGCGCGACGGCCGCGCCCGCTGACTGTGCGACGGTATGCAGGAAACGGCGGCGGCTGGATGACGTCATGTTATTTCACCTCGGTTCTGCGATCGGGGAGGACGGGGACAGGGCCAGGAACGGCGGGATCAGTGCGGCGACGATGCGGCGACGCCGGATGCGCCCGCGTTCGTCGCCGGCTTGGCGTCGTCGTCATCGTCGGGCGGGTAGTGGACGACGGGCGGCGCGAGCGGTGCGGCATCGGACGCGGCGGCGTTCGCGCCCGCGTCGCTGTTGAATGCGCTCGCGGAGCCGGACGATGCGCCGGCCTGTTGCGAGGCGTCGGCCGCGTGCGCGTCGTGCGGCGCGTCGTCGCTGCAGGCGGCGACGAAGGCGGCGGCACATAGAACGACGACGAGGGCAACGCGATGCATGACTTCTCTCCTGGCAGGCGGATCGGGAAACGTTTTCGAGTATGCCGACGCGATGCGACGATTCGGTGAATCGTTTGCGACCGGAGCACGATCGCGAACGGCTTTCGTCGAGCCGACTAAATGCTTTCGCGCGCTTTGCCGCGCAGGCGGGCGCCGTGTTTCAGCGTCGCGGCGTCCTGCGCCGCACTTCGCTGCGCAGCCAGTCGAGCCACGTGCGGATCGCTGCTTCGTGCGGATGATCGGGGCGCCACACCACGTAATGCGCATACACGTCGGTCACGCGCACCGTCGACACGCGTACGAGCATGCCGGCCGCAAGTTCGGGTTCGATCAGCGAGCGGCGCGCGAGCGCGACGCCGCGTCCTTTCAGCGTCGCGTCGATCAATGCGTTCGCATCGGTGAAGCGCGGCGTACGCGCGGATTCGGTGAGGTCGAGCCGTGCCGCCTGGAACCACGGTTCCCACGGCTGCGCGGGATGGCGCAGCAGCGTCGCGCGCACGAGATCGGCCGGCGCGCGCGGCGCGATGCCGTCGCGATTGCGATACGCGGGGCTCGCGACCGGAAAGATCGTCTCGTTCATCAGCTTCTCGGCGACGACACCCGGCCAGGTGCCGGGCCCGTAGCGCAGCGCGACGTCGATGCGGTCGCGCTTGCGCAGCGGCGCGAGCGCCGCGTCCGGATGCAGCACGATCGCGATGTGCGGATGCGCGGCCGCGAAGCGCGGCAGGCGCGGCGCAAGCCAGCGTTCGGCGACGCTCGGCAGCACGCTCACGTTCAGCGTGACGTCGCGGGTGCGCGGGCGGCTGCGCACGGCGAGCGCCGGCTCGAACGCGCGTTCGAGCACGCTCAGGCCCTGGCGCACCTGCAGCACGAGCGCATGCGCGGCATGCGTCGGCGTCGCGCCGTTGCGCTCGCGCGTGAACAGCGGATGGCCGAGCTGCGCTTCGAGCGCGCGGATGTGCTGGCTGACCGCGCCCTGCGTGAGCGCGAGTTCGTCGGCCGCGCGCGTGAAGCTCTGCAGCCGCACGGCGGCTTCGAACGCACGCAGCGTCTGCAGCGGAGGGAGGTGGATGCGTCGCATCACGCATTAGTAGCACTCATGCCCGAGCACGACAATTCATCGTTTGCGGCGGCGGGCCGTGCGTTCCTACACTCGGTTCCGTTTTTCGACAGGCCCGCCGGGCAACGCCATCATGAACGCATATCGTCTCTATCTTTCGCCGGGCGCGTGTTCGCTCGCCACCCACATCGCGCTCGAGGAAACCGGCGCGCCGTTCGACGTCGAGATCGTGTCCGTGCGCGAGCAGCAGAACCTCGGCGCGCGCTATCTCGCGATCAACCCGAAGGCGCGCGTGCCCGTGCTCGCGATTCCGGGCGAGCCGCGCATGCTGACCGAAACGCCCGCGATCCTCACGTATCTCGCGCGCCGCCATCCGGATGCGCAGTTGCTGCCGCTCGACGATCCGCTGCGCGAGGCGCGCTGTCACGAATGGCTCGCCTGGCTGGTCGGCTGGGTGCACGGCGTCGGCTACGGCATGCTGTGGCGGCCGGGGCGCTTCGTTGGGGATCCTGCGCTGCACGGTGCGATCAGCGCGCACGGGCGCGAGCTGATCGATGCCGCGAACGCAACGATCGAAGCCGCGCTCGCCGACGGCCGCACGTGGGCCGAGCCGGGTGGCCATTCGATCGTCGATCCGTTCCTGCTGGTGCTGTATCGCTGGGGCGTCGCGATCGGGCTCGACATGACGCGGCATCCCGCGTGGACCGCGCATGCGCAGCGCGAGGCCGGGCGGCCGGCCGCGCGGCGCGCGCTGGCGCGCGAGACGGCATGACGGTGCGCGGCCGTTGCGCGGCCGTCGCGGCGTGTGCGGCATGAGCGGCGACGTCCGCGTGTTCCGCGCGATGGCTCGCTATCGCGCAAACAGCGGCCAGGTCGCGCCTGCGATCAGCGCGGCCGCGAGCCAGACCACGCTCCACGAACTGACGGCGAGCAGCGGCGGAATCGCGAGCGGCGTCGCGAACAGCCCGAGATAGACGATCGTGTTCGCCATCCCGAGCGCGGTGCCTGCGTGGTTCGCGCCGGCGAGCGTCGCGAGTTCGGTGTATGCGACGCCGTGCCAGGCCGACACGCAGATGCCGGCGAACACGAGGATCGCGACGATCGCGGCGAGCGGCACGTGCGGGCTGCCGGCGGTCGCGGCCGCGAGCAGCGCGAACGATCCGGCCGCGACGCAGACCGACCCGCGCAGGTACGCACGCCGGTTGCCGTGCCGGTCGGTATGGCGGCCGCTCCACACGCGCATCACCATGGCGCCGAGCTGCAGCGCGACCATCGCCGCGCTGATGCCGGCGAGGCCGAGCCGGCCGAAGTCGTGCAGGAACACGGTCGCGAAGGTGAGCACCGCGAACTGCGGCGCACACAGCGCGCCGATGCCGAGCACGATGCGCCAGACGCGGCCGCTCGCAAGGGGGCTGCGCGCGGCCGCGGCCGGCGGTTGCTGCCCGACCGGGCGGCGTGCGGCGGCCGGCGCGTCGGGCGGTTCGTGCAGCCAGCGCCACGTCAGCGCGGCCGATCCGGCACACAGCAGCATCAGCGCGCCGTATACCGCGGCGAAGCCCGCGTGCGACGCGAGCGACGGCAGCAGCGCCGCGCCGATGCCGCCGCCGAGCGGCACGGCCGTCTGGCGGATGCTCATCGCGAGCCCGCGTTCGCGCTCGCCGAACCAGCGCATCACCGCGCGTCCGCTCGATCCGTTCACGCTGCCGCCGAGCAGGCCGACGCAGCACATCGCCGCGACGACGCGCATGAGCGGCGGCACCGCGTGCGCGGTCGGGACGATCGCGGCCACCATCAGCGCCAGCATCGCGGCGGTCGCGACGAGGCCGGTGAGCAGCACGCGGCGATCGCCGAAGCGGTCGGCGGCGATCCCCCAAGGCAGCTCCGACAGTGCGACGCCGAAGCCGAGCGCGCCGAGCACGAGGCCGAGCGCGCCGTTGTCGAGGTGATAGGCCGAGCGCATCCACACGGCGGTGGTCGGAATGCCGGCGGCGGCAGCGGAAAAACTCATGTTCGCGGCGACGCCGGCCGCGAGCACGCGCCAGCGATGGGCCGGGCCGCGCGCGTCGCGCGCGGGCGAGGGCGGGGAAGCGAGGCAGGAGGTATCCATGGCGGCAGGGCCCGTTTGGAAATTGACATCGCCAGTGTGGCGACCTACATTCATCCTGAAAATCGGAAAGTTTTTGATGAATCGTTCGATAAAACGGGATGGTTGAGATGTCCGGACACGACAATGCCCACGGCGCGGCGTCGCTCGCGGCACCCGACGCCACGCTGGCCCGGCCGAACTTCGACGTCGCGGCGTTGCGCAGCCTGGTCGCGGGCGTGGATCTCGGCAGCTTCGCGAAGGCCGCCGATCGCGTCGCGCGTTCGTCGTCGGCGGTGAGTGCGCAGATCCGCAAGCTCGAGGAACAGGCCGGCACGCCGCTGTTCGTGAAGGCCGGGCGCGGGCTCGCGCTGACCGACGCCGGCGATGCGATGCTGCGCTATGCGCGGCGGATGATCGAGCTGAACGACGAAGCGGCCGCGGCCGTGCGCGGCGTGAATCTCGACGGCTGGGTGCGGGTCGGCCTGCAGGAGGACTTCGGCGAGGCGATCCTGCCCGACGTGCTCGGGCGTTTCGCGCGTGCGCATCCGAAGGTGAGGATCGAGGCGCGCGTCGCGCGCAATGCCGAGTTGCTCGAGCGGCTCGACGCGAACCAGCTCGATCTCGCGCTCGTCTGGGGCGATCCGGCGTCGGCGACGCTGGTGTCGCGCGCGGGCATCGACAGCGACGCGATCGCGCAGGTGCCGATGCAGTGGATCGCGGCGGTCGGCGCGGGCGGCTACGGCATGCCGGAGGGCGGCGGACAGGCGGATCCGACCGACGACGGCGCCGCGCGTCTGCGTGCGCTACGCGCATCGGGCGAGCCGCTGCCGCTCGTCGTGTTCGACCGGCCGTGCCGCTTCTTCGGCGCGGCGACCGATGCGCTCGACCGCGCGGGCGTGCCGTGGCGCGTCGCGTTCACGACGCCGAGCCTGGCCGGGCTGTGGGCCGCGGCGGCGGCCGGCCTCGGGCTGACGGTGCGCTCGCACTACGGGCTGCCCGCGTCGGTGCGCGTGCTCGACGCGGCGTCGTCCGGGCTGCCGGCACTGCCGAGCCTGCCGCTGATGCTGCTGCGGCGGACGTCGTCGGCGACGCCGACCGTCGAGCGGCTCGCGCGGATCGTCACGCAGGCTGTACGGGACGCGACGGCGGGGGAGGTGGTGGTGCTGGCGGCGTAACGAAACGTTCCGGATCAGCGGCTCGGGGTGCGTCGACCCCCCTCTCCCGATTGGCCGAATGGAGCGATCGGGCGAACCAGACTACAGTGATGGACACCTGAGACGGAGGTCATCATGCAAAGCACGAACCTGCCCAACGGCATTTCGATCGATCCATCGCAACGGGGCGACGTTTCGAGTCCGGCTGACGGGACTCCCGTCGATTCCGTCGGGCCGGCGAAGCTGCCCGTTCGATTTGGAGTCCTGCAAGGTCAGGCCTGGATCGCAGATGACTTCGACGCACCGCTGCCGGATTATCTGCTGGACGCATTCGAGGGACGCTGATGCGCCTGTTGCTCGAGACGCACATCTTTTTATGGATCGTGACCAACGATCCGAAGCTCAGCGCGCGGGCGCGCAAACTGATCTCCGCAGCCGACGAACGCTTTGTCAGCAGCGCGAGTATCTGGGAGGCCGCCATCAAGGCCGGCCTCGGGAAGCTCGACATCGACATGGGCAGATTGATCTGCTCGATCGGCACAAGCGGGGTGCGCGAACTACCGGTTCGCGCCGTGCATGGGGCCGCAGTGCGTGATTTGCCGCATCACCATCGCGATCCGTTCGATCGCTTGCTCGTCGCGCAGGCTCGGCATGAACCGCTGCAACTCGTGACGGCCGACGCCCAGCTTGCACGCTACGGCCTGTCTCTCGTTCTGACGGTTTGAAACAATCTGGCGGCAAAGATTTGCCTGTTGTCCGAGCCGCGCGTTGCTTGGCTGCCTATGCTGCAGCGGTGTCCTGCGCAATTTCGCCGAGCCCGGCAAGAATTGCCCCCAGCCTCTCCCGCAATCCCTCGCTTGCCGGCACGAACGGCAACCGCAACCCGTCCTCGCACCACCCCTGCGCAGCCAGCACCGCCTTCACCGGCGCCGGATTCGGCTCCGCGAACAGCGCCGCGACGAGCGGCTGCAGCGCGACCGACAGCCGTCGCGCGTCGGCGAGCCGGCCGTCGCGCAGCAGCGCGTGGATGCGCACGTGCCATTCGGGCAGCACGTGCGCGCTGCTGGCGATCGCGCCATGCGCGCCGGCACACAGCGCGGCGAAGTTCTGGTTGTCGTCGCCGGAGAGGATCGCGAGCGGCGTGTCGTGCACGAGCCGGCTCATCCGGTCGAGCGTCCCGCCGCACTCCTTGATGCCCGCGACGCGCGGATCGCGCGCGAGCGCCTGCAGCGTCTCCAGTTCGACGTTCACGCCGGTGCGGTACGGAATGTTGTAGACGAGGACGGGCAGGTCGGCCGCGTCGACGATCGCCTCGACATGGCGGCGGATCCCGTCCTGCGTCGGCCGAACATAGACGGGCGGCGTGACGAGCAGCCCGTCGGGCCGCAGCGCGGCGAGTTCGCGTGCGCGGGCGGCCGCGAAGTGCGTCGCGCTCGCGGTGAGCCCGACGACGATCGGCAGGCCGGGCACCGCATCGCGCAGCGTGGCGAACACGGCGTCCTGTTCGCGCGCGTCGAGCAGCACGCCTTCACCGGTCGTCGCGCCCGCGACGAAACCGGCGATGCCCGCCGCCGCATAGCGACGCGCGAGCCGCGCGAGTGCGTCGCGGTCGACCGCGCCGTCGTGGAACGGCGTGATGAGCGGCAGCCAGATACCTTCGAAACGTGTGTTCATGCAAAGCCTCATGGTGGAAACGGAGTGGGAAGGAACCGTTCCGTCGGCGGTGTGCCGGAGCGAGGCGTGCGAGCAAGGAGAATGAAACGACCTGCGGGCATCCCGTCCGGCATTCGCCTGACGGGACGCGACGTCCCCGTCAGTCGAGGAGTCGTTTTTTCAGTTTCAGCCCGGCCGCGCACGCACCTGCCGCGATGGCGGCAAGGATCGAGGGCGAGCGCAGGGCAGCGGACATGAATGAACCGTGAAAAGGGCTGAGCGGCGATCTTAACACCGGATCCGGCGCGCACGCGAGCGGCGCGCGCCGTTTAGCAGGATTCGAGATTTGCTTTGCACGACAGATTGGAAAGCGCGCGGCGCCCGGCCGCTAGAATGCCCGCTTACGTTTCGATGACAGCGCGTACGCGTGCCGTCACGCACATTCACCACCACTGGAAACGGGGCATATCACGATGGCAAGCATCAAGGGAATCGGCCGCTGGCTGCACACGGGCACCGCGGCGGCGCTGGTCGTGGCGGCGACGGCCGCGCATGCGGACACGTCGATCCTGAACGTGTCTTACGACGTCACGCGCGAGCTGTACAAGGACATCAACACGCGCTTCGCCGCCGCGTACAAGCAGCAGACGGGCGAAACGGTGACGATCAAGCAGTCGCACGGCGCATCGAGCGCGCAGGCGTTGTCGGTGCTGCAGGGGCTGCAGGCCGACGTCGTGACGATGAACCAGCCGAACGACATCGACCTGCTCGCCGAGCGCGGCCAGTTGCTGCCGAAGGACTGGCGCGCGCGCTTCCCCGACAGCAGCTCGCCGTACTCGACGACGATGGTGTTCCTCGTGCGCAAGGGCAATCCGAAGGCGATCAAGGACTGGAGCGATCTCGCGAAGCCGGGCGTGCAGGTGATCATCGCGAACCCGAAGACGTCGGGCAACGGCCGCTACGCGTACCTCGCCGCGTGGGGCTATCAGAAGCAGAAGGGTGCGACCGACCAGCAGGCGCTCGACTTCGAGAAGGCGATCTTCCGCAACGTGCCGGTGCTGGACTCGGGCGGCCGCGGCGCGACGACGACCTTCACGCAGCGCGGCATCGGCGACGTGCTCGTCACGTTCGAGAACGAAGTCGCGCTGATGGACACGGGCGCGTCGGGTGCGGAATTCGACGCCGTGTACCCGTCGGCGAGCATCCTCGCGGAGCCGCCCGTCGCCGTCGTCGACAAGGTTGCCGACAAGAAGGGCACGCGCAAGGTCGCGCAGGCGTACCTCGACTACCTGTACACGCCGCAGGCGCAGGAGATCATCGCGCAGCACCATCTGCGCCCGCGCGATGCGAACGTGTTGAAGAAGCACGCGGCCGAGTTCAAGCCGCTGAAGACGTTCAGCGTCGAGCAGGTTTTCGGCAGCTGGGCGAACGCGCAGAAGACCCATTTCGCCGACGGCGGCACATTCGACCGCGTGATCGTCGACCGCAAGTAAACGCGCCGCCCGCCGCGCGCGTGCTCGCAGGATCACCGCGAAGCCGGCCGCCCATGCGGCCGGTTTTTTTTGCGCCGCGTGCGCAGGCCCGCTCTGCATCGCCGCGCATTCCCGCCCGCCGCCTTCGCGTGCTACGCTCTTTGACTCCCTGCTTCCGGCCTCGCGCGATGAACGTCGATTCGTCCTCTCCAGCCTCCCGCGGCCGTGGCCGCAAGCTCTGGTCGGGCACCCGCCCCGTGATCGCCTACGGGATGCCGCCGCTCGGCTGGCGCGATCTCTATCACCGTGCACTGACGGTGAGCTGGCCCGTATTCTTCCTGTCGCTCGCGCTGCTGTTCCTGCTGCTCAACGGCGGCTTCGCGACGCTCTACCTGCTCGGCCAGGCGCCGATCGCGAACCAGTCGCCGGCCGGGTTCGCCGGCGCGTTCTTCTTCAGCGTCGAGACGCTCGCGACGGTCGGCTATGGCGACATGCATCCGCAGACCGTCTACGCGCACCTCGTCTCGACCTTCGAGATCTTCATCGGGATGTCGGGCATCGCGCTGGCGACCGGCCTCGTGTTCGCGCGGTTTTCCCGGCCGCAAGCGAAGATCCTGTTCGCGCGTTACGCGATCGTGCGTCCGCTGAACGGGCGGATGACGCTGATGGTGCGTGCCGCGAATGCGCGCCAGAACGTGATCGCCGAAGCGCAGGCGAAACTGCGGCTGATGCGCGTCGAAGGCACGCACGAG
The DNA here is from genome assembly GCF_003853645.1 of Burkholderia sp. Bp9143. Classification (GTDB taxonomy): domain Bacteria; phylum Pseudomonadota; class Gammaproteobacteria; order Burkholderiales; family Burkholderiaceae; genus Burkholderia. Next base: position 11,952 of record NZ_QTPO01000056.1, on the reverse strand, counting down.
GGTTATACGCTGCGCAAGATTCATGACCTGCCGCTCGTGCGCAGCGAGCATCCGATCTTCCTGCTCGGCTGGAACCTGATGCACGTGATCGACGAAACGAGCCCGCTGTTCGGCGAGACGGCGGAATCGCTCGCCGCGCGCGACGCGTCGCTGCTGATCACGATCGAGGGCTCCGACGAGACGACCGCGCAGGTCATGCAGGCGCGCTACTCATGGGCGCATGCGGATATCCGCTGGCGTCACCGCTATGTCGACCTGATGCACGACGAGGGCGGCATCACGCACATCGACTACACGCACTTTCACGAGGTCGTGCCGGTCGACGCCGACAGCGACGAACGCGGTTCGCCGGGCGTGGTGGTCGACGCCGGTCCGGCCGCGCAGGCCCCCGGGCCGGCTGCATGACGTCGGCGTCCGGCGCGCCCGGGCGCCGGCATTCGGGCGCGGCTGCCGCGACCGAATGCCGTGCCGTTCACGCGTCACGGATGCAGCAGACGCGCCGCTTCGCGCTGTTCGACCGCGACCGCGCGGCGGTAGCCATCGCGATCCTCGGCGCGCGCGACATAGTCGCCGAGCACGCCTTCGTGCGGCAGCAGGTGTGCGTCGAACGCGATCTTCAGCGTGCTGGCGAGCAGCAGGTCGGCCGCGGTGAAGTGATCGCCGACGAGCCAGCGGCTTTGGGCGAGCGTTTGCGCGAGCGCACGCTGCACGCGCGTGATGTTGCCCCAGCCGAAGGCGACCGGATTGCCCGACGCGCCGGTGAATTTCTCGGCCATCGCCGGCTCGAGGCAGGTGGGCGTGAAGAACATCCACTGCAGGAAGCGGCCGCGCAGCGGATCGTCCGGCGCGATGCCGAGCCCGGCACCCGGGCAGCGATCGGCGAGATAGAGCAGCACGGCGCCGGATTCGGCGAACGGTTCGCCGCCGTCGTCGAGCGCGGGCAGCTTGGCCATCGGATTGACCTGGACGAACGCGTCGCTGCCCTGTTCGTGCGACCGCAAGTCGATCGGCACGAGTTCGTAGACGGCGCCGATTTCCTCCAGCATCCACAGCGCCCGGAATGCCCGGGTCTTCGGCCAGTAGTAGAGCTTCATCGCGCCTCCGCGTTTGGGTGTGCGTGTCGGTTCGGTGGATGCTCAAGCGTACCCGAGCGGGGCAGGTTCGGACAGGGGCGGACGGTGGAAGCGATGGATCCTGGCCCGGTGACGGGGCGCGGGTTGTGCGTGTTCGGCCGGATGCGGACGGGTGGCGAATTTCCTGCAAAGCCAGGTGTGGCAGAAGTTCATGAATTAACTAGTTATACGCTGACTAGTTGAGAGTTGGCATATGAATGCTCGGTTGAAACGGCGCGACAGCACTGTTCCGCCGGCTTTGCAGCAACGTCTGTGGCCGGCTGCACGAACCCGGACGATGGTCGTCGACGGGGCACGAAATGCGGAAACCGGGTCGCCCCGCGCGGGTCGACCGAACGATTGAATTCAAGGCGATGCGATCGCGTTCGGCGAGTCAGGCGCTGCGTGATGCGCCGCGCGCCGGTTCGATCGCGCACGGAGAACGGTAACGAATGGCGAACGACGATCGCACCACGATCATTCCCCGGCGCACACCGGAATCGGCCGCGATGCGCGGCGAGCTCAAGCGGACGATGGCGATCACCGCGAGGCTCAACCGTCTGACGTTCGACGATGCGGATGAAGTCCGAGCATTGTTCGGAGAACTGATCGGGAAACCGATTGACGACGGCTTTCTGCTGATCCCGCCGTTCTACGCGACGGGCGGCGCCGATACGCGGATCGGCCGCAACGTGTTCGTCAACCAGAACTGCACGTTCTATGACCTCGGCGGCCTCGATATCGGCGACGACGTGATGATCGGGCCGAACGTCAGCCTCATCACGTCGGGCCATCCGGTCGAGCCGTCCCGCCGGCGCGATGCCGTCGTCGCCCGGCCGATCGTGATCGGGAACAACGTGTGGATCGGCGCGGGCGCGACGATCATCGGCGGTGTGACGATCGGCGAGAACTCGGTGGTCGGCGCGGGTGCCGTCGTGACGCGCGACGTTCCGCCGAATACCTTGGTCGGCGGAAACCCGGCGCGGATCATCCGTTCGATTGCCGAGTGAAGGCATTTGCGTGCGCCATCCGCTGCGGAGCGCATGTGGACAACCGGCCTTTCCGCTCACTCGAAATGCTGTGAACAGGAGCGGTGAGCGCCCGCCCGGAGGCCGAATCTACAGGGCTTCCCGGCATTTGACGCCGATCGCGGGAGATGCGCGAACCGACGTTGCCGATGCGCTAGCGGTAAATTTACGCGCAGTATCGGTTGTGGATATCCTGGCCGCCAAACCACTCGGCACGCTGTGCTTTTCACCGGTGAGGGTGACCGCACGCGGCCGGATGCGCAATGCGGGGTGTGGACAACCGGGGTTCCCAACGACGAAAAATGCTGTGCTTTCGAAGGGTGAGTGCTGACGTCCGATTGCGCGTGGGGCTTGCCTGGCGCGGACTTCCGGGCGTCGCGCGAGATTCGGCGCGACGCGCATTCTAACGGCGCGCGCCGATCGGCGATAGATCCGCACGCATATCGCGGTGTGGATATCCTGCCGCGGAATTCACTCGAAGCGCTGTGTATTGGGACAGTGAGCGTCGGCCCCGGCCAAACCGGGTGTCGGCTTGCGTGCTCGTTCCCGATCGTCGGCGCGGCTTCGAGGGTCGCGCATTCTAACCGCACTCGCGATCGCGCGTTCCATTCGATCGCGTGCCGCGATGTGGATATCCGGTCGCCGGAACCAGTCGACGTGCTGTGTATTCCAGTGGTGAGGGCCCGTGGGTGCTGCTCGGCCGCGTCTGCGCGAATCCGGACGCATGGGCCTGCGCGTGGTTGCGGGCGTCGCTGTCCATGCCTGATTCAGCGCCTTCATGCGATGCCGTGCCGACGTTCACCGTTGAATTCCGCCGCGTCTTGAATGGTCGTGGATCGGGCCATCCACACCCGAAGCGGCGTCCTCGCTCGATCGCCGTGCCGTCGCTCACCGTTGGAATTCACAGCGTTTTGAGTTGTCGTTGATCGGGCTGTTCGCGCCCGAGTTGGCGCTCTCGTTCGATCGGGTGTCGTCGCTCACCGTAGAAATTCACAGTGTTTCGAGTCGTCGCGGGTCCGGCTATCCACACCCGAATCGGCATCCTGCTTCAATCGCGTGCCGGCGCTCACCATCGAAATTCACAGGGTTTTGAGTGTCTGATGGCGGCGATATCCACACCCGTACCGGCACTTCGTTCGGCTGCGCAACGGCATGCACCGATGAACCCCAAAGCCCCGCGAGGGCTTGCAGACGGACGCCCATCCATACTGAAGCCTGCACCCGGCGCGCGCCCGCCGAACACGCGCTATCCTGCGTCGCCCCGACGGCCGGACCGACGCGCCGGAGCGTCGCGATGGCGGACAACGGTGTGGATATCGCGCCGCCGAATCGACTCGCAATCCTGTGCATCAGAAAGGTGAGGGCGAACGTCGCATCGGCTGGGTGGGGATCCGATGGTGTGGATATCTCCCGCCGACATCGACTCGTCGCGCTGTGGATTTCAATGGTGAGCGTCGGCATCCGCTCGAACCGCGGACCGATCGCGGTGTGGACATCCGCCCCCAGACGCCACTCGAAACCCTGTGCAATCGACCGGTGAGGGCACCCGCCCGCTTCGCCCGCAGCCCCTGCGGTGTGGACATCCGGCACCCGCGACCAATCCGAACGCTGTGCATTCCATGGGTGAGGACGCGCCCGTTCCGCCGCCCAAACCCTTGTCGCACGGCGGCCTGCGAGCGCCCGCTGTCGCACCCGCGGTCCGCCACCCGCGCATCCCCGCCTTTTCGAGGCAACCGGCCAGCCCACCCCGACACACCCCCAACAGCCGCCCATCACCCCGCGCGAGAACTCTCTCAATTCCCCGTCAAAACCTGCGCAGTTTTTCTCACTCCAGCGTCGCCCGAGCAAGATGAGAAAAAACTTTCTCGTGTCTCCGCGAAAAAATAGAGCCATCCAGCCGCCGCCGGCCGGCGTCGCCCGACGCCCCGATGCGCGGCCCAGAACACACAATCAGGAGACATCCCCATGACCGCCCGCCTGCCCATCGACGGCACGCCCGCTCTATCCGACTACCGCCTGACCGACAACCTGACCGCCACGCGCGGCCGGATCTTCCTGACCGGCACGCAGGCGCTGGTCCGGCTGCTGCTGATGCAGCGCGCGTCCGACACCGCGCAGGGCCTGAACACGGCCGGCTTCGTCAGCGGCTATCGCGGCTCGCCGCTCGGGATGGTCGACCAGCAGCTGTGGAAGGCGCAGAAACTGCTCGACGGCAGCGGCGTGCGCTTCCTGCCCGCGATCAACGAGGAACTCGGTGGCACCGCCGTGCTCGGCACGCAGCGCGTCGAGGCCGACCCGGAGCGCACCGTCGATGGCGTGTACGCGATGTGGTACGGCAAGGGCCCCGGTGTCGACCGCGCCGGCGACGCGCTGAAGCACGGCAACGCATACGGTTCGTCGCCGCACGGCGGCGTGCTGGTGGTGGCGGGCGACGACCATGGCTGCGTGTCGTCGTCGATGCCGCACCAGAGCGACTTCGCGATGATCGCGTGGCACATGCCGGTCGTGAACCCGTCGAACATCGCCGACATGCTCGAGTTCGGCCTGTACGGCTGGGCGCTGTCGCGCTACTCGGGCGCATGGGTCGGCTTCAAGGCGATCTCGGAGACCGTCGAGTCGGGCTCGACCGTCGATCTCGACGCGCTGCAGACGCACTGGCCGGCGCCGGCGGGCTTCACGCCGCCGACGGGCGGCCTGCACAACCGCTGGCCCGACCTGCCGAGCCTCACGATCGAGGCGCGCCTCGCCGCGAAGCTCGACGCGGTGCGCCATTTCGCGCGCACCAACAGCATCGACAAGTGGATCGCGCCGAGCGCGCAGGCGAACGTCGGCATCGTCACCTGCGGCAAGGCGCACCTCGACCTGATGGAAGCGCTGCGCCGGCTCGACCTGACGGTCGCCGATCTCGACGCGGCCGGCGTGCGGATCTACAAGGTCGGCCTGTCGTATCCGCTCGAGATGACGCGCATCGAGACCTTCGTCGACGGGCTCGCCGAAGTGCTGGTGATCGAGGAAAAGGGCCCCGTCATCGAACAGCAGATCAAGGACTACCTGTACAACCGCGCGGACGGCGCGCGCCCGCGCGTGCTCGGCAAGCACGACGAGCAGGGCGCCTGCCTGCTGTCCGAACTCGGCGAACTGCGGCCGTCGCGGATCCTGCCGGTGTTCGCCGCATGGCTCGCGCGGCACAAGCCGGCGCTCGATCGCCGCGAACGCGTCGTCGATCTCGTCGCGCCGCAGATCCTGTCGAACGAGGCGGATGCGGTGAAGCGCACGCCGTACTTCTGCTCGGGCTGCCCGCACAACACGTCGACGAAGGTGCCGGAAGGCTCGATCGCGCAGGCTGGCATCGGCTGCCACTTCATGGCGTCGTGGATGGACCGCGACACGACGGGCCTGATCCAGATGGGCGGCGAGGGCGTCGACTGGGCCGCGCACGCGATGTTCACCAACACCAAGCACGTGTTCCAGAACCTCGGCGACGGCACCTACTTCCACTCGGGCATCCTCGCGATCCGCCAGGCGGTCGCCGCGAAGGCGAACATCACGTACAAGATCCTCTACAACGACGCGGTCGCGATGACGGGCGGCCAGCCGGTCGACGGCAGCATCTCGGTGCCGCAGATCGCGCGGCAGGTCGAGGCGGAAGGCGTGTCGCGCTTCGTCGTGGTGTCCGACGAACCGGAGAAGTACGACGGCCATCACGGGCAGTTCCCGCCGGGCACGACGTTCCATCACCGCAGCGAACTCGACACGGTGCAGCGCGAACTGCGCGAGACGCCGGGCGTCACCGTGCTGATCTACGACCAGACCTGCGCGGCCGAGAAGCGTCGCCGCCGCAAGAAGGGCGAGTTCCCCGACCCGGACAAGCGCCTGTTCATCAACGACGCGGTGTGCGAAGGCTGTGGCGACTGCGGCGTGCAGTCGAACTGCCTGTCGGTCGAGCCGCTCGAGACGCCGCTCGGCCGCAAGCGCCGCATCGACCAGTCGTCGTGCAACAAGGACTACTCGTGCGTGAACGGCTTCTGCCCGAGCTTCGTGACGGTCGAAGGCGCGGCGCTGAAGAAGGCCGCGGGCGCGGCGTTCGACGAGGCGGCGCTCGCCGCGCGCGTCGACGCGTTGCCGGTGCCCGCGACGCATCTCGACGCGGCGCCGTACGACATGCTCGTGACGGGCGTGGGCGGCACGGGCGTCGTGACGGTCGGCGCGCTGATCAGCATGGCCGCGCACCTCGAAGGCAAGAGCGCGTCGGTGCTCGACTTCATGGGTTTCGCGCAGAAGGGCGGCTCGGTGCTGTCGTTCGTGCGGATCGCGTCGAGCGACCGCTGGCTGAACCAGGTGCGCATCGACACGCAGCAGGCCGACGTGCTGCTCGCGTGCGACATGGTCGTCGGCGCGAGCGCCGAGGCGCTGCAGACGGTGCGCCACGAGCGCACGCGGATCGTCGTCAACACGCACCGGATTCCGAACGCGTCGTTCGTGCAGAACCCCGACGCGAACCTGCACGCGGATGCGCTGCTCGAGAAGATGCATCACGCGGCCGGCGACGGCTACCTGTCGAGCTGCGACGCGCAGGCGCTCGCCGCGAAATTCCTCGGCGACCCGATCGGCGCGAACATCCTGATGCTCGGCTACGCGTGGCAGCTCGGCCTCGTGCCGGTGTCGCTCGCCGCGATGATGCGCGCGATCGAACTGAACAACGTCGCGGTGCCGATGAACAAGCTCGCGTTCGCGATCGGCCGGATGGCGGCCGGCGACGCGGCGGGCCTCGACGCGTTGTGGAACGCGCGTCACGCGGTGGCCGTGCAGGTTGTGCCGGAGACGCTCGCCGAACTGATCGCCGATCGCGAAGCGCGGCTCGACGCATACGGCGGCGCACGTTACGTCGAGCGCTACCGCGCGCTGGTGAACGCGGCGCGTGCGAAGGGCGACGATGCGCTGACGCGCGCGGTCGCGACGACCTTCTACCGGCTGCTCGCGGTGAAGGACGAATACGAGGTGGCACGGCTGTACGCGGATGGCGCGTTCCGCACGGCGCTCGAAGCGCAGTTCGAAGGCGTGCCGGGGCAGGACTATCGCGTGAAGTTCAACCTGGCGCCGCCGACGGTCGCGAAGGCCGGCCGCGACGGCAGCGTGCCGAAGAAGCGCGTGTTCGGCCAGTGGATGTGGCCGGTGCTCGGCACGCTCGCGCGCGTGCGCGGCCTGCGCGGCACGTGGCTCGATCCGTTCGGCCGCACGGCCGAGCGCAGGATGGAGCGCGCGCTGGCGGACGACTACGAGACGACGCTCACGCGTGCGTTCGCCGCGACGACCGCCGGCAATGCGGTGCAGGTCACGCAGCTGGCCGACCTGCATGCCCGCGTGCGCGGCTTCGGTCACGTGAAGGTGCGCAACCTCGCGGGCGTGAAGCGTGCGGAGCGCGAGCTCGCGCTGCAACTCGGCATCGACGCGGCGACGAGCGCGGCCGTGCAGCACGCGCTCGACGAGATGAAGGGCGCGGGGATGCTGAAGGGGATTCCGGTCGTCGTCGCGAAGTAGCGCGAACCGCGCGGATGTGAAAACGGCGACGCTCGCGCGTCGCCGTTTTTTATCGGGAAGCCGTGCAGTCGCGCCGCGGCGCGGCCGCTCAGATGATCCCTTTCTTGCGCGTCGACAGCGCCGTTTCCGACAGGTCGATCTCGCGGATCAGCTTCGTCAGCGTCTCGTCGGAAATCCTGCTTTCGCTGCGCAGCCGGTACAGCACCGACCGTTCCGCGCGCACCGCCGCGATCCGCATCTGCAGCTCCATCGTCTCGGTCTGCTTCGCTTGCGCGCGCGGTGTCGGGCCGTCTTCGGCGAGCGCGGAGAGGCGGCGGCGGTACTGGTCCATCACGCGCGCGGAGATGTCCGCGCAGCGCGCGGCGCCCGATTCGTCGAGATCGGCCGAGATCGCGTCGTGCGACGAGTCGATCGCGCGGATCGCGGCCTGCGCGGCGGCCGCGCGCGCGGTGCGCTCCTCGTCGGCGAGCGGGTTGCGCGTCGAGCGCACGCCGCGCAGCAGCAGCGGCAGGCCGATCACCGCGACGATCAGCGAACCGAGGATCACCGCCGATGCGATGAAGATCGCGGTGTCGCGCCCGGGCAGCGGCGCGCCGTCGGACAGCGCGACCGGGATCGACAGCACGCCCGCGAGCGTGACCGCGCCGCGCACGCCGCCGACCGTCATCACCGCGATCGTGCGCACGCCGGCCATCGTGCCCGCGAGGCCGTGGCGGGCGGCGCGGCGGCTTGCGATCCAGCGCAGCAGCCAGACCCACAGGAAGCGGATCGCATACAGCGCGAGCATCATCGCGCACACGTTGAAGATCATCCGGCCGACGAGCGCGTCGCTCGTGTGGTGCGCGTCGACGAGCGCGCGGCCGATGATGTGCGGCAGCTGCAGCCCGAGCATGATGAACACCATGCCGTTGAACACGAACTCGATCATCGCCCACGTGCTTTCGGCCCGCACGCGCGACGCGACGGTGCTTTTGCGGGAGAAGCTCGTGTAATTCATCATCATCCCGGCAGACACGGCCGCGAGCACGCCCGACAGCTCGAGGTGCTCGGCGAACAGATAGGCGGCAAACGGCACGAGCAGTGTCATCACGATGCCGGGGGCCGGATCGCCTTCCTGCTCGGCGTTCAGGAAGCGCGTCGACAGCGCGCTGAACACCCACGACACGATCGCGCCCGTCGCGAGCCCGCCGGCGGCGACGATCACGAACGTGACCGACGCGGCGCGCAGCGAGAACATGCCCGTGAGCGCCGCCGCGACCGCGAACTTCAGCGCGACGAGGCCAGACGCGTCGTTCATCAGCGCCTCGCCTTCGAGGATGTGCATCAGCTGTGGCGGAATCCTGCCCTTGCCGGCGATGCCCGACAGCGCGACCGCGTCGGTGGGCGACAGCACGGCCGCGAGCGCGAACGCGATCGGCAGCGGCAACTCGGGTATCAGCCAGTGCGCGAAGTAACCGACTGCGAGTACCGTCATGAACACGAGCCCGAACGCGAGCATCAGGATCGCGCGGCGCTGCAGGTACAGCTCGCGTTTCGGAATCCGCCAGCCGTCCGCGAACAGCAGCGGCGGAATGAACAGCAGCATGAAGATTTCGGGATCGAACGTGACGTGCAGGTTCAGCTTCGGCCACGCGAGCATCGCGCCGAACGCGATCTGCATCAGCGGCAGCGGCAATTGCAACGGCAGGATGCGCGTGACCGCGCCGGACAGCGCGACGGTCAGCAGCAGGATCAGGACGGTGAAGACGATTTCCATCGATACGGCAATTGTGGAGAATGAAACGACCGTACGGAGTTTAGCGTGACGGCGTGACGGGTGCGTTCGAGTGCGCCGGTGCGTATGCACGCAAACGGTGCATCCGGCCTGCGCCACGCTGGTGCGGCGGCGCCGCAGGCAGGCGCGGCGCGCGTGTTCAGCGCTTGCACGGAGATTGCTTGATGCTTGCGTACCGTCCGGCACCGGCCGGACAACCGAGGATTCCAACCATGACATTGCGCGCGCCGTCCCGTTCACCCGCCGCGTTCGGCTGCATCACCAGGAGGGAGCCATGACGATCGTGCAACAGGAGCGTCCGGCCACCGCATCGCCGTATCGTTTCGAGCGGGAGATGAGCTCCGGCCTCGAACGCCTGGCGACGCAGCATCGCGACCTGACGCTCACGACCGTGTTCCAGCCGATCTTCAGCCTGTCGCACCAGCGTGCGGTAGGGTACGAGGCGCTATTGCGCGCGCATGACGCGCTCGACCGCGCGGTGTCGCCGCTCGACGTGTTCGGCGAGGCCGCGCGCCAGGGCGAGCTGCTGCAGCTCGACCGGCTCGCGCAGGCGCTGCATCTCGAGAACTTCACGCTGCTCGGCGCTGAGCGCGAGTGGCTGTTCCTCAACGTGCATCCGGGCGTGCTGACCGACCCGTTCCAGGCTGCCGCGCTGCTCGCGAACCTGAGGCGGATCGGCATGCCGCCGCGCCGCGTCGTGCTCGAAGTGCTCGAACAGCGCGCGGAAGACATCGAGCGGCTCGCCGACGCCGTGCGCGAATTCCGCGCGCAGGGTTTCCTGATCGCGCTCGACGATTTCGGCGCCGGTCACTCGAACCTCGAGCGGATCTGGCAGCTGAACCCGGACATCGTGAAGCTCGACCGGATCATGCTGTCCCACGCGGCGCACCGCACGGGGCTCACCGCGATCCTGCACGGGCTCGTCACGCTGCTGCACGAGGCCGGCAAGCTCGTGCTCGTCGAGGGGATCGAGACCGAGCACGACGCGCAGATCGCGCTGTCGTGCGAGGCCGATTTCGTGCAGGGCTATTTCTTCGGCCGCCCGGCGCCCGGGCTTCCCGACAGCGCGACGGCGACCGGCTGCATCGGCGAGCTGACCGAGCGGTTCCGTCAGCAGACCGAAGCGCGCGAGCGGCGCGACGCGCAGCGGCTCGCGCCGTACCTGCGCGCATTCGAGCGCGCGGCCGAGCGGGTGGCGGCCGGCGAGCCGCTCGACGAGGTGTGCTGGAACTTCCTCGCGCTCGACGACGCGGCACGCTGCTTCCTGCTCGACGCGCGGGGCCGCCAGGCCGGCCGCAACGTCGTGCTGCGCGCGGACCGCGCGCTCGCCGAGGCGCGATTTTCGCCGCTGTCGGATGCGCAGGGCGCGAACTGGCTGCGCCGGCCGTATTTCCGCACGGCGATCGCGGAGCCCGGACGCGTGCAGGTGACGCGCCCGTACCTGTCGATCAACGAGGCGCAGCCGTGCGTGACGCTGTCGGTGGCGGTGCGGATCGGCGATGCGCAGCACGTGCTGTGCGGCGATATCGACTGGATCGACGAGGCTGCGGACGCCGCATAGCACCGGCGTCGCGCTGGCGCGGTTCACGCCGCTCGGCTAGGATGCGCGAATTGTCCTGACGATTCGCGAGCCGCCGATGAACCGAACCGCCGCTTCCTCCGTCCTCCTCGAAGTGATCGCCACCACCGTCGGCGACGCGAAGGCCGCCGCCCGCGCGGGCGCCGACCGGCTCGAACTCGTGACCGCGATCAGCGAAGGCGGGCTCACGCCGAGCGTCGGCCTGATCGAGGCCGTCGTGGCCGCCGTGGCGATCCCCGTCAACGTGATCGTGCGGCCGCACAGCCGCGCGTTCGTCTATGACGCCGACGATCTGCGCGTGATCGAACGCGACGTGCGCGCGGCCGTCGCGGCCGGCGCGAACGGTGTCGTGTTCGGCGCGCTCGATGCGCGCGGCGACGTCGATCTCGACGCGCTTGCCCGCATCGCGGCCGCCGCGGACGGGCGCGACCTGACGTTCCATCGCGCGTTCGACGTGTCGCGCGACCTCAATGCCGCGTTCGACACGCTGCTGCGCGTGCCGGCCGTCACGTCGGTGCTGACCTCGGGCGGCCATCCGTCGGTGCTCGACGCGGTCGCGACGATCACGCGGCTGGTCCGGCAGGCGGCAGGCTCGACCTGCACGGTGCTGGCCGGCTCGGGCCTCACGATCGACGCGGTCGGCGATTTCGTCCGTGCCACCGGCGTGCGCGCGGTGCATTTCGGCTCGGGCGTGCGGCCGCGCGGCGAGGTGCTGGCACCCGTCGACGAACAGCGCGTCGAGCGCGTGCGCGCGGCGATCGACGGTGCCGCGGCGCACGTGTGACGCGCACGCTGCAGCCGCGCGTCGGCAATCGGGTGAAAAAAAGCCGGGGCATGCCCCGGCTCAGACTGCTGACGAACCCCACGTTTTTCGAAGCGTGGGGTTTTGTCTTTCTGGAGTCAGGATTGCTGACTGGCCGC
>NZ_QTPO01000055.1 GCF_003853645.1 Burkholderia sp. Bp9143 | reverse complement strand
CAGAACGCGCGCCTCGCGCTGCAGGCGGCCGACCGCGGCTACGTGATGGACTCGGGCACGGTCACGATGGAAGGCGACGCGAAGCAGATGCTCGACGATCCGAAGGTGCGTGCCGCGTATCTTGGGGAATAGAACGTCTTATGAACTTCTACCAGACGTCGGCGGGTCGTGCATGAATCGGAAGTTTCTTGAGGATCGCAAACTTTCTATGCCGATCGGTTACAGCGACGAACCGTTTCTGTTCGTGACGGACCGTTATCGTGTGCGTGACTGGAGGAAGGCGATAGCGGCGCTCGCCGCGCGGCCCGATGTCGAAGGCGAAGCTGTCCGCCGACGGCAAGTGTGCGATGAGAAGGTGCGCGTCTTGAGGGCGCTTAAGCCATTGCCGCCGGCAGCTATTCACGAAGGCGTCGTCCGGGGCAGTATCGGCCGGGAGTATTCGGCAAGCAGAGGGTCCCTGTTTAGCTCGAGGAAGATGGCTTCGGGTCGCGGAATTCTAGTGAGGCATTCGCCGTGCACGAAGGCTGAGGTCGATAACTGGTCGAAGCGGCGCATGGAGCGCCCTAGGTGGCACAGTCGACGCCGAGCGGACAACTCGCTGCCAAACAAGTCAAGGCTATAAATCTGTAAATTAGGACCGCGAAGTCGTTCGGTCCGAAATCACGGTAGTTGCTTTTATAGACATGGAGACTCGTATGAATGTGAAATTAAAGCTGATTTCGTTAGGCGCCGTATCACTATTCGCCTCTCTTTCGGTGAATGTATATGCCGATCAGACAGTCAAGATCGGTCACTTCGCGCCGTTGACTGGGATGAGCGCTCATGTTGGCAAGGACGATCAAAACGGTGCGCTGCTTGCCGTGGAGGAGATAAATGCCGCTGGTCTTGTCATTGCCGGACAAAAAATCAAGCTGGTTCTCGACGGGGAAGACGACGCGGGCGACCCGCGTACCGGAACCGTTGTCGCGCAGAAGCTCGTCGACGACGGCGTTGTCGCCGTCATCGGCAGCGACCTATCAAGTACAACCATTCCAGCGTCGAAGGTTTTCATGGACGCCGGGATAACGCAAATTTCGCCGGGAGCGACAAATCCTGACTATACCGGACAGGGATTCAAGACAGCCTTCCGTGTGGTTGGCACCGACGCCCAGCAAGGACCTTCTCTCGCGAGGTACGCTGCGCAATCACTTAGTGCGAAGTCTGTTGCAATCGTCGACAACTCAACGGCGTACGGACAGGGACTAGCGAGCGAGTTTGAAAAGGGTGCGAAGGCACTTGGCATTAGGGTGCTTTCTCACGACGCCACAAGCGATAAGGCAGTCGATTTCCGCGCGATCCTGACAAAGATCAAGGGCGAAAATCCGGACGTAATCATGTACGGGGGCGAGGACGCGACCGGCGGCCCGTTCGCCAAGCAAGCCGCCCAACTTGGCATCCACGCAAAGATTCTGTCAGGCGATGGCGTCTGTACCGAATCGCTCGCGGAGCTGGCAGGCCCAGCGACGGACAATGTAATCTGTTCGGAGGCCGGCGTCGCACTATCGAAGATGCCGGGAGGTGCAGCGTTCCAGCAGAAGTTCAAGAGTCGCTTTGGCCAACCGATTGAGATCTACGCACCGTATTCGTATGACGCTGTCCATATCATCGTCGATGCAATGAAGCGTTCGAATTCAACCACCGCCGCGAAAGTCCTCGCGGCCATGCCGACGACGAACTACAAAGGCGTAATCGGGATAACGACCTTCGACGCTAAAGGTGACCTCAGGCACAGCGTCATCTCCATGTTCCACTACAACAAAGGCCGCAAAACGTTGATTGACGTGATGACGTTGTAAGGTGGAAGTCAGTGGTAAAGCGCCCGCGCACCCTTGGGGTGCGCGGATCCATTGCCGCCTGTGGGAGCAGCGCACAATCGCCAGTATGCGGCCCGCAAGCCGACACCCGACCGTGCGGTACTAAAGGGCATTGTGTTTATATACGTTCGGGCGATGCTGGACGTTCTGAGAATTGCAGTCCTGACGGAGACTCAGGCGCAAGCTGACTTTGCGTGCCGAACGTTGTAGGCAGCGGGGCACAGAGGTCATACATTCGACGACATACAGGCACTCCTCGGACAGTTGTGCAGCCAGCCGTTCGATCTGCTCGTGCTCGACCGCCATGCACCGGTTCGGCGGGGTGACGAAGTGCAGCGCCGAGTCCGTCAGAATCTCGCGGAGCGTTTTCCTGTCATGTTCATGACCAGCAAGAGCGATACATCGAAACCTGACACCGACGCTGACGATTGTCACGCCAAATCGTTGAGTGCGGCGGCGCCGCTCCCGCGCGTCCGCATGCTGTTGCGCGGCCAGAATCGGAGTGGGCCTGGCGCCGAAAACGAAGCGTTCAGCGATTGCGAATTCGAGCGTGGTTCGGAGCGCGTTTTTGTGCACGGCAGTTCCGTCACGCTGACGCACAAGGAGTTCGTTTCAAGCATATGTGTCCCGGAACTGACGGAGCGCGACATCGTGCTGGCTGGTCCGGCGGGCATAAGTCTGGCGTCGGAGCGCAGCGCCCATCTGGCGAGCAACGAGGACGTTGCGATCACGAGCGGGCGACATGTCGGTTTCGCTGTGGGCCATTCGCTGTTCGCCAGCGTGTCGAACACACGGCGTTCGTATGGAGCAGTCTGGGCCGGATGGTGACGGCAAGGCTGCACCTCGTTCACTGTCGTCCTGCGCGGTACGATAGCGTCCAGCGAACTGCTCGAATTACAGTAGATGCAGATAGGGGGCATTTTTGGGGGCATGAGTCGGTGTCGATTCTGGGTCGGGCCTTGCATGGCGTGGGTTTTGTGGATTTGTTTTGTTCCGGTCCCGCCATCGATCGCATCAATGCGATTCGGCGAAGGTCCGAGAAACCCGCGAGAAGCGCTGCGCTCGCGGGTTTTTTATTTGGCGGGATGCTTGCGCCTGCGCTGCGCTGCGCTGCGCTGCGACGCGGTTCGCGGTGCGCTTCACTGTGACGAACCTGATGCCATGTGATACTTGGCGCGCACGTCGCACAGGACGGCGTCACCACCATCGACGCAGATCGCAGATGATTCTGCCGATGGAATCAAACGCAGTTTGCCTCTCGCCAGACCACCCGCCATGACCGACTCGACCCATCACTATTACGAACCGTCGCAAGGCCACGGCCTGCCGCACGACCCACTGAACGCGATCATCGGCCCGCGCCCGATCGGCTGGATTTCCTCACGCGGCAGCGACGGCACGCTCAACCTCGCGCCGTACAGCTTCTTCAACGCGTTCAACTACCGTCCACCGATCATCGGGTTTTCGAGCACGGCCGCGAAGGACAGCCTGCGCAACGTGCAGGAGACCGGCGAGTTCGTCTGGAACCTCGCGACGCGCGATCTCGCCGACCGGATGAACCAGACCTGCGCCGCCGTGCCGTACGACGTCGACGAATTCGAACTCGGCGGCCTGACCGCGATTCCGTCGCGCCTCGTCGACGTGCCGCGCGTGGCGGAAAGCGGCGTCAACTTCGAATGCAAGGTCACCGACGTGATCCGCCTGCGCGATCACCACGGCGTCGAGACACCGGCCACGCTGGTACTGGGCGAGGTCGTCGCCGTGCATATCCGTCACGACCTGCTGAAGGACGGCATCTTCGACACGTTCGGCGCGGGCATCATTCTTCGCGCGGGTGGCCCGTCGGCTTACGTGCACGTCACGCCCGACAGCCGCTTCGACATCGCGCGCCCCGACGCGTGATGCATCGTTCGCCGGGGCGCCCCGGCAAGCGGGCGCTGAGGCGCCCGGCCGTACCGAGACCCCGCCGGGATCCAGGATTTCGCGGGGTCTTTTACTTCGTCTCCTCCGACATGACCGGGACGCACCGATCCGTCCGGCCTCGATACGCACGCTGCACCGGCCGTTGACGCATCGCAGCACACGCGACGTGCATTCACCTCACCGACAGCCCTGATCGCCCCTCGTCACCCGCCATGGCAAATCTGCTCACCCTGAACGAGCGGGTTGGGCATCGACGTCTCGCGCCAGGAGGCATAAATTTCCAAGGTTGGCGTGCTTATCCGTGCGCCAGCCCGCGCGTGAGCCGGCAACCGGCCGCGCGTTTCCATCAGCGTGAGACACAATCGAGCGTGGAGACGACACGATGAGCCTGTCAGAGCCATTGCGTCTGCATGTGCCGGAGCCCACCGGGCGTCCGGGCTGCAAGACGGATTTTTCCTATCTGCATCTATCGCCGGCCGGTGCCGTTCGCCGCCCGCCGATCGACGTTGCCCCGGCGGACACCGCCCATCTCGCCCGCAGCCTGGTGCGCGTGCTCGACGACCACGGCCAGGCACTCGGCCCGTGGGCACCGGATCTCGACGATGCGCGCCTGATCGCCGGGATGCGCGCGATGCTGAAGACCCGCATCTTCGACGCGCGCATGATGATCGCGCAGCGTCAGAAGAAAATCTCCTTCTACATGGTGAGCCTCGGCGAAGAGGCGATCGGCGCCGCGCATGCGATGGCGCTGCGTCACGGCGACATGTGCTTCCCGACCTACCGCCAGCAAAGCATCCTGATCGCGCGCGACGTGCCGCTCGAACGGATGATCTGCCAGTTGATGTCGAACGAAGGCGATCCGCTGAAGGGGCGCCAGCTCCCGGTCATGTACTCGGATCGCGAAGCCGGCTTCTTCTCGATTTCCGGCAACCTCGCGACGCAGTTCATCCAGGCGGTCGGCTGGGCGATGGCGTCGGCGATCAAGGGCGACACGAAGATCTCGTCCGCGTGGATCGGCGACGGCGCGACCGCGGAAGCCGACTTCCACACCGCGCTGACGTTCGCGCACGTGTATCGCGCGCCGGTCGTGCTGAACGTCGTCAACAACCAGTGGGCGATCTCGACGTTCCAGGCGATCGCGGGCGGCGAGGGCACGACGTTCGCCGGGCGCGGCGTCGGCTGCGGCATCGCTTCGCTGCGCGTCGACGGCAACGACTTCCTCGCGATCTACGCGGCATCGAGCTGGGCGGCCGAACGCGCGCGCCGCAATCTCGGCCCGACGCTGATCGAATGGGTCACCTACCGCGCGGGCGCGCATTCCACGTCGGACGATCCGACCAAATACCGGCCGGCCGACGACTGGGCCCATTTCCCGCTTGGCGATCCGATCGCCCGCTTCAAGCAGCACCTGATCGCGAAGGGCATCTGGTCGGACAGCGCGCACGATGCGCTCACGGCCGAACTGGAAGCCGAGGTGATCACCGCGCAGAAGGAAGCGGAGAAGTTCGGGACGCTGGCCGACGACCGGATTCCGTCGCCGGCGTCGATGTTCGACGACGTGTACAAGGAGCTGCCCGCGCACCTGCGCCGTCAGCGCCAGGAACTGGGAGCGTGATCATGGCGCAACATGAAACAGCGGCGGCGTCGGCGCAGCCGATGACGATGATCCAGGCGCTGCGTTCCGCGATGGATGTGATGCTCGGCCGCGACGACGACGTGGTCGTGTTCGGGCAGGACGTCGGCTACTTCGGCGGCGTGTTCCGCTGCACCGAAGGGCTGCAGGCCAAGTACGGCAAGTCGCGCGTGTTCGATGCGCCGATCTCGGAAGGCGGGATCGTCGGCGCCGCGGTCGGGATGGGCGCGTATGGATTGCGGCCGGTCTGCGAGATCCAGTTCGCGGACTACTTCTACCCGGCGTCCGACCAGATCGTGTCGGAAGGTGCACGGCTGCGTTATCGCTCGGCGGGCCAGTTCACCGCGCCGATGACGATCCGGATGCCGTGCGGCGGCGGCATCTACGGCGGCCAGACGCACAGCCAGAGTCCGGAGGCGATGTTCACGCAGGTCTGTGGATTGCGCACGGTAATGCCGTCGAATCCGTACGACGCGAAAGGGCTTCTGATCGCATCGATCGAGAATGACGATCCGGTGATCTTTCTCGAGCCGAAGCGCCTGTACAACGGGCCGTTCGACGGCCATCACGAGCGTCCGGTCACGTCGTGGCTCAAGCATCCGGGCAGCGTGGTGCCGGAAGGCTATTACACGGTGCCGCTCGATACGGCCGCCGTCGCGCGGCCCGGCAACGACGTGACGGTGCTGACGTACGGCACGACTGTCCACGTATCGATGGCTGCTGCCGAGGAGACCGGCATCGATGCGGAAGTGATCGACCTGCGCACGCTGTGGCCGGTCGATCTCGACACGATCGTCGCGTCAGTGCGCAAGACCGGCCGCTGCGTGGTGGTGCACGAAGCGACGCGCACCTGCGGCTACGGCGCGGAACTGGTGTCGCTCGTCCAGGAGCACTGCTTCTACCATCTGGAAGCGCCGGTCGAGCGGACGACGGGCTGGGACACGCCGTATCCGCACGCGCAGGAATGGGCGTATTTCCCCGGCCCGGCCCGGGTTGGCGAAGCGTTGCGACGCGTGATGGAGGCCTGAGATGGGGATTCATGTCATCAAGATGCCGGATATCGGCGAAGGGATCGCCGAGGTCGAGCTGGTCGCCTGGCACGTGCAACCGGGGCAGACGATCGCCGAAGACCAGCCGCTCGCCGATGTGATGACCGACAAGGCGGCGGTGGAGATTCCGTCGCCGGTGGCGGGCAAGGTGCTGGAGCTCGGCGGCCGGATCGGCGAGATGATGGCGGTCGGCAGCGAGCTGATCCGTCTCGAAGTCGACGGCGACGGCAACCTGAAACCGGGCGCGAAGGCGCGTGATTCAGGCGCGGATGCGACGCAGCGTCCAGCGGCGGCCGATGCGCCTGCCAAGTCATCCAAAGTCACCGAGGCGGCGGAAGCAGCCGACGCAGCTGACGCACCCGAAGCGCACGAGCCGTCGAAGGCAACGCGTCACGCTGCCGAGCCGCGCCGCGCGGAACACGCGGTGCCGCCGCGCGCGGCACTCGCGCCGGGCGAACGGCCGCTCGCCTCGCCGGCGGTGCGCCAGCGCGCATGGGACATGGGCATCGAGCTGCGCTACGTGCGCGGCACCGGCGAAGCCGGGCGGATCCTGCATGCGGACCTCGATGCGTATGCGCGCACGGGCGGCGGCGCGGCGCGTGGATCACAAGCGCACGGCTACGACGAGCGCAACGATGAAACCGAGGTGCCGGTGATCGGCCTGCGCCGTGCGATCGCGCGCAAGATGCAGGAAGCGAAGCGCCGCATTCCGCACTTCACCTACGTCGAGGAGATCGACGTCACCGAGCTCGAATCGCTGCGCGCCGAGCTGAACCGACGCCACGGCGACACGCGCGGCCGGCTCACGCCGCTGCCGCTGCTGATCCGCGCGATGGTGATCGCGCTGCGCGACTTCCCGCAGATCAACGCGCGCTACGACGACGAAGCCGGTGTCGTCACGCGTTACGGCGCGGTGCACATGGGCGTCGCGACGCAGACGGACGGCGGCCTCACGGTGCCGGTGCTGCGTCACGCGGAAGCGCGCGACGTGTGGTCGATCTCGGCGGAGATCGCGCGGCTCGCCGATGCGGTGCGTGCGAACCGTGCGCAGCGCGACGAGCTGACCGGCTCGACGATCACGATCTCGAGCCTCGGCGCGCTCGGCGGCATCGTGTCGACACCGGTCATCAACCATCCCGAGGTCGGCATCGTCGGCGTGAACCGGATCGTCGAGCGGCCGATGATCCGTGACGGCGCGATCGTCGCGCGCAAGATGATGAACCTGTCGTCGTCGTTCGACCATCGCGTCGTCGACGGCGCGGACGCGGCCGAATTCATCCAGGCCGTACGCGGGTTGCTCGAGCGCCCGGCGCTGCTGTTCGCGGAGTGAGCGTGATGAAGAACGAACACACCACGTTGCTCGTCATCGGCGGCGGTCCGGGCGGTTACGTCGCCGCGATTCGCGCGGGACAGCTCGGCATTCCGACGGTGCTCGTCGAGCGCGAACGGCTCGGCGGTACGTGCCTGAATATCGGCTGCATTCCGTCGAAGGCGCTGATCCATGTCGCCGATGCGTTCGAGCAGGCGTGCGGGCAGGCCGGCGAGGGGACGCTCGGGATTCGCGTGCGCACGCCGGAGATCGATATCGCGAAAAGTGTCGCGTGGAAGGACGGCATCGTCGAGCGGCTCACGCGCGGCGTCGGCGCGTTGCTGAAGAAGCACGGCGTGCGCGTGCTGCACGGCGACGCGTGCGTCGTCGACGGCAAGACGGTCGACGTCGTCGCAGGCGATCACACGACGCGGATCGCGTGCGAGCACCTGCTGCTCGCGACGGGCTCGGAACCGGTCGCGCTGCCGTCGATGCCGTTCGGCGGGCACGTCGTGTCATCGACCGAGGCGCTGTCGCCCGAGTCGTTGCCGAAGCGGCTGATCGTCGTCGGCGCCGGGTACATCGGGCTCGAACTCGGGACCGTCTATCGCAAGCTCGGCGTCGACGTCGGCATCGTCGAGGCGGAGGAGCGTGTGCTGCCCGCGTACGACGCCGAACTCGCGAAGCCGGTCGCCGATTCGCTCGCGCGGCTTGGCGTCGGGCTATGGCTGGGCCACAAGGTGCTGGGCCTCGCGAGCGACGGCGCGGTGCGCGTGCAGGCACCCGACGGTGCAGAGAAGGTGCTGCCGGCCGATCGCGTGCTGGTCGCGGTCGGCCGCCGGCCGCGCGTCGACGGTTTCGGGCTCGAATCGATGCCGCTCGATCGCAACGGCCGCGCACTGCGTATCGATGACGAATGCCGGACGTCGATGCGCAACGTATGGGCGATCGGCGACGTCGCCGGCGAGCCGATGCTCGCGCATCGTGCAATGGCGCAGGGCGAGATGGTGGCCGAGCTGATCGCGGGACGGCGGCGCAAGTTCACGCCGGCATCGATCCCGGCCGTGTGCTTCACCGATCCCGAGGTCGTCACGTCCGGCTGGTCGCCCGACGACGCGAAGGCGGCCGGCGTCGACTGCATCGGTGCGTCGTTCCCGTTCGCGGCGAACGGGCGCGCGATGACGCTGCAGGCGACCGACGGTTTCGTGCGCGTCGTCGCGCGGCGCGACACGCACCTGATCGTGGGCTGGCAGGCGGTCGGGCGCGGTGTGTCGGAACTGGCCGCGGCGTTCTCGCAGTCGCTCGAGATGGGAGCGCGGCTCGAGGATATCGGCGGCACGATCCACGCGCATCCGACGCTCGGCGAAGCGATGCAGGAGGCGGCGTTGCGCGCGCTGGGGCATGCGTTGCATGTGTGAGCCCGTGCCGGCATCCATCGCCGAACGAAGCCCCGCTACGGCGGGGCTTTTTTGTGGTTCTTCGTGGATTTCGGGGAGGTGGCTTACCGACCCGCACCAGCCCGCCGGGCTTATCGAAATCAGACGTTCGAAACATCCGCCGCATTGCTCGCAAAATTCGGGAAGGTTCGACATGAATTCGAGAATGGTCGAAATTGTCAAAGATGATCCGGTCGCGTCGAAACCGTGCCCCTTCACGCTATGCTGCCGTCGTCGACCAACTGAAGGGAGTTCACATGAAGATTTCGATGATCCTGGCAGGTGCGTGTGCAGCCGTCGCGCTGAGCAGCGCAGCATTCGCACAGACAACCTATCAGTTTGGAGAAGGCCAGGCGGGTATGTCGAAGTCGCAGCCCGAAATGCAAAACGATGGAGGCGCAGCTCCGACGCAACATGCGATGCCTCAACGCAAGGCGAAGATGCACCACAAGCATCATGGTCGTCACGTCAAAACCCCCGATACCTACAAACATCAATGATCAAGACAACTCCGTGCATCCATGATCGTGCGGAGTCGTACCATCGAAAGAATATCTATGAAATCCCTCGTCACAGCTGCCTTGCTGGCGGTCTTTGGAATTAGCCTTACCGGATGCGTTGTCTCGCCGCAGATGGACGTCGCGCCGGCACCGATCGGCATTGCGGTTGGCTGGCATGGCGACCGGTACTACGATGGCCACCGTTACTGGGCGCGCGACGAATGGATGCGCGGTCACCCCAATGATCGAGGCTGGCATGGTGAGCGCGAAGACCGTGGTGGCAACGATCATCGCCACGACAACAAACGTCATGACGACGATCATCAATATAACTAAATGCTACCTTGATTGGAGACGCACGATGAAAAAGGCGAAAGCGCTGCTGCTCATGAGTCTGGTTACGTCCGCGGCCTTTGCGGCCCTGGTGCCTGAAGCGGCACAGGCCAGCATTCACAAGGTCTGCCACTGGCATCATCTGCATCGGATCTGCCACTGGGCCCGCTGATCGGGCCGACGCGCCGTGATTTGAATCATCCGCGCTGCACGAACCGACAGCCTGGAAAGCCGGGTAGGAAGTGCCGACCTCACGGGGTCGGCTTTTTTGTTTCAGGCGGGAGAATGACGGCAGGAGGTCGCGCGTCCACGCCGTGATTTCGGCGATTAGGGAACTGAATACGAAGTGCCGAAGCCGATGCAAAGGGCCGTGGTCGACTGCGGATTCAACCCGTTCGACGTTGCCTTGCGATACGCGTTGAAGGGCCCTCGCTGCGGGAGGTCACGACGGCACTCGCACGCGAGCGGGCCGTGCCGTCACGTCGCGATAGAACGCATCGATCGCGTCCACCATCTGCGCAAGCCCCGGCTGTTCGAGCGGGTAGTGGCCCGCGTTGTCGAGCATTTCCACCTTGACCGGCACGTTGCGGATGCGTGCGAGGAACGGTTCGCTCAGGTGGCGTGGCGTCCAGCGGTCCGCGGCCGGCTGCGTGAGCAGGATCGGGCAGACGCGAAAATCTTCCGGCTCCAGCGCCGGCCGATACGACATGTACGAATCGCTGAGGAACTGGGGTTCAGCGACATGTCGTCGTTCTCGCAGGCGTACAAGCGGTGGACCGGTGTCGCGCCGAGCGTGTCGCGGCAGGCGGGAACGGACGCATAGCGGGCGGGCCGCGGGTTGCCGTTGACCCGCCCGCGCGAAGCGTTCATCGTGTCGATTCCACGCGGATTCATTGGCCGCACCCGGTCGGGATCGCGGCGGCGTGACATGGCGACAGCAGCGCGCGCCTGTCGCTCACGACGGCCGGTGCCGGCCTCATACGGAACAAACGGACATGAAACTGTTGCTCGTCGGCGCGACCGGACTCGTCGGGCGCCACGTCCTCGAAGCCGCGCTGGCCGATGCGCGGGTGGACCAGATCGTCGTGCTCGCGCGCCGGCCGTTGTCGCCGCATCCGAAGATGCACGCGCCGACGGTCGACTTCGATCGCCTGCCCGAGGCGGCCGACTGGTGGCAGGCCGACGCGGTGATCTGCACGCTCGGCACCACGATGCGCGTCGCGGGTTCGCAGGCCGCATTCCGCCGCGTCGATCACGACTATCCGCTCGCGGTCGCGCGTCTCGCGCACCGGGCCGGCACGCCGACCTACGTGCTGAATTCCGCGCTCGGCGCGGACCCGGCATCGCGCATCTTCTACAACCGCGTGAAGGGCGAGGTCGAGCGTGCGCTCGCGGGCATCGGGTTCGCGTCGCTCACCTGCGTGCGGCCGGGCCTGATCGGCGGCAGCCGCGACGAATTCCGGTTCGGCGAACGGATGCTGGTGCTGGCGCTGAGCGTCGCCGGGCCGCTGTTGCCGCGGAAGTGGCGCGTGAATCCCGCGCCGCGCATAGCCCGCGCGCTGCTCGACGCCGCGCTCGAGGCGCGCCCGGGCGTTCATGTCATCGGATCGGAGCGGCTCGCCTGAAGCGGTCTACCGCCGCGCCGTTCCCGACGACGCGGCCGACTGCATCG
This sequence comes from Burkholderia sp. Bp9143, assembly GCF_003853645.1. GTDB lineage: Bacteria > Pseudomonadota > Gammaproteobacteria > Burkholderiales > Burkholderiaceae > Burkholderia. Next base: position 48,546 of record NZ_QTPO01000055.1, on the reverse strand, counting down.
CGCTGCGCGGCAGGACGCGCGAGACCGGAATGCCGGACGATGCCGGCGACGAAATCCTGACGCTTCGGATCGGGTGCGCGTGAGACTGTTTCGTCATACCAGGCGATAGCGGGACGTCGCGTGCGTGCTGACCTACGATGAAGACATTGCGTCCTTCGTCTGCCGAACCGTGTGCACCCACTACCGCGCCCCCGATGAAGACCCGGGCATCAGCGAGCTGAGGATCGGCATCGGCGACCTGTTTCGCCGCGATCCCTGGGCACCCGACGTGTATCCCGATTACGCGGCGCCCATCGCGCGTGCCGACGGCGACGGTCTCGCGGTCGTCAGCGCGGTGTTCGGCTTCTGGCCGAAGTTCATGCAGCCCGAGCGTCTCGACGAGAACGGCCGCAAGAGAAAGAAGCTCGATACGGTGAACGCACGCGCGGAAACGGTCGGTTCGTCGCGGCTCTACGGCAACGCGTGGCGTAACGGCCAGCGTTGCCTGATTCCGGTGCGCTGGATCTTCGAGCCGTGCTACGAGACGGGGCGCAACGTGTGGCACCGGATCGGCGTCGGCGGCTGGGGGCCGTACTGCGTCGCCGGCATCTGGCGGCGTTACGAAGCGGCCGACGGCCACGAGCTGATTGGCATGACGATGCTCACGGTCAATGCCGACGATCACCCCGTGTTCGCGCGCATGCATCGGCCCGGAGACGAGAAGCGGGGCGTCGTGATCCTGCGCCGCGACGACTACGACGCATGGCTGCACGCGCGCGACGTCGAGGCGGCGCGACGCATGCTCAATCTCCTTCCTGCCGGCGACATGGTCGCCGCACCCGATCAGGCGGCGTCCGCCGGCACCTGAGCTTTCATTTTTCATACGCGCAACCGGCGACTCCGCCGGTCGGATGCGTCCCGCTTTTTCGGACGATTTCGAAAATTGCCGGACACCGGGTAATCACGGATATCACCCAAGTTGTATATACAAGATCATCCGCTGGCAATGTCGGCACACGTCGTGCCGGTTGCGCGCCAGCGTGCAGATCGTGCGTGCCTGGCGCATGCCGGCGATCCACGGCGCACCGCACCCGACGAGCCGAAAGGGCGGCTCGCACGTTTCCTGTCTCGTCCAAACCATTTGTGATCCTCAGTATCTTGGAGATTTTCCCGTGTCAACGAATCCCAGTGGAAAAGCCGGCGGTCTGATCGAGGTACGTTCGATCGATTTCATTCCCGACGCCGAACGCCACGGCGGCCTGCTGAGCCAGTTCACGCTGTGGCTGTCGGCGAACATGCAGATCACGGCCATCGTCACGGGGGCGCTGGCGGTCGTGCTCGGCGGCGACGTGTTCTGGTCGCTGGTCGCGCTGCTGCTCGGCCAGCTCGTCGGCGGCGCGGTGATGGCGCTGCATGGCGCGCAGGGGCCGCAGCTCGGGTTGCCGCAGATGATCTCGAGCCGCGTGCAGTTCGGCGTCTACGGCGCGATGATCCCGATCGTGCTCGTGTGCCTGATGTACATCGGCTTTTCCGCCAGCGGCTCGGTGCTCGCCGGGCAGGCCGTCGCGCAACTGCTGCACGTCGACGACGCGGCCGGCATCCTGCTGTTCGCGGCCGTGATCGTCGTGCTGACGGTGTTCGGCTATCGCGCGATCCACTTCGTCGGCCGGATCGCGAGCGTGATCGGCATCGTCGCGTTCGTCTACATGTTCACGCAGCTGTTCGCGAACCACGACGTCGGCGCGCTGCTCGCGAACAAGCACTTCTCGCTCGCGAGCTTCCTGTTGTCGATGTCGCTGTCCGCATCGTGGCAGATCGCGTTCGGTCCGTACGTCGCCGACTATTCGCGTTACCTGCCGCGCTCGACGTCGTCGGTCGCCACGTTCCTCGCGGTCGGCCTCGGCTCGGTGATCGGCGCGCAGGCGGCGATGGTGTTCGGCGTGTTCGCCGCCGCGCTGGCCGGCAGCCAGTTCGCGCACCACGAAGTGTCGTATATCGTCGGCCTCGGCTCCACGGGCGCCGTGGCGGCCTTGCTGTATTTCAGCATCGCATTCGGCAAGGTGACGGTGACCGCGCTCAACGCCTACGGCAGCTTCATGTCGATGGCGACGATCGTCAGCGGTTTCCGCGGCAAGGGCGCGGTGTCGTCGCGCAGCCGTCTCGTCTACATCTTCGGGATGATCTGCGTGTCGACGTTGATCGCGCTCGCCGGCCGCCATTCGTTCCTGAAGGAATTCACCGCGTTCATCCTGTTCCTGCTCGCGTTCTTCACGCCGTGGAGCGCGATCAACCTGGTCGACTACTACTGCTTCACGCGCTCGCGCTACGACGTGCCGGCGCTGTCCGATCCGGACGGCCGCTATGGCCGCTGGAACGTGATGGCGATCACGATCTACGTGGTCGGCATCCTGGTGCAGCTGCCGTTCATGTCGACGCACATCTACACGGGCCCGCTCGTCGACGCGCTCGGCGGCACCGACATCTCGTGGATCCTCGGCCTCGTCGTGCCGGCCGTGCTGTACTACGTTGGCGCGCGTGCGTCGCGACGCAGCATCCCCGAGCGCTTGATCCTGCCGCTCGAACGCGGCGAGGCTCAGCACTGACGCGTCGCGTCGCCCGTCGGGCCGGCCCGCGGCCGGCCTGAGCGGCACGCCGCGCCGAGTCCGGCGCGACCGGCAGCCGCGTTGTAGATCACCTTCGTTATCCGCGATGCCGGCATGGCAGACCACCATGCCCGGCATCGTTCCATTCTCCTTCCATTGAATAGTATGACTAAGCAAATGAACGCACGAGGCAATCGTTCCCGGGCGCGATCGGCGCATGCCGGCCTTCGCATGGCCGTCGCGGCCGCATGCCTGGGTGGGTCCGGCGTCGCGCTCGCGCAGGACGGTGTCACGCTGTACGGCGTGATCGACGAATTCGCGCAGTACGTGAACACCGGCAACGGCTATACGGCGGCGATCGGCTCGGGCGGCCAGTGGGGCAGCCGCTTCGGGATGAAGGGTGGCGAGGACATCGGCGGCGGCCAGAAGATCGAGTTCGCGCTCGAGAACGGCTTCAATCCGAACGACGGTTCGCTCGCCAGTTCGGGCAGCATGTTCAATCGTCAGGCGTGGGTGGGTATCGCCGGGCAGTGGGGCAAGGTGCGCGCGGGCCGCCAGAATTCGCCGCTGTTCAACGACCAGGGCGGGCAGGACGCGTTCGGCGGCGTCACGCAGGCGTCCGGCATGGACAACCTGACCGTGTTTGCGTTCCGCACGAGCAACACGCTGTCGTACCAGAGCCCCGAGATCGCCGGCTTCCAGGCGGGGCTGTATGTCGGGTTCGGCGACGCGGGCGGGGTGCGCTCGGCGGGCTCGAGCCAGCAGTTCGACGTGACCTACGAGCACGGGCCGTTCGCGGCGTTCGTCGCGGGCCAGTGGCTGAAGAACACGACGGCGACCACGACCGATCGCACGATCATGGCCGGCGCATCGTACGCGATCGGCAAGGCGACCGTGTACGGCGGCTTCTCCGCGGTGAAGTGGGCCGACCTCGGCATCGATTCGCGTGTGTACGGGCTGTCGGTCAAGTACCAGCTCAACCCGGCGAACTACGTCGCGCTCGGCTATGCGTACCTGCACGACCAGACGTCGCGAGGCGACAACGCCGACCAGTTTGGGGTGATGTACGAATACGACCTGTCGAAGCGCACGAGCTTCTATGGTGCGCTGTCGTACCTGCGCAACCGCAACCAGGCCGGCTACACGCTCGCGGGCGCGGCGAACCCGGGCCTGCCGCTCGCGTATCCGGGCGCGAACGCGCGCGGCGTGCAGCTCGGCATCGTGCATCGCTTCTGACGATGCATCGGGCGCCGGGCCGTATGGGCCGGCGTCTGCTTCCTTCCTTTCGCGGATGCGCGCATTCGCGCGCCTACATCCCCAGCCGTTCCGCGAGCGAATGGCGCTGCATGCAACGCTCCATCGCGTCGAGGAACGCCTGCTCGGCCGCGTTCATCTTGCGGTCGCGATGCCACGGCAGGAACACGTCGACATCAACGAGGCCGTCGTCGGGCGGCAGCCGCCACAGGCGTTGCTGTGCGGTGGCCCGTGAACGAAAACGCCCGCGTCGGGATCCCGACGCGGGCGTTTTTCCGTTGCGGTGCCGGCTATCGGCACCGTACGGATCGCCGGGTGCTTACGAATTCGCGGCGACCGGCGCGCGGCGGCGCTGGATCATCTGCAGCGCGACCAGCGCGAGCCCTGCCGCGGCGATCAGCCCACCGACGAGCGGCACCGCCGCGTAGCCGAAGCCGGCCGAGATCGCCGCGCCGCCGGCTGCCGCGCCGACTGCGTTGCCGAGGTTGAACGCGCCGATGTTGACGGCCGAGGCGAGGCCCGGGGCTTCGTGTGCGGCACGCATCACGCGCATCTGCAGCGGCGGGACCACCGCGAACGTCGCGACGCCCCAGACCAGCAGCGTGACCGCGGCACCGGCATGCGTGCGGGCGAGCAGCGGGAACGCGGCCATCGTCACGATCAGCAGCACCAGGAAGCCGATCAGCGTGCCGTCGAGCGAGCGGTCGGCGAGGCGACCGCCGGCGATGTTGCCGATCGAGAAGCCGACGCCGATCAGCACGAGCATCGCGGTGACGAAGCCGGGCGTCGCACCGGTCAGGTGTTCGAGCGTCGGCGCGACATACGTGTACAGCGTGAACATCGCGCCGGCGCCGAGCACCGTTGTCCCGAGCGCGCCGAGCACGACCGGGCGCGTCAGCACCGACAGTTCGGCTCGCAGGTTCGGCATCCTGCCGGCCGCGCCCTTCGGCAGCGCGGCGAACAGGCCGGCGATCGCGATCACGCCGAGCGCCGCGGTTGCCGCGAACGACATGCGCCAGCCGATCATCTGGCCGAGCCAGGTCGCGGCCGGCACGCCGCCGACGTTCGCGATCGTGAGCCCCATGAACATCGTCGCGACCGCGCTGGCCTGCTTTTCACGCGGCACAAGGCTGGCCGCGACCACCGAGCCGAGCCCGAAGAACGCGCCGTGGTTGAGGCTCGTGACGAGTCGCGCGAGCAGCAGCGTCGTGTAGTCCGGTGCGACGGCCGACAACAGGTTGCCGATCGTGAAGATCGACATCAGCGCGATCAGCGCCGAGCGGCGCGACCAGCGCGCGAGCAGCAGCGTCATCAGCGGCGCGCCGACCATCACGCCGATCGCATACGCGCTGATCAGCATGCCGGCCTGCGGAATCGACACATGCACGCCGTCGGCGATCACGGGCAAGAGGCCCATCGGCGAGAACTCGGTCGTGCCGATGCCGAACGCACCGGCGGCGAGCGCCAGCAGCGGCAGTGCGGCGCTGCCGCCCGGGCGGGAAGGAGAAGAAGTCGTGGTGCTCACGCGATGCGCTCCTGTCAGTGTTGGGCAACGGCACCGGGCCGTTGTGGACAGGGTGAAGTGTGCCTGCATGACTTTTGCGGAAAAAGCCGTGTTCGAACGAAATTATCTTGATTGCATGTCAATAATGCGCGATCCGGGTGGCATGCGGGCGCGGCTCGCGGCCCCAAAAAAAGCCCGGTCACAGGGGGACCGTGACCGGGGCGGAAAGGCATCCTCTCTTTGGCACGAGGGTTGGATGCGGGCGCAGTATATTTCGGGGCATAACGATTCGAAATGACGTTAAACGGCTGTTTTTGGTGTCAATTTAAAAATACCGACACGGCAGAGCCGATCGTCATCGATTTGAAAGATTTTTCGTGCGCTCGAGCGGACGTTTAGCGTGCGATGACAGCGAAGGCGGTCGCCATGCGAAGCGACCGCGCAACAGGCCGGATCCGCGGCAAGGCGATCCCGTGGAATCCGTCGCCGGCGCGCGGATCGTGCACGCCCGGCTGTCGGTCAGTCCGTGTGGCCGGCCGCATCGCGCACCGCGTCGAGAAACCGCGCGACGACGGGAGAAGCCGGCGCCGCCGCGCCGTCGAACACGAACTCGATGTCGAAGCGGCTCGCGAGTTCGTCGAGCGCGACGAGCCGGACCGTGCGCGGGCACGTCGGCGACGCGCTTTCCGGCACGAACGCGCAGCCCATGCCGGCCGCGACGAGACCGATCAGCGTCGGGATGTCGCTGCCGACCTGCGTGATGCGCGGCGTGAAGCCGGCGCGTTCGCACTGCGCCATCAGGAAGCGGTGGTGCGCGGCGGAGCGCTGCGCGTCGAACCACACGAACGGTTCGTGCGCGACGTCGGCGAGCGTGCGCGGCGCGTGAAAGCGGCCGCCGGGCGGCGCGGGCATCGCGAGCACGAAGCGGTCGCTCAGCAGCCGCACGCCCGACAGATGCGGCGCCTCGTCGCGGCGCCACGCCATGATGCCGCCGTCGAGCTGGCCGCGCATCAGCGCCGCCGCCTGCTCGGCCGACAGCATCGGCGCGATCGACAGCTTCACGTCCGGACATGCGTCGCGAAACGCCTTGAGCACGTTCGCGACGACCGGCAGCGGCAGGCAGTTCGGCAGCGCGCCGAGCCGCAGTTCGCCGAGCTGGCCGGCCGCGCTGCGCAACGCGCGTTCGCGGCTGTCCTGCAACGTCGCGAGCAGGCCGGTCGCATCCTGCAGGAAACTCGCGCCGGCCGCCGTGAGCGTGACGCCCGTCGCGCGGCGGATCAGCAGCGGCGTGCCGATCGCGTCCTCGAGCTCGCGGATCTGCCGCGACAGCGCGGGCTGGACGATCCCGGCCGCGCGGGCGCCGGCCATCACGCTGCCGGCTTGCGCGACCGCCACGAAGTAACGCAGGTGACGCAGTTCGATCTGACGCATGCGGTGTCGGCTCCGGTTCTGATTCGATGAATATGCCTCCGAAGCATAGCAAGTGTCATTCGATGGTATTGGAAAGCATGGCGGGCGTGCCGTACGATGGTCTCCGTTGCCGGGCCTGTTGACAGGCCGCGCGTGTTTCCTTTGTCCCGATCGTGTCCCGCACCATGCCGCTTCATATCCAGACCCCCTATATCCGTTCGCAAATCGCATCGCGCCGCCTCGGCACGAACATCCGGCTGAAGCTCGACGCGCTGCAGCCGTCCGGCTCGTTCAAATTGCGCGGCATCGGCGCGGTGTGCGAAGCGCGGCATGCGGCCGGCGCGCGCCGGTTCGTGTCGTCGTCGGGCGGCAATGCGGGCATCGCGGTCGCGTATTGCGGTCGCGAGCTCGGCGTGCCGGTGCTCGTCGTCGTGCCGGAAACCGCGTCGGCCCGCGCGCGCGAGCTGATCCGCGTCGAGGGCGCGGAGGTGGTCGTGCACGGCGCGAGCTGGGCCGAGGCGAACGCATTTGCGCTGTCGGCCGTCGGCCCGCAGGACGCGTTCGTGCATCCGTTCGACGACCCCGTGCTCTGGCAGGGGCACGCGACGATGATCGACGAGATGGCGGCAACCGGCCCGAAACCCGATGCGGTGGTGCTCGCGGTCGGCGGCGGCGGGCTGCTGTGCGGCGTGCTCGAGGGGCTCGCGCGCAACGGCTGGCACGACGTGCCGGTCGTCGCGGTCGAGACGGAGGGCGCCGACAGCTACGCGCGTTCGGTCGCGCAGGGGCATCCGGTCGAATTGCCGGCGATCACGAGCATCGCGACGTCGCTCGGCGCGAAGCGGCCGTGCGACGCGGCGGTCGAATGGGCGAAACGGCACGCGATCCATCCGGTCGTGGTGTCGGATGCGCAGGCGGTGGCTGCTTCGCTGCGGTTTCTGGACGAGCACCGGATCGTCGTGGAGCCAGCGTGCGGTGCTGCGCTGGCCGCACTCGAACAACCGGTACCGGTGCTTGCTTCGGCGTCGGACATCGCGGTGATCGTGTGCGGCGGTGTGACGGCGACGGTCGAGCAGCTGCAGACGCTGAACGCGACGTTGCGGTAACGCACCAGCGGCCGTGGCGCGGCGCTGCCGGACGGTGACGCAGCCTGCGACGTGACGGCGGGAGGACGACTGGGCGGAACCGATCGCGGGCGTCCGCGAAATCGGGATTCGTGTCGACTGTCGCGATGGGCGGTTCCCGATCGCCGGTTATGCCACGACGCGCATGCGCAACCGGTTTCCGGGCGTACGGTCATCTCGTCGGAGGAGGGCGGGGAGGGGAGCGCGTGGCGCGCCGCGCGCGATGGGCGCACGGCGCGGAGAGATGGGCGTGCAGTCAGTTTGCGGACGGTACGCTGGCACCGGTCGGTGCGGACGATGCGACGGGGTCGGCCGCAGCGGGCGCAGGCGCCTTGTCCGCCGACGCTGGAGCGGCGTTCGAGGGGGCAGGTGCGGCCGATGCCGACGTTGCAGCAGCCGGCGCGGCAGTTGCCGGCGTCGATGCGCCCGGCGTCGACGCAGCGGCGGGTGCCGAAGCCGGAGCAGCCACCGAGGCTGCAGCAGGCGTCGAGGCCGAAGCTGGTACCGAAGCCGTAGCCGGAACCGAACCCGCTGCCGTTCCCGACACGCCAGCCCGCATCGCCCCCGGCGCGACCACGGCCGATGCCGCGGCAGGCGCGGCCGGCACGACCGGCGTGCCCGAAGTCGGCGCGACGCTCGGCACCGACAGCGGCACCGGCGCGGCCGGCGGCGTCGGCACGACCGGGGTCGTCATCTTCATCGGCTCGCCCTGAGGCGTCGGCGCCGGTTCGGGCAGCGGCGTGACGGGTTCCTTCTCGGCCGCCTTCACGGTCGCGCGATCGCGGCGGGCCGGATCGATCTTCAGGAAATGCTCGACGAGATTGAAGAAGCGCTCGTAGAACACGCCGGCGGGAATCGTCTCGCTGGCGGTCTTCACGAGCGCGTCGTCGCTCGATCCGATCGGCAGCGACAGCGAACCGAACACGCTGAGCCCGACGCTCGCCGACGTATTCGACTTCTTCAGCGTGTAGCGGTCCTGGACCGCGTTCACGTAGGCGATGCTCGACGAGCCGTCGGCATTCGCGTCCGCGCACACGACGTGAAACTCGATCACGACGTGCATGTCGTTGCTCGGCTGGAAATTCTTGCTGCCGTCGACCGCATCGTTGCGCGACGACGACACGACATAGCCCTGGCTCAGCAGCGCGCGGCGCGCGGCCTCGCAGGCCGCGTCGGATTTCGAGCGGAACGTGTGCGCATACGGGCTGCTCGTCGCGTCGAACTGTTCCTGCTGGTAGATCGGCTTGGGCGGCGAAGAGCACGCCGCCAGCACGGTCGCGGCCGCGAGCGCGCACGAAACGGAAAACAGGCGAAATCGGTTGTGCATGGCGTCTTTCAAAAGGCTCGGCGAGATGTCGCGCGGGGCTGCGGGCGCAGTGCACGCAGCGGCGGGGCCGGTGCGATGCGCGTGGCAATCTCGTATGGCCGGGGCGTCATTATAGTTTCGTTTGATGTCGCGCTTGCTTCAGCCGGCCGGCGCCGGCCGCGCGGCCGCGAGCAGTTGCGACGCCAGCGGATGGTGTTCGCCGCGCCGCGAGCGGATCGCGTGGATCTCCTCGGTCACGTCGCCCGCCCGGCCGAGCCGGCGCAGCCCGCGCAGCAACGATGCGTCGTTCGCGCCGAGTTCGCTGAGCGGAAACACGCCGAGGCCGCGCGCCGCGAACACGGCCATCAGCGCGCTGTCCTCGAATTCCCCGGCCACGCGCGGCACGATCCGTTCCCGTTCCAGCCACAGGTCCAGACGCGCGCGCAGCGCCGAATGGGCAGTCGGCAGCAGCACCGGCAGCTCGGCGAGGCACGCCGGAAAGCGCTGCCGCGCGGCCGGCGTGACGAGCGCCGCGGGCCCGTACCAGTCGACCGGCGACGCGACGAGCCGCTCGCTCGTCACGCGCAGATTCGACCCCGACGGCGCACCCTGGCCGGCCAGCACGAGATCGAGGTGATGCAGCGCCAGTTCCGCGAGCAGCGCATCGTGCTCGCCCTCGTGGCACAGCAGCCGCAGCGTGGGCGTATCGAGCACCGGCGCGAGGATCGCATGCGCGGCGAGCTTCGAGATCCCGTCCGCGAGGCCGATCGCGAGCCGCACGGTCGGCTGGCTGGCCGCCGCGCGCACTTCGTCGGGAATCAGCCGGCCCATCTCGAAGATGACCTCAGCGCGCGCATACGCGGCCTGCCCGGCATCGGTCATCGCGACGCCGCGCCCGGCCGGGCGCAGCAGCTGGTGGCCGAGCGACTTTTCCAGTTCGCGGACCTGCGCGCTGATCGTCTGCACGGCCATGTCGAGCCGCTCGGCGGCGCGCGCGAAGCCGCCTTCCTTCACGACGACCCAGAAATAGTACAGATGTCGAAAATTCAGCATCGGATCAACATTTCGTAAAAACCGAACCAAAGATCAGATTCTCTCTGATTTTTTCGAAGTCGTGGCGTGCGTATCATCTGGCTTTCCACATTCGAATCGGCCCTTTTTCATGGACTACCTGCTGACGCTTGCCGCCGACCCCGCCGTCTGGGCCGCGCTCCTGACGCTCGTCGTGATGGAAGTCGTGCTCGGCATCGACAACCTGATCTTCATCTCGATCCTCAGCAACAAGCTGCCCGAGGCACAGCGCGCCCGCACACAGCGCCTCGGCATCGCGCTCGCGCTCGTGATGCGCCTCGCGCTGCTCGGCAGCGTCGCATGGATTGCAAGTCTTACCGAACCCGTGTTCACGCTGTTCGATCACGCGTTCTCGTGGCGCGACATGATCCTGCTGTCGGGCGGCCTGTTCCTCGTGTGGAAGGCGACCACCGAGATCCATCACCACGTGTCGCATGACGGCGACGGCGCGGGTGGGTCCGGCGGCGCGGCCGGCCTGACGGTGTGGGCCGCGATCGGCCAGATCGTGATGCTCGACATCGTGTTCTCGATCGACAGCATCGTCACCGCGATCGGCATGACCGAGCACATCCCGATCATGTTCGTCGCGGTGATCGTCGCGGTGAGCGTGATGCTGTTCGCCGCGCAGCCGCTCGCACGCTTCATCGACCGTAACCCGACCATCGTGATGCTCGCGTTGTCGTTCCTCGTCGTGATCGGCATGACGCTGATCGCGGAAGGCTTCGGGTCGCACGTGCCGAAGGGCTATATCTACGCGGCGATGGCGTTCTCGGCGTTCGTCGAGGGCATGAACATGCTGGCGCGGCGTGCGAAGGCGAAGCGCGCGGCGCGGGTCGAAGGTCATTGAGCAAGCGGGCGGGCCGAGGCCCGCCCTCGATTCGGAATTCTCAACGAAAGGAGAAACGCGATGAAATGTCCGGTCTGCAAGACGCCCGACCTGCTGATGGCCGAGCGCCAGTCGATCGAGATCGACTACTGTCCGACGTGCCGCGGCGTGTGGCTCGACCGCGGCGAACTCGACAAACTGATCGCGCGCGAAACCGGCGATGCGCCGGCGCGCCGCGATGAACCGCCCGTGCGGCACGACGCGCACCCGCAGCGCGGGCGCGACGATGGCTGGGGGCGCGACGGCCGCTCGCACGACGACCGTTACCGGCACGACGGCCAGCGTCGCAAGAAGTCGGTGTTCGACCTGTTCGATTTCGATTAAGCATGACGGCGCGTGTATCGCGCCGCGCGGCACGATGAAAGAAGCCCCGCCAGGCGTCATGCCTGGCGGGGCTTTGTCATGCGCGTCGCATGATGAACACGTGTCAGCGTTACGCGTTGCCGGCCGTCACGTCGATGCGGCGCGGACGCGTTTCCTCGCGGCGCGGAATCGTCAACGTGAGCACGCCGTCGCGCAGGCTCGCATCGATCCGCGACGTGTCGAGATCGGGGCTCAGCACGAACGTGCGCACGAAGCGCGGCGCGCGGACTTCGGCATGACGCACGCGCAGGTCGGCCGGCGTGTCGATGTGCGTGTCGGCTTCGATCGTCAGCGTGTTGTCGTGCACCTTCACGTCGAGGTTCTCGCGCGGCACGCCCGGCAGGTCGGCGCGCAGCGTGACGCGCTGCCTGTCTTCGACGATGTCGACGGCCGGCGTGAGCGCGGGACGGCGCGCGGCTTCGGCGGCGGCTGCCTGCGCGGCACCGGCCTGGCGTTCGGTCAGGGTCTGGCTCGTATTCATGTCGTTCTCCTGAAGGTTACTGAACGGTGATCGCACGCGGCTTCGATGCCTCGCGCCGGCCGACGCGAATCAGCAGGCAGCCGTTTTCATAGCGGGCGCTGACGTTGTCGGCGTCCGCGTTCTGCGGCAGCTCGACGACCCGGCGGAACGTGCCGTGAAAGCGTTCTTGCGCATAGGTGCGCACGTCGTCGCCGGCGTCCTGCGGCACGGGCTTGCGCTCGCCGCTGATCGTCAGCAGGTCCTTGTCGATCGAGACGTCGAAGTCGGCGGCGGCCATGCCGGGGGCGAACGCGACGATCTCGATCGCGTCGTCGGTCACGCCGACGTTCAACGCGGGGAACGCGCTCGACCGCACCGCGCGGATGCCGGTCGGGGGCTCGCCGAACAGGCTCGCCATCTGCCGCTGCACGCGGGCGAATTCGTCGAACAGGTCCTGGCCGTAATGGATGCCGCTCATGAAGATCCTCCGAAACATGAAGCGCGAAAGACGCGACGACGCGACGCCGATGGCGGATGCGACGCACGGTTTTCCGCTGAGTCGAAACGGGGGCAGTGCGCATGACGGGCACTGCCTGGCAACGGTTAATTAGAGGCCGCCGCCGCGGTTTTCAAGAGGGATAGTGCAACTTGCATCGACGCGTCGTGACGGGAATCGATGCGACAATCGTCGCGCTATCCACAGACCACGGAGACGGTACGGACATGGACATTCAACGCATCGCGATCGTCGGGGCCGGCGTGATCGGCGCGAGCTGGGCGGCTTTCTATCTGTCGAAGGGCTTCGACGTCGTCGCGACCGATCCCGCACCGCAGGCCGATGCGCGACTGCGCGACGCGCTCGCTGCATTCCTCGGCGAGCGGGCCGCCGAACTGTCCGCGCGGCTGTCGTTCGACGCGGATCTCGAGCGCGCGCTCGACGGCGTCGATTTCGTGCAGGAGAACGGCCCCGAGCGGCTCGACCTGAAGCGCACGCTGTACCGGCGGATGGACGACGTGCTGCCCGCGCGCGTGCCGATCGCGTCGAGCTCGTCGGGCCTGAAGATGTCCGAGATCCAGACCGCGTGCGACAAGCATCCGGAACGCTGCCTGATCGCGCATCCGTTCAACCCGCCGCACCTGATTCCGCTCGTCGAGCTGGTCGGCGGCGACGCGACCGACCCGGGCGTGATCGCGCGCGTGAAGGATTTCTACGACGCACTCGGCAAGCAGACGATCGTGCTCAACAAGGAAATGACCGGCCACGTCGCGAACCGGCTCGCGGCCGCGCTGTTTCGCGAGGTGTATCACCTCGTCGGCGAAGGCGTGGTGAGCGTCGCCGATGCGGACAAGGCGGTCGCGTGGGGCCCGGGGTTGCGCTGGGGGCTGATGGGGCAGTGCCTGACCTATCACCTCGGCGGCGGCGCCGGCGGGATCGCGCATTTCCTCGAACATCTGTCGGGGCCGATCACGACGTGGTGGGACGACCTCGGCACGCCGTCGTTCGATCCGGCCGTCGATCGCAAGCTGAACGACGAACTGCGCGCGATCCAGGGCGAGCGTTCGATGCAGGAACTGGCGGCCGAGCGCGACCGGTTGCTCGTCGAGCTGATCGACGCGCGGCGCCGCAGCTTCCTGCCCTGAGCGCGTCGCCGCGCCGCGTTTCGGCAGGGCCGTAACAAGGCTATTGCTGCGTGGCCGTTTGCGGTGCCTGCGGCGTCTGCGCGAGCCACGCGGGCTGCACGGCCTGCACCAGTTCGCGATTGCGCGCGCGCGTCGCGGCATTCGGCGGATAGTTGCCGTCGTTGGTCGGCAGCTCGCCGTCGAGATAGGCCTGCTTCAACTGGGCGACGACTTCCGCGCGCGTCAGGCCCTGCGTGGGTGCCGTGGCATCGGCTTGCGCAAAGGCGGGGGACAGCAGCGCGGCTGCGGCGGTTGCGACGGCGAATCGCAAGAGGTTCATGGTGTGCTCCGATCAAGGGGGCGGGACAGCGGACGCGCGACACACTGCCGTGCGTTCCGATGGGTCCCATTGTCGCGAGCGGGTACTGCGCGGACGCTGACGCGTTCCGGGCACGACTGTCAGTTGTGCGCGAACGCCGCAGCGGGGCGGCGTCGGCGTGATGGCGACGGCTGTCGCTACAGCTCGGCCGCCGCCGCGATCAGCGTCGCTTCGAGTGCGAGCGTCGAGCGCGACGCAGCCGCCGGCCGGTCGATCACGTATTCGAGTTCGCCGAGTTCGGGGAGCCCCGCGTCGAGCCGCGCGAGCCCTGCCGGAATCACATAGCCGGCGAACGCGCTGACGCCGAGCCCCGCGCTCGCGGCCGCGCGCAGCACCGCGATGCTGCTGCTCACGACCGCGATCCGGTAAGGGCGGCCGACCGCCTCGAGCGATTCGAGCACGCGGCGGCGCGACACGCTCGGCTCCGGATGCATCGCGAGCGGCAGCACGGCCTCATGACCGGTGATCCGCGAATCGGGGCCGGTGCACCAGTACAGCGGTTCGCTGCGGATCACGCGGCCGCGCCGGCTGCCCGCGACGCGCTTCGCGAACACAAGATCGTGGCGGCCCTCGTCGAGCGCATCGAACAGGTCGCCCGACAGCCCGGTCGAGATCGCGAGTTCGACTTCCGGATTGCGTTGCACGAAGCTCGCGAGCGCGGCCGTCAGGTGCGCGGACGCGAAATCCTCCGACATCGCGAGCCGCACCTTGCCCGACAGCGGCGGGCCGCACACCGACGTGACGGCCTCGTCCATCAGTTCGAGGATGCGCACCGCGTAGCGGAACAGCGCGTCGCCGTGCTGCGACAGGTGCACGTTGCGCGTGTCGCGCTCGAACAGCGGCCGGTCGAGCAGCTCCTCGAGGCGGCGGATGTGCTGGCTGACGGTCGACTGCGACAGGCTCACGCGCTCGGATGCGGCGGTGAAGCTGCCGGACTGGGCGACGGCGACGAAGCTGCGCAGCAACTCGGGCGGTAAGGGGCGCATTGCTAAATCCACTGAATCGGTTTCGACAACTTCATAAATGGCCGGATTTTGCGGCGCTAGTATCGGATCACGCCCTGGTGCGGCCCATGCAAGCGGGGCGCCCCGGACGCGTAGCCCGTGTCGCGCCGCCGGCTGCATCAATCAGTCTAAGCCATCCGGCGTCCGGCCCGAAACCGCATCATCCCATCGACCCCCGAGAACGCGCTCGCACGACGAGCCGCCGGGCCGCGGCGCACCGCCGCGGGAGACAGGCAGTCCGCACGGGATCGGCGTGCGGGCCTGGCTCCCGCAGGTGTCAGGCGCCCGTCACGAAGAGACTGGAGACGACTCATGATCATCTACGGAACCGCGCTGCTGGCGTTCTGCCATCTGGCCGGACTGTTCCTCGGCGACCTGCTGGGCGCCGCGATCGGCGTGAAGACCAACGTCGGCGGCGTCGGCATCGCGATGCTGCTGCTGATCTGCCTGCGCCTGTGGCTGCACCGGCGCGGCTGGTTGCCGAAGGAGACCGAGGCCGGCGTCGGTTTCTGGGGCGCGATGTACATCCCGGTCGTCGTCGCGATGGCCGCGAACCAGAACGTCGTCGCCGCGCTGAAGGGCGGGCCGGTCGCACTGCTTGCCGCCGTCGGCGCGGTCGCGATCTGTGCATGCTGCATCGCGGTGCTCGTGCGCACGGGGCGCGACGACACGGCCTTCGCGGGCGTGCCGCAATTCGAAGAACAGTAACGGAGGCCACCATGCTGCAGATGCTCGAAAAAACCGTCGCCCACAACGGGCTCGTCGCGTCGTTCGCGCTGGTCGGCCTGATCATGTGGTTGTCGTCGATCGCGTCGCGCAAGCTTACCTTCGGCCGCGTGCACGGCTCCGCGATCGCGATCGTGATCGGCCTCGCGCTCGCGTATGCCGGCGGTGCGTTCACCGGCGGCGAGAAGGGGATCGCCGACGTGCCGCTGTTCGCGGGCGTCGGCCTGATGGGCGGCGCGATGCTGCGCGATTTCGCGATCGTCGCGACCGCGTTCGAAGTGCAGCCGACCGAGGCGCGCAAGGCCGGCCTCGTCGGCGTCGTGTCGCTGCTGCTCGGCACCGTGCTGCCGTTCATCGTCGGCGCGTGCATCGCGCGCGCGTTCGGCTATACCGATGCGGTCAGCATGACGACCATCGGCGCGGGCGCCGTCACCTACATCGTCGGGCCGGTCACGGGCGCGGCGATCGGCGCGAGCTCCGACGTGATCGCGCTCAGCATCGCGACGGGGCTCGTGAAGGCGATCATCGTGATGGTCGGCACGCCGGTCGCGGCCGACTTCATGGGCCTGAAGACGCCGCGCTCCGCGATGATCTTCGGCGGCCTGGCCGGCACGGTCAGCGGCGTGAGCGCGGGCCTCGCCGCGACCGACCGCCGGCTCGTGCCGTACGGTGCGCTGGTCGCGACGTTCCATACCGGCGTCGGCTGCCTGCTCGGCCCGTCGGTGCTGTTCTTCACGACGCGCGCGCTGGTCGGCGCATAGCCGCCGCGTGCGATCCGGGCGGCCCGCGCTCGGGCGGGCCGCATCCATCGCGGCGTCCTCTGAGTCGCATTCGTCAACATCATCAATCGGCGGCGGTGCCAGGCTTAGAATGCCGCTGAACCATCGAAGCGGGAGAACTGTTCATGACGGGATGGAATCACGCGCGGCAGGCGCGCGATGCACGCCTCGCGGCCGGCGCGGCGTACGCGCAGGGCAAGCGGGTCGATGCGCGCGACACCGTCGCGTTGCTCGAAGCGGTGCTGCGGCCCGGCGACCGCGTGTGCCTCGAAGGCGACAACCAGAAGCAGGCCGACCTGCTCGCGACCGCGCTCGCCGACGTCGACAGCGCGAAGATCCACGACCTGCACATGGTGCAGTCGGGCGTCGTGCTGCCCGAGCATCTCGACGTGTTCGAGCGCGGGATCGCGAAGCGTCTCGACTTCGCGTATTCGGGCCCGCAGTCGCAGCGGATCGCGAAGCTGCTGTTCGGCGGCAAGATCGCGCTCGGCGCGGTGCACACCTATCTCGAACTGTTCGCGCGCTACTTCATCGACCTCACGCCGCAGGTCGCGCTGATCGCGGCGGTCAGCGCCGACGCCGACGGCAACCTGTACACCGGCCCGAACACGGAAGACACGCCGACCGTCGTCGAGGCCACCGCGTTCAAGGACGGCATCGTGATCGCGCAGGTCGACCGCATCGTCGACAAGGTGCCGCGCGTCGACATTCCGGGCGATCGTGTGCATTTCGTCGTCGAGGCCGGCCGGCCGTTCTACGTCGAGCCGCTGTTCACGCGCGACCCGGCAGCGATCACCGAAACGCAGATCCTGACCGCGATGCTCGCGATCAAGGGCATCTACGAACCGTACGGGATCAAGCGCCTGAACCACGGGATCGGCTTCAACACGGCCGCGATCGAGCTGCTGCTGCCGACCTACGGCGCGAAGCTCGGGCTGAAGGGCAAGGTCTGCACGCACTGGGCGCTCAATCCGCACCCGACGCTGATTCCCGCGATCGAATCGGGCTGGGTCGAGCAGATCCACTGCTTCGGCTCCGAAGTCGGGATGGACGACTACATCCGTGCGCGCTCCGACGTGTGGTTTACGGGCCCCGACGGGTCGCTGCGCTCGAACCGCGCGTTCTGCCAGACCGCTGGCCTCTATGCGTGCGACATGTTCATCGGCTCGACGCTGCAGATCGACCTGTCCGGCCATTCGTCGACGGTCACGGCCGAGCGGATCGCCGGTTTCGGCGGCGCGCCGAACATGGGCAGCGACGCGCGCGGCCGGCGTCACCCGAGCGAGCCGTGGCTGAAGGCCGGCGCGGAAGCCGACCCCGACACGCCGGCGGCGCTGCGGCGCGGCCGCAAGCTGGTCGTGCAGATCGGCGAGACGTTCGGCGACAAGAACGTGCCGATGTTCGTCGAGAAGCTCGATGCGCTGAAGCTCGCCGACAAGCTGCAGCTCGACCTCGCGCCGATCATGGTCTACGGCGACGACGTCACGCACATCGTCACCGAGGAAGGGATCGCGAACCTGCTGATGTGCCGCGACAAGGACGAACGCGAGCACGCGATCCGCGGCGTGGCCGGCTATACGGAAGTCGGCCGCGGCCGCGACCGCGGGATGGTCGAGCGGCTGCGCGAGCGCGGCGTGATCCGCCGCCCGGAGGATCTCGGCATCGATCCGCTCGACGCCGATCGCCGCTGGCTTGCCGCGCGCTCGATCAAGGATCTCGTGCACTGGTCGGGCGGCCTGTATGCGCCGCCGGCCCGGTTCCGCAACTGGTGAGGAAGAGGGCATGGAACAGTTGAACTATCGCTTCACCGCGCGTGCACGCGCGCAGGGCGAACGGGCCACGGCGCTCGTCGGCGTGGTCGCGTCCGGCAATCTCGAGGTGCTCGTCGAGCGCGTGCTGCCGGGCAACGAATGCGAGATCGACATCCGCACCGCGGCGGTCGGTTTCGGCGCGGTGTGGCAGGCCGTCGTGTCGGACTTCGTCGAACGGCGCGCGCCGGGCGGCCTGAAGCTGTCGATCAACGACGGCGGCGCGCGGCCCGACATGGTGTCGCTGCGGCTCGCGCAGGCCGTGCGCACGATCGAGGGGGACGCATGATGACCGACGTGATCCACGACGCACCCGCGTTCGTCGCGAACGGCGCGAGCTGGTACGAAGCGTCGGCGCGCCAGCGCGTCGACGGGCTGCTCGACGCGGGCAGCTTCACGGAATTTCTCGGGCCGGGCGAACGCGTGACGAGCCCGCATCTGCCGCTGTTCGACCTGCCGCAGCAGTTCGACGACGGGATGGTGGTCGGCCACGGCCGGCTCGACGGCAAGCCGGTGTTCGTCGCCGCACAGGAAGGCCGCTTCATGGGCGGCGCGTTCGGCGAAGTGCACGGTGCGAAGCTCACGGGGCTGCTGCGTGCGGCGCGCGAACTCGGTACGCCGGTGCTGATCCTGTTCGATACGGGCGGCGTGCGGCTGCAGGAAGCGAATGCGGGCGAACTCGCGATCGCCGAGATCATGCGTGCGCTCGTCGAGGCGCGCGCGGCCGGCGTGCCGGTGATCGGGCTGATCGGCGGGCGCGCGGGCTGCTACGGCGGCGGCGGCCTGCTCGCCGCGTGCTGCTCGGCGCTCGCGGTGTCCGAGCAGGGGCGCATCAGCGTGTCGGGGCCCGAGGTGATCGAGACCAATCGCGGCGTCGAGGAATTCGATGCGAAGGACCGTGCGCTGATCTGGCGCACGATGGGCGGCAAGCATCGCCGGCTCATCGGCGGTGCCGATCGCTACGTGGCCGACACGCCCGACGCGTTTCGCGCAGCCGCGCTCGAACTGATCGGCCGTGCGCCGAAGTTCGATGCGGCGATGCTGCGCGCGGAGCAGGCGCGTCTCGAGGCGCGCGTCGAACGGTTCGGTGCATGCAGGGATGCGCTCGACGTGTGGCGTGCGCTCGGTGCCGATACGCCGGAAGCGATCCCCGGCATGCCCGACGAAGCATTCGCGAAGCTCGCCGACCAGCTACAGGAGCAGAAATGAAACGACCCCCACGCTCACTTCGTTCGCTGTCGACCGGAGTTAGCGCTTCCGCGCTTACTCCGGTCCCATGCACGGTGCTCCCCGAGGGGGCGCCTGCCGTCCACGGCCGGCTTTGCAAAGCCGGCCGGCTGCGCGGGCGCGGAGCGATGCTCCGCGAATTCCCCGCTACGCTCCTTGGGGCGGCCCGGCGGGAGGCAGCATGACGCTCGATGAAGTTCTGAACTCGCTGTTCCCGAAAGGCCATTCGATCACGCGAACCGGTAGTCTGCTGACGGGCCACGCCGATCTGACCGGCACGCGCGTCGACGTGATCGGCGTCGCGGATCGTCTGCCGTTCGGCATCGACGAAGCGGTGACGCTCGCGTCGCACGTGCTCGACACGATCGAGCGCGGCGGCGACACGCCGATTCTCGTGCTGGTCGACAGCGACAGCCAGCGGATGAGCAAGCGCGACGAACTGCTCGGCCTGAACGAAGGCTTGTCGCATCTCGCGAAATGCCTGATGCACGCGGCGCTCGCCGGGCACCGGACGATCGGCCTGCTGTACGGCCATACGGCCGCGGGCGCGTTCATCGCGACCGCGCTCGCGACGCGCACGCTGCTCGCGGTGCCGGGCGCGGAGCCGGAGGTGATGGACCTGCCGTCGATGTCGCGCGTGACGAAGCTGCCGATCGACGTGCTGAAGGAGATGGCGCGCTCGACGCCGGTGTTCGCGCCGGGGCTCGACAACCTCGTGAAGATGGGCGCCGTCGACGCCGTGCTCGATCCGGCCCGCGCGCTCGACGCGCAGGTCGGCGAATGGCTTGGCAAGCCGGCCGATCGCAGCGACGGTCGTGCGGCGCGCGGCCGGCCGGTCGCGGCCGACGTCGCGCGGCGCGTCGAAGCACTCGCGCGTGCCGCACGCTGACACGCCGCTGCGCCGCCACACGCTCGTCACGCTGACGGCGGCCGGGTGGGGCGCGGCATGCGCGCGCGATCCCGCGCTGGCGGCCGATCCGCTCGTGCAGGCGTGGGCGGCGCACGGCTGGCCGCTGATCGTGCGCCGCGCATCGCCCGACGAGGCCGATGCGGGGCGCGTGCCGCTCGGCTTGCCGCTGCCGCCTTCCGCGGGCAAGCGGCGCATTGCACTGAACGTCGCGGCCGACGCGCTCGCGTCGGTTGGCCCGCTGCCCACGCTCGCCGACGTGCTCGCTGCCGCACCCGACGCATGGCACGAGATGCTGCGTGAGCTCGATGCGCTCGGCGCGCGCTGCGGCGTGCAGGGTCGCGTATTCGGCAGCCTCGCGTGGCAGGCGCTGACCGGCGAGCGCTACCTGAGCGCATCCTCCGATCTCGACATCGTGTTTCCGTTGCCGGACGCCGCATCGCTCGCCGCGCTGCTCGACGGCCTAGCGGCACTCGACGCGCGCGCGCCGATGCGCATCGACGGCGAACTGCTGCGCGACGACGGCGCGGGCGCGAATTGGCGCGAACTGCATGCGCGGCTGCCTGAAGTCGCGGTCAAGACGGCGACCGCCGTCGAATTGATGTCCGCGGACGCATTCACCGGAGGCGCGCGATGAGTGTCTGGGCCGCCTGCCGCGCGACGGCACCGTCCGACGCCGAGCGCATCGCCGAACTCGCCGAGCGGAGCCTCGTGCTCGAAATCGACACGTATCCGAAGCCGGGCCTCGTCAGTCACGTCGACACGGGCAGCCATGCGGACATGGACGCCATGACGTTCGCGCGCAGCGCGGCCGTGCTGCGGCCGTACTTCGCGGAGCTCGCCGATGCCGGCGCGCGCGACGCGGACATGGCCGCGCTGCGCAAGATCGGGCTGCGCGCGGAACATGCGATGCTCGCGGCGACCGGCGGCGTCAACACGCATCGCGGCGCGATCTTCGGGCTCGGGCTGCTGTGCGCGGCCGCCGGCCGCCGCACGGTGCCCGGCACGGCGGCACGCACGATGACGCTCGGCGCGTTCGTCGCGCACCGCTGGGGCACCGAGATCCTCGGCGGTCCGCGGTTGCCCGACAGTCACGGCGAGCGCGCGAGCCGCCGCTACGGCGTCGGCGGCGCGCGTCGCGAGGCGGCCGATGGCTTCACGACCGTGTACCGCGTCGGGGTGCCGGCGCTGCGCCGCGCGCGGCACAGCGTGCCCGACGATCCGGAGTCCGCGCGCGTCGACGCCTGCTTCGCGCTGATCGCCGCGCTCGACGATACGAATCTGCTGCACCGGGGCGGGCAGGCCGGCCTCGATTTCGCGCGGGCCACGGCACGCGCATTCGTCGCTCGCGGCGGCATCCGCGCTCGCGACTGGCGATTGCGCGCGGCCGCCGCGCACCGTGCGTTCGTCGCCCGCCGGCTGAGCCCGGGCGGCGCGGCCGACCTGCTGGCGATGAGCGTGTTCGTCGATGCGCTCGAGGTGGACGAAGCGGACGAGGAGGGGCGATGACGCTGGCGATCCTGTGTTCGGGGCAAGGCGCGCAGCGTGCGGACATGTTCGAGCTGACCGGCGCGGTGCCCCAGGCCGACGCGCTGTTCG
This sequence comes from Burkholderia sp. Bp9143, assembly GCF_003853645.1. Taxonomy (GTDB): domain Bacteria; phylum Pseudomonadota; class Gammaproteobacteria; order Burkholderiales; family Burkholderiaceae; genus Burkholderia. The sequence goes on along the minus strand of NZ_QTPO01000055.1, from coordinate 26,537 downwards.
CGCACGCCGGCCGGCTCCTCGGCGACGATCCGCGCGACTGGGTGCGGCACGCCGAACCGGATGCGCTGCGCGAGAACCGCGCCGCGCAGATCCTCTGCACGCTGCAGGCGCTCGCGGCGACCGCGTTGCTCGAAGCGGTTTGGCCGCGGCGTCGTTGTGTCGCGGGGTACAGCGTCGGCGAAGTCGCGTCGTGGAGCGTCGCGGGGATGATCGATCCGCACGACGCGCTGGATCTGGCCGATGCACGCGCGCGCGCCATGGATGCCGCGAGCGGCGGCGATGAACGCATGGCGTTCGTGCGCGGGCTGACGCGTGCGCGGCTCGCGCAACTGTGCGACGGCCGCGATGCGGCGATCGCGATCGCCAATCCCGGCGACGCATTCGTGGTGGCCGGGCGGCAGGCCGACGTCGCCGCGGTCGCCGACGACGCGGCACGCGACGGTGCGCTGCGCGTCGCGCCCGTGTGCGTGCGGATCGCGTCGCACACGCGCCGGCTCGCGTCGGCGGTGCCCGCGTTTCGCGCGTCGCTGGCCGCCGTGAACGTGCGCCGGCCGCTGCCCGGCACGCGACTGTTTTCGGGGATCGATGGCGCGTCGGTGCTCGATGTCGACGCGGGGCTCGACAAGCTCGCGCGCCAGATCGCGGAGCCGGTCGAGTGGGCGGCCTGCCTGGCCGCGTGCGTCGAGGCCGGCGCGACCGCGTTTCTCGAACTCGGCCCGGGCCGCGCACTGGCCGAGATGGCGGGCGGCGCGTATCCGGCGCTGCCGGCGCGCAGCGTCGCGGATTTCCGTTCCGTCGACGGGATCGCGAGCTGGCTCGCGCGCGTCGCGGGCGGCTGACCGGCGGCACGCAAGCGGCCGGATCACGCGTCGGAACCGCTTCAAATCCGCTTCAAATCCGCTTCAAAACCCGCCTCCCGGCCGGTCGGTCCGCGCCGGGTGTTGCGCCGGCGCAGCAGCGCCGCAGCAGGCCCTTGTCACGCGAATTGGCGTCGCTACAATGGCGCCCGCCATGAGACCAGCCGCCTTCCTCGTCGCCGCGCTTTGCTGCGCGGCGACCGCCCACGCCAGCCCGATTCCGTCCGATGCCGCATCGGTCGGCACGTACTTTTCGTATGACAATGCGGCGGCCGACGCGACCGTCGACCTGATCGGGCAGGCGCAGCGCCGCGTGCTGCTGGCCGGCTACGCGTATGTGCCGCCCGCGGTCGCGGCGGCGCTACGCGAGGCGCGCTCGCGCGGGATCGAAGTGCGGGTCGTGCTGGTGCGTTCGTCGCGTGCGGGCAAGTACAGCGGCGCGGGCTATCTGAAATCGGCCGGCATCGACGTCGCGATCGATTCGCGACACGGCGATCCCGCGCCGCGCTTCGTGATCGTCGACGACAGCGTCGCGCTGACGACGCTGTCCGACGATGCGGCCGCGCACGCGGAAACGGTCAACGTGTTCCAGCGCGCGCCGGAACTCGCGCAGTCGTACGCGCAGTCATTCTGGCGGCTGTACCGGCAGGCCGGCGGGCTCTGACCGCCGAACGGCGGCCCGTCCGGGCGAACGCCTCCCATCCTTTTCGCTGACGCAATCCGCATGCCGCGCACGCCGGTTTGACCCCGCTTGCATCGGCGCGCCCGATGAACCATGCTCGTTGGACAGGCGCCGGCGCGGGTGTCGCGCATCCGGCGCAACGGCAGGGAGCCGATCGTGACCGAGTGTTTTGCCGATCGCGCCGACGCAGGCCGCCAGCTTGCGCACGCGCTGCACGACTATGCGGGGCGTCGCGACGTCGTCGTGCTCGCGCTGCCGCGCGGCGGCGTGCCGGTCGCATTCCAGATCGCGCAGGCGCTGCGCGCGCCGCTCGACGTGCTGGTCGTGCGCAAGCTCAGCATGCCGTCCGATCCCGAATTTGCGATCGGCGCGATCGCGACCGGCGGGGCGATGCACCTGCAGCACTCGGCGATCCGCGCGATGGGCGTGTCCGATGCCCAACTGGCCGACGTGATCGTGCGCGAGACCGCCGAACTGCATCGCCGCGACATGCTGTATCGCGGCGCACGGCCGCCGCTGCCGGTCGACGGCCGCATCACGATCGTCGTCGACGACGGCGTGGCGACCGGCGCGTCGATGCGTGTCGCGCTGCAGGCGCTGCGCGAGCGCCATCCCGCGCGCATCGTGGCCGCCGCTCCCGTCGCGCCGGCCGATGCCCGGCATGCGTTCGACGACCTGGCCGACGCGTTCGTGACGGTGTTGCAGCCGCTGTCGTTCTTCGGGATCAGCCAGTTCTACGCGCGTTTCGACCAGACCACGGACGACGAGGTGCGTGCGCTGCTCGATGCGGCCCGCGCGCCGGACGACGACATCACGTCCGCCTGATCCGGCGCCGGCGCGATCCCGGGCGATCGGCTTCGGCCTGCGCGAATACGCGCTGCAGCGCCGGATGGACGTCGCCGCGCCAGCGCGCGCCCGTGAACAGCCCGTAGTGGTCGCAATCGTCGATATCGAGACGCTGACGCTCGCCGGCCGCGAGGCCGCGGCACATGTCGAGTGCCGCGTGCGTCTGGCCGGCGCCGGTGACGGCGTCGCAAGCGCCTTCGACCGTCATCAGCGCGACGCCGCGCAGCGCGGCCGGCTCGACGCGCTGGCCGCCGACGTCCCACGTGCCGTTCGCGAGGCACATTCGCTGGAACACGACATCGACGGTATCCAGGAAGTATTCGGCCGGCATGTCGAGCAGCGCCGTGTATTCGCGCAGCGCGCGCCGCGCGTCCGTCAGCGCCGTCAGGTCGAACTGCGACGCGGCGCGCGCGTAGTCCTCGATCAGCGTCAGGAAGCGTTGCGGATACAGCAGCGCGATCTCGCCTTGCTGAAGATAGGTCGGGAACACGTGGCGGCCCCGGCCGGGGAAGCAGGGCGGCACGATGTCGATCAGGTGGCGGCGGCACCACACGAGCGAACGGGACGCGGCGGTGGTGCCGAGCGTGCTCGGGTTGACGCGCGCGTCGAGCGGCCCGCCGATCAGCGTGACGCTTGCGGGCGGCGCAAGGCCGCGCGCGGCGCGCAGCGCGAGGGCGCCGAGCGCGGGAACGGTCGCCTGGCACACGGCGACGACGTGCAGCGGCCGGTCGTCTTGCGTGAGCGCGTCGACGAAGCCGTCGAGCGTCGCCACGTACTCGTCGAGGCCGAAGCGGCCTGCCGCGAGCGGGACGTCGCGCGCATTGACCCAGTCGGTCACGCACACGTCGCCGTCGGCGAGCAGCGCCTCGACGGTCTCCCGCATCATCACCGCCGCATGCCCCGCGAGCGGTGCGCACAACAGCACCAGGCGCCGCGCATCGCCGCGCGCAAAGCGCCGCAGCTGGCAGAACGGCGTGCGCGCGACGATCCGCTCGTCGACGGCCGGGCGCCGGATCTCGAAGCGCGGCGGCCCGGCGGCCGGCCCGAACAGCGGCTCGAACAGGTCGTCGTAGCACGACGACGCGGCGTTCGGCAGCGTCGCGACGGGCCACACGTCGAACGCGTGACGCGTCGCCGCGCGCCAGGCGCGCATCCATTCCCGCTGCTGCTCGACGACGGCATACCACATGGCAAACCTTGGGGCGGAGGGGGCGTGAATCTGCATTATGGTCACTCTGGCCGCGCAGCGGGTGTCCGATACGTGACCGGGGGACGCGCATCAAGCACGCGCGGCGCTAGGCGGCGACGGACGGCGCTGCTACAGTCGTCGGTCCCATTCCCTCAAGCGGAGCGTTTGCGATGAAGCTGATCGGCATGCTGGATTCCCCGTTCGTGCGCCGTGTCGCCATTTCGGCGAAGCTGCTCGACCTGCCGTTCGAACACGAGTCGATCTCGGTGTTCCGTCAGTTCGACCGGTTCCGGACCTTCAACCCGGTCGTGAAGGCGCCGACGCTCGTGACCGACGGCGGTGCGACGCTGATCGATTCGTCGCTGATCGTCGACTACCTCGACCATCTCGTCACGCCGGAGCGGCGCCTGCTTCCCGACGCCGCCGATGCGCGGTTGCGCGCGCTCGTGCCGGTCGGTTTCGCGCTGGCGGCGGCCGAGAAGACGGTGCAGGTCGTGTACGAGCAGGCGCTGCGGCCGGCCGACAAGCAGCACGCGCCGTGGCTCGAGCGCGTGCTGAGCCAGCTCGAGGCGGCGTATGGCGAACTCGAACCGCTCGTCGCGGCCGCGAACGGCTGGCTCGGCGGCGCGCGCCTGCTGCAGTCCGACGTGAGCGTCGCCGTCGCATGGCGCTTCACGCAGTTCATGACCGCCGATTACCCGGCGCTCGCACGAATCGATCCGGCCCGTTATCCGGCGCTCGCCGCGCACTCGGCGCGCGCGGAAGCGCTGCCGGCGTTTGTCGAGACGCCGCTCGACTGAAGCCGGCGCCGGCTGCTTCGGCAGGCCGGGTCGACCCGTCAGACCTCGCGGGGGCCGGTGCCAGCATCCCGCGCGCATCGGTCCGGCCGGCGGTAGTCGGACGCCCGGCCGGCCGTTTTCGTCGGCGCGGCTTCCGAGACCCCCTCGTGTCGATCCGTTCGCGTTCCCGCGCCGCTGCTTGCCACCCGCTCGGGCCCGCCCGGCAAGGCGCGGCCGATTGTTCACCGCTGCCAACAAGTGACTTCGCATTCGTGCTGTTTATCCGGATGCGGCCGATCCCTAGAATCCACTCCATCGAATATGCATTGCCTGATGGAGCCGATGATGAGAGCGCTGATCGAATCGAGCCTGTACCACCCGTCCGTCGTGTTGCCGCTTGCCGCGCTGACGCAGCTGATGGTCGAGCGCGATTTCAATCTCGGCCAGGTCGGCCTGATTGTCGCCGCGCGCGGCGCGCAAGCTGCCGTGTCGCGTTCGCGTGCGCTGATCTTCTGCCGCCACTGCGAAGCGCACGCATAAAAAAACCCGGCCGGCGGCAAGCCGGTCGGGCGGTTCGGATTCGATCGGGCCCCGGCTTTTGCCGGGGTTTTTCATGGGCGACGCTCAGGCACGCGCGGTCGACACGACGTTGTAGATCTGCGAGTCGTCGTCCTCGCGCAACTGGCGCACCAGCTGGTGTGCCTCGCGGCGCGACGCGACGGCCGGCGGCGAACCCTTGAGCGGCTGGCGCGCGGTTTCGGCGAGTGCGACGACCGACACGATGCCGATCACGGCGGCGCCCATCATGTAGTACGCGGGCATCATCAGGTTGTGGGTCGCGTCGACGAGCCACGCGGTGACGAGCGGCGTCGTGCCGCCGAACAGCGACACCGACACGTTGAAGCCGATCGCGAGCGCGCCGTAGCGGATCTCGGTCGGGAACAGCGCCGGCAGCGCCGACGGCATCACGCCGGTGAAGCACGACAGCAGCACGCCGAGGATCAAGAGGCCGCTGAACACCGACGCTGTAGTGCCCGCATGGATCAGCATCATCGACGGGATCGACAGCACCAGCAGGCCGACGCAGCCGGCCAGCATCACGGGCTTGCGGCCGATCCTGTCCGACAGGCGGCCTGCGGCCAGCGTCAGCGGCATCATCAGCACCATCACGATCAGCACCAGCACGAGGCTGTGCGACTCGTCGAAGTGCAGCGTCGACGACATGAAGCTCGGCAGGTACGACAGCACCATGTAGTCGGTCACGTTGAAGATCAGCACGAGGCCGACGCAGAGCAGCAGCGCGCGCCAGTTGCGCATCAGCGTTTCGCGGAAGCGCGCCTTCGGCACGGCCTTGTCCTGCGCTTCGCGTTCTTCGGCCTGGCGCTTGAACGCCGGCGTTTCCTCGAGCTTCATCCGAATGTACAGGCCGATCAGGCCGAGCGGGCCGGCGATCAGGAACGGCACACGCCAGCCCCACGACAGCAGCGATTCCTGCGACAGCGACGCGGTGAGCAGCGCGACGACGCCGGCGCCCATCACATAGCCGATCAGCGTGCCGAACTCGAGGAAGCTGCCCATGAAGCCGCGGCGCTTGTCGGTCGAGAACTCGGCGATGAAGGTGGCGGCGCCGCCGTATTCGCCGCCGGTCGAGAAGCCCTGCACGAGGCGGGCGACGAGCAGCAGAATGGGCGCCATGATGCCGATCGACGCGTAGTCGGGGATCAGGCCGATCGCGAAGGTGCCGACGGCCATCATGATCATCGTGGCGGCGAGCACTCGCTGGCGGCCGATGCGGTCGCCGAGCGGGCCGAACACCATGCCGCCGAGCGGGCGCACGAGGAACGCGGCGGCGAAGGTGCCGAAGGTCGCGAGCAGCTGGGCGGACGGGCTGCTGGACGGGAAGAACACCTTGCCGAGCGTGACGGCGATGTAGCTGTAGACGCCGAAGTCGAACCATTCCATCGCATTGCCGATGGCCATCGCGCTGACGGCGCGCTTGAGCAGGCTCTGGTCGACGACGGTAATGTCCTCCGCGGCGAGAGGGGCCTCGCCGGACGACGTGGAGGAAGAAGCAGCGGTCGGGCTGACGTGTGTTGCGGTCAAGGTCATGCACTCCTTTGACTGCGCCGGAACGGGCGAGCCGTCCGACACGGTTTGCCGGCGAGCGCGATGTCGCGTGCTACGCGTCGGGGCAGGCCATTAAGCGCTTACTGCACAGAAGGCGGCAAGGGGCCGTAAGGGACTGCTTCGACGCGGGCCCGATGGGCCGTCGCGACGGTGCGCTCATGAAGAATGGGCCGCGTGATGCGAGCGGCAGATGCCGGTGCGGACGGGGTCCGGCGTTCCGGCAAGCGCCCCGGAGGGGCAACGAAACGAGAAAAGCGGGCCTGTCGGGCGGGCTTTCCTGTGGATGCAATTTCGGTCGAAGCACCGGTCCGCAATGCGCGGATGGACGTCTTCCGAAATCGAATAGACAGAGATTGAATGTTGAAACAGGCGACATGATAGCACGATGACAGACGATCGTGCAAATTGCCCGGAATCCCTCGTCTGGCGGCGGTTCCGGCGGGGCCGGCTCCGGTATGATCGGCGGCGCGCGGCGGGGTCGCGCGGCCCGCCGGGCGGGGGCCGAATCTGCGAGGAACCGGATGACCGAATTGATCAGGATTGCGGCGCTGTTCGCCGTCACTGCGCTGGCCGAGATCGTCGGCTGCTACCTGCCGTGGCTCGTGCTGAAGGGCGGGCGGCCCGGGTGGCTGCTGGTGCCGGCCGCGCTGTCGCTCGCATTGTTCGCGTGGCTGCTGACGCTGCACCCGAGCGCGGCGGGGCGCACGTATGCGGCGTACGGCGGCGTGTATATCGCGGTGGCGCTGATCTGGCTGCGGGTGGTCGACGGCATCGCGCTGACCCGCTGGGATGTGATGGGCGCGGCGCTCGCGCTCGGCGGGATGGCCGTCATCGCGCTGCAGCCGCGCGTGTAAGCGAGCGCGGCTGCAGGCGTGGCGTGTGAAATGCCGCGTCAGGCGGCTTCGGCGGTGTCCGCGTCGGCGGACTTGCGCCACACGCAGGTGCCCTTGACCGACTTGTCGAGTTCGTCGAGCTGGGTCTGGTGCGCGGCGAGCTCGTCGTCGCTCGCCGCGAGCACCGGCAGGTCGAGCGACGCGAGCGACACGCGCTGGCCGTTCGCCGCGCCGCCGTCGGCGCCTGCGTCGTCGAGCATGTCGATCACGAGGCTGTCCTGGCCGCGCGTCATCGCGAGATAGACCTCGGCGAGCAGCTCCGAGTCGAGCAGTGCGCCGTGCAGCGTGCGGTGCGCGTTACTGATGCCGAACCGGTCGCACAGCGCGTCGAGCGAGTTGCGCTTGCCGGGGAACATCTGCTTGGCCTGCACGAGCGTGTCGATCACGCCGCCGCAATGCTCGGTGAACGGCGGCAGGTCGAGCCTTGCGAACTCGGCGTCGAGGAACCCGAGGTCGAACGGCGCGTTGTGGATGATCAGCTCGGCGTCCTTCACGAAGTCGCGGATCTGGTCGACGACTTCCGCGAACTTCGGCTTGTCGCTCAGGAATTCGGTCGTGAGGCCGTGCACGGCCAGTGCGCCCGGATCGCTGTCGCGCTCGGGGTTCACGTAGATGTGCAGGTTGTTGCCGGTGAGCCGCCGGTTCAGCAGCTCGACGCAGCCGATTTCGATCAGGCGGTCGCCCGTGCGGGGGTTCAGGCCGGTGGTTTCGGTATCGAGAATGATCTGGCGCATGTCGGATAAATCGGGAAAGACAGGAGGGCGGCCGGCGTTCAGGCCGGAAGCGATTCGACGCCGCGATTCGCGAGCGCGTCCGCGCGTTCGTTTTCGGGATGGCCCGCGTGGCCCTTCACCCAGCGCCACTCGACCTCGTGCTGCGCGACGAGCGCGTCGAGCCGCTTCCACAGGTCGGCGTTCTTCACCGGGGTTTTCGATGCGGTGATCCAGCCTTTCTTCTTCCAGCCGTGGATCCACTCGCTGATGCCTTTCTGCACGTATTGCGAGTCGGTATGGACGATCACGCGGCACGGCCGCTTCAGCGCCTCGAGCGCGGCGATCACGCCCATCAGTTCCATGCGGTTGTTGGTCGTGTTGGGCTCGCCGCCGAACAGCTCCTTTTCGCGGTCGCCGTAGCGCAGCAGTGCGCCCCAGCCGCCGGGGCCGGGGTTGCCCTTGCAGGCGCCGTCGGTATAGATGTCGATGGTGTCGGTGGTCATGAGTGTTCTTGATGGGTGGTCGGGGTGGCCGCCGGCGTCAGGCCCGGCGCGAGCACGGGCTTCTTCATCTTGATCGGGCCGACGAGGCGCATGCCGCGCACGCGCTTGACGGCCGTGACCATGTAGACGGCGCCGAAGATCGGCCACCAGCGGTCGCCGGCGGCCTCCATGAAGCCGTAGCGGGCAAGCCATTTGTCGGTGACGAGCGGCGGCCGGTAGCAGCCGAAGCGGCCGCGCTCGAGATCGAAGCCGAGCAGCTTGATCCAGTCCTTGAGCCGGATGAACGCGATCTGGTCGCGCGCGGCCGGCACGAACGGGCGGTTCGCCATGCGCCCGAACGACTGCCGCATCCCCCACAGGCTCAGCGAATTGAAGCCGGTGATCACGAGCTGGCCTTCCGGCATCAGCACGCGTTCGGCCTCGCGCAGCAGGCGGTGAGGGTCGGACGTGAATTCGAGCGTGTGCGGCATCACGATCAGGTCGACGCTCTGCGACTCGAACGGCAGGTCGAGCAGGTCGCACCATGTCGTGCTGCGATCGGCCGGCGCATGTTCGGGCGCGCGCGCCTCGCGCGCCCACGGATACTGGTAGGGCGCGCTCGCGCCGCTCGCCGGATCGAGCACGAGGCCGCGATACGGCATGCGGTTCTCGCGCAGCGCGTCGAGCTGCGGCAGGCCGAGCTGCAGCGCGTGAAACCCGAATACGTCGGACACGATCCGGTCGAGCTGTGCCTGCTCCCAGCCCAGCACGTAGCGGCCGGGCGGCGAGTCGGTCCAGGCGGGCCAGTCTATAATTTGTGGATCGGACATAACGATGATTGCGCGCCCATGAACGAGCTGGAATACGTGCCGGTGCCGGCATTCGAAGACAACTATATCTGGCTCGTCTCGGACGGCCGCGATGCGATCGCCGTCGACCCGGGTGAAGCCGCGCCGGTACGCCGTGTTCTTGCCGAACGCGGCTGGCGGTTGACCGCTATTTTACTCACGCACCATCACGCCGACCACGTCGGCGGTGTCGCGGCGCTGCGAGATGGCCAACCGGACGATGTGCCGCTCGTTGTTTACGGCCCGGCGGCCGAGGCGATCGGCGTGGTCACGCGGCCGCTCGCGGGCGGCGATCGCGTGACGCTCGACGCACCGGCGCTCACGTTCGACGTGCTCGACGTGCCGGGTCATACGCGCGGCCACATCGCCTATTTCCAGGCAGCCGGGCGGGGCACCGCCACCCCTCACGTATTCTGCGGCGACACGTTGTTCTCGTGCGGCTGCGGTCGCCTGTTCGAAGGCACGCCCGCGCAGATGCTCGCGTCGCTCGACGCGCTCGCGGCGCTGCCCGGCGACACCCGCGTGCATTGCGCACATGAATACACGCTGTCGAACATCCGCTTCGCGCTCGCGTGCGAACCGGGCAATGCGGCGCTCGCCGCCTGGCGCGACGACGCGCAGGCGCTGCGCGCACGCGGCGTGCCGACGCTGCCCACCACGATCGCGCACGAACGCGCCGTCAACCCGTTCATGCGGGCGGACAGCTCGGCCATCCATGCGACGCTCGAGGCGGAGCTGCACGAAACGGTGCCGGATCGTCTGGCGGCATTCGCGCTGATGCGCGAATGGAAAAACCGGTTCCGATGACGATTTCCGGAGGACTCCAAACCTCAGGTGGCATCTGTAAAAATTGCTCCAAATGTAGGATTTCACTGAGTTTTCGGTGTTTTTATTGACGTGAAGCACGCACTTCCGTAGTATCGCCAGCAATTTCCAGCCGTCGGAAGCCGAGATTTTCATGCGACTTATATTGAGTGCGATGGTGGTCCTGCTGCTCGCCGCTTGTGCGAGCCAGGCGCCTGTCGCCAACAACGCCGCCGATTCGCAGGCGACGTCCAACTACCTCCGTAAATCAGCCACCGCCAAAGAAACTGTCGACGTCGACAAGCAATCCGTCGGCGACCTGACCAGTGCAGACTCCGATCTCTGGGGGCGCATCCGTCGCGGCTTCCAGATGCCCGACCTGCAGAGCGACCTCGTCGACATGCAGACGACCTGGTACACACAACGTCCCGATTACGTGCAGCGCATGACCGAGCGCTCGCAGAAGTACCTGTATCACATCGTCGAGGAACTCGAGGCGCGCCACATGCCCACCGAGCTCGCGCTGCTGCCGTTCATCGAATCCGCGTACAACCCGCAGGCGCTGTCGGTCGCGAAGGCGGCCGGCATGTGGCAGTTCATGCCGGGCACGGGCCGCACGTACAACCTGAAGCGCAACATGTGGCAGGACGAGCGCCGCGACGTGCTCGCGTCGACGAGCGCCGCGCTCGACTACCTGTCGCGCCTGCATGACATGTTCGGCGACTGGTATCTGGCGCTGGCCGCGTACAACTGGGGCGAGGGCAACGTGCAGCGCGCGATTGCGCGCAACCAGGCGGCCGGCCTGCCGACCGACTACCAGAGCCTGCGGATGCCGAACGAGACGCGCAACTATGTGCCGAAGCTGCAGGCGGTGAAGAACATCATCGCGAATCCGCAGCAGTTCGGCCTGGCGCTGCCGGACATCCCGAACCACCCGTACTTCGTGACGGTCACGACGTCGCGCGACATCGACGTGGCGGTGGCCGCGAAGCTCGCGAACCTTTCGCTCGACGAGTTCCGCTCGCTGAACCCGTCGTTCTCGAAGCCGGTGATCCTCGGCGCGACCGAGCCGCAGATCCTGCTGCCGTTCGACAACGCGGCGGCGTTCGAGAAGAACCTGAAGGCCTACAACGGCCAGTTGTCGACGTGGACCACCTATACGGTCAGCGAGCGCGCGCGCCCGGCCGCGATCGCCGAGAAGATCGGCGTGGACGCCGATACGCTGATGTCGGTCAACAAGATTCCGGCCGGCATGCGCCTGAAGCCGGGCTCGACGATCGTCGTGCCGCGCGGCGATGACGACGACGAGGACATCAGCGCGGACGTCGCGGAAAACGGCGTGCTCGCGATGGAGCCCGACGTCCCCGACACGCGCAAGATGCTGATCCGCGTGCGCCGCAAGCAGTCGATGGCGGCGATCGCCGGCCGCTACGGCGTGTCGGTCGCGCAGCTGAAGGCATGGAACCGCACGCATCGCGATCTCGCGATGCCGGGCCAGGCGCTCGTGCTGCACGTGCCGGTCGGCCGCGCGGTGCCGGCCGAGCCGGGTCCGGAACGGATCGCGACGTCGACCGCCGGCGCGCATATCGAGCGCGCGAGCCTGTCCGTCGGTGGCAAGTCGCGCGGCGCGAAGCACGGTGCCGCGAAGCCGGCGGCCCGCGCGACGAAGGCGGCGCCGAAGGCCGCTGCGCACAAGGGCAAGAAGAAGTAACGCGGTCGCGATCGCAGCGCGGCGGTCCGGCCGGGCCGCGCGATTGCGTTATCATCCGACGAAACGCGTAGCAACGCCGTCACCGAGGTGACGGCGTTTTCGTTTGTGCGCGGCAGCGGGGCTGCGGCTTCGCGGGGCCCGGGATCACAAGGAGAAGCGATGTCGTCGGTGCAGGTGAGGGTGCTCGCGCTGTTCGCGGTCGGGTATTTCGTGTCGTATGTGTTCCGCGGCGTCAATCTCGGCTTCGCGCCGTTCGTCACGCACGAGCTCGGGCTGTCGGCCGCCGATCTCGGGCTGCTCACCAGCCTCTATTTCCTCGGCTTCGCCGGCGCGCAGATTCCGGCCGGCGTGTTGCTCGACCACTTCGGCCCGCGCCGCGTGACGGCCGGGATGCTGGTGTTCGCGGCGGCCGGCGCCGCCGTGTTCGGCATCGCGCATGACCTCGGCACGATGATGGTCGGCCGGCTCCTGATCGGCGTCGGGGTATCGGTGTGTCTCGGTGCGGCATTCAAGGCGCTCGCCCAGCATTTTCCGGTCGGCCGGCTGCCGCTCGTCAACGGCCTCGTGATGGCCGTCGGCGGCCTGGGTGGCGTCGCGGTCGGCTCGCCGCTCACCTGGCTGCTCGGCGTGACGAGCTGGCGCGTGATCTGTGGCGGCCTCGCGGGTCTGACGATCGTCGTCGCGGCCGCGATCGGCTTCGGTGCACCGGAGGCCGAGCGGCCGCGCCACCAGGGCGGGCTCGTCAGTCAGTTCAAGGGCACGTGGCACATCCTGGGCAGCCGCGCGTTCTGGAAGATCTCGTCGTTCTCGATCGTCACGCAGGGCGTGTTCTACGCGATGCAGTCGCTATGGGTCGGCCCCTACTTGCGCGACGTCGCGGGGTTCGATGCGCAGCACGCCGCGCGGCTCGTGTCGGTGCTCGGCTTCGCGATGATGGCCGGCTGCGTCGGCTTCGGCGCGGCGGCGCGCGTGCTCGAGCGGCGCGGCGTGTCCGTCCAGGCATTTTGCGGCGTCGGCATGGCGCTGTTCGTCGCCACGCAGGCCGCGATCGTCGCGCGCGTGCCGCTGCCGCCGGCCGTGTTGTGGGCGGCCTACGGGATGTTCGGCGGCGTCGGGATCCTGACCTATGCGGTACTGGCCGGTCACTTCCCGGCGCATCTGATCGGCCGCGCGAATACGACGCTGACGCTCGTGATCTTCGTGCTGATCTTTGCGTTCCAGATCGGCATCGGTGCCGTGCTGTCGCACTGGCCGGCCGTCGGCGGCCACTACCCGGTCGACGCGCACGTGACCGCGTGGAGTGTGCTGCTCGCGCTGCAGCTCGCGAGCGCGGTCTGGTCCGTGTGGCCCGCGCGCGGCGCTGGCAAGCACGTTGATCCGGCGGTACGCTGACGGGTAGGGCGGCCGCGGAAACGGGGCCGCAGCAAGGAATGCCGCGTGCGATGCCGCGGCATCACGCGCGCCGCATGCGCGATCGGACGGTCATATCGATTGAAGATAAGGCCATTTTCGGGCTATAATTTGAAAGTTTGTGCTGATCAACCTCGCACCCTAGCGCCTACCTCACTCATCCCGTTCATCCGCCGCACGCCGCCTGTCGGGCGATGCCGCGAAGCCTCGTGCGCCACGCGCCGGGTTCGCGTCTCGACAACGCAGGTCGCGTCCAGCTAGCGACTCCGCGCGCCTACGCAGCGCGGCGCTCGCGCGGCAGGGTAAACAGGTCGGCAGCAGGGTGTTCCCCAAGGAGCCTCCCGTGTTGCCGTCTTTTTCTCCCGCCTTGCTTGCACTCGCCGACGGCACGGTCTTTCGTGGTTATTCGATCGGGGCCGAAGGCCACACGATCGGTGAAGTCGTGTTCAACACCGCGATTACCGGCTATCAGGAAATCCTGACAGATCCGAGCTACGCGCGTCAGATCGTCACGCTCACCTACCCGCATATCGGCAACGTCGGCGTCAACGCCGAAGACGTCGAAGCCACGAAAGTCCATGCCGCCGGCCTGATCATCCGTGATCTGCCGACGCTCGCATCGAACTTCCGCATGGACCGCACGCTCGGCGATTACCTGCGCGACGAAGGCGTCGTCGCGATCGCCGGCATCGATACCCGCAAGCTGACCCGTATCCTGCGCGACAAGGGTGCGCAGAGCGGCTGCATCCTGGCCGGTTCGGACGACGAGGCGAAGGCGATCGAACTCGCGCGCTCGTTCCCGGGCCTCGCGGGCATGGATCTCGCGAAGGTCGTGTCGACCACGAAGCCGTTCGAGTGGAAGCAGACCGAATGGCGCCTCGGCAGCGGCTACGGCATGCAGGAAGCGCCGAAGTACCGCGTCGTCGCGTATGACTTCGGCGTCAAGTACAACATCCTGCGCATGCTCGCGGAGCGCGGCTGCCACGTGACGGTGCTGCCGGCCGAGGCGAGCGCGGCCGACGCGCTCGCGCTGAATCCGGACGGCATCTTCCTGTCGAACGGCCCCGGCGACCCGGAGCCGTGCGACTACGCGATCGCGGCGGCCAAGGAATTCATCGAGCGCGGCGTGCCGACCTTCGGCATTTGCCTCGGCCACCAGATCATGGGCCTCGCGGTCGGTGCGAAGACGCTGAAGATGAAGACGGGCCACCACGGCGCGAACCACCCGGTGAAGGATCTCGGCGACGGCCGCGTGGTGATCACGTCGCAGAACCACGGCTTCGCGGTCGACGCGGATTCGCTGCCGGCCAACGCGCGTGTGACGCACGTGTCGCTGTTCGACGGCACGCTGCAGGGCTTCGAGCTGACCGACAAGCCGGCGTTCTGCTTCCAGGGCCACCCGGAAGCGTCGCCCGGCCCGCACGACATCGGTTATCTGTTCGACCGTTTCACCGCACTGATGGACGCGGCGAAGCAGCGCAACGCCTGACGCAACTGACGCAACCGAAGAACGGGAGATTCGCATCATGTTCGGCCACGCACTCGGCATCACGGATATCTGGACTTACGTGTTCGGCGTGATCTTCATCATCCTGCTGCCGGGGCCGAACTCGATGTACGTGCTGTCGCTCGCGGCGCAGCGCGGCGTGAAGGCCGGCTATCGCGCGGCGTGCGGCGTGTTCCTCGGCGACACGGTGCTGATGGTGCTGTCCGCCGCGGGCGTCGCGTCGCTGCTGAAGGCGAACCCGCTGCTGTTCTCCGTCGTCAAGTACGGCGGTGCCGCGTACCTGCTGTACATCGGCACCGGGATGCTGCGCAGCGCGTGGCGGAAGCTGCGTGCGCGCGCCGATGCGCCGGCCGAAGCGCCGCGTGCGGTCGACGGCGAGCAGCCGTTCCGCAAGGCGCTGATCGTGAGCCTCCTGAATCCGAAGGCGATCCTGTTCTTCATCTCGTTCTTCATCCAGTTCGTCGACCCGGCATTCCCGCATCCCGCACTGTCGTTCGTCGTGCTCGGGGCGATCGCGCAATGCGCGAGCTTCCTGTACCTGAGCACGCTGATCTTCGCGGGCGCACGACTCGCCGAGCATTTCCGCCGCCGCCGCAAGCTCGCGGCGGGCGCGGCGAGCAGCGTGGGCGGCCTGTTCATCGGTTTCTCGGTGAAGCTCGCGCTCGCTACCATGAGCTGAGCGCGGCCTGCCGACCGACGACAACGCCACGACAAAGATTACTTACTGAATTCACAAGCCATGCCAAAACGCACAGACATCAAAAGCATCCTCATCATCGGCGCCGGCCCGATCATCATCGGCCAGGCTTGCGAGTTCGACTATTCGGGCGCGCAGGCTTGCAAGGCGCTGCGTGAAGAGGGCTACAAGGTCGTCCTCGTGAACAGCAACCCGGCGACGATCATGACCGACCCGAACACGGCCGACGTCACGTACATCGAGCCGATCACGTGGGAAGTCGTCGCGCGCATCATCGAGAAGGAGCGTCCGGACGCGATCCTGCCGACGATGGGCGGCCAGACCGCGCTGAACTGCGCGCTCGATCTGCACCACCACGGCGTGCTCGAGAAGTTCGGCGTCGAGCTGATCGGCGCGTCGCCGGAAGCGATCGACAAGGCGGAAGACCGCCAGAAGTTCAAGGACGCGATGACCAAGATCGGTCTCGGTTCCGCGAAATCGGGTGTCGCGCACTCGATGGAAGAAGCGACCCAGGTGCACGCCGAGATCATGGCGCTCACCGGCGGCAGCGGCTACCCGGTCGTGATCCGTCCGTCGTTCACGCTCGGCGGCTCGGGCGGCGGCATCGCGTACAACCGCGAAGAGTTCGAAGAGATCTGCAGGCGCGGCCTCGACCTGTCGCCGACGCGCGAGCTGCTGATCGAAGAGTCGCTGCTCGGCTGGAAGGAATACGAGATGGAAGTGGTGCGCGACCGCGCCGACAACTGCATCATCGTGTGCTCGATCGAAAACCTCGACCCGATGGGCGTGCATACCGGCGACTCGATCACGGTCGCGCCGGCGCAGACGCTCACCGACAAGGAATACCAGATCCTGCGTAACGCATCGCTCGCGGTGCTGCGCGAGATCGGCGTCGACACGGGTGGCTCGAACGTGCAGTTCTCGATCAACCCGAAGGACGGCCGCATGGTCGTCATCGAGATGAACCCGCGCGTGTCGCGTTCGTCGGCGCTCGCATCGAAGGCGACCGGCTTCCCGATCGCGAAGGTCGCGGCGAAGCTGGCGGTCGGCTACACGCTCGACGAGCTCAAGAACGAAATCACCGGCGGCCAGACGCCGGCATCGTTCGAGCCGACGATCGACTACGTCGTCACGAAGATCCCGCGTTTCGCGTTCGAGAAGTTCCGTGAAGCCGACTCGCGCCTGACCACGCAGATGAAGTCGGTCGGCGAAGTGATGGCGATCGGCCGCACGTTCCAGGAGTCGTTCCAGAAGGCGCTGCGCGGCCTCGAAGTCGGCGTCGACGGTCTCGACGAGAAGTCGACCGACCGCGACGAGATCGCGATCGAGATCCACGAGCCGGGCCCGGACCGCATCTGGTACGTCGGCGATGCGTTCCGCATCGGCATGACGGCCGAGGAAATCTTCGCGGAAACCGCGATCGACCCGTGGTTCCTCGAGCAGATCGAGCAGATCATCCTGAAGGAGAAGGCGCTGTCGGGCCGCACGCTCGCGTCGCTGACGTTCGACGAGCTGCGCTACCTGAAGCAGAGCGGTTTCTCCGACCGTCGCCTCGCGAAGCTGCTCGGCGCGACGCCGGAAGACGTCCGCCGCCGCCGCATCGAACTGAACGTGCGCCCGGTCTACAAGCGTGTCGACACCTGCGCGGCCGAGTTCGCGACCAAGACGGCCTACATGTACTCGACCTACGAGGAAGAGTGCGAGGCGCAGCCGACCACCAACAAGAAGATCATGGTGCTGGGCGGCGGCCCGAACCGGATCGGCCAGGGCATCGAGTTCGACTACTGCTGCGTGCACGCGGCCCTCGCGATGCGCGAGGACGGCTACGAAACGATCATGGTCAACTGCAACCCGGAAACGGTGTCGACCGACTATGACACGTCCGACCGCCTGTACTTCGAGCCGCTGACGCTGGAAGACGTGCTCGAGATCGTCGACAAGGAAAAGCCGGTCGGCGTGATCGTCCAGTACGGCGGCCAGACGCCGCTGAAGCTCGCGCTCGATCTCGAGGCGCACGGCGTGCCGATCGTCGGCACGTCGCCGGACATGATCGATGCAGCCGAAGACCGCGAACGCTTCCAGAAGCTGCTGCAGGACCTCGGCCTGCGCCAGCCGCCGAACCGCACCGCGCGCGCCGAAGACGAAGCGCTCGCGCTGGCGGCCGAAATCGGCTATCCGCTCGTCGTGCGCCCGTCGTACGTGCTGGGCGGCCGCGCGATGGAAATCGTCCACGAGCCGCGCGACCTCGAGCGCTACATGCGCGAGGCCGTGAAGGTGTCGAACGATTCGCCGGTGCTGCTCGACCGCTTCCTGAACGACGCGATCGAATGCGACGTCGACTGCATCTGCGACGGTGAGTCGGTGTTCATCGGCGGCGTGATGGAGCACATCGAGCAGGCGGGCGTCCACTCGGGCGACTCGGCATGCTCGCTGCCGCCGTACTCGCTGTCGAAGGAAACCGTTGCCGAGCTGAAGCGCCAGACGGGCGCGATGGCGAAGGCGCTGAACGTGGTCGGCCTGATGAACGTGCAGTTCGCGATCCAGCAGGTGCCGCAGGCGGACGGTTCGAAGCAGGACATCATCTACGTGCTCGAAGTGAACCCGCGCGCATCGCGCACGGTGCCGTACGTGTCGAAGGCGACCAGCCTGCCGCTCGCGAAGATCGCGGCGCGCGCGATGGTCGGCCAGAAGCTTGCGCAGCAGGGCGTGACGAAGGAAGTCGAGCCGCCGTACTTCAGCGTGAAGGAAGCGGTGTTCCCGTTCGTCAAGTTCCCGACCGTCGATCCGGTCCTCGGGCCGGAAATGCGTTCGACCGGCGAAGTGATGGGCGTCGGCCAGACGTTCGGCGAAGCGCTGTTCAAGTCGCAGCTCGCGGCCGGTTCGCGCCTGCCGGAGTCGGGCACGGTGCTGCTGACCGTGATGGATGCGGATAAACCGAAGGCGGTCGAAGTCGCGCGCATGCTGCACGACCTCGGCTACCCGATCGTCGCGACCAAGGGCACGGCAGCCGCGATCGAAGCGGCCGGCGTGCCGGTGAAGGTCGTGAACAAGGTGAAGGACGGCCGTCCGCACATCGTCGACATGATCAAGAACGGCGAGATCGCACTCGTGTTCACGACGGTCGACGAGACGCGTCAGGCGATCGCCGACTCGCGTTCGATCCGCATGAGCGCGCAGGCGCACAAGGTCACGTACTACACGACGATGTCGGGCGCGCGCGCGGCCGTCGAAGGCTTGCGCTACCTGAAGGATCTGGAAGTCTATGATTTACAAGGTCTTCACGCTCGCCTAAACTAAGCGGTCAGTTACCTGTCGAAGCATCACGTGCCGCGATTAAGCGGTGTTTCCGGTTCGCCGGAAATGCGCTTAATCGCGGTGATTTTTTTTATAGCCGTTTTTAGCGATTGAGCCGTTTATGAGCACCATTCCGTTGACAAAGCGTGGCGCGGAACTCCTGCGCGATGAATTGCAGCGCCTCAAGTCCGTCGAGCGGCCGGCCGTGATCAACGCGATCGCGGAGGCCCGCGCACAGGGCGATCTGTCCGAAAACGCCGAATACGATGCCGCGAAGGAAAAGCAGGGCTTCATCGAGGGTCGCATCGCGGAACTCGAATCGAAGCTGTCAGCCGCGCAGATCATCGATCCCACGGTGCTCGACGCCGAAGGCCGCGTGGTCTTCGCATCGACGGTCGAACTCGAGGATCTCGAGTCCGGTGACACCGTCAAGTACCAGATCGTCGGCGACGACGAAGCCGATATCGATCATGGCCTGATCTCGGTCAGCTCGCCGATCGCACGCGCGCTGATCGGCAAGTCCGAAGGCGACGTCGCGGCCGTGCAGGCGCCGAGCGGCGTGCGCGAGTACGAAATCATTTCGGTCAGCTACATCTGAAGCGGGGCGACGTGATGCCGCATCGCGTGTTCCGTCTGCTGTCGGCCGTGTGGGTCGGCAGCCTGCTGACGATCGGGTATGCGGTCGCGCCCGTGCTGTTCAAGACGCTGGAGCGGATGACGGCCGGCTCGGTCGCCGCCCAGCTGTTTCGCATCGAGGCGATCCTCGGTGTCGTATGCGGCGTGTTGCTGCTCGCGCTGTCGAACCAGCAGGTACGGCGCGGCAGCGGCGATTACCGTCGCGTGCGCTGGATTGTCGCGGCGATGGTCGCGTGCGTGCTGGTGGGGTATTTTGCGCTGCAGCCGTTCATGAACGCGCTGCGGGTGGCCGCGATGGAGGTGGGCACAGATATCGCGAACTCGCCGTATGCGAGCCGCTTCGGGATGCTGCACGGCGTCTCGAGCCTGTTCTATCTCGTCGAGAGCGTGCTGGGGCTGATGCTGATCTGGCGTCTGCCGGCGCAAGACGCCTGAACGGCCTGGGCGCCGAACGGGCAGGGCGGCACGGGATGCCCCGTGCCGCGCGGCAGGATTACTTGCCCTGGTGCGGCCGCTTCGTGCTGGCCTGACGCTTTTTCGCACGCTTCACCGTGCCGCCCGCCGTCACGCGCTCGTTGCCGCGCACGACGACCTTGGTCGGTTTCGGGCGACGCACGGGGCTCGCGTTCGGCGATACCTTGATCACCTTGACGGTGCGCGGTGCACGGCCTTTCTTGTCGTCGACGGATTCGGCCGCGCTCGGCAGCTCACCGGCACGACGGCCGCGGGACGGGGCCGCCACGGCAGCCTCGGGCTTCCAGATCACCAGCAGCTTGCCGATGTGCTGGATCGGCGCCGCGCTCAGGCGGTCGCAGATCTCGTCGTAAATGGCGACGCGTTCGTCGCGCTCGTCACCGAACACACGGATCTTGATCAGTTGGTGCGCGGCGAGGTGCACCTTGATTTCCTTCAGCACGGCGTCGGTGAGCCCTTCGGCGCCGATCAGCACGACGGGCTTGAGCGCATGGGCCTGGGAGCGCAGCGCGGAGCGCTCGGCGGGGGAAAGCGAAAGGGCGGGCATGGAAATGTCGAAATCAAAATAGGGGCGCGCTGCGTCAGAAGCGAATCGCGGGAAGTTACCGCATCAGCCGCGCGCCGAAACCACGTAAAATCGCGGCTTGGGCCCCGGAAGGGGCCGCAGCCGCGCGAAGAAGACGCGTATTATCCGCCAAAAGCACGGCTTCACGAAGCAAATAGCAGCAATCTCTCTCTCGAATGGCAAAAAACCGCTTTAACCAGCACTGGCTGCACGACCACATCAACGACCCGTACGTCAAAATGGCGCAGCGGGAGGGCTATCGCGCGCGTGCCGCGTACAAACTGAAGGAAATCGACGAGCAGGACAAGCTGATCCGTCCGGGCCAGGTGATCGTCGACCTCGGCGCGACGCCGGGCAGCTGGAGCCAGTATGCCCGCAACAAGCTCGCGCAGGGCAAGAAGCGTGACGCGGAGCGCGAAGGCGGCATCGACGGCACGATCGTGGCGCTCGACATCCTGCCGATGGAGCCGATCGCCGACGTCCACTTCCTGCAGGGCGACTTCCGCGAGGACGACGTCCTCCACCGGCTCGAGGAAGTGCTCGAAGGTCGCGCGGTGGACCTTGTTATTTCCGACATGGCCCCCAACCTCTCCGGCGTGGCCTCGGCGGACGCGGCGCGCATCGAGCATCTGTGCGATCTGGCGCTCGAATTCGCGCAGAACCATCTGAAGCCGGACGGTGCGCTGCTCGTGAAATGTTTTCACGGCAGCGGCTACAGCCAGATCGTCGAAAAGTTCAAACAGCAGTTTAAGACCGTCGCGCCGCGCAAGCCGAAGGCGTCCCGCGACAAATCGTCCGAAACGTTCATTTTGGGTCGGCATCTGAAGCATCCGCGTTGACGCGGAGCGGGGTGCCGCAAACGGGCTCCGGCCCTTGCCAGACAAGCGAAGCGCTATCGCGGCGGTTGTCAATGCTTATGGCGGGGGTGGTCGGACTGGATTAGAATGATCGAGGGGCGCCGCAAGGAAAATGTAGGCGCTCGTCTACGAGTGAAGGAGTGGTGCTTTGAACAACAATATGTTTTCGAAGGCAGCAGTGTGGCTGGTGATTGCACTGGTGCTGTTTACGGTGTTCAAGCAGTTCGACAAGCCCCGCGTCCAGGAAGGCGTGTCCTATTCGCAGTTCATGGACGACGCCAAGAGCGGCAAGGTCAAGAACGTCATCGTTCAGGGGCGCAACCTCACCGTCACTCCGGCTGATGGCCAGAAATACCAGATCGTGTCGCCCGGCGACATCTGGATGGTCGGCGATCTGATGAAGTACGGCGTGCAGGTCAGCGGCAAGGCCGACGACGAGCCGAACGCGCTGATGTCCGCGCTGTACTACCTCGGGCCGACGATCCTGATCATCGTGTTCTGGTTCTACATGATGAGGCAGATGCAGGGGGGCGGCAAAGGCGGTGCATTCTCGTTCGGGAAATCGCGCGCGCGGCTGATCGACGAGAACAACAACGCGGTGAACTTCTCCGACGTCGCGGGCTGTGACGAAGCGAAGGAAGAAGTGTCCGAGCTCGTCGACTTCCTGCGCGATCCGCAGAAATTCCAGAAGCTGGGCGGTCGCATTCCGCGCGGCGTGCTGCTCGTCGGCCCTCCGGGTACCGGCAAGACGCTGCTCGCCCGCGCGATCGCCGGTGAAGCGAAGGTGCCGTTCTTCAGCATCTCGGGTTCCGACTTCGTTGAAATGTTCGTCGGCGTTGGCGCGGCCCGTGTGCGCGATATGTTCGAACAGGCGAAGAAGCACGCGCCGTGCATCGTGTTCATCGACGAAATCGACGCGGTCGGCCGCCATCGCGGCGCCGGCATGGGCGGCGGCAACGACGAGCGCGAGCAGACGCTGAACCAGATGCTGGTCGAGATGGACGGCTTCGAAGCGAATTCGGGCGTGATCGTGATCGCCGCGACCAACCGTTCCGACGTGCTCGACAAGGCGCTGCTGCGTCCGGGCCGTTTCGACCGCCAGGTCTATGTCGGCCTGCCGGACATCCGCGGCCGCGAGCAGATCATGCGCGTGCACCTGCGCAAGGTGCCGATCGCGAACGACGTCGACGCAGCGGTCATCGCACGCGGCACGCCGGGCTTCTCGGGCGCCGATCTCGCGAACCTCGTGAACGAAGCGGCGCTGTTCGCCGCCCGCCGCGGCAAGCGCATCGTCGAGATGCAGGATTTCGAGGACGCGAAGGACAAGATCTTCATGGGTCCGGAGCGCAAGTCGGCGGTGATTCGCGAGGAAGCGAAGCGTGCGACGGCTTACCACGAGTCGGGCCACGCGGTGATCGCGAAGCTGTTGCCGAAGGCCGACCCGGTGCACAAGGTCACGATCATCCCGCGCGGTCGCGCGCTGGGTGTCACGTGGCAGCTGCCGGAGCATGACAACGAGACGTACTCGAAGGATTACCTGCTCGACCGCCTGGCGATCCTGTTCGGCGGCCGCGTGGCCGAGGAACTGTTCCTGAACCTGATCAGCACCGGCGCGTCGGACGACTTCAACAAGGCGACGCAGACGGCGCGCGCGATGGTGGCCCGTTTCGGCATGACCGATGCGCTCGGACCGATGGTCTACGTCGACGACGAGAGCGACAACGGCCCGTTCGGCCGCGGCTTCACGCGCACGATCTCGGAAGCGACGCAGCAGAAGGTCGACGGCGAAATCCGCCGCGTGCTCGACGAACAGTACGGCCTTGCGCGCCGCCTCCTCGAAGAGAACCGCGACAAGGTCGAGGCAATGACGGCCGCGCTGATGGAGTGGGAGACGATCGACGCCGATCAGATCAACGACATCATGGAAGGGCGTCCGCCGCGCTCGCCGAAGAGCTCGCCGGCTGTCGGCGGCGATTCGTCGGGCGGTGGCACCGCCGCCGAAGTGAAGCCTGGCAACGCGCCGGCGCCTGCTTCGCCGGCCTGACCTCCGCTGTAGCACCGTTCACGGGCTGGTGTGGCTTCACACCGGCCCGTTTTGCATTCATCAACACCTCCCGCCCGTGCCCGATTCCGCAGTTTCAGCATCCATTCCCGCGCCGCTCCAGTGCGGCCGTTTCTTGCTGACGTTCGAACGCCCGCTCGTGATGGGCATTCTCAACGCCACCCCCGATTCGTTCTCCGACGGCGGCCGCTTCCTCGCGCGCGACGATGCGCTGCGCCAGGCCGAGCGGATGATCGCCGAAGGCGTCGACCTGATCGACATCGGCGGCGAGTCGACGCGTCCCGGCGCGCCGCCCGTGCTGCTCGACGAGGAACTCGCGCGCGTGATCCCGCTCGTCGAAGCGCTGCGGCCGCTGAACGTGCCGCTGTCGGTCGACACCTACAAGCCGGCCGTGATGCGCGCGGCGCTCGCTGCCGGCGCGGACCTGATCAACGACATCTGGGGGTTCCGCCAGCCGGGCGCGATCGACGCGGTGCGCGACGGCAACAGCGGGCTGTGCGTGATGCACATGCTCGGCGAGCCGCAGACGATGCAGGTCGGCGAGCCCGACTACGGCGACGTCGTGACCGACGTGCGCGACTTTCTCGCCGCGCGCGCACAGGCGCTGCGCGATGCGGGCGTCGCGCCGGAACGGATCTGCGTCGATCCGGGCTTCGGCTTCGGCAAGGCGGTGGTCGACGACAACTACGCGCTGCTGGCCGCGTTGCCGGACACGGCGCCCGCGCGGCCCGACGGGCGCGCGTATCCGATTCTCGCGGGCATGTCGCGCAAGTCGATGCTCGGCGCGGTGATCGGCGGCAAGCCGCCGACGGAACGCGTCGCGGCGAGTGTGGCGGCCGCGGTGTGCGCGGTCGGGCGCGGCGCCGCGATCGTGCGCGTGCACGACGTCGCGGCGACGGTCGATGCGCTGAAGGTCTGGAACGCCGTGCGCGAAGCCGCGCGGCAACGATAAGTCAGAAGTCAGAAAGACGAAGGAGGAAGGTTCGCCATGGGACGTCGATATTTCGGCACGGACGGCATTCGCGGCACGGTGGGCGAGGCGCCCATCACGCCTGATTTCGTGTTGCGTCTCGGCTATGCAGCCGGCAAGGTACTGGCCGGCACGGCCGACGTCGCGGCGGGTGCGCGTCCGACGGTGCTGATCGGCAAGGATACGCGCGTGTCGGGCTACATGCTCGAGGCCGCGCTCGAGGCCGGTTTCTCGGCGGCCGGCGTTGACGTGATGCTGGCCGGCCCGATGCCGACGCCGGGCGTCGCGTACCTGACGCGCGCGCTGCGCCTGTCGGCCGGCGTCGTGATCAGCGCATCGCACAACCCGTATCAGGACAACGGGATCAAGTTCTTCTCCGCGGACGGCAACAAGCTGCCCGACGATACCGAAGCCGCGATCGAGGCGTGGCTCGACAAGCCGCTCGAATGCGCATCGTCGGACCGGCTCGGCAAGGCGCGCCGCCTCGACGACGCGGCCGGCCGCTACATCGAGTTCTGCAAGAGCACGTTCCCGGCCGCCTACGATCTGCGCGGGCTGAAGCTCGTGATCGACTGCGCGCACGGCGCCGCGTACCAGATCGCGCCGCACGTGTTCCACGAGCTCGGCGCGGACGTGATCCCGATTGGCGTCGCGCCGAACGGCTTCAACATCAACGATGGTGTCGGCGCGACGGCGCCCGATGCACTGGTGCGTGCGGTGCGGGCGAACCATGCGGATCTCGGTATCGCGCTCGACGGCGATGCGGACCGCCTGCAGGTCGTCGATTCGACGGGCCGGCTGTACAACGGCGACGAGCTGCTCTATGTGCTCGTGAAGGACCGGATCGCGACCGCCGGCAAGGTCGACGGCGCGGTCGGCACACTGATGACGAACCTCGCGGTCGAGGTCGCGTTGCAGCGCGAGGGCGTGGCGTTCGTGCGTGCGGCAGTCGGCGACCGCTACGTGCTCGAACAGTTGCGCGAGCGCGGCTGGCAGCTCGGCGCGGAAGGCTCGGGCCACATCCTGTCGCTCGACCGCCATTCGACCGGCGACGGCATCGTATCGGCGCTGCTCGTGCTGGCCGCGCTCAAGCGCAGCGGCCGCACGCTTGCGCAGATGCTGGACGGCGTCACGTTGTTCCCGCAGAAGCTGATCAACGTGCGGATGAAGCCGGGCGCGGACTGGAAGGGCAACGCATCGATTCGCGCGGCGATCGACGCGGCCGAAGGCGCGCTGGCCGGCCATGGTCGCGTGCTGATCCGTGCATCGGGCACCGAGCCCGTGCTGCGCGTGATGGTCGAGGCGCAGCATGCAGCCGACGCGACCCGTCACGCGGAAGCGATCGCCGACGCGGTGCGCGCGGCGACGAGCTGAGCCGGAACGGTGACGGCGCGCGACGGTCCGGCCGTGCGCGCGCCGCCTCTCCGGTGATCGAATTGCGGCGCCTGCGGGCGCCGCAATTCGTCAGACGCAAAGGTTTGCGCTATTAAATAGAGGGCGACTTCGACGCGGATTTCGTCCGATCAAGGAAATCCTCCGACCCTGAATCGTGGCGGCCGCGGCAGGGGCTTCCCGGCCCGTATGCGCCGCGATACGATTCGCTCGCGCCCCTCGCGCCCCTCGCGCCCCTCGCGCCCCTCGCGTCGGAGGGTGCTCGAGCCGTCCTTTCCCGACCGGCAATTCTTGCCGTCGACCCCGCCGCGCCATGCCTGCGCGGCTGCCCGAACCGGGCCCGATACACCCTTTCAACCAGTCATGTTACTGTCACGCCAGTTTCATCGATTGTCACATTATCGTCATGAGGAGCCCCTAACCTTCGCGGTGCCGTAGTCATCCGCTCACACACTGGAGGTCTCATGAAATTGATGCAAACCGCGATTGCCGGCCTGGCTGGCGCGCTTTTCGCAGTCGCCGCGCAAGCTGCCGACATCACGGGCGCAGGCAGCACGTTCGCGATGCCGATCTATACGAAATGGGCTGCCGACTACCAGCAGTCCGGCGGCGCGAAGGTTAACTACCAAGGTATCGGTTCGTCGGGCGGCCTGAAGCAGATCAATGCGAAGACGGTCGATTTTGCCGGTTCGGACGCTCCGCTGAAGGATGACGAACTCGCGAAGGAAGGCCTGTTCCAGTT
>NZ_QTPO01000054.1 GCF_003853645.1 Burkholderia sp. Bp9143 | reverse complement strand
AATACAAAACGCCCGATGCGGTGCATCGGGCGCTCTAGTGCCTGGATACTGTCAACCTATTCCAGGACTTGACAGCGGCCGGAAGCCGTCAGCCGGCGGCCCCGCGGCGTCATTCGGCGTCGGGCTGCACGCCGGGCTCGGCGGCCTTGAACGCATCGAGCGTCGACGCATGATCGGCGATCCGCTGGATCGTCGGAAAGCGCGTCGTGTCGATCGAGAAACGGTTCGCATTGAACGCCTGCGGAACGATGCAGATATCGGCGAGCGTCGGCGTGTCGCCGAAGCACAGCCTGCCGGTGCGCGGATCGTTCGCGAGGCGCGTCTCGAGCGATGCGAAACCCGCCTCGATCCAGTGCCGGTACCATTCGTTCTTCGCTTCCTCGGGCACCTTCAGCGTGTGCTTCAGGTACTTGAGCACGCGCAGGTTGTTCAGCGGATGGATCTCGCATGCGACCTGCAGCGCGATCGCCCGCACATACGCGCGGTCGGCCGGCGCCTTCGGCAATAGCGCCGGTTCGGGATGCGTTTCCTCGAGATATTCGATGATCGCGAGCGATTGCTGCAGCGTGGCATCGCCGTCGATCAGCGTCGGCACGACCGCATCCGGGTTCACCGCGCGGTAGGCGTCCTTCAGTTGCTCGCCGCCGTCGCGCAGCATGTGCACGGGGACGGTGTCGTACGGCAGCTGCTTCAGGTTCAGGGCGATCCGCACGCGGTACGACGCGGAACTGCGGAAATAGCTGTAGAGCTTCATGGGATGTCTCTCTTTTGGTCGTATTCGGCCGGCAACGGGGCCTGCAGCGCGCGCTGCACCGCCGGGAACCCGAGTTTAGCGCGCCGCGCGCCGGCGGCGCGCGCTGCCGCGCTTGGCCGAGCCGCGCCCGTGCGATACTCGGGGCATTCCTTACCGCTCACCGCGCGGCCGATGCCGGCCGCCCGCCCCACGCCCCGATGACCGCTCCCCACGACTCCGCAGCCTCGCCGTTCCCTTGCGCCCGCTTCATCAAGGAAATCGGCCGCGGCCCGCACGGCGCCCGCGCGCTGTCCGCCGAAGACACGTTCGAGCTCTATCGCGCGATGCTCGACGCGCGCGTGTCGGACGTCGAACTCGGCGCAATCCTGATCGCGTATCGCCTGAAGGGCGAAAGCGCCGACGAACTGGCTGCGATGCTCGCCGCCGCGCAAGCATCGTTCGAACCCGTGCACGTGCAGGATGCCGCGTTCCGCCCGGTGTCGATCCCGAGCTACAACGGTGCGCGCAAGCAGCCGAACCTGGTGCCGCTGCTCGCGCTGCTGCTCGCGCGCGAAGGCGTGCCGGTGCTCGTGCACGGCGTCGAGCGCGATCCGGGCCGCGTGACGAGCGCGGAGATCTTCTCGGCGCTGTCGATCGCGCCGTCGACGTCGCACGACGCGATCGAGGACACGCTCGCGGAGCGCCGCGTCGCGTTCGCGCCGATCGCTGCGCTGGCGCCGCGCATCGCGCATCTGCTGTCGCTGCGCGGCGTGCTCGGCGTGCGCAACTCCACGCACACGCTCGTGAAGATTCTGCAGCCGTTCGCGCCGGCCGGGCTGCGACTCGTCAACTACACGCATCCGCCGTACCGCGACAGCCTCGCGCAGCTGTTCCGCGATCATCCGGACGCCGCGCTCGGCGGTGCGCTGCTCGCGCGCGGCACCGAAGGCGAAGCGGTGGCCGACACGCGGCGCCAGGTGCAGGTCGACTGGCTGCACGACGGCGTGTGCGACACGCTGATCGAGCCCGAGCGCTCGTCGAGCGACGCGCCGCCCGTCGCGCTGCCCGAATCGCGCGACGCGGCGACCACGGCCGCGTGGACCGACGCCGTGCTGCGCGGCGACATTCCGGTGCCCGACACGCTTGCGCGGCAGGTCGACACGATCGTGCGGATCGCCCGGCTCGCGGCGTGACCGGTATCCCGGGCCGGCACGCTTTCGCGCCGGCCTTTCAACCGACCATTTGACACGCGCACGCATCCTGGCATAGAGTTGTCGCCATGCGTTCCTTTCCGAACACCCTCCGAATTACCTCCGGCCGCCTAGCGCGGTCGCTATCGCTACGACTAGCCTAAGGCTGTCTTAGCGCCGTGTGCTGTCCGCACGGTCCCTCCCTGCAGTTCCTCGCAGCACCCTTCTCGCAGTTTTTACAATCCGAAGTCGTCAGCATTCGTCCGTCTATCCGTCGGTCGATTCGCGAAGATCATCCGCATCCGCAGCGCGTTTCCGGCGCCACGGTGCGAGGCAGCGCCAACCGTCGCCCATGCCGCCCGTCTTCGCTCGCGACTTGAGACCCGAGGTCCAGAAGATGAAGCGCAACCCGCAAGACAAGTACCGTCCGTTCGAACCCGTCCGCATCAATGGCCGCCGCTGGCCGACCCGCACCATCGAGCGTGCGCCGGTGTGGATGAGCACCGACCTGCGTGACGGCAACCAGTCGCTGATCGAGCCGATGAGCATCGAGCAGAAGCTGGAATTCTTCGACATGCTGGTCGCGATCGGTTTCAAGGAGATCGAAGTCGGTTTTCCGTCGGCGTCGCAAACCGACTTCGATTTCGTCCGCAAGCTGATCGATGACAAGCGCATTCCCGACGACGTGACGATCGAAGTGCTCGTGCAGTCGCGCGAAGACCTGATCGCACGCACCTTTGACGCGCTCGAAGGTGTGCCGCGCGCGATCGTGCACCTGTACAACGCGATCTGCCCGTCGTTCCGGCGCATCGTGTTCGGGATGTCGAAAGACGACGTGAAGGCGCTCGCGGTCGAGGGCACGCGACTCATCAAGGAACACGCGGCGGCCCGCCCGGACACGCACTGGACCTACCAGTACTCGCCGGAAACCTTCAGCATGGCCGAACTGACGTTCGCGCGCGAAGTGTGCGACGCGGTTGCGCAGGCGTGGCGGCCGACCCGTGATCACAAGATGATCGTCAACCTGCCGGCGACCGTCGAAGCCGCGAGCCCGAACGTGTTCGCCGACCAGATCGAGTGGATGGACCGCAACCTCGCGTATCGCGACAGCATCGTGCTGTCCGTGCATCCGCACAACGATCGCGGCACCGCGGTCGCGGCCGCAGAACTCGCGCTGCTCGCGGGCGCCGACCGCATCGAGGGTTGCCTGTTCGGCAACGGCGAGCGCACCGGCAACGTCGACCTCGTCACGCTCGCACTGAACCTCTATACGCAGGGCATCGACCCGGGCCTCGATTTCTCCGACATCGACGCGGTGCGCCGCGTGGTCGAGCGCTGCAACCAGATTCCGGTACATCCGCGCCATCCGTACGCGGGCGACCTCGTGTTCACCGCGTTCTCCGGCTCGCACCAGGATGCGATCCGCAAGGGCTTCGCGCAGCAGCGCCCCGACGCGGTATGGGAAGTGCCGTACCTGCCGATCGACCCGGCCGACCTCGGCCGCAGCTACGACGCGGTGATCCGTGTGAACAGCCAGTCCGGCAAGGGCGGCGCGACGTTCCTGCTCGAACGCGGGATGGGCTTCACGCCGACGCGCCGCGTGCAGATCGAATTCAGCCACGCGGTGCAGACGCTTGCCGATGCGTCCGGCGAGGAAGTGACCGGCGACGCGATCTGCGCGCTGTTCGCCCGCGAATTCTTCGAGACCGACGGTCCGGCCGAACGCCACGGTGACGGCGCGCGCTGGCAGAACCGCGACGTCGCGGGCCCGCCGCCGGCCGACGCGACGCCCGAAGACGCCGTGCAGCGCGTGGCCGCGGCCTTCGCGACAGCGGCCGGCGCGACGATCGACGTCGCCTCGTGCGAGCACGCGCGCACGATGGACGGCCGGATCGCGGTATCGGTTGGCTGCCGGGTCGGCGATGCACCGCTGCGACATGGCGTCGGGGTACACGACGATGCGGCGAGCGCCGCGCTCGATGCGGTCGTCAGCGCGATCAACCGCTCGGCCTGGCATTGCGCCGACCACCGCGCGGCGGCCTGACCGCCAGGTTTCGATTCAGGGTTCGAACGTCAGCGAGCGGTGCGTGACCGCCCGTGCGCCGCGCGATCCGCGCCGCACGGGCCAACAAAAAGCGGCCCAGCAGGCCGCTCAGGTCGGGACATGAAAACGAGCGCCACGCGCGCTCATGTCTCGGTCGCGCACCGCGTCGCCTGCCACGCGAGCAGGCGCCACTGGCCCTGCTCATGGGTGTGAACGGCGGTATAGGCGATCGGAAACACCAGCCCGCCGTTGTTCGTTTCCATCTCGATCAACGCACGCCCGGTGACGACGCAGGTTGCGTCGCCGACGGGCAGCAGGTCCTGCGACTGGATTTCGATCTGGCGATAGCGGCGGCGGCCGGCGACGATGGCGTCGATGAACTGCTGCTTGGTTTCGCGTTTGCCATTGGTGTGCACGAAGAACACCTTGTCCGACAATTGCGCATCGAGCGCCTCGCCGTCTCCGTCGACCATCGCCCGGAACCGATCGCGCTCGAGTGCGCGAATCGCATCGATCACCTTAGCCATCGCCTGACTCCTCGGCAACGCGCCCGCCGTGCGCGGGCGTGCGGATCAGAAGTTGTACTGCACGTAGAACTGGTGGAAATTTATACCAGGATTCGGCTCTTTGATACCCGCGTTAGACACATGTTGAAAACGATAACCGACCTGATACTGTTGGCGTTCTCCGAACTGTGCGCCGACGCCGACGACGTCCGCGAACTGGAAGGCGGTCGACAGCGACAGATTGTGCGAGATCGTCGGGTGAGTCAGGAACCGGATGCCTGCGCCGGCCTCGATGAACGGGCGAACCTGGCCCGCGCTCTTGATGAAACGGAACATCGGCGTCGCGCCGATCTCCCCGAGGTTGGCGTGAACGTTGCCGCCCGTGTGCCAGTAGCCGACGTTGCCTTCCATCACGAACGCGAAGTGCCAGCCGCCGATTTCCCACCAGTTCCAGCCCGGATCCCACACCACGCCGAGATCGCCCGTGTCGATCCCGTGGCGATCGGAAAACCCGCCGCCCGCCTGGATCCCCCACCGGTCCGCAAATGCGGCCCCCGATCCGCCCAGCAGCGACGCCGCCAGCAGCGCATGCAGCGCAAGCCGGCTACGGGGCCGGCGATTCTTCTTATTGTTCATCAGACACTCCAACTTTGCGGGTTGAATGGAGCCTTGCCGCAGCGGCCGGCCCGAGCGAACTGAATGGTATGGTAAAGGACTTTTCGGATCGGCATCGCGAAGCGAAATTGTTTGCTTCCAAAACGACAAAAATCGAAATCGTCTACCGATTACCATCAGAAACAAGGACTTACGGAACTTCCTCCGGCCAGCCCGGTCGCAAATTAGACTATCGACTCGACAAGCTCGATAGAAAACCGGGAACTCGGATGGCCACGCACCCTCTAAGGAATTAGCACTCGGATTACGGGAGTGCTAAGATGGGCCCCGGAATCTCATCCGAGACTAGGGTTTGTCCCTGATTCCAAAGGAGTTTTTTAGTGAGCCACGCCCTGACCCTTCCGAACACCCTGAGCCCGACGCCGGCCAAGGCCGAATCGGCAGGCTCGCTGGCGCTCGCAACTCAATCGATGTTGCCGGGCCAGCTTGGCAACATCGACGCGTATATCCAGGCCGTCAACCGGATCCCGCTGCTGAGTGCCGAAGAGGAACGCCAGTACGCGACCGAATTCCGCGAAGACAACAACCTCGACGCGGCACGCCGCCTCGTGCTGTCGCACCTGCGGCTCGTCGTGTCGATCGCGCGCAACTATCTCGGCTACGGCCTGCCGCACGGCGACCTGATCCAGGAAGGCAACATCGGCCTGATGAAGGCGGTGAAGCGTTTCGACCCGGCGCAGAACGTGCGCCTGGTGTCGTACGCGATCCACTGGATCAAGGCCGAGATTCACGAGTACATCCTGCGCAACTGGCGGATGGTGAAGGTCGCGACGACGAAGGCGCAGCGCAAGCTGTTCTTCAACCTGCGCAGCCACAAGAAGAGCATGCAGGCGATGACGCCCGAGGAAATCGACGGCCTCGCGCAGGAGCTCAACGTCAAGCGCGAAGACGTGACCGAAATGGAAACGCGCCTGTCGGGCGGCGACATCGCACTCGAAGGGCAAGTGGAAGACGGCGAGGAGTCGTACGCGCCGATCGCCTACCTGGCCGATTCGCACAACGAGCCGACCGCCGTGCTCGCCGCACGTCAGCGCGACATGCTGCAGACGGACGGCATCGCGCAGGCGCTCGAGTCGCTCGACGCACGCAGCCGCCGGATCATCGAGGCGCGCTGGCTGAACGTCGACGACGACGGCTCGGGCGGCTCGACGCTGCACGATCTCGCGGCCGAGTTCGGCGTGTCGGCCGAACGCATCCGCCAGATCGAAGCGAGCGCCATGAAGAAGATGCGCACCGCACTCGCCGAATACGCCTAAATCCGCGATTTAGAGCGCGTCACCCAAAACCGCTGCCCAACTCGGCAGCGGTTTTTTTTCGCCTATCCTTTCTCCCGTTTTTTTCGTATTAATCGACCTTATTGATCGGGTATCGGGTGGTTTCGGGCCCCTTCCGCATAACCTTGATCTACCTCAAGTTTCAGCTCGCGCTTCGCGACGGTCTGCCGCAGCGCAGCACTCGGCATCGAAATGCCGGCATCTTAAAATTGGCACGTCGGCATAAAAGGATTAAAACAGCTTCACGGCCGTAATAAATCCGACGTAGAGTCGCCCCAAAACCCTGTAAATCGATTCAGGATAATCACCTTGATCTCGATCAATAAAGAGCCCGCTCCGCCGTCGTCCGCGCAGCCGGCGGGCACGCCCGGCTGGCGCGCGCGCATCGGCGCGTGGGCACGCGGGCCGACCCTCGCCCGCGACATCACGCTGGTGCTGATCGTCAAGCTGATCCTCTTGATGTCGCTCAAATACGCATTCTTCAATCATCCGCAGGCTGAGCATATGTCGCTGCCGCCTGCCGCCGTCGCCGAGAAGCTGCTCTCGGTGCCGGCGCCTGCATCCACCGAGGGAGACCACCATGATAAGTAGCGAAGTCGTCGATCTGTCACGTCTGCAGTTCGGCATCACGGCGCTCTACCACTTCCTGTTCGTGCCGCTGACGCTCGGCCTGTCCTGGCTGCTCGTCATCATGGAAGCCGTCTACGTGATGACCGGCAAACAGGTCTACAAGGACATGACCCAGTTCTGGGGCAAGTTGTTCGGGATCAACTTCGCAATGGGCGTGACGACCGGCATCACGCTCGAATTCCAGTTCGGCACGAACTGGTCGTATTACTCGCACTACGTCGGCGACATCTTCGGCGTGCCGCTCGCGGTCGAGGGCCTGATGGCGTTCTTCCTCGAATCGACCTTCGTCGGCCTGTTCTTTTTCGGCTGGAACCGCCTGTCGAAGGTCAAGCACCTGATGGTCACGTTCCTCGTCGCGCTGGGCTCGAACCTGTCCGCGCTGTGGATTCTCGTCGCGAACGGCTGGATGAACAATCCGGTCGGCGCCGAGTTCAACTACCAGACGATGCGCATGGAAATGACGAGCCTGTTCGACGTGCTGTTCAACCCGGTCGCGCAGGTGAAGTTCGTCCACACCGTGTCGGCCGGCTACGTGTCGGCGGCGATGTTCGTGCTCGGCGTGTCGTCGTGGTACCTGCTGAAGAAGCGCGATGTCGACTTCGCGCTGCGCTCGTTCGCGGTCGCGGCCGGCTTCGGCCTCGCGGCGACGCTCTGCGTGATCGTACTCGGCGACGAATCGGGCTATACGACCGGCGAAGTGCAGAAGATGAAGCTCGCCGCGATCGAGTCCGAATGGGAAACGCAACCGGCGCCCGCGTCGTTCACGCTGATCGGCATCCCGAACCAGGACGAACAGCGCACCGACTATGCGATCAAGATCCCGTACGCGCTCGGCCTGATCGCGACGCGCTCGATCGACGAACCGGTGATCGGCCTGCGCGAGCTCGCGAAGCACAGCGAGGAGCACATCCAGAGCGGGATGGTCGCGTACGGCGCGCTGCAGAAGATCAAGCAGGGCGACACGAGCGAGGCGACCCGCGCATTGTTCGACCAGCACAAGCAGTATCTCGGCTACGGGCTGATGCTCAAGCAGTTCACGCCGAACGTGACGGACGCGACGCCCGAGCAGATCAAGGCCGCCGCGAAGAAGACGATCCCGCCGGTCGCGCCCGTGTTCTTCTC
Organism: Burkholderia sp. Bp9143; assembly: GCF_003853645.1. Lineage (GTDB taxonomy): Bacteria > Pseudomonadota > Gammaproteobacteria > Burkholderiales > Burkholderiaceae > Burkholderia. The sequence continues at coordinate 52,316 of NZ_QTPO01000054.1, read as the reverse complement.
GTTCCGGATCATGGTGGCCCTCGGCTTCCTGTTCGTCGCGACGTTCGTCGCCGCGTTCTGGTTCTGCGCGCGCCGCGAACTGCTGCAGGACAACCGCCGCTGGTTCCTCCGCTACGCGGTGTGGGCGATCCCGCTGCCGTGGATCGCGATCGAATTCGGCTGGATCGTCGCCGAACTCGGCCGCCAGCCATGGACGATCGCGGGCGTGCTGCCAACGCACCTGTCGGCGTCGAGCCTGCAGCCGAGCGACCTGTACCTGAGCCTCGCCGGCTTCATCCTGTTCTATACCGCGCTGTTCGTCATCGAGATCAAGCTGATGTTCAAGTACGCGCGCCTCGGCCCGTCGTCGCTGCATACCGGCCGCTATCACCACGAACTCGCCGCAGCCGGCGAGCGTGCCGCGGTTTGAGCACGCCCCCGCAACGGAACAAGGAATCGCTATGGACTATGCAACTCTCAAGCTGATCTGGTGGCTGCTCGTCGGCGTGCTGCTGATCGGCTTCGCCGTCACCGACGGCTTCGACATGGGCGCGACCGCGCTGCTGCCGTTCCTCGGCAAGACCGACGACGAACGCCGCATCATCGTCAACACGGTCGGCGCGACGTGGGAAGGCAACCAGGTGTGGCTGATCACGGCCGGCGGCGCGATGTTCGCCGCGTGGCCACTCGTCTACGCCGCGTCGTTCTCCGGCTTCTACTTCGCGATGCTGCTCGTGCTGTTCGCGCTGTTCTTCCGGCCGGTCGGCTTCGACTATCGCAGCAAGCGGCCCGACCCGCGCTGGCGCGCGGGCTGGGACTGGGGCCTGTTCGTCGGCGGCTTCGTGCCGGCACTGGTGTTCGGCGTCGCATTCGGCAACCTGCTGCAGGGCGTGCCGTTCAAGTTCGACAGCGACCTGCGCGTGACCTACTACGGCGGCTTCTGGGCGCTGCTGAACCCGTTCGCGCTGCTCTGCGGGCTCGTCAGCCTCACGATGCTCGTCGCGCACGGCGCCGCGTTCATCAAGATGAAGACCGACGGCGCGATCGCGCGCCGCGCGTCGATCACGCTGCGCGTGTCGGCGCTCCTCGCGGTCGTGCTGTTCGTGCTGGCCGGCGTGCTGATCGCGTCGACCATCGGCGGCTTCCACATCACGCACGCCGCGCCGACCGACACGGTCGCGAACCCGCTGCTGAAGGACGTCGCCGCCGGCTCGGGCCTGTGGCTCGCGAACTACGGCGAGTATCCGTGGATGATCGCGGCGCCAGTCGTCGGGATCACGGGCGGCCTGCTCGCGCTGCTGCTCGCCGGCTCGAAGCAGGAAAAGACGGCGTTCTTCTGCACCGGCCTGATGATCGCCGGCGTGATCCTGACCGCTGGCTTCTCGATGTTCCCGTTCATCATGCCGTCGTCGCTCGACCCGCGCAGCAGCCTGACCGTGTGGGATTCGACGTCGAGCCACATGACGCTGCAGGTGATGCTGTTCGCGGTGATCGTGTTCCTGCCGATCGTCCTGCTCTACACGAGCTGGGTGTATCGCGTGATGCGCGGCAAGGTCACGCACCAGTCGCTCGAAGAGAACAAGCACTCGATGTACTGAACCCGGCCGGGGCGCGCACGCGCCCTCGCCCACCGTTTCGCAAGGAGTCGAATCATGTGGTATTTCAGCTGGATTCTCGGTATCGGCGTCGCGCTGTCGTTCGGCATCGTCAACGCGATGTGGCTCGAAGCGCGGCAGAAGCCGCAGGAAGCGCCGGCACGCGCACGCCGCGACTGACGCATGCGCGTCGGCGGATCGCCGCGCCGACGTCGGGAACGAACCTCGCTTCATGCGAGGTTTTTTTTCGTCCCGCCCCGCCGGACAGGCCGCGCGCGCCGATGCCAATTTAGCGCCAGATTGATACCACTTGAATACCAATAAAAGGTTTCATAAGATCTTTGGACACGGCCGCTGACAGGCCGAATCCATTTTCGGTGGGGGAGACATGCGAGCCCCGTGTCTGGCGCGCGCCTGCGCGCCGCGTCGTCGTTTGCGTGCAGCCGCCGGTCGCCCGGTGGCGGCGCTCGCCGTTGCGATTGCGGTCGCTGACGGTCGGTCCGGTCGGCCCGGTCGGTCGTTTCCCGCCGACGACGGCCACATCGACGCCGCGGCGGCCATCGCCCATCGCCGATGAACCCGCCGACGTGCGCTCGCCGATCCGATCGGCACGCTTGCCCACCTCCCGTTCCGTAACGCACGCGATCCGCGTGCCGAACACGCGCGGCGCGAGCGCCTCGCGCCGCGCGCTGGTGCCCCGCAGCTCCGTTGAAAGCCCCGACCGCAGCGACATCGTTCCACGATGTCGCTACGCCCCTTTTTATCAGGAGTTCGAATGAAAAGCACGTTGCCCTCCCTGTTGGCCGGATTGCTGATCGCGGCGCTGTCGCCGGCCGCGAGCTGCGCCGCGACCGCGCAAACCACCGCCGGCGCGACCACCGGCAGCCTCGCCCAGCCCGCCACGCAGCCTGCCGATCTCGCGGCCCTGCTGGCGAACGGCCTCGCGTTGCGCGTCGCCGTCGACAACAATCACGCGGTCGCGGCCGGCGTGCCGTGCGCCGATCTCGGCGCGGACGGCGCGGCCTGCGCGACGGGCCGCCTGTTCCTGCAAAACCGCGGCCACCAGCCGATCGCCGACGGCGGCTGGAAGCTCTACCTGCACAGCATCCGCCGCCTGCTGCGAATCGACAGTCCGGGCTTCGCGCTACGCCGGCTCACCGGCGACCTGTACGAGCTGACGCCGCAGCCGGGATCGGTGCGGCTCGCACCCGGCGAACGCATCGAGCTGCCGTTCGTCGCCGAATACTGGCTGCTGCGCTACAGCGACGTGATTCCGCGCCCGTATGTCGTCGTCGACGGCGCGTCGCCCGCCGTGCTCCGCTACAACGACACCGACGACGAGCTCCGCTATGTCGAATCGCTGCCGGCCGACGCGCAGAACAACTCGACCGGCAACGCGCCGCCCGTCGCCGCCCGCCCCGACGCGAGCCGCGCACTACCGAGCGTGAAGCGCGAGCAGCCGCTGCCCGGCACGCTCGACCTGCGCGGCGTCGAGCTCGCGCTGCCGGACCTGCCGGACGCGCAAGTCGCGGCGCTGCGCGAACGCGCGACGACACTCGGACTCGACGGCGTGCGCGTGCCGGTCCGCGGCGCCGTCGCACCGCGCCAGCTGCCGGCCGACATCGCGACGCCGGGCGGGTACCGGCTCGCGATCGGGCCACGCGGCGTGCTGATCGAAGGCTACGATCGCGCGGGCCTCTACTACGGCGTGCAGACGCTCTACTCGCTCGCGCCCGCCGGCGGCGGCCCGATCCCGGCGATGCTCGTCGAGGATGCGCCGCGCTTCGCGCATCGCGGGATGCATGTCGACCTCGCGCGCAACTTCAAGCACCCGGCGACGCTGCGCCGCCTGATCGACCAGATGAGCGCGTACAAGCTCAACCGCCTGCACCTGCATCTGTCCGACGACGAAGGCTGGCGCATCGAGATTCCCGGCCTGCCCGAGCTGACCGGCATCGGCTCGCGCCGCTGCCACGACCCGAGCGAGACGCGCTGCCTGCTGCCGCAACTCGGCTCGGGCCCCGACAACCGCTCGGGAGGCGGCTACCTGACGCGCGACGACTACGTGGCGCTCGTGCGCTACGCGACCACGCGTTTCGTCGAGATCATCCCGGAGATCGACATGCCCGCGCATGCGCGCGCGGCCGTCGTAACGATGGAAGCGCGCTATCGGCGGCTGCATGCGGCTGGCCGCGAGCAGGAAGCGAACGCGTACCGGCTGCTCGATCCGCAGGACACGACGAACCTGACGACGGTCCAGTTCTACGATCGTCGCAGCGACCTGAACCCGTGCGTGCCGGGCGCGCTCAATTTCGCGTCGAAGGTGATCCGCGAGATCGCGGCGATGCATGCGGACGCGCAAGCGCCGCTGCACACCTGGCACTACGGCGGCGACGAAGCGAAGAACATCTTCCTCGGCGCCGGCTTCCAGCCGCTGAACGGCACCGACCCGAACAAGGGGCGCATCGATCTCGCCGCGCAGGACAAGCCGTGGGCACGTTCGCCCGCGTGCACGGCACTCCTCCAGCGCGGCGAGATCAAGTCGATCGACGAGTTGCCGACGCGTTTCGCGAAACAGGTGAGCGCGGCGGTCAGCGCGAACGGGATCGACACGATGGCCGCGTGGCAGGACGGCATCAAGCATGCGAACGGGCCGCAGGACTTCAGCACGCGCCACGTGATGGTGTCGCTGTGGGACACGATCTTCTGGGGCGCATCCGACAGCGCACGCGACCTGAGCGGCAAGGGCTACCTGACGGTGCTCGCGCTGCCCGACTACCTGTACTTCGACTTCCCGTACACGCTCAACCCGCGCGAACGCGGCTACTACTGGGGCTCGCACGCGACGGACGAGTACAAGGTGTTCTCGCTCGCGCCCGATAACCTGCCGCAGAACGCCGAAGTGATGGGCGATCGTGACGGCAACGCATTCGAAGTGACGGGCACGGGCCCCGCGCCGCGCATCGAGGGCATGCAGGGGCAGGCGTGGGGCGAGGTGATGCGCAACGACACGTTCCTCGAATACATGGCCTATCCGCGCCTGCTCGCGCTCGCCGAACGTGCGTGGCACCGGGCCGACTGGGAGCTGCCGTATGCGGCCGGCGTGCGCTTCAGGCGCGGCGACACGCATCACGTCGACCTGGCCGCGCTGCAGCGCGACTGGGCCGGTTTCGCGACGCTGCTCACGCAGCGCGAATTGCCGAAGCTCGACCGGGCCGGCATCGCCTACCGGAAGCCGACCTTCACGCTGACGAACCCGTGAGCGGTTGACGGGCTGAACGGGTGATCCGCGCAAGCGGTACGCGATGCGGATGAGTGCATCGCGCACACGCACCGCCAAGGAAAAACGGCTTGCGACGCATCGCAAGCCGTTTTCGCTTTACCGACTGGTGGCCCGACCCGGCTACGCCGACCGGGCCTGTCTCATCGCATCATGCCGGATCAGGCCGGTTGCGGGGCCGCACCGCCGCCCGTCGACGTCAGGCGCGCGCCGAGCTGTTCCGCATAGCGTGCCGCCGCGTTGCCGCAGACGATGTGGAACGTGTCCGGCGACACCCATGCAACGTCGAGCGCGCCGAGTCGATCGCGATCGACCGCCGATGCGTCGCGCACGACGACGCGCAGGCGCGTGGTCGCGATCGAGTCGAGCGATGCGACGTTGGTCGCGCCGCCGAACACCGCGAGCCAGCGCAGCGGATCCGGATCGAGCGGGCCGGCCGCCGCGCCCGTGACCGGCTGCGCAGCCGCGACCGTGGCCGTCGCCGCCGCACCGGTCGCGCCGCTGCCGATCGCCGAACGCATCTCGTCGGCAATGATGTCGGCCTCGGGCCCGATGATCACCTGCACGCTGCTACCGCCCCGCTTGAGCACGCCGCGCGCGCCGATCGACTTCAGTTCCGGCTCCGACACCTTCTCCGGATCGACGACGGTCAGGCGCAGGCGCGTCGTGCAGGCGTCGACGACCGTCAGGTTGCCCGCGCCGCCGAGTGCGGCAATGTAGCGCTGCGCTCGCGGTGCTGCGGCCGCGGCACCGGCCGCCGGTGCGACGAAGCCGCCCGATGCGTACGACTCGGTCGCCGCGTCGGCCGAGGCCGGCTCGCGGCCCGGCGTCGCCATGTTGAACTTGCGGATGAAGAAACGGAACAGCCCGTAATACGCGACGCCGTACGCGATGCCGAGCGGCACCGCGATCCAGCCCTTCGTCGACAGCCCGTAGTTCAGCACGTAGTCGATCGCGCCGGCCGAGAACGTGAAGCCGAGCTTCACGCCGAGAATCTGGCAGATCGCGAGCGACAGCCCTGTGAGCACCGCGTGGATCACGTACAGCACCGGCGCGAGGAACATGAAGCTGAATTCGATCGGCTCGGTCACGCCCGTCAGGAACGACGTGAGCGCCATCGAGAACAGCAGGCCGCCGACCATCGCGCGGCGCTCCTTCGGCGCTTCGTGCAGCATCGCGAGACACGCGGCCGGCAGGCCGAACATCATGATCGGGAAGAAGCCGGCCATGAAGGTGCCCGCGGTCGGATCGCCCGCGAAGAAGCGGTGCAGGTCGCCGTGCACGAGCTCGCCGCCGGCCGGCGGCGTGAAGTTGCCGAACACGAACCATGCGAGCGAGTTGATGATGTGATGCAGGCCCGTGACGAGCAGCAGGCGGTTCAGGAAGCCGAACACGAACGCACCGATCGCGCCCGCCGTCGTCAACCACTGGCCGGCCGCGTCGATCACATGCTGGACCGGCTGCCATACGTATCCGAACACGATGCCGAGTATCACGCACACGAGCCCGGTGATGATCGGCACGAACCGCTTGCCGCCGAAGAACGCGAGGTAGTCGGGCAGCTTGATGTCCTTGTAGCGGTTGTACAGCAAGCCCGCGACCACGCCCGCGATGATCCCGGACAGCACGCCCATGTTCAGCTTGGGATCGATGTCCTTCATGATCGCGGTTTCGATCAGGTAACCGATCGCGCCCGCGAGTGCCGCCACGCCGTTGTTGTCCTTCGCGAAGCCGACCGCCACGCCGATCGCAAACAGCAGCGGCAGGTTGTCGAAGATCGCGCCGCCGGCATCGGCGATCATCTTGATATTGAACACGTCCGGCTGCCCGAGTCGCAGTAGGATGCCGGCAACCGGCAACACCGCGATCGGCAGCATCAGCGCCCGGCCCAGGCCCTGTATCTTCAGAAACGGATTCCCGTCCATTCAGTCCTCCAATCCATGTCTCGTCATTAAGCGTCGTTGACCTAATTGCTTTCGTAGTGAAACGGGTCGCGTGCCCGCCGTCGACGTTCAGTCGAGCGGCCAGACCTCGCGGCTTGCTGCCCTTACCGCCTGTGCCGAGTCGAGTGCGAGCAGATCCTGCGCACGCTGGCGACACAGCTGGTAATCGAGACGGCGCACGCGCGCCTTGATGCCCGGCACCGACACCGGGTCGACCGACAGTTCGGTCACGCCGAGGCCGACGAGGATCGGCACCGCGAGCGGATCGCCGCCCAGCGCGCCGCACACGCCGATCCACTTGCCATGCTTCGCGGCGCCGCGCACCGCGATGTCGATCAGGCGCAGCACGGCCGGATGCAGGCCGTCGGACTGCGCGGCGAGATCGGCCTGGCAGCGGTCCATCGCGAGCGTGTACTGGGTCAGGTCGTTGGTGCCGATCGACAGGAAATCCGCGTGCTGCGCGAGCTGGTCGGCAAGCAGCGCCGCCGACGGCACCTCGATCATCACGCCGACCTCGATCGGCTCGGTGCGGCCCTGTGCACGCGCGAATTCGTCGATGCGCTTGCGCAGCCGCACGAGCTCGCCCGCATCCGTCACCATCGGCAGCAGGATGCGCACCGCGCCGAATGGCTTCACCGCGAGCAGGCCCTGCAGCTGATCGTCGAGCAGATCGGGGCGCACCTGCGCGAGGCGGATGCCGCGCAGGCCGAGCGCCGGGTTCGGTTCGGGCGGCAGCGTCAGGTAGTCGACTTCCTTGTCGGCGCCGACGTCGAGCGTGCGGATGATCGCGGTGCGGCCCTGCAGCGCGTCGACGATCGACTGGTAGCTCTGCTGGTGCTCGACGACGCTCGGCGCGGCCTGGCGATGGATGAACATCAGCTCGGTGCGCAACAGGCCGACCGCGTCCGCGCCGTTGTCGACCGCGATGTTCGCGTCGTCGAGTGTCGCGATGTTCGCGGCAACCTCGATCGCGCGACCGTCGACCGTCGCAGCGGCTTCGCGCGCCTGCTGCCGGTTCGCTTCGCGCACGCCGTCCAGGCGCTGGCGTTCGTGGCGCGCGCGCTCGACGTCGAGCGCGGTCGGCGCGTGTTCGAGACGGCCCGCGCTCGCGTCGACGACGACCTGCGTGCCGTCCGGAATCGCGTACAGCGCATCGCCGACCGCGACGAGCGCCGGAATGCCGAGCTGGCGCGCGATGATCGCCGCATGCGACGTCGCGCCGCCGCGCGCCATCACGAGCGCGGTCACGCGCTGGCGATCGAGCGACGACAGGTCCGACGGCGTGAATTCCTCCGCCGCGAGCACGGCCTCGTCGGGCAGCGTGCGCGTCGCGCCGCTCGTGTGGCCGAGCGCGCGCAGCACGCGCTTCTCGATGTCGCGCAGGTCGGCCGCGCGCTCGGCGAGCAGCGCGTCATCGAGTTTCGACAGCGTGTCGATCTGCGCGCGGATCGTCGCCCGCCACGCGAAGCCCGCGCTCTTGCCGAGGCTGATCTGGTCGCGCGCCGCGTCGACCAGCGTCGGGTCTTCGAGCAGCACGCGATGCACCGCGAAGATCCCCGCCTCGCCGACCGCGCCGCGCGCCGATGCGTTGCGAACCGTTTCGTCGAGTTCGGCGTCGACCGCCTTCAGCGCCTGGTCGAGCCGGCGGCTTTCCGACGCGGGCGTGCCGGCCGCCTGTTCGGGCGGCACGATGTCCGCATCGTCGAGACGCACCAGCGTGCCGACCGCGATGCCGGGTGCCGCGCAAACGCCCGCGAGCGTGTTCGGATCGAGCATCGCGCCGGTGTTGTGCACGACAGTCTGCGGCGCGGGTGAACGCAGACGCGCCGGTTTCTCCTCGACTTCGCCGTGCGCTTCGCGCAGCAGTTCATGCTCGACCGCATCGACGGCTTGCTGCGCATGCGCGCCGCGGCCGACCAGCTCGATCGTCGTGCCTTCGCCGGCGCCGAGGCCGAGCAGGCCGACCACACTTGCGATCGGCGCCTTGCGACCATCGAAATGCACGTCGACATGCGCATCGAGCCCGCGCGCGGCTTCGCGCGCCCGTGCGGCCGGCCGCGCATGCAGGCCGCCCGGCTGTGTCAGCACGACCTCGCGGCGCACTTCGTTCATCGCCGCCGCGCCGGCCTGCGCCGCCTGCGCGGCGGCTTCGCCCTTGCCGCGCAGCGTCAGGAGCGGCGTCTCGCCGGCCGTCGCGAAACCGCTCGCGCGCTCGACGACGTCGAACGCGTCGGAGTTCGCGATCGCGATCACCGAGACCAGCGAATGCGCGCTGCGCGCGACCGCGTCCTGGTCGAACTCGATCAGCGGGTCGCCCGCTTCGACACGCGCGCCAGCCTCGACGCGCGCGGTGAAGCCCTGCCCGTTCAGCTCGACGGTGTCGATGCCGATATGCAACAGCACTTCCGCGCCTTGCGGCGTCGTGATCGTCACCGCGTGGCCAGTGCGCGCGAGATGCGACACGATGCCGGCGCACGGCGCGACGAGCTTGCCCGCGAGCGGGTCGATGCCGATGCCGTCGCCGAACATCCCGCCGGAGAACACCGGATCGGGCACATCGGCCAGCGCGACGATCGGCCCGGTCAGCGGAGCGAGCAGGACGATCGGATCATGGGTGGAACTCTTCAACTGGGACTCCTCGGCGCGTCTCATCGGCTGTCTCGGCTATCAGTGCGTTTCGGTGACTTTGTTCAGGTGGCGCGGCGTGTCGGGATTGCGGCCGCGCGCGACGGCGAGATCCGCCGCCATCACGTAGAACGAAAGAATGGCGGCGATCGGGTCGAGCGCCGAATGGGCGGACTGCGCGAGCGGCAAGGTCGCGCCGGGCGTGCCGGCGGGTGCCGCGAGCAGCACCGCTGCGCCGCGCGCGCGCATGTCCTGCGCGAGCTGCAGCAACCCGGCCTGCTCGGGCCCCGGCGGCGCGAACACGAGCAGCGGATAGTCGCGGTCGATCAGCTCCATCGGGCCGTGACGAACTTCGGCGCTCGAGAATGCCTCGGCCTGGATGCCGGAGGTTTCCTTCAGTTTGAGCGCGGCTTCCTGCGCGATCGCGAGGCCGAGGCCGCGGCCGATCACGATCATCCGTTCGACGTCCGCGAGCGCGGCGACGGCCGGCGACCAGTCGAGCTGGCCGGCCTGCGCGAGCGCGTCGGGCAGGCCGCGCAATGCCGTCATCAGCGCGGCGTCACGCTGCCAGTACGCGACGATCTGCGCGGACAGCGACAGCATCGCGATATAGCTCTTGGTCGCGGCGACCGACAGTTCGGGGCCGGCCAGCAGCGGCAACTGGTGCTCGCACGCGTCTGCGAGCGGCGATGGCAGCACGTTCACGGCGGCGACGGTGCGCGCGCCGGCTTCGCGCAGCGCGGCCATCGTGTTGACGAGGTCGGGGCTCTTGCCCGACTGGGAGAATGCGAGCGCGAGCTGGTCCTGCACCTTCAGCGGCGCCTGCTGCAGCGTCGCGACCGACATCGGCAGCGACGCGACGGGCACGCCGAGGCGGCTCATCGTCAGGCTCGCGAAATAGCTGGCGGCGTGATCCGAGCTGCCGCGCGCGACCGTCAGCGCGACGGCCGGCGGGTGATCGAGCAGTTGGCCGGCGAGCGCTTCGACGCGCGTGGTGTCGGCGAGTTGCGCGGCGACGACCTGGGCGGACTCGCGCGCTTCCTTAAGCATATTCGACAATCGATTCTCCTTCGACGTAGGTCGCGGTGAGGTTCAGGTCGCGATCGAACACGACGAGGTCGGCCCATGCGCCGCGCTCGAGGCGGCCGCGATCGGTGACGCCGAGGTAGTCGGCCGCATAGCGCGACATCCGGTTCGATACGTCGGCGATCGGCAGGCCGAGCGACACGAGGTTGCGCAGCGCCTGGTCCATCGTCAGCGTGGAGCCGGCGAGCGTGCCGTCGGCGAGCCGCACGCCGCCGAGGCACTTGGTCACGTGCTGGCTGCCGAGCCGGTATTCGCCGTCGGGCATGCCGGTGGCGGACGTGCTGTCGGTCACGACGTACAGGCGCGGAATCGCGCGCAGCGCGGCACGAATCGCGCCCGGGTGCACGTGCAGCAGGTCGGGGATGATTTCCGCGTACTCGGCATGCGCGAGCGCGGCGCCCACCAGGCCCGGGTTGCGGTGATGCAACGGCGACATCGCGTTGAACAGGTGCGTGAAGCCGCACGCGCCGTGCTTGAGCGCGGCGACGGCGTCATCGTAGGTCGCGAGCGAGTGGCCGAGCTGTACGCGCACGCCGCGCGCGGCCATCTCGCCGATGATCTCGATGTGGCCGGCGATTTCCGGCGCGAGCGTGACGACGCGGATCGGCGCGATCGACAGGTACTTCAGCACTTCGTCGAGCACGGCCGACACGGCCGCGTCCGGCTGCGCGCCGAGCTTGCCGGGGTTGATGTACGGCCCTTCGAGATGCACGCCGAGCACGCGCGCGCCACCGGCCGTGCGGGTGCGGGCGACGGTGCCGAGGTTCGCGACGACCTGCATCAACTCGTCGCGCGGCGCGGTCATCGTCGTCGCTAGCAGGCTCGTCGTGCCGAACTGCGCGTGCGTGCGCGCGATCGTCTCGATCGCGTCGCCGCCTTCCATCACGTCGGCGCCGCCGCCGCCGTGCACGTGCAGGTCGATGAAGCCGGGCAGGATGTACGGCGCGTCGTTCTTCGCGGGATCGGCGGGCGTGCCGTCGAGCGTGGTGATGCGGCCGTTCTCGCTATCGAGCGAGCCGTGAATCCAGCCGTCGGGGGTGAGGATGTTGCCAGTCAGCATGACGTTTCTCTTGATGATCTGGTGACGCGGACATCCGCGTCGCGATTTGCAAATCCGTTGCGTTGCGTTCCGTTGCGCGTGGCGCCCTGGCAGTCTCGCGCGTCAGCGTTTCAGTTCGGCGACGAAATCGTAATAGTCGTCACGGCAATACGTTTCGGTCACTTCGATCGCGCGCTGGTCGGCACCGTAGCCGATACGCGTGATCACGAGCAGGGCCGAGCCCGGCTTCACCGCCATCCACTTCGCGATCTCGTGCGTCGCGTTCGCCGCGCGAAAGTGCTGCAGCGCGCGCACGACGGTCATCCCGCGTGCGTCGAGGTATTCGTACAGCGACGCACCGAGCGCCTGCGGATCCGGCACCACCGCGGCCGGCAGCGTCGAATGCTCGACGGCCATCACGATGCCGTCCGCGCGGCGCAGCCGTTCGAGCCGCGCGACCGTCGCGCCCGGCGCGAGGCCGAGACGCGTGATCTCGTCGCGGCTCGCGGCGCGCAGCTTGCGCGACAGCCACACCGAATCGGGCACGAAGCCGCGCTGCTGCATCTTCGCGGTGAAGCCGACGAGACGCGACAGCGGATCGGCCACGCGCGGCGTGATGAAGCTGCCCGCCCCGCGCGCCCGCTTGATCAGCCCCTGCTCGACCAGCAGCGCGAGCGCACGGCGGGCCGTGATCCGCGACACCCCGACCGACCCCGACAGCAGCCGCTCCGACGGCAGCGCCTCGCCGGCCCGCCACGCGCCGGCATGAATCGCGCTCGTCAGGTTGCGGGCGAGCTGCAGATACAGCGGCGTGTCGTCGAGGGGATCGGGCGCCAGTTCGGACCAGCCGGTTTCCATGTGCCTCCGGGTGTCGGACGACGATCTCGGACCGTCGAAAGTGAACGCATTATATAACCACAATAATACCAGTCAACGAACTGGTATTAGCGGTGCGAAAAATCCCCGGAAGCCTTGCCCGGCAAGCGTTTCATTAGCGATAAAGCCTTTGTTTACAACATGATGCGAGATAGGGATTTACCCGGATTGGTATGCAAGGGGACAGTTCAGATGCCGGATTTGGCGGGTTGGGAGGGCTGAAAACGAGACCGGAATAGAACCAGTTCGGCCGACTGGTATGCATCCGGCGGCAGCGCGCGGGCGGCGTGCCGACACGCCGCGTCAGTGGAACTCGCGGCTCGACGTGCGCAGGCCGCCGAGCAGCGGCGTCAGATCCTCGAAATGCTGCGCGACGAGGTGCCTCACGTTGCTGACGACCTGCCACACGCCCGACGCCGCGAGCAGTCGCGAATCGAGCGTTTCGCGGCGCTGTCGCGCGAGCAGTTCGGGCCGCACGATCACGTTCACGCAGCCCGTCTCGTCCTCGAGCGTCATGAACATCACGCCCTTCGCGGTGCCCGGCATCTGCCGCGCGATCACGAGCCCGCACGCGCGCGCGAGCCGTCCGTCGGGACGGCCGCGCAACTCGGCCGCGGACGACAGCCGCTGCGCGCGCAACGCGGGCCGCAGCAGCGCGACCGGGTGGCGGTTCAGCGTGAGGCCGGTGGTGTGATAGTCGGCGAGGATGTCGTCGGCTTCCGACGGCGCGCCGAGCACGGGCTTCTCCGTTTCGTCGATCGGCGCGGCGGCGAGCAAATCGCGCTCGGGGGCCGCGGCGACGGCCTGCCACAGGGCATCGCGGCGATGGCCGGCGAGCGTCGCGAGCGCGTTCGCGGCGGCGAGCGCTTCGAGATCGCGCCGTTCGAGCTGCGCGCGGCGCGCGAGCGCGTCGACGTTCTCGAACGGGCCGGCCGCGCGGGCGGCCTCGATGCGCCGCGCGGCGGCCTCGCCGAGACCGCGCACGAGCGACAGGCCGAGCCGCACCGCAGGCTGGCCGTGTGGCGGCGGCTGGCCGGGCAACGCTTCGAGCGACGCTTCCCAGCCGCTTCGCGTGACGTCGGCCGGCAAGACCTTCACGCCGTGGCGTTTCGCGTCCTGCACGAGCTGCGCGGGCGCGTAGAACCCCATCGGCTGGCTGTTCAGCAGCGACGCGACGAAGATCGCCGGTTCGTGGCATTTGAGCCAGCTGCTCGCATAGGCGAGTTTCGCGAAGCTGGCCGCGTGGCTCTCGGGGAAACCGTATTCGCCGAAGCCCTTGATCTGCTCGAAGATCTGCTCGGCGAATTCGCGCGTGTAGTGGCGTTCGAGCATCCCGTCGACGATCTTGTCGTGATACTTCTCGAGGTTGCCCTTGCGCTTCCACGCGGCCATCGCGCGGCGCAGCTCGTCGGCCTCGCCGGGCGTGAAGCCCGCCGCGACGATCGCGATCTGCATCACCTGTTCCTGGAAGATCGGCACGCCGAGCGTGCGAACGAGCACTTCCTTGAGCGCCTCGCTCGGATACGTGACCTCCCCCTCCTCTTCGCCGGCCACGATCCTGCGCCGCTTCAGATACGGATGCACGGCGCCGCCCTGGATCGGCCCGGGTCGCACGATCGACACCTGGACGACGAGATCGTAGTAGTTGCGCGGCCTCAGGCGCGGCAGCATCGACATCTGCGCGCGCGATTCGATCTGGAACACGCCGACCGTATCGGCACGGCAGATCATGTCGTAGGTTGGTTCGTCATCCTGCGGAATGTGCTTCAGCGTGAACGGCTGGCCGTCCTCAGGCGGCCCGCGCCACGCGGTGCGCAGGTCGAAGGCGCGATGCAGCGCCGACAGCATGCCGAGCGCGAGCACGTCGACCTTCATCAGCTTGAGCGATTCAAGATCGTCCTTGTCCCACTGGATCACGCGCCGCCCGTCCATCGCCGCGTTCTCGACCGGCACGAGCCGCGTGAGCTTGCCGCGGCTGATCACGAAGCCGCCCGAGTGCTGCGACAGGTGACGCGGAAAGTTGAGCAAGCGCCCCGCCAGTTCGGCCCATGCACGAATGATCGGCGTCGCCGGGTCGAGCCCGGTCGACGCGAATTGCTGCAGCAGGTCGCGGCTTCCGTCGAACCAGCGATGCCCCTTCGCGACGCGGTCGACCAGCATCGGATCGACGCCAAGCGCCTTGCCGGTTTCGCGCAGCACGCCGCGTGGGCGGTATGTCGATACGGCCGCCGCGAGTGCCGCGCGATCCTTGCCGTATTTTTCGTAGATATGCTGAATGACCTCTTCCCGGCGCTGGTGCTCGAAGTCGACGTCGATGTCGGGCGGCTCACCGCGCTCCTCGCTGATGAAGCGCTCGAACAGCATCGTGCTCTGTTCGGGATTCACCTCGGTGATGCCGAGGCAATAGCAGACGACCGAATTCGCGGCCGAGCCGCGGCCCTGGCACAGGATGTTCCGGCTGCGCGCGTATTTGACGATGTCGTAGACGGTCAGGAAGAACGGTTCGTAGCTCAGCCTCGCGATCAGGTCGAGTTCATGCTTGATCTGCTTCTCGACCTTTTCCGGAATGCCCTGCGGATAACGCCCGGCGGCCCCGGCGAAGGTTTCCTGTTCCAGGTAGCGCGTCGGCGTGAGCCCCTTCGGCACGATCTCGTCGGGGTATTCGTAGCGCAGCGTGTCGAGTTCGAAATCGCACGCGCCGAGAATCGCGCACGTTTCCGCAATCTCCTCCGCCGAAAACAGCTGCGCGATCCGGTTCCGCGTGCGCAGGTGCTGTTCCGCATTCGGCGCGAGCGCATACCCGCACTCCGAAACCGGCATCCCGACGCGGATCGCCGTCATCACGTCCTGCAGCGGCTTGCAGGAACGCCGATGCATCGTCACGTCGCCGAGCGCGACGATACGCATGCCGCGCCGCTCGCCGGCCGCGCGAATCTCCTCGCGCTGTGCGCCGTCGAGCGGGCGCTGCAGTTGCACGAGCCCGAGTCGCGCGCGCTCGCCGAAGGTCGCGAGGAACCATGCGACCTGCGCATCGAGCACGTCCGCACGCACGGGATGCGTGGGTACGAGAATCGCGAAGCAGTCGGGCATGCCGCGCAGATGCGCGAACTCTGCAGGCGGGGCCGACAGCATCCGCGATGTCAACGTGTAAGTGCCCTTCGGCGCGGCCATCCGTCGCCACGAAATCAGCTCGGAAAGATTGCCGTAACCCTCCCGGTTCTGCGCAAGCAGCACGAGCCCGAACGCACCCGGCCCCGGATCGTGGCCGGGTGCGACTTCCTCTTGTGTGACTTCGAAATACGAACCGATGACGAGCGGCAACCCGTTCTCCCGCGCGGCGACATGCATGCGCGGCGCGCCGGCCAGCGAGCATTCGTCGGTGATCGCGATCCCGCGATAGCCGAGTTCCACCGCCCGCTCGACCAGTTCCTCCGCATGCGACGCGCCATGCAGGAACGAAAAGTTCGACCGGCAGAACAACTCCGCGTAATCGGGCATCCCGTTGAATTCCGCAACCATCTCCGTTTACCCGAACAGGCCGTGCAGGAACCAGCGCGGCTCGACCTGGCTTCCCGACCGTTCAAGGAACACCCAGTAGCACGCGCCGGCCTCGTCCTGGGCGACGTGGTAATCGCGTGCCGCCAGTTGCCCGTCGAACCACCCGGCTTCGATCCGCTCGGCCGACGACATCATCCTGAGCGGCGTATGAAATACCGGCCGCTCACCGCGCATCAACAACGGCAGCGGCTCGGCCAGCAGCCACGCGGGACGCGGCGGTGCGGCAGGCGGGCCGGCGGCCGGCTTGCCCGCCGGTGCATCGAGCGGCAGCCAGCGGTTCGCGGCTTCGGGCCGGTGATCGGCAACGGGCGCCGCGCGCAGCACGTTCTCCGCGCCGAGCCGCGCGACCAGCAGCTCGAACAGCCGCGCACGCGTCTCTTTCGTGCCGCCCGGCTCGGGAAAGAGATCGTCGGCCGGCGGCGCGACCGATTCGACGCGCGTGGCCTTCAGCCGCACCGCGATCACCGCGGCCGGCAGCTCGACGCGCGCGAGCCGCTCGCCGAGCAGCCGCATGAAGTGCGTCTCGTCGCGCACGGGCGCGGCGAACGCGAGTTCGAGCGGCGTCGGCGGCACGGCCTGGCGGCCGCGCTCGTGCTCGAGATCGAACGTCATCGCGGCCAGCGACAGTTGCCGCGCGGCCAGCCAGCCGCAGAGCTGCACGACGAGCCGCCGCGCGGCGAACAGCACGGCTTCCGCGTATTCGACGCGTTCCGGCAATTCGAGCCGCACGTCGAACACGGGCGGCACCGCCATCCACGTGAGCGGCTCGACCGCATCGCCGTACGCGCGATCGAGCGCGGCGAGCAGCGCCGGACCGCAGCGGCGCTGCAGCCCCGCGCGCGGCAGGCCGCGCAGGTCGGCGAGCGTGCGGCAGCCGAGGCCGTCGAACCAGCCCGCATACGGGCGCGCGTCGGGCAGCAGCACGCACGGCAAACGATCGAGCGTACGGACGAGCGAAGCCGGCCCGGCCACGCGGCGCCGGACACGCGCACGCGCCGACGTGCGCGCGAGCAGCCACGCGCCGCGCCCGGTCGGCGCGGCGGACAGGCGCGCCGCATAGCCGAGCGCCGCGAGCGTCGTGCGCACCTGGCGGCACAGCGACGGCAGGCCGCCGAACAGGCGCAGGCTCGGGCCGACATCGACGAGCAGCGTCGCTTCGTCGTCGAGCGCGACGCACGGCGAGAAGCGCAGCAACGCGAGCGCGACCGCGCGCAGCGCATCGGCCTCGCGGGCGGGATCGCGTTCGACGAGCCGGGTGTCGGGTGCGAGCGTCAGCACGCCGCCGCGCTTCATGCCCGCGCGCACGCCCTGCCGCCGCGCGGGCGCGTCGGCAATCAGCACGACACCCTGCTCGAGCACCGCGCAGCCTGTCGCGCCGGCCTGCGCGTCAGACGGCGGCGGGGCGCACACGTCGAGCGGCAGGCGCGGCAGATGGATGCCGAGCAAGACGCGCATAGCGGCTCTCCAGGATGGGCGACGGCAAATCGAGCGCGAGCGGCTCGCTGCGCGCGGGCCCGCGACGCTTGACGATGTCGAGCGACACGCCGCCCGGCACCGGATGCAGCGCGACGCGCAGCACGGCCGGCGACGGTTGCCGCGCGGCCGACAGCGGGCGCAGCATCACGAACAGCGTGTCGCCGGTGCGCGCGGCCGCGAGATGCAGGCGCCGCAGCGCATCGGGCCGCGCGTCCTGCCAGAGCAGCAGCGCGCCGCAGCAGCCCGCCCTGAGCGCCTGCTCGGCGGCCCACAACGCATCGGTGCGGCTGCCGGCGCGCAGCCACAGCAGCGCGTCGGACGGCACGCCGAGACCGGCGAGCGCGGTCGCATGCGGCGACTGCGGCGGCGCGACGAGCGCGAGCGGACGCCGCGCGCTGACGGTGCACGCGAGCGCGGGCGCGAGCAGCCGCATCTCGCCGCAGCCCGGCTGCGCGGCCAGCAGTTCGACGAGCCCGCCGACCGGCCAGCCGCCGCCCGGCAGTTCGGCGGACAGCGGCGCGAAGCCCGTGTCGATCGTGCGAGAACCGCCACGCGCGAGCTGCGAGCCGCGCCACAAGGACGGATGAAGGGATTCGGGAGAAATGGAGGATGCGAGCATGACGCCACCCACAACTGTATGGATATACAGTATATGGCAATGCGCTCGTGCCGCACAGTGCTGCTACGAAGTTGGTATTTTCGTCGGAGGAAAACGATGAGGAAGCCGGCGCCCCCTGCCGTCGCGCCGCCGCGAAACGCGTGCGACGCGCGGCCGGCTGCGGTCCAGCCGGTATCGGCCCAACGCGTCAGCCGCCCCTGCCGCTTTACGTTATGCTGTCCGCCGACCCAATCCACACCATCGGAGTGCACATGACCCGGGGAATCCGTGCGATCGCATGCGCAGCCGTGGCGCTGGCGCTGCCAGGCGCGGCATTCGCGCTGACCGACGGCTATGCGCAGTACGACGACTGCATGCTGGGCGCGCTGCGCGAAAGCCGAAACGGCGCGGCGGCCCAACTGATCCAGCGCTCATGTGACGCACTGTACCGCAACAACGCGATGCTGTTGCCGCGCGAGCGGCGCTTCCACGAGTGCGTCGTGCAGTCGCTGCCGGGCGTGCGCGACAACTACGCGATCCAGCAGATCATGGCGATCTGCTCGCGGCGCGGCGAGATGTGAGCCGGCGCTGAACGCCGGATGCCGCGCGGCCGTCCGCCGGCCGCGCCAACGAAAAAGGGCCTGCGCGATGCAGGCCCTTTCGTTTCAGCGGTCCGACCGGTATGCGGCGTTCAGAACGACGCGACCATCGAGCCCTTGAACTGCTTCTTGATGAATTCCTTCACTTCCGGCGACTGGTACGCCTTGACCAGCTTCTTCACCCACGGCTGATCCTTGTCCTTCGCGCGCACGGCGATCACGTTCGCGTACGGGCTCGTCAGTGCCTCGAGCGCGATCGCGTCCTTGGTCGGCTGCAGGTTCGCGGCGAGCGCGTAGTTCGTGTTGATCACGGCGGCGTCGACGTCCGACAGCACGCGCGGCAGTTGCGCGGCGTCGAGCTCGGAGATCTTCAGTTTCTTCGGGTTCTCGGCAATGTCGAGCACCGTCGCGTTGTTGCCGCCCGTGCCGGCGCCGGCCTTCAGCTTGATCACGCCTTGCGTCTGCAGCAGCAGCAGCGCGCGGTTCTCGTTCGACGGATCGTTCGGCACCGCGAGCTTCGCGCCTTGCGGCAGGTCCTTCAGTGACTTGAATTTCTTCGAGTACACGCCGATCGGCGAGATATAGGTCAGGCCCGCGGTGACGATCTTGTAGCCACGCTGCTTCACCTGGCTGTCGAGATAGGGCTGGTGCTGGAAGCTGTTCGCGTCGAGATCGCCCGAGTCGAGCGCCGCGTTCGGCTGCACGTAGTCGTTGAACTCGATGACCTTCACGTTCAGGCCTTCCTTCTCCTTCGCGACCTTCTGCACGACCTGCCACACTTCCGAATCCGGGCCGGCCACCGTGCCGACCTTGATCACCTTGTCTTCGGCGTGCGCGCCCGCCGACAGCGTCAGCGCGGCACCGGTGGCCAGTACGGAAAATACCTTCAGGAGACTGCGACGCTTCATCTGTTTCTCGCTTTCTTGCTAACTGAAAATGGGGCGCGATACGGGTATGCCCGGACTCGCAGGAAGGGGCAAATGGTGTCACAGGATCGACCGGAAGTGAAATACATCCCGCTCATATGGGTATGCACCGCGGCGGTGCTGACGGAGGATGCGCGGTCCGGCCGTTAGTTGCGTATTAACGAACGATGCCGCCGGCATCGGCGACCCGGAACGCGCCGATCGCGTCGCGCAGACGCCCGGCCTGCGCCTGCAGCGACGTGGCGGCCGCGGCGGCCTCCTCGACGAGCGCCGCGTTCTGCTGCGTGACCTGGTCCATCTGCGTGACCGCGCGCCCGACCTGCGTGATGCCGCTCGCCTGCTCCTCGGACGCGGCCGCGATCTCGCCCATGATGTCGGTCACGCGCGCGACCGCCGGCACGACACGGAACGGCCGCTGTGCTACAAAGACCGGCTGACCGGCGCGCCACGCGCCGGCGACATTCCAGGGCCATCCATGTACGTCATCGACATCCACTACAACGCGTCGCTCGAGCGCATCGACGATGCGCTCGAACGCCACCGTGCGTATCTGCAGCCGCTGTTCGAGCGCGGCATCTTCATCGCGGCGGGGCCGAAGGTGCCGCGCGAAGGCGGCGTGATCCTCGCGGCCCGCATCGACCGCGACGAACTGGACGCGATCCTCGAGACCGATCCGTTCGTGACCGAAGGGCTCGCGACGTATCAGGTGACGGAATTCCGGATTACGCGCGCCGCGCAAGGCTTCAACGTGCCCGCGCTGCCGTGACGCGCGCAAGCGCGACCGTGCGCACTCACGCCGCCATGCGAGGCGGCGAATGCAGATGGAGGGGAAGCAGGAAGAATGCGTGACGGCGCGTCGCGGCCGTCACGCGTGTCGCCGGGCGAGCGCCCGGGCGAACATGCGGCGTACGCCGCTCAGTCGACCAGCAGCTTCAGGTCGTGGACCCACGGGCCGGGGCCCTGGCCGTCGCGCACGAACAGGCGCAGCTTGCCGTCGCGATCGAACACGTAGCTCGCGGCGGTGTGATCCATCGTGTAACTGCCGGGCGTCTTGCCCGGCACCTTCGCGTAGTACACGCGGAAATCCTTCGTGACCTTCTTGAGCGCCGCTTCGTCGGCCGGCCGCAGGCCGATGAACGACGGATCGAACGCGGGCACGTACTGGCCGAGCAGCGCGGGCGTGTCGCGCTCCGGATCGACGGTGACGAACAGCACCTGCACGCGTTTCGCGGCGTCGGGCCCGAGTTGCTTCAGCGCCTCGGACAGTTCGGCCATCGTCGTCGGACAGACGTCCGGACAGTGCGTGTAGCCGAAGAACATTACGACCGCACGCCCCTTGAAGTCGGCGAGCGTACGCACCTTGCCGGTCGTGTCGGGCAACGAGAAATCGCTGCCGAACTGCGTGTTGCCGGTGATGTCGAGATTCTGGAATTTCGGCGCGTTGTCGCAGCCGGCGAGCAGCGTCGCTGCCGCGAATGCGCACGCGAGCATCCAGCCTTGGCGCGCGCGGCGCCCGAACCATGAATGGAGCATTGCGTTCAAACCGTGCGGTTACACGCCGAGCAGCGGGCGTGCATAGTGATCGACGAGCAGCGCGGCGAACAGCAGCGACAGGTAGACGATCGAGTAACGGAAAGCCTTGCGGGCGAGTTCGTCCGAATAGTCGCGGTGGATCTTCCACGCATAGGCGAGGAACACCGCGCCGAGCAGCACCGCGCTCGTCAGGTAGACGGCCCCGCTCATCCCGGAGATGAACGGCATCAGCGTGACCGCGAACAGGATCACCGTGTACAGCAGGATGTGCAGCCGCGTGAATTTCTCGCCGTGCGTGACGGGCAGCATAGGCAGGCCCGCGTTTTCGTAGTCCTTGCGGCGATAGAGCGCCAGCACCCAGAAATGCGGCGGCGTCCACACGAAGATGATCAGCACGAGGATCCACGCGTCGCCGGGCACCGCGCCGGTGACCGCGGCCCAGCCGAGCGCCGGCGGCATCGCGCCCGACGCGCCGCCGATCACGATGTTCTGCGGCGTCATCGGCTTGAGCAGCAGCGTGTAGATCACCGCGTAACCGACGAACGTCGCGATCGTCAGCCACATCGTCAGCGGGTTCGTGAACGTATAGAGCGTCCATGCGCCTACGCTGCCGAGCACGGCCGAGAACAGCAGGATCTGCGGGGTCGTGATCTCGCCGCGCGCGGACGGACGCCACGCGGTGCGGCGCATCATCGCGTCGATCTTCTGCTCGACGAGGCAGTTGATCGCGAACGCGGCGCCGGCCAGCAGCCAGATGCCGACCGTGCCGCCGATCAGCACATGCCACGGCACCATGCCCGGCGTCGCGAGAAACATGCCGATCACCGCGCAGAACACCGCGAGCTGCGTGACACGCGGCTTCGTCAGCGCCATGTACTGCGAGAACCGGCTACCGGGCGATTGGGAAAGGGTGCTTTGCATGGGGACGGTCACGCCGGGGCGGCGTCGCGCGCGGGCTGCACGACACGGCCGGGGCGGCTTGAAAGGATGCGAAAGTTTAACATGACGACGAGCAGCAGCAGGATCGCGGCGCCGCCGTTGTGCGCGACGGCGACCGGCAGCGGCCACTGCAGCACGATGTTGGTCAGGCCCGTCAGGAACTGCAGCAGGACGACCAGCAGCACGCCGTTCGCGGGCCGGCGCAAGGACGCGAAGCGGCGCATCTTCAGCGCGAACGCGACCAGATACGCGACGACGACGAACGCGAACGTGCGGTGGGTCCAGTGAATCGCGACCAGCGCATCCTGCGTGATCGCGTCGCCGTCCTTCGTCATCCCGAGCGCGCGCCACAGATGGAAGCCCTGGCCGAAGTTCATCGGCGGAATCCACTGGCCGTTGCAGGTCGGGAAATCGGTACACGCGAGCACCGCGTAGTTGGTGCTCACCCAGCCGCCGAGCGCGATCTGCACGACCAGCAGCACCAGCGCCGCGAGCGCGGCCGCGCGGTAGCGGCCGGCCTCCGGGTCATGCGACGGCAGCGGCGTCTGCCGCGCCGCGAGCCAGCCGAGCGTGCCGAGCAGCGTGAGGCCGAGCAACAGGTGGGTCGTGACGATCACCGGCTGCAGCTTCATCGTGACCGTCCACGCACCGAACACGCCCTGCACGACGATCAGCAGCAGGAGGCTCGTCGGCCACCACGGCGACACGTGCAGCGGGCGGCGGCGCAGCCGCGCGGACCATGCAATCACGACCTGCGCGATGATCAGCACGCCGATCGCCATCGCGAAATAGCGGTGGATCATCTCGATCCATGCCTTCGTCATGCTGACGGGGCCGGTCGGCATCGCCTGGTGCGCGGCCGAGATCGCCGCGTGCGCGATGAACGGCGACGACGTGCCGTAGCAGCCGGGCCAGTCCGGGCAGCCGAGGCCCGAATCGGTCAGTCGCGTGAAGCCGCCGAACATCACCAGGTCGAGGGTCAGGAACGTGGTGATCCACACCAGCTTGCGGAACTTGTTGTCGTCGGCCTTCACCCACACGTACGACAGCGGCAGCAGCGCGATGCAGAGGCCGATCAGGCCGAGTTGCAGTAGATACGACATCGAATGGTTGCCTCGTTGTCTCGCCTTAGCCGATGCTCGACCACTTCAGCAGCTTCGTCACGTCCGACTTGATCTTGCTGGGGTTCGGGTTCTTCGGGAAACGCATCATCAGGTTGCCGTTCGGGTCGACCATGTAGATGTGGTCGCTGTCCTTCGCGCCGGCATCGGCCGGCAGCCATGCGGCCACCGCGGCCGGATCGGCGACGAGCCGGCGCGTGTCCGGATACGCGTCGAGCACCTTCTGCGGCATCGCGCCCGCATCGCTGCGCAGCCACACCATCGTGATCCGGTGCCGCTCGCCCGCCTGCGTGACGCGGATCTGGCGCATGAAGTAGAGCTTCTGCGCGCAGGCGTCGTCGCATGCGCTGCGGTCGGTCATCACGAACAGCCACACGCCGCGCAGCGACGACAGCGGCACCGTCTTGCCGGTTTCGTCGGTGACCTGCAGGTCGGCCGGGATCGGCCGCTGCGGCTCGATCAGCGTGCCGTAGTTGGTCGAGCCGCCCTTCGGCTTGATCACGTAATAGGTGAAGTACGACGCGATCATCGGCGCCGCGCACACGAGACCCAGCAGCACGAGCATCCAGCGGCCGCGCTTGCGGGCCGCGGGCGAGATCGGCGCTGCGGCCGGACCCTGACGGGAAGATTGCATGGACAAATCAGACCTCTCGAAACGAACCCGCGGCGCTTGCGCCGCGTCCTGGCATGGCGCTCACGCGCCGGCCGACTTCTTCGCCGCACGCCGCGCGGCGTACAGGCCGAAACCGAGCGCGGCCGCCGCCATGGCCCACCACTGAAACATGTAACCGTAATTGCGCTCGACGCCGGTCGTCGCCGCCGGCCAGTCGCGCACGAGCTTGTCGCCGTCGTCGCTCGTCTGCTGGATCACGAACGGCTGCAGCGGCAGCCCCGTTTCCTTCGCATACGCGGCGACGTCCAGGTTCTGCCGGATCTTCTGGTGCGCGGCCGAGCCGCCTTCGCCGAGCTCGAACGCACGCGACGCGTCGGCGCGCGCGATGCCCTCGATCTCGATGTCGCCGTCGGGCGTCGGGAACGGCTCGATGGCCGTGCGATCGGCGATGTTGCGCGGCAGCCAGCCGCGATTCACCAGCACGACGCCGCCGCCCGAGAGTTTAAACGGCATCACGACGTAAAAACCTGGCTGGTCGTTATACGGCCGATTGTCGAGGAACACCGCCTGATCCGGCAGGAAGCGGCCCTTGGCGCGCACGCGGTGGAACTCGATCGATGCGAGCGGAATCGGCTGCACCCCGACGTCGACGGGCACCGCGTGCTCGTAGCGCACGATACTCGCCTGCAGCGCTTCCTTCTGGTGCGCGCGGTCGCGCTGCCAGAACCCGAGACGAATCGTAACCGCGACGACGACGAGAATCAGCAGCGCAGGCAGCCAGCGGATCTTCATCGGGCCACCCGCGAGGCGCATGCGCGAAAACGAAGTGCGATAATTATCCTCTTCCTTTCGAATTGCCGTCGTCCGGTTCGTGTCATGCACATCCTCGTTCCCATCGCCTTCGTCCTCATCATCGCCAGCATGGGCTCGGCGCTCTACTTCATGATGCAAGACCGCGGCCATACGAAACGCATGGTGTGGTCGCTTGCCACCCGCGTCGGGCTGTCCGTCTCGCTGTTCCTGTTCATCCTGTTCGCGAACTGGATGGGCTGGATCCATTCGACCGGCCTGCCGATCGGGCGTTGATGCCTTCACCGCGGCGGCGGCCGTGACCGCTGTGACATATCGCCGCACAACGGTGCCACCAAGCAAAAGCGCCGCCTGACTGAGTCGCGGCGGCGCCGGATTGGCGTCGAGCGCAAGCAGCCAGCGCTGCCCCGTCCCCGCCAATGAAAACGGCCCGCGCATCGCTGCGCGGGCCGTTGTTGCATTTACAGCCAGTAGACGACGACGTACAGGCCGAGCCAGACGACGTCGACGAAGTGCCAGTACCACGCGGCGCCTTCGAATGCGAAGTGGTGATCGGGCTTGAAGTGGCCGCGAATCATCCGCACCAGCACCACCGCGAGCATCGTGCCGCCGAGGAACACGTGGAAGCCGTGGAAGCCCGTCAGCAGGAAGAACGTCGAGCCATAGACGCCCGAGTTCAGCGTCAGGTTCAGTTCGTTGTACGCGTGGTAGTACTCGAAGCCCTGCATGAACAGGAAGCAGACACCGAGCACGAGCGTCGCGGCCAGCCAGGCGATCGCCTTGTTGCGATGATTGTCGCGCAGCGCGTGGTGCGACACCGTCAGCGTCGCGCCCGACGCCAGCAGGAATGCGGTGTTCAGCGTCGGGACCGGCCACGGGCCCATCGTCTTGAAGTGACCGGCAAGCGCGGCCGGGCCTTCGTTCGGCCACACGGCGGAGAAATCCGGCCAGATCAGCTTGTAGTCGAGGCTGCCGAGCTGGTGCAGCGCGATTTCACGCGCGTAGAACAGCGCGCCGAAGAATGCGCCGAAGAACATGACTTCGGAGAAGATGAACCAGCTCATGCTCCAGCGGTACGACTTGTCGACATTCTTGCCGTAATGACCGCCTTCCGACTCGGCGATCGCGTCGCCGAACCAGTGATACAGCGTGAAGAGCAACCACAGCAGGCCAAGCAGCGCCGTGTACGGAGCCCAGTCGTGACCGTTGATCCACAGCGCCACCGACGCGAGCATGACCAGCAGGCCGATGGCCGCGCTGATCGGATGCTGCGACGGATGCGGCACGAAATAGTACGGGGTCTGGTTTTGACCGCTCATGCTTGATTCTCCACTTCAGTCCAATTTGTGTACCGGAAACCGCTCCGGCTTTATTTCTTGCGCGGCGCGACCGCCGCCGCTCTTTCCCGCACGCAGCACCGAGGCGCTGCGCACTGCATTCTTTCCAGCCGCGAGCCTCAGCCCACCACCGCGCGCACGATCAGGATCAGCACGCCGATGAACACACCGGCCGCGATCAACGCGACGATCAGCACGTGCAGCGGATTCAGCTGCGTCGCGTCGGCCTCCAGGTCGCGCCGCTTGCGCACCCCGAAGAACGACCACAACACCGCTCGCACCGCCTGGCCGAACGACCCGCTCCGCTTGGTCTCCGTCATCGCCCCGTCTCCGTCGTCATGCGTCCGGCTTCGCCGCGCCCTGCGCCGCCGTCTTGCGCGGTGCCGGCGCCGGCGCGGCCGGCGTGTTCAGCTCGAAGAACGTGTACGACAGCGTGATCGTCTTCACGTCCTTCGGCAGCTTCGGATCGATCACGAACACCACCGGCATCTTGCGCGACTCGTTCGCGGCCAGCGTCTGCTGCGTGAAGCAAAAACACTCGATCTTCTTGAAGAATTCCGTCGCCTGCTTCGGCGCGTAGCTCGGAATCGCCTGCGCCACCACCGGCCGGCCCTGCCCGTTGGTCACGTCGTACACGATCGTCGTCAGCTCGCCCGGATGCACGTCGAGGCTGTTGTGCTCCGGCTTGAAACCGAGCGGGCCGCGTGCATTCGCATCGAACTCGACCGACACCGTGCGGCTGGTGTCGACCTGCGTGTTCTTCACCTCGCGTTCGCTGACATCGCGCTGCACCAGATTGTTGATGCCGGTGATCTGGCAGATCGCGCGATACATCGGAATCAGCGCGAAGCCGAAGCCGAACATCAGTCCGGCCACGACGAAGAGCTTCACCAGCATCGAACGATTGAACGCGCGATCGACGGCGCCCTCTTCCGGCTTCGACATACGACAACTTCCTCGCTACTGCGTCAGTTACGGCATCAGTGGGTGGACAGCCACCACTGCTTGATCACGACACCCACAAAAAAAACGGCGGCGATGACGAGCAGGATGAGGCCGAGCCGCTTGTTGCCCGCGCGAATCTGCTCGGGCGTTCGTCTTTCTTGTGGATTCCGGTTCATCTGAAACTTCTCTGAAACTTCTCGATTCGGCGCCCGCCGCGCCTGCCTGCGCGGCAGGCAGCGGCGGAACGCCGGGTGAAACTTATTCGACGTGCGGCGGTTGCTCGAACGTGTGGAAGGGAGCCGGGCTCGGCACCGTCCACTCGAGGCCCGTCGCGCCGTCCCACGGCTTGTCCGACGCCTTTTCGAGGTCGCCGCCGCCACGGTAGGCCGGCAGCGCGACCGCGAACAGGAAGTACACCTGCGCGAGGCCGAAGCCGAATGCGCCGATCGTCGCCACCTGGTTGAAGTCCGTGAACTGCGCCGGGTAGTCCGCATAGCGGCGCGGCATGCCCGCGAGACCGACGAAGTGCATCGGGAAGAACGTCAGGTTGAAGAAGATCATCGACGACCAGAAGTGGATCTTGCCGCGCGTCTCGTTGTACATCCAGCCCGTCCACTTCGGCGACCAGTAGTACCAGCCCGAGAACAGCGCGAACAGCGACCCGGCCACCAGCACGTAGTGGAAGTGCGCCACCACGAAGTAAGTGCCGTGGTACTGGATGTCGAGCGGCGCCATCGCCAGCATCAGGCCCGTCAGACCGCCGAACGTGAACACGAACAGGAAGCCGATCGCGAACAGCATCGGGGTTTCGAACGTCATCGAGCCGCGCCACATCGTCGCGAGCCAGTTGAACACCTTCACGCCCGTCGGCACCGCGATCAGCATCGTCGCGTACATGAAGAACAGCTGACCGGTGACCGGCATGCCCGTTGCGAACATGTGGTGCGCCCAGACCATGAACGACAGGATCGCGATCGAAGCCGTCGCGTACACCATCGAGCTATAGCCGAACAGCGTCTTGCGTGCGAACGCCGGGATCACCTGCGACACGATCCCGAACGCCGGCAGAATCATGATGTACACCTCGGGGTGGCCGAAGAACCAGAAGATGTGCTGGTACATCACCGGGTCGCCGCCGCCTGCCGCGTTGAAGAACGACGTGCCGAAGTGGCGGTCGAACAGCACCATCGTGATCGCGCCTGCCAGAACCGGCATCACGGCGATCAGCAGGTACGCGGTGATCAGCCAGGTCCATGCGAACATCGGCATCTTCATCAGCGTCATGCCCGGTGCGCGCATGTTCAGGATCGTCACGACGATGTTAATCCCGCCCATGATCGACGACGCGCCCATGATGTGGACCGCGAAGATCGCGAAGTCCATGCCCGGGCCCATCTGCGTCGACAGCGGTGCATACAGCGTCCAGCCGGCGGCCGTCGCGCCGCCCGGCGCGAAGAACGAACCGACCAGCAGCACGGCCGCGACCGGCAGCAGCCAGAAGCTGAAGTTGTTCATCCGCGCGAACGCCATGTCGGACGCGCCGATCTGCAGCGGAATCATCCAGTTCGCGAAGCCGACGAACGCCGGCATGATCGCGCCGAACACCATGATCAGGCCATGCATCGTCGTGAGTTCGTTGAAGAACTCCGGACGCATGATCTGCAGGCCCGGCTCGAACAGCTCGGCACGGATGCCGAGTGCCATCACGCCGCCCGACAGGAACATGATGAACGAGAACAGCAGGTACAGCGTACCGATGTCCTTGTGGTTGGTGGCGAACAGCCAGCGCCGCCAGCCGTGCGGGGCTTCGTGCGCGTGGTCGTCGTGCGCGTGGTCCGCGGCTACGTCGTGCCCGATGCTAGACATGAAAATCTCCTAATGCGAATACGTCGACTAACTCAGCGACACGTCAAGCCGCCGGCCCGATCTCGACCCGCCGGGCTTCCTTGGCGTCAGCCCCGCCCGTGATCGTTTCCGGCTTTTTGAGAATAATGTGGTCTTCCGCCACGCCTGCTGCCTTCAGCGCGTCGCGCACGGCCTGTGCACGATGCTTGGCGAGTTCGGCGTTCGCGTCGGACGAGCCCGTCTTGTCGGTGAAACCCGACAGCGCGAGCTTCGCGTCCGGATGTGCCTTCGCATAGTCGGCCGCTGCGGCAATCGCCGCTTTCGCGTCGGCCGGCAGCACGCTCTTGCCCGTTTCGAAGTAGATCGTCGACAGTGCAGCCGATGCCGATGCTGCCGCCGGCTGCTCGGCCGCGCCCGACGCGGCTTGTGCCGGTGCCGAGGCCGCTTCGGCCGGCGCCGCTGCGCCTGCCGTGTCTTCCGGCATCTTGCCGTTGCGCGCATCAGCCACTTGCTTCGGCTGCAGCAGGTCGTTCTTGTGGTTGCCCCACGAGTTGCGCTCGTACGTGATGACCGATGCGATGTCGAGGTCCGACAGCGACGCCCACGACGGCATGGCACCCTTGCCGTTCAGCACGCGCTCGACGTGGCCGGCGATCGGACCGTTCGCGATCGCGCTGCCGTCCATCGCCGGGAAGGCGCCGAGGCCCTTGCCGTTCACCTGGTGGCAGGCCGCGCAGTTCGCCTTGTAGACTTCCTCGCCGTGCGCGACGAGCTCGGCCATCGTGTAGACCTTGTTCGGATCGACCGACGCGCTGGCCAGCTTGGCCTTCTGCGCGGTCACCCACTTCGCGTAGTCGTCGTCCGACAGCACGACGACGACGACCGGCATGAACGCGTGTTCCTTGCCGCACAGTTCGGTACAGAAGCCGCGGAACGTGCCGACCTTGTCGGCCTTGAACCACGTATCGCGCACGAAGCCGGGGATCGCATCCTGCTTCACGCCGAACGCGGGCACGTACCACGAGTGAACGACGTCGTTCGCGGTCGTGATGATGCGGATCTTCTTGTTGACCGGCACGACGAGCGGGTTGTCGACTTCCTGCAGGTAGGTCTCGGTGATCGGCTTCTTGCCCATCACTTCGTCACGCGGCGTGCTGAGCGTCGACAGGAAGCTGATGCCTTCGCCCGGGCCCTTCACGTAGTCGTAACCCCACTTCCACTGGTAGCCGGTGACCTTGATCGTGAGATCGGCGTTGGTCGTGTCCTTCATCGCGACGACGGCCTTCGTGGCCGGCAGCGCCATCAGCACGACGATGATGAACGGCACGATCGTCCAGATGATTTCGACGGTCGTGCTTTCATGGAAATTGGCGGCCTTGTGGCCTTTGGATTTGCGGTGCGCGAAGATCGAATAGAACATCACGCCGAACACGCCGACGAAGATCACCGTACACAGGATCAGCATCATCGTGTGGAGATCGTAGAGCTCCTCGGCGATCTTCGTGACAGGCGGCTGAAAGTTGATCTCGTTGACGCGGGGGCCGCCCGGGCTATCACCGACCGCCAGAGCAGCGCCGGCAAAGAGCAGTCCGCTGCATGCCAGCACGCCCGTGAGGGCTCGCTTGATTGTTTTCATAGCATCCTTACCCAAAATTTCCATTCAAACCCTCCCCCGTCGCAAGCCGCCGGCCTGTTCCGGCCGGTGCCCGCGCCTCGTCAGCCGCAGCGCCTGAGCGACACGCGCAGTTCGTCGGCGAACTGCGCACGCTTGTGCTGCGCGAGATGCTGCCCGATTACGACGGTCTGCCCGCGCGATACCAGTCGAATCGGATCGCGTGGCGTCGCACCCGGCTCGACCCGCACCCAGCGCGGGTTGAATTCGATCTGCGTGAACCGCTCCGCATCCATCCGCTCGATCACGAGCCGGTGCGGAAACAGCCTGATGCGCTCGTAATCGACCGCATGACGGGCATAGATCGCAAACGCGACGCCTACCGCCAGCAATTCGATTCCGGTGAAGGGCATGACGAGCCAGGCCCCCCGCCACATCAGCACTGCCGCGATCACCAGCGAGAAGCCCGCGAGCGATGCGTAAAACAGCACGAACTGGCGCGGCGACGCCGAACAGTTGCGTTTCATGAGCCAGTCTTCGAGGACCGGCTCACCGTTCGTCGTCTCCGCCAAACCCCTCGCCGCTTCCATCGCCGCCTCACGCGAATGGCATGCGATGCATGCCTGCATCGGACTCGTCGGCCCGTATTGCGGGGACCCCGGGACGACAAGCTGACGCATTATAGGCGGGTTCAATGGCATCCACAAGCAAGTGGCTATCGGCCCGCGAGCCAAGCGCCACAAGCTTCCCGGCCGTTTTGGGCGTCAATTCGACCCCGCTTTGCGCCGCTAATTTCGGACATAACAAAACCCCTCTTTACCGCTTTACCGATTCTTCGGACGCCCCTTTCCGATATCTTCGATGCGCACGATGCCGTGCCCCTCGGCGGTCGTGCGCGGCACGGCCTTCCACGCGTGGCCGTAGATCACTTCGAACGTCAGCGGGATCGTGCCGTCCGCGCGCCGGCGCGCTTCCAGCGCATCGCCGAGCGCCGCGCGAAAGCGCCGCGCCGCACGCTGCGGCACCGCGCGGTCGAACGGATAGGCGCCCCAGCGGCGCACGTCGGCCAGCAGGGAATCGGGGGTCTTGTACGTGACGGTCAGCACTTCCTGGTCCATCACCGGAATCTCGAAGCCGCTCTCGACGAGCATGTCGCCGAGGTCGTGCATGTCGACGAAATCGACGACGCGCGCGGCGGGCGGCGCGATGCCGAGCGCCGCTTCGGTGTCCGCGCAGGCCGCGCGCAACTCGCGCAGCGTGTCGGGGCCGAACGTGCTGAACATCAGCAGGCCGTTCACGCGCAGCACGCGCTGCCATTCAGGGAACACCGTATCGGGACGCGAATGCCAGTGCAGCGCGAGATTCGACCAGATCAGGTCGAACGCGCCGGCCGCGAACGGCAGCACCGAGAAGTCGGCCTGCGCGACACGCGGGCCGCGCTGGCCCAGCGCCCGGCCGAGCGACGCAGGCAGCCAGCGGCGCCAGCTCGTCTGCTCGACCTCGCGCTGGCCCGCCCGCGCGAGCATCGCGCCGGACAGGTCGACACCGAACACCGGGGCTTCGGGAAAGCGCGCGCGCAGCGCCGGCAGGTCGTCGCCCGGGCCGCAGCCCGCGTCGAGCACGGCCGCGGGGCTCACCTTGATGTATTCGAGGCGCTCGTTCATCCGCTGCGCGATCTCGCGCGGCAGGAACGCGACCGCGTCGAACGCGGCGGCGCGGCGATCGAAGATTCGCCGCAAACGCCGGGCGTCATTGGCCGGACGGCCGGTTGAAGTCGAAGCTGGGGACATGTCGGGCACACTGGCGAAGAGCCCGAAGTATACTCGCTCGCCTCGCAGCCTTCAGCGAGACGGGGCCGCCAGGAGTGTTCGCGATGAATCGCAGTTCCACCCCGCGCCCGATGCGCGTCGTTTTGTCGCAGGTTCGAGCGCTGGCCGTGCGCGTCGTCGCGCTCGCGTTGCCGAATCGGTGCGCGCTGTGCGGCAATTTGTCACACACGGTGATTTGCAGTGCCTGCGACACCGCGTACTGGAACGAAGCGCGGCTGCGCTGCGACGTCTGCGCGGTGCCGCTGGGTGTGGGGCGGCCGCGGCCGCGCGGAGACCGCGGCCGGCACGGTGACGCCGGCCCGGCGTCCGCTTACCGGTGCGACGCGTGCCGCGCGACGCCGCCGCCGTTCGACGCGACGCTCGCGCTCGCCGATTACCGCGCGCCGCTCGACGGACTCGCGCGCGGCCTGAAGTTTCATGCGCGGCTCGCGCTGGGCGCGGAATTCGCGGCCCGGCTCGCGCAGCGGGTCGACGACACGGACGCGATGCGCGCCGCGGGAGACTTCGACGTGATCGCGCCGGTGCCGCTGTCGCACGGGCGGCTGGTCGCGCGCGGCTACAACCAGGCGTGGGCGATCGCGCGGCCGCTTGCGCGCCGGCTCGGCGTGCGTGCCGACGCGGCGCTGCTTGCACGCGTGGCCGAGACCGCGCCGCAGTCGCGGCTCGACCGGCGCGCGCGGCGCGACAACGTGCTCGCGGCGTTCGCGGTGACGGGCGACCTCACCGGCCGCCACGTGGCGCTCGTCGACGACGTGATGACGTCCGGCGCGACGCTCGCGGCGGCCGCGCAGGCATTGAAGGCGGCGGGTGCCGCGCGCGTGACGAATCTGGTTGCGCTGCGCACCGCCAGGGATTAATTAGATAGAGGCCGGCCGCACGCACGCGGCGACGGCCGTCACGAACCGGCCGGCCGGGAAGGACAGCACATTGCTCCGCCCCGGCCGGCCCAGCCAGACCCAACCATGTTCAACGTCGTCCTCGTCGCCCCCGAAATTCCGCCGAACACCGGCAACGTGATCCGCCTGTGCGCCAACACCGGCGCGCGCCTGCATCTGATCGAGCCGCTCGGCTTTCCGCTCGACGACGCGAAGATGCGCCGCGCGGGCCTCGACTATCACGAGTACGCGCAAATGCGCGTGCACCGCGACTGGGACGCGTTCGTCGCGGCCGAAGCACCCGATCCCGCGCGAATGTTCGCGTTCACGACCCGCGGCTCGGGCCGCTTCCACGACCATGCATTCGTGCCGGGCGACTGGTTCGTGTTCGGCTCGGAAACACGCGGCCTGCCGGCCGAACTGCTCGAACGTTTCCCGAACGAACAGCGCGTGCGCCTGCCGATGCGGCCGGGCAACCGCAGCCTGAACCTGTCGAACACGGTGGCCGTGGTCGTGTTCGAGGCGTGGCGCCAGGCCGGTTTCGAAGGAGGCGCCTGACGCGTCCGCACGGCCCGCGCCGCGCGGCCGGGCGCGCTAGATCCGCGCGAGCCGCGCGCGATACAGGTCGTAGATGTCGGATGAAAAGCACGCGAACACCACGCGTGCGAGGTTGGGCGCCTGCGGCAGCATTTCGGCGACCGTGCCGACCGCGATGTCGACGGCTTCGTCGGCCGGATAGCGATACACGCCGCAACTGATCGCCGGGAATGCGATCGAGGTCGCTGCCACCTCCTCGGCCAGTTCGATCGCGCGCCGGTAGCAGGCCGCGAGCAGTTCGGACTCGCCGCGCCCGCCGCCGTGCCACACCGGGCCGACCGCATGAATCACGTACCGGGCCGGCAGCCCGTGGCCGCGCGTGAGCTTCGCGTCGCCGGTCTCGCAGCCGCCGAGCGTGCGGCATTCGGCCAGGAGGCCCGGGCCGGCCGCGCGATGAATCGCGCCGTCGACCCCTCCGCCGCCGAGCAGCGAACCGTTCGCGGCATTGACGATCGCGTCGACGTCGAGCGTCGTGATGTCGACGAGTTGCACGTCGAACGTGGTGGAACCGATCTGCAGCATGACACCCTCCCGAAACGCCGGAGACTGTTCAAGCGTAGTGCGCTTTGGCGCCGCCCGCTTTGCGCGAGCGCGCCCAGCCGCAAAAATCGGCGTAATTCGTCGGTGTTATTCGGCGCGCGCGTCGCGCCGCAGCAGGCCGCTGACCGCATCGCGCGGTGCGACGCTGTCGAACAGCACGCCGCATACGGCTTCGGTGATCGGCATTTCGATCGATTGCGCACGCGCGAGCGCGAGCACGGCCTGCGCGCAGCGCACACCTTCGGCCACGTGGCCGAGGGCACCGAGGATGTCGTTCAGCGAGCGGCCGGCCGCCAGCTGCAGGCCGACCGTGCGATTGCGCGACAGATCGCCCGTCGCGGTGAGAATCAGGTCGCCGAGGCCAGTGAGGCCCGTGAAGGTTTCCGCACGGCCGCCGAGCGCGACGCCGAGGCGTGACATTTCGGCGAGGCCGCGCGTGACCAGCGCGGCGCGCGCATTCAGCCCGAGCCCGAGGCCGTCGGCGATGCCGGTCGCGATCGCCAGCACGTTCTTCACCGCGCCGCCGACCTCGACGCCGACCACGTCGTCACCCGTGTAGATCCGCATCGCGCCGTGATGGAACGCGGCGAGCGTGCGCTCGCGGCATTCGGCGGACGTGCTCGCGACCGTCAACGCGACGGGCAGCCCGAGCCCGACCTCGCGGGCAAAGCTCGGCCCCGACAGCACGCCGTTGCTGTGCTGCCCCGGCAGCTCGGCCGCGATCACCTGGTGCGGCAGCAGGTGCGTGTCGGCCTCGAAGCCCTTGCAGACCCACACGACATGCGCGGGCACGCAGCCCGCGTCGCGCATCGCGCCGAACAGCGTGCGCAAGCCCGCCACGGGTGCCGCGATCACGCACAGCGCGTCGTCCGCGGCGCCATGCGCGAGCGCGGCGCCGAGATCGGCGTCGTAGCGCAGCGCATCGGGCAACGCGATGCCGTCCAGATAGCGGGAATTTTCGTGCCGGGCCTGCAGCCCGGCGATCAGCGCGGCGTCGCGCGCCCAGAGAAGCGTATCGTGCCGCGCGGCCAGATGGCCCGCGAGCGCGGTGCCCCAGGCACCGGCGCCGAGAACGGCTACTTTCATACCCAGCACCGGTCCGGAGTGAAACGTCAGTTCAGCGTCGTGCCGTTCGGCGCGCCTGCCGCACCGGCCTGCTGCTGCTGAAGCTGCGCGAGACGCTGCTCGTACAGCGCCTGGAAGTTGATTTCCGCCAGGTGGATCGGCGGGAAGCCCGCACGCGTGATCGCGTCGGCGATGTTCGAGCGCAGGTACGGGAACAGGATCGTCGGGCAGGCGATGCCGACGAGCGGGTCGAGCTGTTCGTCGGGAATGTTGCGAATGTCGAAAATGCCGGCCTGCTTCGCTTCGATCAGGAACGCGACCTTGTCCTTCACCTTCGCGGTGACGGTACCCGACACGACGACTTCGAACACACTTTCCGCGAGGCGTTCCGCCTTGACGTCGACTTCGACTTCAACCGACGGCATGTCCTGCTCGAGGAAGATCGCCGGCGAATTCGGCTGCTCGAGCGACATATCCTTCAGGTAGACGCGCTGGATGTTGAAGAACGGTTGGTTTTCGACGTCGGACATGGTGTTTCCCTAAAAGTGGTGACGGGGCGGCCCGGCTTCACGCCGGCCACCTCGGTTGAATCCTGCGCGCTCGAGCCGAGACGCGGCCGGCGGCCATTCTGCCCTAATCAGGCCGCTTGCAGAAGCGGCGCGAGCCCGCCTTCGCGGTCGAGCTTCGACAGATCGTCGTAACCGCCGACGTGCGTGTCGCCGATATAGATCTGCGGCACCGTGCGACGGCCCGTGCGCGTCATCATTTCCTCACGGCGGGCCGGATCGCGGTCGATCAGCACCTTTTCGATCTGCTCGACGCCGCGCAGCTTCAACAGGCGCTCGGCCTGAATGCAATACGGACACACCTGCGTGCTGTACATCAAAACCTTGCTCACTTCGCCACTCCTTGTTTGACGACCGGCATCCCGGCCTGCTGCCACGCGGCGACGCCGCCCTCGAGCACGTGTACCTCGGCATAGCCTGCCGCCTCGACCTCGCGCGCCGCCTTCTGCGACTGCTGGCCGTTCTGGCAGACGAGCAGCACGGGGGTGCTCTTGTTTTTCGCGACCTGCGCGATTTTCGCGCCGATCTCGCCGGCGGCGACCTGGCGCGCCGACGGCAGGTGGCCGGCGGCGAAGTCGGACGCGGCACGCAGGTCGATCACGACCGCGTTGCGGCGATTGATGAGTTGCGTCGCCTCCGCGGCCGACAGGCCGCCACGGCCGCGACGCAGTGCCGGCCATGCGAGCAGGCCGCCCGAAACCAGCAGGATCGCGATAAGGGCCAGGTTCGTGTAATCGGTAAAGAACTTCACGGAATTCCGCCGGAAAAAGAGAAATCGGAAAAGGACAATCCCGCCATTATAAAATAACCGTCTTGCGCGATGGCGGACCCGCACCGGGTACCGTGCGACGCGCCCCGCTTCCTTCACTACCGACCGCAAGATCCATGTACAAACTCGTTCTCATCCGCCACGGCGAATCGACGTGGAACAAGGAAAACCGCTTCACCGGCTGGGTCGACGTCGACCTGACCGAACAGGGTCGCAACGAGGCCTACCAGGCCGGCGAATTGCTCAAGGAGGCCGGCTACACGTTCGACATCGCGTACACGTCGGTGCTCAAGCGCGCGATCCGCACGCTGTGGCACGTGCAGGACAAGATGGACCTGATGTACCTGCCGGTCGTCCACTCGTGGCGCCTGAACGAGCGCCACTACGGCGCGCTGTCGGGTCTGAACAAGGCGGAAACGGCCGCCCAGTTCGGCGACGACCAGGTGCTCGTGTGGCGCCGCAGCTACGACACGCCGCCGCCGGCACTCGAGCCGACCGACGAACGCGCGCCGTTCAGCGACCCGCGCTACGCAAAGGTGCCGCGCGAGCAACTGCCGCTCACCGA
This sequence comes from Burkholderia sp. Bp9143, assembly GCF_003853645.1. Classification (GTDB taxonomy): domain Bacteria; phylum Pseudomonadota; class Gammaproteobacteria; order Burkholderiales; family Burkholderiaceae; genus Burkholderia. The sequence continues at coordinate 15,175 of NZ_QTPO01000054.1, read as the reverse complement.
GTGCCTGAAGGACACGGTCGCGCGCGTGCTGCCGCTGTGGAACGAGTCGATCGCGCCGGCCGTCCGGGCGGGCAAGCAGGTGCTGATCGCCGCGCACGGCAACTCGCTGCGCGCGCTGATCAAGTACCTCGACGGCATCTCGGACAGCGACATCGTCGGCCTGAACATTCCGAACGGCGTGCCGCTCGTGTATGAGCTCGACGAGGACCTGAAGCCGATCACGCACTACTACCTGGGCGACCAGGACGCGATCGCGAAGGCGCAGGCCGCCGTCGCGAAGCAGGGCAAGGCGGGCTGATACCCGTCAAGCCGGGCAGGCCGCGTCGCGCGCGGCCTGCCCGGCGGCCCCGGCAAGCGACGCGAACCTTCGCGGCCCCGGTGCTGTCGAATCCGCTTTCGAATCCGCAGCGCGTCCGGCGGCACCCCGCCGGGACCCGGGCTCCGGGGCCAATTCGCACCGTTCCACTGGGTCATCGGACGAACAGTTATACTTGTCCGCTACATCCCCGCTACCGCCACGCGCTTCCCGACCGCACCAGACTCTCTATGCGAATGAAATTGAAGAACATCGGCCTGATTGCCGCGGGCCTCGCCACGGGCGTATTCGCCACGCTGCAGGTTTCGGCGTCGGCCGAGCAGACCGCCACGGCACCGCTTCCCCTCGACCAGCTCCGCCTGTTCGCGGAAGTGTTCGGCCAGATCAAGCGCGAGTACGTCGAGCCGGTCGACGACAAGAAGCTGCTGACGGCGGCGATCAAGGGCATGGTGTCGAGCCTCGACCCGCACTCGTCGTTCCTCGACAAGACCGACTATGACGAGCTGCAGGAGCAGACCAAGGGCCGCTTCGCGGGTCTCGGCATCGAGATCTCGCAGGAAGACGGCCTCGTCAAGGTGATCTCGCCGATCGAGGATACGCCCGCGTTCCGCGCCGGCATCCGTCCGGGCGACCTGATCACGCGCATCAACGACAAGCCCGTGCGCGGCATGACGCTCGACAAGGCCGTCAAGCAGATGCGCGGCGAGCCGGGCACCAAGGTCACGCTGACGATCTTCCGCAAGAGCGATGACCGCACGTTCCCGATCACGGTCACGCGCGCGATCATCAAGGTCCAGAGCGTGAAGATGAAGCTGCTCGACCCGGGCTACGCATATATCCGGATCACGAGCTTCCAGGAGCGCACGACGCCCGATCTCGCCGCGAAGCTGCAGGACATCGCACGCCAGCAGCCGAACCTGAAGGGCCTGATCGTCGACCTGCGCAACAACGGCGGCGGCCTGCTGCAGAGCGCGGTCGGCGTCGCCGGCGCGTTCCTGCCGCCCGACTCCGTCGTCGTGTCGACCAACGGCCAGATCCCGGATTCGAAGCAGGTCTACCGCGATACCTACGACAATTACCGCCTGCCGTCCTTCGACGGCGATCCGCTGAAGAGCCTGCCGCCGATCTTCAAGACCGTGCCGATAGTCGTGCTGACGAACGCGTATTCGGCGTCCGCGTCGGAAATCGTCGCCGGCGCGCTGCAGGACTCGAAGCGCGCGCAGATCATGGGCAAGACGACGTTTGGCAAGGGCTCGGTGCAGACGGTCCGTCCGATGACGGCCGACACCGCGCTGCGCCTGACGACCGCCTACTACTACACGCCGAGCGGCCGTTCGATCCAGAACAAGGGCATCACGCCCGACGTGCCGGTCGATCAGTATGCGGACGGTGATCCGGACGACGTGCTCGTGACGCGCGAGGTCGACTACACGAACCACCTCGCGAACACGCAGGATCCGAACGAGAAGAAGGAACAGGAAGTGCGCGAGCAGCGCCGGATGGACCAGCTGCGCGTCCTCGAGGAGCAGAACGACAAGAAGACGCCGGAGCAACGCCAGAAGGACCGCGATCGCAAGCCGATCGAGTTCGGCAGCGCCGACGACTTCATGATGCAGCAGGCGCTCAACAAGCTCGAGGGCAAGCCGGTGCAGGAATCGAAGTCGCTGCTCGCCGAGAACACGGCGAAGAGCCCGGCCGGCAAGGCCGCGTCCGCCGCGAAGGCGTCGGGCGCGAAGGCGGCCGCACCCAAGCCCGCATCGGCACCGCAGTAAGCGCCGGCCGGCATCCGACGGGCCATCGCGGGAAGACCGCGATGGCCCGTTTTTCATGTGCGCCTAGAATAGACCGATATCCGGCACGTCCCGCCTCGCTCACGCTTTCCCACATGAACGACGATCAACTCCTCCGCTACTCCCGCCACATCCTCGTCGACGAAATCGGCATCGAGGCGCAGCAGCGCTTCCTCGACGCGCATGCGATCGTCGTCGGCGCCGGCGGTCTCGGTTCGCCGGCCGCGATGTATCTCGCGGCGTCCGGCGTCGGCACGATCACGCTCGTCGACGCCGACACGGTCGACCTCACGAACCTGCAGCGGCAGATCCTGCACGTGACGGCGTCGGTCGGCCGCAGCAAGGTCGAATCGGGGCGCGACGCACTCGCGCAGCTGAACCCGGAAGTGACCGTGCATGCGGTCGCGGCGCGCGTCGACGATGCATGGCTCGACGAGCACGTACCGCAGGCAACCGTCGTGCTCGACTGCACCGACAACTTCGCGACGCGCCATGCGATCAACCGTGCGTGCGTCGCGCACGGCGTACCGCTCGTGTCGGGCGCCGCGCTGCGCTTCGACGGTCAGATCAGTACGTTCGACTTCCGCGACCCGGCCGCCCCCTGCTACGCGTGCGTGTTCCCGGAAGACCAGCCGTTCGAGGAAGTCGCATGCGCGACGATGGGCGTGTTCGCACCGACGGTCGGGATCATCGGCGCGATGCAGGCCGCGGAAGCGCTGCGCGTGATCGGCGCGATCGGCACGACGCTCAACGGGCGGCTCATGATGCTCGATTCGCTGCGGATGGAATGGACGACCATGAAGATCGCGCGCCAGGCCGACTGCCCTGTGTGCCAGGGCCGGCACTGACGCGCGCGGGATGCATGCGCCGAACGGCGCATGCGTGACGTTTTGCTACCTTCGCGACGCGCGACGGTTCCGCGGTGCAGCCGCGCCGCCTAGGCGGCCGCGTCCGCGCGCGGCTCCGCGACCGACAGGCGCTTGAGCGCCGCCTGCACTTCCTCCGGCTCGAACGCGGCCAGCACGTCGGCCGTCGGCTTCTCGAGCGCCTTCAGGTGCGCACGCAGGATCTCCTGCTTCACGACCAGCAACTGGCTCGGGTGCATCGAGAACTCGGTGAGCCCCATCCCGAGCAACAGGCGAGTGAGCGCCGGATCGCCCGCCATCTCCCCGCACACCGACACCGACACGCCCGCGCGCTTCGCCTCGCGCAGCGTGTACGAGATCAGGTGCAGCACCGCCGGATGCAGCGGGTCGTACAGGTGCGCGACCGCGTTGTCCGCGCGGTCGATCGCGAGCGTGTACTGGATCAGGTCGTTCGTGCCGATCGACAGGAAATCGAAGCGCTTCAGGAACAGCGGCAGCGCGATCGCGGCGGCCGGGATCTCGATCATCGCGCCGATGCGGACATTCGGGTCGTACGCGAGCCCCGCGTCGTCGAGCTGGCGCTTCGCCTCGCGGATCAGGTCGAGCGTCTGGTCGATCTCCTGCGCGTGCGCGAGCATCGGGATCAGGATCTTCACCTGCCCGAACGCGGACGCGCGCAGGATCGCACGCAGCTGCGTGAGGAACATCTGCGGCTCCGACAGGCTCCAGCGGATCGCACGCAGGCCGAGCGCCGGGTTCGGCGCCGTCTCGTAGCCCTCGTCGAGCGCCTCGAGCGGCTTGTCCGCGCCGACGTCGATCGTGCGGATCGTCACCGGCATGCCCTTCATCCACTCGACGGCGCGCTTGTACGCGGCGAACTGCTCCTCCTCCTCCGGCATCTCCTTTTGATGCATGAACAGGAACTCGGAGCGGAACAGCCCGACGCCGACCGCGCCGGCCTCGACGGCCGCCTTCGCGTCGTCGGGCAGCTCGATGTTCGCGTACAGCTCGATCTTCGTGCCGCACAAGGTCTGCGTCGGCGAGAACTTCAGGCGCTGCAGCTTGCGTTGCTCGAGCAGCTTCTCGGACTGGCGGTACGAATATTCCTCGAGGACGATCGGCGCGGGATCGACGATCACGATCCCCTGGTCGCCGTCGACGATGATCAGGTCGTCCTGGCGGATCAGCGAACTCGCATGCTGGACGCCGACCGCGGCCGGAATGCCGAGGCTGCGCGCGACGATCGCCGTGTGCGACGTGCGGCCGCCGAGATCGGTGACGAACGCCTGGAACGACTGCGACTTGAACTGCATCATGTCGGCCGGCGCGATGTCGTGTGCGACGACGATCATCTCGTTCTGGCCGTGCGCGGCCGCGCGATCGAGCGCCTGCGACGCCGACGGCGCACCGGCGAGCGCCTTCAGCACGCGCTCGACCACCTGTTCGATGTCGGCCTTGCGCTCGCGCAGGTATTCATCTTCGATGTCGTCGAAGTGGCGCGTGAGCAGCTCGAGCTGCTCGGTCAGCGCCCATTCGACGTTGTAGCGTCGCGTGCGGACCAGGTCGATGGTTTCCTGCACGAGCATCGCGTCGCTCAGGATCATCGCGTGCACGTCGATGAACGCGCCCACTTCGGTCGGGGTGTCGTCGGTCAGGTCGGCGCGCAGCGCCTCGAGTTCGCGATGCACGACCTCGCGCGCCGTATTGAAACGCGCGACCTCTGCGTCGATCTGGTTCGCCTCGACCAGGTAATGGGCGACGTCGAGCGCCGCCGGCGCGATCAGATACGCTCGCCCGATCGCGATACCACGTGAGACGGGAATGCCATGCAGCGTGAAGGACACGCGCACCTCCTCTGTACATGTAAAGCCGCGGCACACTGCTGCGATGCGCTTATGACCCCGGTTAGCGATTATAAATTCCGCACCTCCGTGCTGACTGCATGCAGCGCAGCATTGCGGTTTCCGCATCAATGCTGCGGACGAAAAAAATGCCGCGACAAACGCGGCATTCTGCTTCGAAACGGCAACGATCCTGGGGTGGCCCGGATCACTGACCTTCGCCGAACTTGTCCGCGATCAGCTTGAGCAGTGCGTCCATCGCCTCGCGCTCGTCGGGACCTTCGGTCTCGATCGTCACGCTGCTGCCGATGCCCGCCGCGAGCATCATCACGCCCATGATGCTCTTCGCGTTGATCTTGCGTCCGTTGCGCGTCATCCAGACTTCCGCCTGGAAGTTGCCGGCCAGTTGCGTAAGCTTGGCCGATGCGCGTGCATGGAGCCCCAATTTGTTGACGATGGTGGTTTCTTGTTGAAGCATGATTCTCGGTCGGGTCGGTCGAGGCCGCCGGCGACGTGCGTCGGCGGGTCGGTCTAAAACGGAAAACGGGACGGTCAGTGCGATTCGGTGCGCGGTTGCGGCTCGGGCGGAATCGGCGCGCACTGGCCGCAGCCGGTTTCCGACGGCGGCGGCGGCGTACCGGCCGACACCTCGTGGACGCCCTTCGCGCCGCCGGACAACGCCTTGTCGACGAGCTTGTCGAGCGGCACGGTACGGTAGCAGACGGCGCGCACCAGCATCGGCAGGTTCACGCCCGCCAGCACGCGCACGTTGTCGAGCTTCGCGAGCTGGCCCGCGATGTTCGCGGGCGTCGCGCCGTACATGTCGGTCAGCACGACGACGCCGTTCTCTTCCCTGAGACGCGCGAGCTCCGCGTGCGCGAACGCCATCACCTGGGTGGGGTCGCTGTCCGCCAGCACGTCGATGCAGCCGATGCGCGCGGGCACGCCGCCGTAGATGTGCGCGATGCAGTCCCGCAGCGCGGTGGCAAGTGGCGCGTGCGCGATGATCAGAATCCCGGCCATGTCAGACTGCCCCCGGCCGCCCCTGGCGGGCCGACGCCCCGCAACAGGGCAACGAGCATAGCGAGTGTGGGAATCGTTTCATGTTCAACCTTGCAACGGTTTCGGCCCGACCGCCGGGCCTTCGGCGCGCTGGTCGCGGCACCGGGCAAGCGGGCATTGTAGCAGGCCGGTCGAACCGCTCCGGCGACGGGGGACCTGCGCGGCCGCCGCCGGGGTTGCGCGGGAAGCGGGCTACGCGGCCGCCCGCTCCAGCGCGTCAATGAACATCGCGGCGACGTCGAAACCCGTCTGCTCCATGATTTCGCGGAAGCACGTCGGGCTCGTCACGTTCACCTCGGTCAGCCAGTCGCCGATCGCGTCGAGCCCGACCAGCAGCAGCCCGCGCGCGGCGAGCACCGGCCCGAGCGCCTCGGCGATCTCGCGGTCGCGCGGCGTCAGCGGCTGCGCGACGCCGAGCCCGCCCGCGGCGAGATTGCCGCGCACCTCGCTGCCCTGCGGGATCCGCGCGAGCGAATACGGCACCGGCTCGCCCGCGATCAGCAGAATGCGTTTGTCGCCTGCCTTGATCTCGGGAATGAACTTCTGGATCATCAGCGAGCGCGTGCCGTCATGGCCGAGCATCTCGATGATCGCACCGAGATTCATCCCGTCGGCCTTCACGCGAAACACGCCCATCCCGCCCATCCCGTCGAGCGGCTTCACGATCACGTCGCCATGCTCGGCGTGGAACGCACGCAAGCGCGCGGCGTCGCGCGTGACGAGCGTCGGCGCGACGAACTGCGGAAACTCGCCGATCGCCAGCTTCTCCGAGTGATCGCGGATCGACTGAGGCTTGTTGAACACGCGTGCGCCTGCACGCTCGGCAAGTTCGAGCATCCAGGTGGCCGTCACATACTCCATGTCGAACGGCGGATCCTTGCGCATCAGCACCGCGCCGAACGACGTCAGCTGACGCGATTCGTGCGCGGCCGCCTCGTACCACGGATGGCGATGCAGGTCGGCCGTGTCGCCGACGATCGCCACGCGCTGCACGTCCGCCTCGACGCCCGAGCCCGTCCACGCGAGCTGGTGCGGCTGGCACGCGTACACCGCATGCCCGCGCCGCGCGGCCTCCGCCATCATCGCGTAGGTCGAATCCTTGTAGATCTTGAAGCGCTCGAGCGGGTCGGCGATAAAGAGAATGTCCATGCGGGTCCTGTACGTAGCGAAGCCGTTACACCTGGATGGCTTCGGGATCGGTCTTTTCCAGTTCGATCGACGACGCGATCAGCGACAGGCGCGCGACGACGCCATACATGTAGAAACGGTTCGGCGGCGCGGCGCCCGGCTTCGCGCCGGCATCCGGCAGCGCGGTGTGCTCGAAGCCGAGCGGCACGTAGTGCATGCCGGGCGCGTTCAGGTTCTGGTCGCGCTCGCGGCCGGCGTGCGTGCGGTAGAAACCGCCGACCACGTAGCGGTCGATCATGTACACGACCGGTTCCGCGACTTCGTCGCCGACGCGCTCGAACGTATAGACACCTTCCTGCACGATCACGTCGCGCACCGCGAGGCCAGCCTTCGACTCGGCCATCTGCGCGCGCTCGGCCTTCGACATGCGGCCGATCTCGGCCGCATCGTGCACGGTCATCACGCCGCGCCCGGCGGTACCCGCGTCGGCCTTCACGACGACGTACGGCTTTTCGCTGATCCCGTATTCGCGGTACTTGCGCGCGACCTTCTTCAGCACGCCGTCGATCGCGTCGGCGAGCGCCTGCTCGCCTTCATGCGCCTGCCAGTCGACGCCTTCGACATGCGCGAAATACGGATTCACCATCCACGGATCGACGCCGACCATCTTCGCGAACTTCTTGGCGACGTCGTCGTAGCACGAGAAGTGCGTCGACTTGCGGCGCACGGCCCAGCCAGCGTGCAGCGGCGGCAGCAGGTACTGCTCGTGCAGGTTTTCCAGCACGGCGGGAATCCCCGCCGACAGGTCGTTGTTCAGCAGGATCGAGCACGGATCGAAATTCTTCAGGCCGAGGCGGCGCTGCGAACGCTCGAGCGGTTCAAGCACGATCTTCTGGCCGTCGGCCAGCGTGATCGGTGTCATGTCGGTGATGCTGGGGTCGAGCGAGCCGAAGCGCACGTTCAGGCCGGCCTGGCGCATGATCGTCGCGAGCCGCGCGACGTTTTCCAGGTAGAACGCGTTGCGGGTCGGCAGCTCGGGAATCACGAGCAGGTTCTTCGCGTCCGGGCAGATCTTCTCGATCGCGGCCATCGCGGCCTGGACGGCGAGCGGCAGCACTTCGGATGGCAGATTATTGAACGCGCCGGGGAACAGGTTCGCGTCGACGGGCGCCAGCTTGAAGCCGGCGTTGCGCAGGTCCACCGAACAATAGAACGGCGGGGTGTGTTCCTGCCATTCGAGCCTGAACCAGCGTTCGATCGCAGGCGTCGCGTCGAGGATCTTCTGCTCGAGCTCGAGCAGCGGACCGTTCAACGCGGTAACGAGGTGGGGAACCATGAATCACTCGCGAGCGGGAGAATGAAGATTGTAGAGCAATTGCCCTGCCCATTTGGGGATTGTTCCCGGCTTCGCAAGGGTTTGGAGGAAGTTTTCGGCTATTGACCCGATAGGTCGAAGGGTTATGCGCTACGGCAGCAGGAGGCGGTAGAAAAAAAAGCCCGCCGGGTGGGCGGGCCGAAATCGCTGCGCTCATTCGTGGCGGGCGCCGTCTGCGCGGCGGCCCGCTTCATCCTTATGACTTATTCGACATGCTCGCCGTGCAGCACCACGTCGAGACCTTCGCGCTCTTCCTCTTCGGTCACGCGCAGGCCGATCGTCAGGTCGATCAGCTTCAGCAGCACGAAGCTCAGCACGCCGCTGTACACCAGCGTGATCAGCACGCCCTTCGCCTGCAGCAGCAGGCTGCCGTCGGCGCCGCCGATGTCCTTGATCGCGAACACGCCGGTCAGCAGCGCGCCGAGAATCCCGCCCACGCCGTGCACGCCGAATGCGTCGAGCGAATCGTCGTAGCCGAGTTTCGACTTGAGCCACGTCGCCGACCAGAAGCACACGACGCCGGCCGCGATGCCGATCACGAGTGCGCCCGTCACGCCGACGAAGCCGGCGGCCGGCGTGATCGCGACGAGGCCCGCGACCGCGCCCGACACGATGCCGAGCACCGACGGCTTGCCGTGCGAGAGCCACTCCGCGAACATCCAGCCGAGCGCCGCGCACGCCGTCGCGACTTGCGTCGTCAGCATCGCGAAGCCGGCACGGCCGTCGGCCGCGACAGCGGAACCCGCGTTGAAGCCGAACCAGCCGACCCACAGCATCGAGCCGCCGATCATCGTCAGCACGAGGTTGTGCGGGGCCATCGATTCACGGCCGAAGCCGACGCGCTTGCCGAGCATCAGGCACGACACGAGGCCCGCGATACCGGCGTTGATGTGCACGACGGTGCCGCCCGCGAAGTCGAGCACGCCGTCCGCCGACAGCCAGCCGGTCGGCTCCCACACCATGTGCGCGATCGGCACATAGACGATCAGCGACCAGAGCGTCATGAACACGAGCATCGCCGAGAACTTCATCCGGTCGGCGAACGCGCCGCAGATCAGCGCCGGCGTGATGATCGCGAACGTCATCTGGTAGACGAAGTAGACCGATTCCGGGATCGTCGTCGCCAGGTGGCTGACGGTCAGCGTGGTCGCCTTGTCGCCCTTCACGTAGGTCATCCCGTGCAGGAACGCGCGCGACAAGCCGCCGATGAAGCCGTTGCCCGGCGTGAACGCGAGGCTGTAGCCGACCACCGTCCACAGCACCGTGATCACCGCGGTGATCGCGAAGCTCTGCATCACGGTCGCGAGCACGTTCTTCTTGCGGACCATGCCCGCGTAGAACAGCGCGAGGCCGGGGATCGTCATGAACAGCACGAGCGCGGTGGACGTCAGCATCCACGCGGTGTCGCCGGCGCTGATCTTCGACGAATCGACCGAGAACGGCTCGGTCGGTGCGGCGGGTGCGGCCGGCGCGGACGCGGCGGCGGCAGCCGATGCGTCCGCGGCGCCCGAAGCGGGTGCGGCAGCAGCGGCAGGTGCCGATGCGTCCGTGGCGGCCGGCGCCGAAGCGGCGGGCGCGGCGGCTGCCGATGCATCGGAAGCCGTGGCGGCGGGCGCGGACGCAGCCGCGGCGGAGGCCGCGTCGTCGGCGAGCGCGGGGCCGACGCCGGCCGCGATCAGCGAGCCTGCCATCAGCAGGGACATCAGAAGTTTGCGCATCTCGGGTTTCCTCTTGTCGCTTGTCTTTGTCTGTTACAGCGCGTCAGCGCCGGTCTCCCCGGTCCGGATCCGGATCACCTGCTCGATCGGCGTGACGAAGATCTTCCCGTCGCCGATCTTGCCGGTGCGCGCGGCCCGCTCGATCGCCTCGACCGCCTGGTCGACCAGATCGTCGGACACGGCCGCCTCGATCTTCATCTTCGGCAGGAAATCGACCACGTATTCGGCGCCCCGGTACAGCTCGGTGTGCCCCTTCTGGCGCCCGAACCCTTTCACCTCCGTCACCGTGATGCCGGAGACGCCGAGCGCGGAGAGCGCTTCGCGCGTCTCATCGAGCTTGAACGGCTTGATGATTGCGGTAATCAGTTTCATGAAGTCCTCTCGCTGGGTGGTCCCGTCGAATTGGTTGGAATGGTGTAACGGCCTCTTCTCAGCAACTCGCATGCCATGTTCGTGCGAGCACCGCCTCGAACGGCTCTTAAACGGGGTCGCATCGTGCGCTGAAAGGTGCGGAAGCCCGGCCGAATGGCCAATGTGGCCCAGGTTTGCTGGCGCGCCGAAAGGATCGTTGCTAGAGTGCACGCACGTCCCGGCTCACCGGGCCATTCACCCATGCGGGCGCCATGCCCGGAATTCGCGCCGCGGGCGCACCATTTCCGGTCATGCGTGCATCATGGGCGTGTACGCAACTGAAGATGCACATTTTTTGTGCAAGGAAGGGAAATCTCATGAAGCAACCCAGCGATGTTTTCAACGACCTGCAGTCGCGCGTCAGCGACCTGCTGAAAAACTCGCCGGCCAAGGATGTCGAGCGCAACGTGAAGGCCATGCTGTCGCAAGGCTTCTCGAAGCTCGATCTCGTCACGCGCGAGGAGTTCGACACGCAGGCACAGGTGCTCGCCCGTACCCGCGTGCGTCTCGAGGAACTCGAGAAGCGCGTCGCGGAACTCGAGCAGAAGCTCGCAGCGTCCCAGGCCTGACGCCCCACCCGACCGACAGGTCCGGGCGCGGGCCGCCACGTGCGGCCCGCGCCTGACACCCGGAAGTCAGCCAGCCAGTCAGCCGTTCCGTCGTTCTTCGCAGTCCCCCGCTCTTCGCTGTTCCTCGCTCTTCGCTGTTCGTCGTTCCTCGTTCTTTCCCGCGCCACGCCGGCAAGCGCGCACCGATTCCTCCGATTTCCGCGGGATGCGGCCCCGAACGGCCGTTACCCGTCCGATTCATTTACAGGAGCCTCGCCATGTCGCTCGCCGTGGTGCGCAGTCGCGCGCCGGCGGCCGGCCGCGCGCCGGACGTCACCGTCGAAGTCCATCTCGCCAACGGGTTGCCGTCGTTCTCGATCGTCGGCCTGCCTGATCTCGAAGTCCGCGAAAGCCGCGAGCGCGTGCGCGCCGCGCTGCAGAACTGCGGATTCGACTTCCCCGTCAGGCGCATCACCGTCAATCTCGCGCCGGCCGACCTGCCGAAGGAGTCGGGCCGCTTCGACCTGCCGATCGCGCTCGGCATCCTCGCCGCGAACGGGCAACTCCCGGCCGACGCGCTGGCCGGCCGCGAATTCGCAGGCGAACTGTCGCTGACCGGCGCGCTGCGGCCGATGCGCGGGGCGTTCGCGATGGCGTGCGGCGCGGCGCGGGACTGGCGCGAGAGGGATGCCGGAGCGAGCCTTGGTTCCGGGCTTGGTTCCAGCCGCCGATCCGGCGTCGATTGCGACGTGATATCCGGCGCGACCGCCCTGTCGCACCCGCCCGAGCTGTACCTGCCGCTCGACAGTGCGGCCGAGGCCGCGCTGGTTCCGGGTGTCACCGTGTTCGGCGCGCCCGACCTGCCCGCGCTATGCGCGCACCTGGCCGGTGCGCCGGATGCCCGGCTCGCGCCGGTCGCGGCGCCCTGCCTCGACAGCGTGCCGGCGCCGGCCGCGCCCGATCTCGCGGACGTCGTCGGCCAGCGCGGCGCCCGGCGCGCGCTCGAAGTCGCCGCCGCGGGCGGGCATCACATGCTGATGATCGGGCCACCCGGCGCGGGCAAGTCGATGCTCGCCGCGCGACTGCCAGGCCTCCTGCCGCCGCTGACCGACGACGAGGCGCTGACGTCGGCGGCGCTCCTTTCCGCGAGCCGCATCGGCTTCTCGCCCGCGCAGTGGCGGCGGCGCCCGTTCCGCTCGCCGCACCACTCGTCGAGCGCCGCCGCGCTGGTCGGCGGCCGCAACCCGCCGCAACCGGGCGAGATCACGCTGGCGCACCTCGGCGTGCTGTTTCTGGACGAGCCCGACGGTTCGCTTTTTGGTGGCGGTTGGTCAAACGCACGGGAGCCAAGCCAGAGTTGAGTCTCCGGGCTTTGAGCCTAACGAAAGTGCCTTGACAATTATCAAGGAGAAGGAACTTCTGACACGCAAACCAAAGAGCCTTGGAAAGCAGAGCTTAGACCGTTGCGAACGGGAAACTAGCCCTATGGTTCTTCACAGTCCTTTGTCGGACTCCAGCTACACGCATCGTGGCATTCGAGTCGCCCCCTTTAATCCCGCTGAGCGGTCAACATAACCCGCCTAACGATATGGTTGATGGTCATCGCGCACTTTAATCGACGCCGATACACTCGCTACACAAAATTATAGTTTTGTTGTATCGCAATATAACATTAATAGCAAACAACTATCGAGAATAGATTAGCTGATAAATACTCCGAATTGGACCCTCTTTTGAGTCATAGGCATGATGAGCCCCGTTCTATCTAGGTGGTCCGTCATGACTGAGCCAATTATCCGCGACATCTCTGCGTACCTAGACTTCCCATTCGTGAAGCTGACCGAAAAAGCGCTGAGCGCAATCGACAGCGCGACACGAGGAGCTGAACCATGGGTCGCTCGACAGATGTCGAAGATAACTCGCTGTCTCGAATGCTTTCTTCAAATATCGGATGGCCCCACTCTAAGTGCGAGTGAATCGTGGGTTGCAAACAGTAGCACGTTAGGAGCTTTTATTGGCGCCTTAAACTCACCCTCGTTCTTAAAGGCAGATTCCTCATCAACACGATGCGCGTATACCTGAACGCGTTCTTCTCGGAGGTAGAGCGAAGCCTGCTCGACCCTAGCATGCCAGTAACGGATATACGTGGTGTAACTGCAAAGATTGAATCTCTTCTCCCGTCGCTAGCAAAGCCAGAGCAGCGTCGGCCGATGCTAACACTGCACTATCTCTTTTGCCATTGCATGCCTGGGGCGGAACGGAGCAAATCGTTCGAGCGTGTTAAGAGATTCATTCCGGAGCTCTCCACTCCCTCGTCCGAGAGCTTTTTCTTGTACGTTTTCGAGGGGCGTCTTCCTGACTGGTCAGCACAGTCCTGTGAAGCATTGCTTCTCGCATACTTTCGGCGCCGCTACGAGTCGGGACACTTAGATGTTGGCGCTCTCCTCGGTGCAGCAGGTGCTTTAACGGTTGCGGAACTGTATCGGACTGTCGATGAGACGTCCGCACGCCGACTTGTCAGCTGGGCTGTAGACCAATTCCCGAGTATTCGGAGGCTGCGCGAGTACGAGGCGACACTTGCTACGGATGGGTTTCAGCCGATTCTCTGGTGGAAAATCTTGCTTCCCGAACGGGAAATACCACCTCCGCCTACAACTGGGCAGTCCCGCAAGCTTGAAAAACTCAATGGTCGTCTACGCGGAGGCAATCGACAAAATGTTAAACGAGTAGCAAAACGGGAGAGGAGAAGGCCCCCGGGATAGCATCGCTCCTTTCTCAACCTACCGAAAGCGGGTTCTGCGTTCGGCCAGACGCGGTGTTGTTGGTCGATACGTCGACGACACGCCCCAAACAAACAGAACTGTACAGTTCTGCACAACCGCGTGACTGAATATATTCTTTGTCCTGATGAGGCGCTAGCGCAAGAGCCCCGACCTTAGTGAGAAAGAGAATGATTGCGGACGAGCTCCGAGCAGATGTGCCTCTTCCAAGGCGAATCAATCTGGCTGCCGCCGACGCGCACCGGATGTTGGCTTACCCAAACGGGTTCGCTGACGCATTCCGCGACATGGACTGCACCACAGCGGCCCACATGGTCGAGCAACTCACCGCTCACCTGAGCACCGCCACGCAGGTAGACGGCGTTGGAGTCATCGAAGAATTGATGTTTGTCTGTGTAGACGAGAGGCGGGGGCAATCATCGATGCGTGGCCTCAGCCGCGCGGTCGCCGAGTTCGTCGCCAACTGCATGCGATTCGTCGCGGACGACGATACGGAATTCATCCTCGTCGAGTTTGTAAGCACCGTGCCGCTCGTCTATGGATACGACCTGCTGTGCAAGGTCGGCGCGGCATATCGCCTAGTTCGCGGTAGCAGGGAGAGTGAACTCTCCAGCGCCGAACGTTTCGTAGCTGACATCAACGCTATCGAGCACGCAATCGAAATCTGGAGAGAACGAGCTAGGCGTGTGATTGCTTCCGGCTATGTCATGGAGGAAGGAAACCTGTTCATGTTTCTGGAAGGTCTCGCGCACCTTGGCGTCGGCGCGACTGATGCCGACGCTATGGCCGCGCTGCACGAGTTCTGTAGGGATGTGCCTGGCGGGTTCGGATACCTTCTCGAGCAAGCCCGCAACAACCGGGACCTTTTTCTGAGTATGACTACAACGACCGGCCTGGGCGGAGTACGCGACGAAAAATGGCTCCAGTTCTGCGCAGCCGCAGGTCTTTGGCCGCATAAAAACGAAAATTAAAATTAACGCGGCCAATTCATCAGAATCAATGAGTTAGCGTGCCCACAACCGGTCGCCCGCCAAGTTAAAGCTAAGTCGGCGAGAGGCTGGCAGAGGTAGTCAATCCAGCCAATCGTCGTCGAACGCATCCACGAGCGGCTGCTTGCCCCCGCAAACGGCGCCAGTTGCGCCGGAAAGCGGATGGTCATCGGACCCGATGGCGAGCACCCAAAAGACTCGGCCGCTCCCGGCGTCCGTTTGAACCTGTGCTCCGTCGCGAAGACAGCGCGCCGATGGCGTCTCCGGTACGCCCCGTTACTATCTTCACGCCCCGATAATTGGGGCTTTGGCCAGCCAGGCCCGGCATGATTCTCGCCCCCAGTCGCAGTC
>NZ_QTPO01000053.1 GCF_003853645.1 Burkholderia sp. Bp9143 | reverse complement strand
ATCCTCGTGATGGACGAACCGACGACGCCGCTGTCGTCGCGCGAGACCGAGCACCTGTTCGGCCTGATCCGCCAGCTCCGCGAGGAAGGTCTCGCGATCATCTATTCGTGGCCTGCCGTGCGACCGCCGCACCGGTCGATGCCGCGCTATCGTATTAGGCGACACTGGAAAACATCAGGCAGCGCAAGCGCGCCGCCTGGTCACGCACCACGCTTCCCACCGTTACCGCGCGCCTGCAGCAGCTGCAGGCTCTCGTCGACACTCAGTTCGGACATCGCATCGTCGCGCAGCGTATCGTCGGCCGCGCGGTGCAACGCACGCAGCGCGTGCTCCTTGAGCCGCACGATCGCGAACTGCAACCCGCGTGCCGCGCATTCGGCCGCGAACGTGCGCAACGACTCGATCGTCGTGCCGTCGACGTCCGGCGTTTCCTCGAGACTCAGCATCACGACATGCGTATCGGGCGCGGCCTTCATCAGCGCGCGCACGCGATTGAGCATCCGGTCGGCGTTCGCGAAGAACAGCTGCGCCTCGGGCCGCACGATCAGCACACCGGGCACCGGCTTGGCATCGGCGTGATTCGCGACGTCGACGAAGTCGTGCCCGTCGCGCAGCCGGCCGAGCACGCTGACGTTCGGCTCCGACAACTTGCGCAGCGTCAGCAGCAGGTTCACGCCAATGGCCGCGAGCAGCCCGTGCAGCACGCCGAGCACGAGCACCGCGAGCAGCGCGGCGATCACGACGAGCCGATCGCGATGCCAGACCCAGTACGGCCGGAACACCGACGGGTGCAGCGAATGGCTGACCGCGAAGATCACGATCGCCGCGAGCACGGGCTCCGGCGTGCGAGCAAGCTGCGGCAGCAGCAGCCACACGATCAGCGCGACCACGCCGGCCGCCCACAGGCTCGACAAGCGCGATTGCGCGCCAGCCGCCTCATTCGCCGAAGTCGCCGAATAGCCAGCGCCGACCGGCATCCCGTGCAGCAGCCCCGACACGAGATTCGCGCAGCCGATCGCGACCAGATCGCGATTGGCCGACACGCTGTCGCCGTGCTTCAGCGCGAAGTTGCGGATCGATCCGTACGATTCCGCATACAGGATCAGCATCAGCGCGAAAGCGAGCTCGACCGTCTGCATCCATGCGTTGCGGTCGAGATGCGGCAGCCCGAACGCGAGGTGCTGGAAATCGATGTGTCCGACGATCGCGATCCCGTAGTGCTGCCAGTCGAGCACGTAGCCGGCCGCGATCGACAGCACGATCACGACGAGCGTGGCCGGCACGCGCTTGCTGCGCCCGAGCAGGAACAACAGCGCGAGCGCGGTCGCGCCGAGCGCGACGCTCGCGAGGTTCGCATGCGGAGCACCGGTGACGAGTTCGAGCGCGACGCGCGGCGCATCGCTGTGCTGCACGGAAATCGCAAGAATCTTCGGCAACTGCTTGATGACGATCGTCAGCGCCAGGCCGAACGTGAAGCCGCGCAGGACCGGACGCGCGACGAAATCCGACATGCCGCCGAGCCGCGCGACGCCCGCCAGGATGAACAGTACGCCGGTCATCGCGACGAGCGCGGCCGCCAGCGCGAGCTGCGCGGCAAGCGCCATCCCCGACTCGGCCAGCACGGTCGCGGCGAGCACCGCCGCCGACGATGACGTCGACGACACGATCGCAAAACGACTGCTGCCGGTCAGCGCATAGACGACGAGCCCCGACAGCAGCGCGATGAGACCGGCCTGCGGCGGCAGGTTGGCGAGACCCGCGTACGCGACCGCCTCTGGAATCAGCAGCCCGGCGATCGACAGGCCGGCCAGCGCATCGAGGCCGATGCGCTGCGTGGACGGCGGCGGTACTGCATCGAGTGCAGCGAAATGCTCGGGATGCTGCGGGCCGGCATCCGGACGGGTCTGGGCGGTCGTCATGAGGCGGTACGCGCCGGGCGCGTGTCAGGGTTTGACGGTGATGACACCCGACCAGCCGGGCAGATAACGCGCGTCCTGCTCGTGCGCACGGCGCAGCGAGATGTCGAGCGCCTTCGAGAAGTTCTTGCGGATCTGGTCGAGCGTCACGTGCTGGCGCAGGTAGTCGGCCCACAGAAATTCGCTGAACGGCGTCGCATCCTTCGCGTAGCCGCCGGCCGTGCGCAGCTCGCCCGCGAGGCTCCGGTACGGATCGTCCTCGAGCCCCGTCAGCACCTCCGGCAGATGCGCGTAGTCACGACGCGAGCCGTCCGCACCGAACGGATGCACCCACTGGTTGTGTTCCATCATCCGCCAGAAGATCGTGTCGTCGAGCCATGACAGATCCTTCAGCAGCATCGCGTTCACACGCGTCTCCTCCTCCTCGATCAGCGCGAGGCCGAGATGGTGATGATCGGTGATGTAGTACAGCCCGCCCGGGCCGAGGACGGCCGGAAACCAGTGCGATTCAATCGCGGCCTTGCGTGCGCGTTTGTCGAGCGCCTTCCAGTGCTTGCGCTTCGCTTTCACTTCGCGATAGCCGACCGTCATTTGTGTCGGACGCAGTGCGTCGAGCCGGACGGGAATCAGATGAACGTCGTTGCCGAGTGCCATGGTCGTACCCCATGTTGCGAATTTCCGGCAACGATACTCCTGATCGTGCGAGCCGTTAATACGTCGCGACCTCGATACGCTTGCGCTTGACCCTCTCTGACATCCGGCCGCGCTTGCGCGCGACGCGACGCTATGCGCGCAGGTCGTCGCGTTCGAGACGATGACGAACGTAAGGAATGCCGTCGTGAACGACGCTCACGCGCCGCATCCCGAGCTTGCGCGCGACGTTCAGCGAGCCCGTGTTCGCCTCCGCGATATCGGCGATCACGCGCGGCAGCCGCACGGTGTCGAACGCGTGACGCAGGACGGCCGCGGCGGCTTCGCACGCGATGCCGCGCCCCCACGCCGCGCGCACGAGTCGCCAGCCGATTTCGACGTCGCGCCCGCCGTCCGCATAGTCGGGAATCAGCAGGATCCAGCCGATGAACGCATCGGGCGCGGTCTTCTCGAAGATCGACCAGTAGCCGAGGCCCGACGGATAGCCGCGCGTGATCCGGTGCGTGACGAAGCGGCGATGTTCGTCCGGGTCGTGCCACGGGCCCGCGATGTACCGCGTGACCTCGGGATCGCGATCCATCTCGATGCTCGCGTCGAGGTCGGCCAGCACGCGCGGGCGCAGCCACAGCCGCCCGGCCTCCAGGACGGGCAACGCGGCAACGGATGGTTCGGTCATCGGGACTCCTGATTCGGTGGCGATGCGCATCGCACGCATTACATAACTGATACAAAAAGCCTTCCGGAATGATACAGACGCCAGTCGCTTGTCTCGCGCACGCTCATTTCCGTTTTCTCAACAGTTCATTTCATAGGGATTATTCCCGATTCGCGGTTATCGCGCCCCACATCGCACGGCGCCGCGGCCTACACTCGATCCATGCCCCCGCGCCGCGCGCAAGCCGGGCCGGCATCCGCCTGCAGATCGTGAGCGCGCAAGCCAACGAGGAGACCCGGACATGAGCTGGACCCGCGAACAACGCAACGTCACGATCGCCGCCTACCTGGGGTGGACGCTCGACGCGTTCGATTTCTTCCTGATGGTCTTCGTGCTGAAGGACATCGCCGCCGAATTCGCGTCGACGATCCCCGCCGTCGCGTTCGCACTCACGCTGACGCTCGCAATGCGCCCGATCGGCGCACTGATCTTCGGCCGGCTCGCCGATCGCTTCGGTCGCCGTCCGACGCTGATGATCAACATCGCATGCTATTCGCTGCTCGAACTCGCGTCGGGCTTCGCGCCGAGCCTCACCGCGCTGCTGGTGCTGCGCGCGCTGTTCGGCATCGCGATGGGCGGCGAATGGGGCGTCGGCTCCGCGCTAACGATGGAAACCGTGCCGACCCATGCGCGCGGCTTCGTGTCGGGCTTGCTGCAGGCCGGCTATCCGAGCGGCTACCTGCTCGCGTCCGTCGTGTTCGGCCTGCTCTACCAGTACATCGGCTGGCGCGGGATGTTCATGATCGGCGTGCTGCCCGCGCTGCTCGTGCTGTACGTGCGCACGCACGTGCCCGAATCGCCGGCCTGGAAGCAGATGGAAAAGCGTCCTCGGCCGAGCCTCGGCGCCACGCTGCAACAGAACTGGAAGCTCACGATCTACGCGATCGTGCTGATGACCGCGTTCAACTTCTTCTCGCACGGCACGCAGGATCTCTACCCGACCTTCCTGCGCGAACAGCATCACTTCGATCCGCACACCGTGTCGTGGATCACGATCGTGCTGAACATCGGTGCGATCGTCGGCGGCCTGTCGTTCGGCGCGATCTCGGAGCGCATCGGCCGCCGTCGCGCGATCTTCATCGCCGCGCTGATCGCGCTGCCGGTGCTGCCGCTGTGGGCGTTCTCGAGCGGCCCGGTCGCGCTCGCTGCCGGCGCGTTCCTGATGCAGATCTCGGTACAGGGTGCGTGGGGCGTGATCCCCGTCCACCTGAACGAGATCTCGCCCGACGAGATCCGCGCGACCTTCCCCGGCGTCGTCTACCAGCTCGGCAACCTGCTCGCGTCGGGCAACGCGACGATGCAGGCATCGCTCGCGGTTTCCCAGGGCAACAACTACAGTTTCGCGCTGGCGCTCGTGGCCGGCACCGTCGCCATCGTGATCGCCGTGCTGATCCTGTTCAGCCGCGAACGGCGCGGCATCGACATGACGCAATCGGTCAATACGCGTACCAGCGTCGGCTGAACCCGCGTATTGCCGCATCGCACCATCGCGCGTGCCCCGTCCCGCCGGGGCCGCGCGAAATACTTTCCGCATCCGCACATCGAACTAGAGGAATTTGTCCAGATTCCCCGCTTGCCCGCGCCGCCCGCGTTTTTTTATCTTAATAAAAACGACTGTTTGAATCAGATAATCAAATCACCTGTTCGCGGCCGGGCGACCGGCATTGGGAGGCGGGACATGGCAGTAAGTCAGGAGGGGCGACCGTCCGCGGGACGGCCGTCCGGGACGCGGTCATCCGGCAATCGGCAGACCGGCGGGACGAAGGCGCGCATTCTCGATGCGGCCGAGGACCTGTTCATCGAACATGGCTTCGAAGCGATGTCGATGCGGCAGATCACGTCGCGCGCGGCGGTGAACCTCGCCGCGGTCAACTACCACTTCGGCAGCAAGGAAGCGCTGATCCACGCGATGCTGTCGCGTCGGCTCGATCAGCTCAACCAGGAACGCCTCGGCATCCTCGACCGCTTCGATGCGCAGCTCGGTGCGCACATCACCTGCGAGCACGTGCTCGGCGCGATGTTCATTCCCGCGCTGAAGGCGTCGCGCGACCCCGAGCGCGGCGGCCCCGCGTTCCTCCGGCTGATCGGCCGCGCGTACACCGATCCGTCGCCGTTCGTCCGCAACTTCCTGACCGCGCACTATGCGAGCGTCGCCGGCCGCTTCTTCGACTCGTTCCAGCGCGCCCTGCCGCATCTGCCGCGCACGGAGCTCGGCTGGCGGCTGCATTTCGCGATCGGCGCGCTGTCCGGCGCGCTGGCCGGTGCCGAAACCGAAAGCCTGATCGACGAATTCTCGCAAGGCCGCACGATGAACGACGTGCAGATGATCGCGCGGCTGTCCTCGCTGATCGTCGCCGCGCTGAAGGCGCCGATGCCCGACAGCGCGCAGTTGTCGATCTTCGCGGCCGTGCTCGACGATGCCGGCGCGAGCGAAGCGTTCGGTCTGGCGTCGGGTACGACCGCGGCCGATACGGCGACGGCGCATCCGGCGAGCTGATCGCGCGAGGCCGCGCAGGCGGCGATTCCCGGATACAGGCGGCTCGGGCCGGCGGTGATACGCCGGTCCGGGCCGAACGAATGTCGTGCGGCGGGAGCCAAGGCTGGCTTGCGTTCGCCGACGAAAAACATGGGTACGAGTAAGCGATGAAGCGCTAGCTCTCACCGAACGCGAAGCATGGGGTGGGAGTAAGCGCCGAAACCCTAACCCTCACCGACCGCGAAGCATGGGGTGAGAGTAAGCACTAAAGCGCTAACTCTCACCGACCGCAAAGCATGGGGTGAGAGTAAGCGCTAAAGCGCTAACTCTCACCGACACGGAGACACATCATGTCATCATCCGCAGTAACCGAACCGGCCCAGCTCCCGCCGAACAGCGACGGCATCTGGTACGCATCGTACCCGCCCGGCGTGCCGCACGAGATCGACGTCACGCAATACGCATCGCTCGTGCAGTTCTTCGACGAATGCACGACACGCTTCGCCGAACGGGTCGCCTACGTGAGCGCAGGCGCATCGATGACCTACCGCACGCTCGCGCAGAAAGTCGATGCATTCGCGTCGTATCTGCAAAGCACCGGCGTGAAGCCGGGCGACCGCGTCGCGATCATGCTGCCGAACACGTTCCAGTACCCGGTCGCGCTGTTCGGCACGCTGAAGGCCGGCGCGATCGTCGTCAACGTCAACCCGCTCTATACTGCGCGCGAACTCGCGCACCAGTTGAAGGACAGCGGCGCGCAAACGATCGTCGTGTTCGAGAACTTCGCCCGCACGCTCCAGGACGCGCTACCCGAAACACAGGTGAAGAACATCGTCGTCACCGCGCTCGGCGACCTGCTCGCCGATGGTTTCAATGCAAAGGGACGCCTGATCAATTTCGTGCTGAAGCACGTGAAGAAGCTCGTGCCGGCCTACAGCCTGCCGCAGGCGATCCGGCTGCGCTCCGCGCTCGCGCTCGGCGCACGCGTCAAACCACAACCGGTGCAGATGACGCGCGACGATCTCGCATTCCTGCAATACACGGGCGGCACGACCGGTGTCGCGAAAGGCGCAATGCTCACGCACGGCAACCTGATCGCGAACCTGCTGCAGGCCAAGGCGTGGATCGCCGACCAGGTCTCGGGCGACGTCGAGACCGTACTGACGCCGCTGCCGCTCTATCACATCTATTCGCTGACGGTGAACGCGTTCATCTTCATGGGGCTCGGCGGGCGCAACATCCTGATCGCGAACCCGCGCGACATGAACATGGTGATGAAGATCATCCGCAACGAAACGTTCACCGGGATCACCGGGATCAACACGCTGTACAACGCGTTCCTCGACAACGAGGAATTCCGCAAGCGTGACTTCTCGAAGCTCAAGCTCGCGATGGCGGGCGGCATGGCGATGCAGCGCGCGGTCGCGGAGCGCTTTCAGCAGGTCACGGGCCGGCCGGTCGTCGAAGGCTACGGGCTCACCGAATGCTCGCCGATCGTCACGATGAATCCGGTGGACCTGAACGACATGGCCGCGTTCAGCGGCTCGATCGGCCTGCCCGCCCCGTCGACACTCGTGCGCTTTCGCCGCGAGGACGGCACCTGGGCCGCGGTCGGCGAGCCGGGCGAGCTGTGCGTGCACGGTCCACAGGTGATGCGCGGCTACTGGCAGCGGCCCGACGAGACCGCGAAGGTGATCGACGCCGACGGCTGGCTCGGCACGGGCGACATCGGCGTGATGGACGAGCGCGGCTTCATCCGCCTCATCGACCGCAAGAAGGACATGATCCTCGTCTCGGGCTTCAACGTATATCCGAACGAGATCGAGGAAGTGCTGGTCACGCATCCGGGCATCAGCGAAGCCGCTGCGATCGGCATCCCGGACGAAATACAGGGCGAACGGATCAAGGTCTTCGTCGTGCGCCGCGACCCGACGCTGACGGTCGACGACGTGCTCGCGCACTGCCGCAAGAACCTGACCGGCTACAAGATGCCGAAGTTCGTCGAGTTCCGCGACGCGCTGCCGCAGACGAACGTCGGCAAGATCCTGCGCCGCGCGCTACGCGACGAGGAACTCGCCAAGATCAAGGCGGCTAAGCAAGGCTGAACGATCCAACGCCCCCCGGAGACGCTGTCGATGAACGAAGGAACGAGGCACCGCACGCGGCACGCCGCCGCGGCAATCGCGTGCATGCTGTCGCTCGCGCAAGCCGGCCTGCATGCGCAGGAAACCGCCGATGCCGCGAGCGCGGTACAGGAGGCCGCACTGCCGGCGGACCTGGCGAAGGTCGCGCGAGAGCCGGTCGCGCAGCAGGCGCGCTGGCTGCGCACGGCCGCACAGCGCGGCACGCTCTCACAACTCGACGACGCGACGCTCACGGCGCTGTTCAAGGCACTCGATCCGCTCGCCGTACCGCTCTATATCCGCAATGGTCCTAACGGCTATCCGTCGTACCAGTTCACGATGGTGCGTCAGGAGCGCGTCAGCGGCAAATGGTCCGACACGCCCGACCGCATGCTCGTGAAGACGACCCGCGAGCCGTTGCGGGTTTATGCGAAATGGCTGCCGGGCGGCGCGCATGCGGGACAGGAAACGATCTACGACACGACACAGCGCAAGGACGAGATGTACGGCCATCTCGGCGGCCTGCTCGGCAAGATTCCGTTGTGGACGGCGCTCGACGGCGCACTCGCGCGCGCGCAGTCGAATCACCAGGTGAAGGATCTCGGCACCGAGTTCATCACGAACCTGTACCTGACCGAAGGAAAGAAATACCAGGAAGCCGGCGTGCAGCGGCCAACGCAGGTGGAAACGAAGACGATCGGCGGCGTGCGCGTCGTCGCGCTCACCTACGAGACGCCGACCGGCCGACCGCGGTTCTATGCGAAGAAGGAAATCCTCGGGCTCGACCTGCACGCGCCCTACTTCCGCACCGTCGAGTCCTATGACAACGACGGCAAGCTCTTCGAGCGAATCGTCATCGAGAAGATCGCGCCGGCGACGCTCGACGAATCCGCGTTCGACCCAAAGAACCCGGACTACGCGTTCTGATCGTCACCGGCGCCACGCACGTCGCGGTCAATCATCGTCATCGTCGTGATGCTTGCGCCAATGCTTGTAATAGTGCTTGCGCCATTTCCGGTAGCCGTCGTCGTCCTCGTCACCGTAGTAGCCGTATCCGTAACCCGGATACGCGACCACCGCCGGCTGCGGTGCCACATAGACCGGTGCCGGCTCGACATAGACCGGCGCGACCGGCACGCCGATACCCACCGACAGGTCGACGTGCCCCGCCATTGCACTGCCGGAAGCGAGCAACGCCACGCTCCCGATCCACACCGCCAATCCCCTCTTGTTCATGTTCCCCTTCCCGGATCCGCCGGCCTGCCCGGCATGGGCGTCGAATGTAATCCCGCCGCGCGCCGCCAGGTGCTACGCCGTTGCGAGAGTCGTAACGCGACGTAACGAAACGGCACTAGCCATTTGACCGAATCGCGAAAATGCACGGGAACGTCTATAGTGGGTTACGGTTCGACACAATCGCGACTGGGCGCTGGTGGAACGAACAGGGTAAAATCCCGCCAAACACTTGGTGGGCGACCACGCCACACACGCACGCACAACATATTCTCTGACGCAGGCTCCTGCCGCACCTCAATGGCCAATCCCGCAGAATCCCATCCGCAAAACGACTTCATCAATTCGGCGCGCAAGGAACGTAAGCGTGTTGAAATCTATCTCGTCAACGGCATTCGTCTGACGGGGTGTATCGAGTCGTTCGACCAGTACCTGGTGATGCTGCGCACCCCCGTGGGTCTGCAAGGCATTTACAAGCGTGCGATTTCCACGATCCAGCTCGACACGGGCGGCTCGCGCCCGGGCGGCGGCGGTCCCCGCGGCCCGCGTACCGGCGGTCGGCCGGGCGGCCGCGAAGGCGGCGGCCACAGCCCGTACGGCTCGCACGGCGGCCCCCGCGAGTCGCGCGGCGACGGCGGCTACGGCTCGCGTGAACCGCGTGAAGGTTATGGTTCCCGTGAACCGCGTGAAGGCTATGGCTCCCGCGAACCGCGCGAGGGTTATGGCGCGCCGCGCGAGCCCCGCGAAGGCTACGGCGCCCCGCGCGAAAGCTATGGCGCACCGCGCGATGCCGGCGACGCATCGGGCAACACGTCGCCGTCGGACGCACGCGGCGGCAACGGGCCGGTGATCGTCACGCGCCGCCGGCGAATCGTGCCGGACGGCCAGTAAAACAAAAGGGCAAGCCAAGCGGCTTGCCCTTTTTCCTGGTGGGTCGGCGCGGCATGTCGCCGCACCGGCCGTGCCGTGATCGCTCAGTGCGCCGTCGTCGGCAAGCCTGCGTCGGCCTCGCGCTGCAGCGAACGCACCTGCTGCTGCAATGCGCGCAGTTGCGACTGAAGCGCCGCCTGTTGCGCCTGCAACGCCGCCGTTTCGTTGCGAACGCTCTTCTGGCGATCCGTCACCGCTGCCTGCTGCTCGCGTGCGATCGAGATATCGGCCTGCAGACGCCGCGCCCGCTCCTGTGTGACTTCGATCTGCCGGTCCGTCTGTGCCTTCTGCGATTCCAGCTTCGCCGCACGCAGCTCGTTGACGGCCAGCCGTTCCGCCTGACGCGAGAAATCGCGATAGATCGCTTCCGCCCGCGTTTCGTCGTAAGTCTTGATCACGCGCCAGAACGCCTTCTGCTGGAACAGCGCGACGAAATAGGAACCATCCTTCACGCTGAACAGCTGGCTCGCGCCGTAGCTGCCGTTATAGCTGGTGCGCATTTCCGTCAGCGAATGCGCCTGGATCTGGCGCTGCAGCTCATCGACCGTGCTCTGCCCAGTCGTCTCGCCCGCCTGCGGCTGCACCGACGTCTGAACCTGCTGATCGATCACCGGAATCGCCGCCACCGGTGCCGACGCCTGCTGTACCGCCGGCGATGCATTGCCCGCCAACCCCTGCGCGAACGCGCCCTGCATGCCTCCCATCATGGCGAGCAACACACACGCCCGCCCCAACCCCGTCATATGGCTCATGAATTTTGATTCCCGCCCGTGTCGTTGTAATTCTGCGCGATTTTATCTCATTAATTACTCGCTTTCGCGGGTCTCGGGCTCTTCGTCGAATATCTGATATTTGCGCATCTTTTCCCACAGTACCTTCCGGCTGATGCCGAGCTGCTGCGCCGTATCCTGGCGCCGCCAGCCGTTTGCGTCGAGGGCCGCGATCACGCGGCTGCGCTCGTTCATGTCCCACTTGCTGCGGTCGACGAAGACCTCCGCCGCGCTCTCCACCGGCACCGGCTGCGCCGAATTGCGCGCATGCGCGACCAGCCGCTGCAGTCGCGCGGCATCCCAGCCGCCCGTTTGGCGGACCGTCACGCCGACGCGCTCCGCAAGGTTGCGCAGTTCGCGCACGTTGCCGGGGAAATAGCTGTCCGCGACCGCGTCCGCGAGCCAGTAAGGCAGGTCGGACAGCTGCGCGAGCCGCTCGTCGCCCACCACCTCCGCGACGAACGACTTGAACAGCGCGATCTTGTCGACCGCGCCCCGCTCTTCCAGCGACGGAATGCTCAACTCGATCACCGCGAGCCGATAGTAAAGATCGGCGCGGAACAGGCCTTCCTTCACGAGCTGCGGCAGCTTCTTGTTGCTGGCCGCGACGAGACGGAAATCGACCTTGATCGGCGTCGTCGCGCCGACCCGCAGCACGGCGCCGTCCTCGAGCACGCGCAACAGCTTGACCTGCTGATACAACGGCAGATCGCCGACTTCGTCGAGGAACAGCGTGCCGCCCGCCGCCTGCTCGAAATAGCCTTTATGCGCAACAACCGCACCGGTGAACGAGCCTTTCGCATGCCCGAAGAACAGCGATTCGAACAGGCCGTCCGGAATCGCACCGCAGTTGACCGGCACGAATTCGCCGTCCCGGTAGCGCGAATGCTTTTCGTGGAGCAATTGCGCGATGCGCTCCTTGCCGACGCCGGTTTCGCCGTGCAGCAGCACATTGGTGTCGCAGTCGGCGAACGTGTCGACCTCGTGCAGCAGTGCCTGCATCGACTCCGAGTGCGCGACGAGTTCGGACGGCTGCAGCGTTTCGGCAGCGTGCGCGCGCAGCTGCGTGACGAGCTTGCCGACCATCCCGCGCAGTTCGGCACAGGTGAAGTCGAGCGGCAGGATGTGCGAATAGTCGGGCGGATACTGCGACGCGTCATGTTCGCGCGCCGCGCCGACCCAGACGACCGGCATGCCGATGTTGGCCTGCCAGTCGCGCAGGAACGCCGCACCGGTTTCGATCATCGTCACGCTGATGATCGCGAGCGACGGCCGCAATGCGGCGCGCTCCGGCGAGATTTCCGCATTGTCGGCGCGGATCACTTCGACGTCGAAGCTCGCCATGCAGCGGGCAACGCGGTCGACAATGTCCGCCTTGCCTTCCCAGACGTACAGGTCGAGTTCTGCGATTGCGGAGGTGGTTCTCATCGGGTGGTCTTGCTTCTTTAATTACTGACAGTTTGAGCAGCGCCGCAGGTCAGCGACATCTGATGCACAGTGGCGGCACCGAGCTGGACGCCAAGCAGATCCAGCAGCGGGTCGATGATACCGTCCAGCGCGGTCAACAGCGGGCTCAGAACGGTGGTCAAGACCGACAGCAGCGACGAAAGGAAATCCGGAGTGATCGTGACCGAGATCAGCCCGAACAGCACCTTCACGGTCGGCGTGATCGTGGCCGACGTCAGGCCAGCCAATGCGTTATTCACGGCGGAACCCAGTGCATTCGTGTTGGTCGTCCAGTAGTACGATGGATCGCTTCCGCCCCGCCCGTAGAATGTATTGGTCGCGGTGTTTCCGGCCAGATTCACCGATACGTTCGAGACGGTTGCAGAAACCTCGACCGCACCGCCCAGGACCAGCACGTCAACCACCTGGGCCGGCGTCGAGCAGCTGTAGGTCGCCGGCAAGTTGAGCAGATTACCGCTGAGCGGCGGCTGGCCGATACAGAGATTCGCGACGCTCGGTTGCGCACTGATCGTTGCAGAATTCGGTGAGGTCAGGCAATTGGTCGACAGCAGCGTCGCACTGCCGGCACCGAGCTGCACGTAAAGCGGCAGGTACACGTTCGCGGACAACACGACCGGCAGCGGGTTCACACCGAGGTTGACGAGGAGATAAAGGCCGATCTGCGCATTCGTCGCGACCGTGCGCCACGCGCCGGTCGCGTCCTTCCCGCCTTCGCCAACCGCGATGGTTGGTGGACTGATGACCTGCGCCTGCAGTTGCACGATCGATACGGAATTGCCGTTCGGCAATGTCAGCGGCACATTGGCGCCGATCACGACGCCCGGCTTGCCGCTCTGCGAGATCTGCGCCATCGCCATCACGAGATCGAGCACGTTCACGGTTGCGTCGGCCGCCGCCTGCGCATTAGCGAGACCGAGCTTCAGCAACGACGTGGCACTCTGCCCGGTCAGGCTCGCGACGTTGATAGTGGAATTGCTGAGCAGGCTCAGGCCGAGGATATTGTTCAACGCGCCTGTGGCACTCGACTGCACGGTGGCGCCGAGCGTAGAGGTCTTCCCGACGGCCGTCACCATCGCCTTGAGCAGCGTACCGACCGATGCCTGCGCATTGACCAGCCCGCCCATCGTTCCGTTACCGACCGACAGCGACTGCAGTGCGACAGCGATATCGCCCAGCTTGACGTTCGCGCACGCGAGCCCTTGGTAAGACGCGAGATTGAGCGTCAGCGGCGTACCACCCTGGCCTTGAAGTAGCGCGCCCAGCAGCGCATTCACCAGGCCGGGGTTGCCGGTCGGCACGCCCGAGCAGCCGACGCCGCCGACGGCAGCCAGCGTCGCACCGATCGAAAACGTGTTGATGTTGGTCGCCTTCGCGGTTGAAGTGGCGGTGACCGTGCGCGTCGGGCCGAAGAAGAAATACGGCATCACCTTGGAAATCGTCACCCGGACCGCATTGAGTTGGGTGAGCTTGGGGATCGACGTCTTCGACGTATAGAAAGTGCTCGACGTCCCGGTGGCCATCGGTGCCCAGTAGCCACAATCGGCCGACAGCGTCGTGGTGCCGCCGACGGAAAAGCCGTTCTTCGATGCGTTGTTCGTCGCCACGCTCGTCACGTTCGCGCATGTGTCGTCCAGTCGCTGGACCGCGGCGAGTGCCGCGAGATCGGCAACGCGCTGCATGTCACGACGTGCCAGGAACACGTTGCCGATGTCGACCGAACCGAGAATCACCATCGCCAGTAGTATCCATACGGACGCCATGACGACGACGGCGCCGCGCTGGCGTCGTGGTGCGGCATGACCCTGGCCGGTCACGCGATGGGATGAATGGCGAGCCGCGATCATTGTCGCCTCGCTCAATACGATTGCATGGACTGCTGTCCGCCGGACCCGCCGTTGCCGTTCGTATTGACCGGTGACCCCATCGACTCCGGAATCTTGTGCTTGAACGAATCGAGATAGCGTTGGTAGCTCAGCGACGCGGAATCGCCAAGCATCGGCAACGCCGGTCCGGCTGCGCGGTTGTCTCGCTGCAGCGCGAGCAGCGCGTCAGTCGAATGGCCGATTTCCGACGCAGGCGGCATAGATTCCTCGCAATGTACTGCTGTTGCAGCCCCCATCAACGCAACCACTGCGATACCGCGGTGCAGCCATGCCAGGCGGCGATTGAAGCGTTTGTCGTTAGTCATGTTCCTTCCCCCGAATGCTTTGTCATTGTGCGAACCGCTGCAGCAGCGGCGCAGTGGGATCGAAGCCCTGAATGTTTGCGACTGGCGACGGCCGCCGTGCGACATCGGCGCCGGACACGTTGACCACGCTGCCCGAGCCGACAGGCGTCGCCGCGGCCGATGACGGCGCCGCGCGGCGCCATGCACGCGCTGCCGTCGCGATTTTCACCGCGTCGCCGCGGATGTCGCTGCGAATCTCGGCCGACAGCTTCTGCTGCACCATAAGCCGCTGCGCATCGTGCGTACGGCCGGATGCGAGCAGGTAGAGCACCAGGTTGCTGATGATCTTCGGATTGCTCTGGCCGAGTTCGGCCGCCTTCATCAGCGGGATGCGCGCACCGTCGATATCGCCGCTGCGCAGTTTTGCATAGGCGAGATCCGACAGCGTCGCGGCATCGGTCGGTGCCAGCACCGAAGCCTGCGACAGCGCCTGCGCGGCGCGCGGGAAATCTCCCGCCGCACCGGCGATCAGCCCCAACCCGCGATATCCGCGTGCTGCCAGCGGCGTATTGAGCAGTTGCGTATAGACGGACGTGCTCGCGGCTGGCTGGTCGGTCATGCGCAACGCATCGGCACGCAGCAGGATGGTCTGTGGTGACGCACCGTACTGCTTCTCGTACGCGTCGATATGCGCCAGCGATGCGTAATAGAGTCCTTGTGACTGCATCCGCTCGATCAGGCCCAGATACATGCCGGGCGTGTCGGGTGCCGCCTGTTTCTGGGCCGCGGCGTCCATCAATGCCGCACGCTCTGCCTGCGGACCGACGCCGTACCCGCTTTCCTTGAACGCCGAACACGCGCAAAGCAGGCTCGCCATCGCCACCACACCGGCCACTTTCGCGACTTCATCGATGCGTTTCATCTTCCGTCCTTCCCCTTCCCTGCGTCAGTGCTGCGCCTGGCTCAGCGCACGCAACACCGAAATCATCCCCGGTCCGGCCGTCACGATCAGCAGCGCGGGCAGAAGCGTCACGATCATCACACCCGTCATCTTCACCGTCAGCCGGCCGATGCGCTCGCGCAGCATTGCACGACGTGCCTCGCGCAAGCGTTCGCCAAATTGCTTGAGCGGCTCCTGGACTGCGCCGCCGTGCTTGTCGACCTGGATCAGCAATCGCACGATGGCGCGGAGATCCTCGTTTTCAAAGCCCGACGACAACCGCAGCAACGACTGCTCGCGCGTGCGGCCCGCCGCGAACTGCCGCTGGGCAATCTCCATTTCAGACGAGAGCACGGGCATCATGCCCTTGAAGTCGTTCGTGACGACTTGGATACTCTGATCGAGCGACAGACCGACCCCTTGAAGCAAACGCAACATGTCGACCAGCAATGGCAGTTCGTCGATCACCGATTGTCGACGCTTCGCGGCACGGCGCTGCAGGTAGAGCTTCGGCACCATGAATCCGACGATGAACGAAATGCCCACGCCGAGCCACCACTGTGTGCCACTCACATGCGGCCCGACCACGCCAATGTAGGCCAACGGAATGAGAATCGAGCAGGCGATCCGCGCACTCAGGAACAAACCGCGCGTACGCGTATCGACAAAACCGCATTGCTCGAGCAGCAGCCGATCCTCTTCGGCAACGATAAGACGACCGATACCGGTATCCAGCCAGCGCATCCCGAGCGCCGACAGGCGCGCCCGCACCTGCGCGAAACGCGACGGCTGACCGGTTGCCTGCCGCAAATCCGAATCTTTCAGCAACGGCTCGTCCGTATCCTCCGCTGCCCGCCCACTTGCGGCCGCCAGCGTGGCGAGTCGCCGCTCGAGCGCATCTGTCAGTGTCCGGCCGCTGCGCGATTGCGCTTTCGCACTGCGGATTGCGAGCAGCGCCAGCATCAGGATGCCCAGCGCGCCAAGCACCAGTGCGAGCGAACCAAGTTGATTGGCTGTCATGCCGTCACCTGAGTTTGGCCATGTGGTAAAGCCAGATCCCGCCCGCGATCTGCAGCATGAAGGCGAGGACCAATAACTGGCGACCGGTATAGTCGTTCCACATCGACTGGAGATAGAGCGGATTGGTCGCAATAACGAAGCTGCCGATCGCGATCGGCAGCATCACGAGCACCCATGCAGACAACCGCGTTTCCGACGACATCGCCTCCAGTTCGCGCTCGGCCTGTTTGAGGTCGCGCATGAACGTCGACATCCGGTCGAGCATGATGTCCGCGCGACCGCCGTACCGTACCGATAGCCGCAACACCGACCCGACCAGTTCGAACTCCTTGGTGTGATACACGCTCGCGACATGCATCATCGCGCGATCGATCTCGACACCCGTACGCAGCATCCGCGACACGTGGTCCAGGCAACCGCGCAACGGCGCCTCGGTCGTCTGCAGCGCGGCCTGGAACGCAGCCGGCACGCTATTACCCAGCGTCACGAGCCGCACGATCCCGTCCAGAAACGACGGCAGCTGACGAACGATCATCAGGTGCCGCCGCTGAATGCGCGAAACTAGCCAGAACACGAGCACCGCGGCACCGCAGACGAGCGCGGCGATGCCGCCGAGCCAGCCGCCCCGGTCGCCTGCCGCGAGCGCGGCCACGGTCAGCGCGAGTACCGCAAGCAGCGCCTTCCCGCGCGCATCCTCGATTCCCGCGCGGCTTGCCACGTTGACGAAATATTCGGTCGCGACCGCGCGCCAGCGCCCCCATTGCGAAGCCGGATCACCGGATAACACGCGTGCCGCGGCGGGCGCTGCCGCAGACGTCGCCCGGGCATCCCGCAGCGGCACGGCACCTGCTCGCGCCCCGGGTTCGATCCGGCTGTCGATGAAGCGCTGGACGTCGGCGCGATCGCGCTTCATCTCCCCGTGCCGCCACAGCATCAGCGCGGCGGCCACAAGCAGAAGCGCCATTGCCAGCACGCTATACATTGAAACCCCCACCTCCGCGGCCGAACCCGCCCCCGAAACCGCCACCGCCTCCGAAGCCGCCGCCACCATTCCCGCCGAACCCGCCCTGCAGCGTCTGACGGAAGCGTGCAAGCTTCGGCGAATGCGGATGAATGCCGAGCGATTCCCAGTTGTCGACCTCTTCGCCCTCGGACGTCACGCGCGCCTCGTAGCGATACAGTTCCTGCGTCGCGATGATGTTGTCCGACAGTCCGGTGACCTCGGTGATCGACAGGATCCGGCGTCGCCCGTTCGACAGACGGCCGATCTGCACGATGAAGTCGATTGCGTTCGCGATCTGCCGGCGCAGGCTCGATTCCGTGCCCTGGAACCCGGCAAAGCCAGCCAGCATCTCGAGACGATAGAGGCACTCGCGCGGCGAACTCGCATGCACCGTCCCCATCGACCCGTCGTGGCCCGTGTTCATCGCCTGCAGCATCTCGAGCACCTCGCCGCCGCGCACTTCGCCGACGATGATCCGGTCCGGACGCATCCGCAACGTATTGCGCAGCAAATCGCGAATCGACACGACGCCGGTCCCGTCGAAACCGCCGGGCCGGCTTTCGAGGCGTACGACATGCGGGTGATTCAACGACAGTTCGGCCGTATCCTCGATCGTCACGACACGTTCCGGCTCGGGGATATGGAACGCGAGCGCATTGAGCAGCGAAGTCTTGCCTGAGCTCGTACCACCCGACACGAGGATGTTGCAGCGTGCCTCGACCGCCGCCTCGAGCAGCGCCCCGATCTCCGCATTGAACGTGCCATTGCCAAGCAGATCGGCCGGCTTGAGCGGATCCTTGCGGAATTTCCGGATCGACACGACCGGCCCGTCGATCGACAGCGGCTCGATCACCACGTTGACACGCCCACCGTCCGGCAGCCGCGCATCGACCATCGGATTCGATTCGTCGAGGCGGCGGCCAATCGGCGCAAGGATGCGTCGCACGATACGCAGCAGGTGCGCGTTGTCGGTAAAGCGAATCGGCAGTTTGACCAGAATCCCGTGGCGCGACACGTAGATGTCGTTGTAGCCGTTGATCAGGATGTCCTCGACATGCGGATCGGCAAGCAGATCCTCGATCGGCCCGAACCCGGCGAGCTCCTTGGTCAACGCCTCGGCAATCGTCCTGACCTCGTTCTCGTTGAGCGGAATGCGCCGCAAACGCACGAAGCTGTCGATTTCCAGATCGACAAACTGGTTGATCGCCTGGCGCGACCAACGACCGAATTCGGCTCCCAGTTCCTCGATGCGCGTCAGCAAGTGTTCGTGCGCGGCATTCTTGATGTCATGGAACTGCTGCGACTGAGAGAACGGCGCGGCGCCGTCGGCAAATTGAATGTCGTGTGCCATCGCTTACGAACGCTTGGAGGAAGGTTGAATGAAACGCTTGAGCACGGACAGGCCCGAAGCGGTACTCTTTCCGGCCGCCACCGCGCCTGTCAGTCGCTCCGCGAGCGGCTCGAGCGCGCGCACATAGGGATCGCGCTCGGCCATGTCGACGATGAGTCGCCCCTGGTTCGCGGCCTGTCCGATCGACACGCGCCGCGCAGGCAGCGTCGTCAGCAACGCGATGTCGAGCCGGTCCGCGATCTGGGCCGGCGTCAGGCTCAGCGCCGCATCGTACTGATTGACGACGAGACGCATCTTGCCGAGGTCAACTCCCGCATCCCGCAGCCCTTCGAGCAGATCGACCGCGGAGACGATCGACGCGACGCCCTGGTCGCAGACGAGCCACGCCTCATCGGCAACCGCCGCGATCTGCGCGACGAACTCGAGGTTAGTGAAACCGCCCAGATCGACGATCTGTTGATCGAAGAATGCGCGCAATCGGTTCAGCAGGCCGACGCACGCCGAATACGACACGTCACGCAAATCGGCGAGATTCGGTGGCAGCGTCGTCAGCGCGACGCCACTCGCGTGTCGTGCGAGGGCCGTGTTGACGAACGTCCGGTCGATGCGGCGCAGGTTGCGGACGGCCTCGACAAAGTGGAATTCGCAACGCGTGTTGAGGAAGAGCGCGCTATCGCCCGCCGGCAGGCCGAGGTCGACGAGCGCGGTTTGACGGGTATGCGGCGTGGCGACACCGAACGCGGACGCGTTGCCTGCGACGTTACCGGCCGCCCTGCGCTTGTGCAGCCATACGGCCAGGTTCGATGCGAGCGTACTCACGCCCATCCCGGCGCGTGCGCCGAGCAGCGCGACCAGCTTGCCGTGGCGATTGGCAGGTTCCGTGCCGGCATGATCGAGCAGGCCGCGCGTGATACGCAACGCGTCTTCCGCGCTGCCGGACACATCGATGAAATCGCGCACGCCGGCCCGCAGCGCAGCGAGTGCGCTTTCCGGCTCAGCCAGCGTACCGAGCGCGACGACCGGCAGGCTCGGATGCGCGAGACGCACCGCCGCCGCGGCAGCACTTGCCTCGGCCTGAGCGCGGGAAAAATCGATGAAGACGATCGCGGGATTGAGGCCCGAGATGCGCTGGGCCAGCGCGCCAGGCTCCAGCGACACCGCCTCCACCGTACCGGCCGAGACGAGCGTGCCCCCCAGCCAACGGAGATGCTCGTCCTGGTGCGATGCGCATACAAAATAGTCAGTCACGGCGGGCTCAGCCAATGAATGGGTTCTCGCGTTCACGTTGAATACCCCCGAATCCATATCGCGCGACACCGCGCCGTGCGGTCATTTCGAAAATCCCGGTGCAGCATCGGGCGACGCGATGCCGCCAAGATACGAGCGCCAAACCGGCCCGTCACGCTGCTCGGACAACTCGCCCGGCGTCGCCGGCAGCGGCGCACCCTTCGCGATCGGCGCCACCAGATGCGGCGTCACGATGATCACCAGTTCCTTGTCGTTCTGCTGGTAATTCAACGACTTGAAGAAAGCACCGATGATCGGCAGATCCCCCAGGACCGGCACCTTGTTGATGTTCGACATCGTTTCGCGGTCGATCAGGCCGCCGATCACGAAGCTCTCGCCATCGCCCAGTTCGACCGTCGTGTCCGCGCGCCGTGTCGTGATGGCCGGCACCGACACACTGTTGATCGTTACTCCGTGCTGAAAGTCAAGCTGGCTCGATTCGGGTGCGACCTTCAGCGCAATCCGGTGCTGGCTCAGCACGGTCGGCGTCAGCGTCAGACCGACGCCATACTGCTTCCAGTCGATCGCCGTCGAGCCCAGTGCCTGCGGCACCGGTACCGGAATTTCGCCGCCCGCGAGGAAACTCGCGCTCTGCCCCGACAGCGCCACCAGCGTCGGTTGCGCAAGCACGCGGGCCAGGTTGTTCGCTTCAAGAATCGAAATATTGCCGAAGATACCGCGGCCGGCGGAATTCACGACCAGGTTGAACGCCGACGCGATCGGAATGCCGGCCGTCGCCTCGAAACCCGACGTCGCGCCGCCCGTCACCGACTGAAGACCACCCGGCGAAAATGCGCCGAACGCGAACCCGTTGCTCTGCTTGAAGAAGTTCAGCCCTGCTTCCTTCAGCACCGAGCGGCTGAATTCGACGACGCGCACGTCGACCTGCACGACACTTCGGTTACCGACCGTCGATGCGTCGATCACTGCGCCGTCCTTGCCACCCATCCGCTTGCCGACGGCCACAGCGCGTTCATGGGCATCGAGCGACGTCGCGGAGCCCGACACGACTGCAGCTCCGCCGTATGCCTTGACCTTCGGCCCCGAGCCATCGAGTACTGCCTGAGCGGCCGCATCGACGACATTGACGTTCCACACAGTCGGCTCGTCACGGCCCCGTTCCCACAACAGCACGTTCGTCGAACCAGGTGCCTTCGCAACCAGCAGCACCGATCCGGCATGGCTCCCCTTCATGACCAGCACGTCGACGACGGACGGATCGCCAACCGCTATCCGTTGCAACCTGGGGCCGGCAGCGACCTGGCGTTGCGAGCCGACCGCAAGGTCAATCGACCCGTTTGTGCCGGCAGCGTCCGTCAGGACGGCAAAGGTCATGGCCCAAATCGCAATCGCGTATGCAATCAGTTTGTTTGTCATTGTGTCGGAGGCCGTCACGCGGCCTTCTCTCTTCCGTAGCTGCTGTCGATGATCGTACGTTGATGTCAATAGGCGACCGTTTCGGCACGCCCGCCACGAATGACTTCGATGCTGCTGCCGCCCCCCCGGGCCATGACAACAGGCACGCGCGGGGCAACCGGCGCACGGGGTGTACCGCGCACACGTCCGCCCGACAGATCGTCCAGCCATACGCCGCTCGCGGCCTGCGCCGACGGCGTCGCGTCCCCGACCACCGTACGAACCGCGACCGTCTGTGTCGCGATATCAGTGTCGCGCGGATTACGCAGCGCGAGCGTCAGACGACCGCTTGCTTCGGCAAGCGTGAGCGCATCGACCTGTGCCGTCGGCACGGCGAGCACCGCGGTCCGGACCGCGCCGCTCGGCCCGCCGCCGCCGTCCCGATCCGAGGTCGCATCGCCAAACGAAAGCACGCGGACCTTCGACAGCAGCAGGCGTGCCTGCGTACCGGGAATCTCCGAGTTCGCCTGCGCGCCGCCGGAGCCGTCGCGCCGCAGGTTCAGGAACACGTCGACGAAGTTGCCGGGCCGCAACCGGTTGCCGACCGCGTTCGTCTCGTCGACCTTGACGGCGACCGCGCGCTCACCGGGCGCCACCTGGTCGGCCAGCCCGGAGGTCAACCCGCCTTCGAGCACGGGTGCTGCAGCAAGAATATCGTTCGCCGGCACGCGACCGACGAGGGGCGCCGGATCGTTGAACCCGCCCATCGGCATCATGTGAACCTGAGCGAGCTTCAATGCATCGGCGGGAATCGGCTGGCCGGCCGGCAGCAGGCGCGCCGCCACGACGATCGGCACCGACTGCGCCGCTGCAGTCGGCGCGGCCGCAACCGGCGGATGGGCAGGTGCGTGACCAAGCGTCCAGGCATAGATCCCGAGCAGAACAGCGATTGCGATCAGCAGCCCGGCGATGATCTTCGTCAAGTTGTTGGCCATGGTGAATGTCGGTGCCGTAGATTGATGTAGTTACGTTCGAGCGCGGACACCGCCGTCTGCATGTGACCCGCTATGCGCACTGCCCGGCTCATAGGATGGTCGCCGGATTAATCTGGACTGTGGCCGTACCCGTAAGCTGTGTCGGCGTGACGAGACCGAGCAACGGCAGCGACGGAACCAGTGGATGGGCCTGGTACGGATAGGTCACCGTGACCGTCACGCAATACATCGTCGGGTCGTAGCTGCATGTTCCCGATACCGGAGCCGAGATCTGGACATTGGTCAGCCACGAAGTGAGACCGACCGCCGTCGCCTTTGCCGCACTCGCCCGGTCCGTCAGTGCCTGCGTACCCGACCCGTTGGCCTCGTAGACGTAGTTCAGCGCCGAACGCGCCCCCTCAGTCGCGGCGAGCGTCAGGCTCTGCTGAACCGCAAAGATCAGCCCGAACGTCACGATCGCGTACAGAATCAGGAAAAACAGCGGAAATACCAGCGCGAACTCGACGGCAGTCGCCCCTCGCTCCCGCAAGCGCGCGCCCAGTCGATACTGTCGTTTCATCGCCCGCTCCAGGTAACGACCAAATAGGCCAACCAAATTGCCGCGGGAAAAACGAGACACGCTGCGTACGGTGTCGAGCGCCGCTCGCCGAGCGCCATTGCCGGCAGTCCACGCACCCATAACGCCCCGAGCGGCGTGTGCGTTAGCAGCATCAGTCCAAGAACATGCAATCCGGCGGCAAGGCTCGCAATAACCCACAGCCAAAGCAATATCGGCAAGCCACACCACGCGCCGAGAACCGCGAATACCTTGACGTCTGCCGCACCCATGACTCGCATCGCAAAAAGCGGAAAGAAGCTGACCAAACCGACCAGCATCCCGATCAGTGCCTGCTCGGCTGAAATACCAAACGGATTTGCGTTTATCAGTGAACTGACGAGTGCAGCAATGCCTCCGCAGATGACAAGCGAATTCCGAACGAGCCGAAATCGAATATCACCGGCAGCAACGAGAGCGGCCCAAGCAAAAAAAATGCTGGTGCTGACCAGATGTGCCATATCGCGATCGACTGCGCATGTCCATGTAACGACGAGCGAGCCGCAACCGCGGCTCGCTCGCCCCCAACCAACTGCAACGGTCAGGGCAACGAACTGGCAATCGTGGAGAACAGAGCCGAGATCTTCGTGCCGATGGTCGTCACGCTGGCAATGATCAAGGCTGCAATCAGACCCGCAATCAGCCCATACTCGATCGCGGTAACCCCGTCTTCTTCCTTGAGGAAGCGCTTGAAGAGTGCTTTCATTTTTTAATTCCTCGTGCCTGTATGTACGTTTTTTGGCCTTTTATACGTTGTGCAACCCCGCATATCTGGCCCTTGCCCCGCGCTGTTCGTTAACCTGAGTAACGACGACCGGGTGCGCTTTCTTTATATGTCACCCCGAGGGGCATGTATCACAATTTGATGCAAGTTAACATTCGCGATAGTGACCCTCCTCGAACGTCGTGTACCGAACTGTACATTTCCTTACACTTGCTCCGGATTCTATATCCGATCCTATTTAACCTCCAACCTCTTTTAAGACCGGATCGAAAAAACCTTCCGGGAGCACTGCGTATTTGTACGGTGTTTCGGTACGACTTACACATAGGATTTACGATAGGTTAGATGTGCACACCTAATCCACCAGTAAAACAACCAGACCGCCCGCCAGGCCTGTACGCCCCACGTTACGCCGCACGCGTAACGCCAATGTTGTGACGTTACGTTACGAAACGGCC
The DNA here is from genome assembly GCF_003853645.1 of Burkholderia sp. Bp9143. Classification (GTDB taxonomy): domain Bacteria; phylum Pseudomonadota; class Gammaproteobacteria; order Burkholderiales; family Burkholderiaceae; genus Burkholderia. The sequence goes on along the minus strand of NZ_QTPO01000053.1, from coordinate 36,631 downwards.
GAAACCGTTCTTGTCTGACTGTTTTTAAACAATCTCAACAATCTTTCAATTACCACAAACTCCTTTTCCGACAAGGAATTGCCCCGTTTAAAACCAATCGTCGAACCGTCGACCATCGAAATGGCACGACAGTTGCAGAGTAATCCCCGCATCACTCAACACAACATCAGTTTCAATGCGAGGACGAAATGGACATTCAGGTTATCCCTCATGGCACGCTCCGGACGACTATGATCGCGGCCACCGTGGCAGCCATGCTTTCCCTCTCCGCGTGCGGCGGTTCCGGCTCCATCAGCAAGGGGCTCAGCGGCAGCCCCAGCTCCGGCAGTAGCGACTCGATCTCCACGTCGGGCGGCGGCACCTCGGGCGGCACGTCTGGCTCGACCAGCGGCAGCACGTCGGGTAGCACCAGCGGCTCGACCAGCGGCAGCACGAGCGGCACGACGAGCGGCAGCACCAGCGGCACGACGAGCGGAACGTCCAGCGGCACGAGCGGCACCTCCGGTGTGTCGTCGAACGCAGTGGGTAATCTCCTCGCAAGCGGCAGCAATCTCGTCACCGATCTCGGTGGCACCGTGTCGAACCTCGGCGGCGTCGTCGCGAGCCAGTCGTTGCCCGGCGTCAACCCGGCCACGACGCAGGCGGCAGGCGGCATCGTCCAGAACGTCGGCGGCGCGGTCACTGCACTCGGCGATGGCCTCGGCAACGGCCTCGGCCAGCTCGGCGCGACGAAAGACCCGGTCGGCGTCACGGTCGCCAGCACCGGCGGCGTGGTGAACCAGCTCGGCGGCGCAGTCACGCAAACCGGCAACCTGGTCACGAGCCTCGGCAGCGGCCCGCTGTCGCCGCTCGCCCCCGTCACCGGCGCCGTCGGCGGCCTCGTGACGCAGGTCGGCAACGCGGTATCGAACGGCGGCACCACGCTGTCCAACGTGCTGTCGACCGGCCCGATCCAGCAGGTCACGCAAGCGGTCAGCTCGGCGATCACGCCGATCACAACGATGGTCGGTCAGACAACGCAGACGATCGGGACGGCCACCGGCCTCGGCGCCCCGGTCAACACGCTGCTCGGCACGATCGGCAACGGCCTGAACCAGGGTGGCGCGATCATCGCGTCGACCGGCGGCAACCCGGTCACGACCGGCCTCGGCAACACCGTTTCGTCGGCCGGCAATACCGTGAAGACCGTCGGCGGCCTGCTCACGGGCAGCACCGGCGGCGCGGCCAACCCGCTCGCACCGCTCACGGGCCTCCTCGGGACCGTTGGTGGCCTCGGCGGCGCAGCAGGCGGCACCAGCGGCGGCCCGCTCGCTCCGGTCACCGGCCTCGTTTCCACCGTCACCGGCACACTCGGTGGCGCAGCAGGCGGCACGAGCGGCAGCCCGCTGGCTCCGGTCACCGGCCTCGTCTCGACCGTCACCGGCACACTCGGCGGCGCTACGGGCGGCACGAGCGGCAGCCCGCTGGCTCCGGTCACCGGCCTGGTCTCGACCGTCACCGGCGCACTCGGCGGCGCTACCGGCGGCAGCGGCGGCCCGCTCGCCCCGGTCACGGGCCTTGTCTCCGCCGTCACCGGCGCGCTCGGCAGTGCAACGGGCGGTGGCAACCCCATTGCCGCTCCGGTTCCCGCGGTCACCAGCACGGCCGGCGCACCGACACTGAGCGGCGGCACAGGTGCCGTCACGAGCTCCGGTTCAGGCTCGAATCTGCTCGCGCCTGTCACGTCGCTGATCGGCGGCCTGCTCGGCGGCACGCACGGCAAGTAATCCGACATCCATTCATCGACAAGACAGCGAGGAGTCCATCATGTCCCAGCAACGTTCGATCACGACGGCCGCCCTGCACCAGTGGCGCGTGCCCCTCACCGCCTTCGCCACGGCATGCCTGCTGGCCGCGTGCGGCGGCAACAGCGTCAGCACGCCGCCGACCAGCAGCAACGCCGGCAGCTCCAGCGGCACGAGCGGTACCAGCGGCACGAGCGGCACCAGCGGCACGACGACCGGCACCAAGGGCGCTGTCAGCACGACCGGCCAGACCGCGACCGACCTCGGCAGCACGATCGGAAACGTCAGCGTGCCAGGCCTCGGCGACGGCGTGACGAAGGGCGTCGGCAGCACCGTCTCGAGCACCGGCACGATCATCAATGCGGCCGCCGATGCGTTGAGCAACGGGCTGGGACAGACCGGCTCGATCCAGGATCCCGTCGGCACGACGGTCGCCGGCCTCGGGAATGTCGTCGGCGCGACAAGCAACACCGTGTCCGGGCTGAGTTCGACGGTCAAGGCGCTCGGCACGGGTCAGCTCGCACCGCTCGCCCCTGTCACGACGCCGGTCGGCACCGTGCTCGACACGGTTGCCAACGGCCTGTCGGCCGCCGGTACGACGATCGGCTCGACGCTGTCGTCGGGTGCCGTGCAGCAGGTTACGCAACCGCTCAGCTCGGCGATCACGCCGCTGGTGATCACCGCAGGCCAGGTCACGCAACAGGTCGGCACGACCACCGGCCTCGGGCAACCCGTGTCGGGCCTGCTCGGCCAGGTCGGCGGCGCAATCAGCTCGGCGGGCACGAAGGTCGCAAGCACGTCTAACCAGCCGCTCGTCGGCGACGTCGGGCAGCTCGTCACCGCGGTCGGCAACACCGTGACCAACGCGGGCGGCCTCGTGAACCCGAACGGCCCGAACGGCGCGGCACCGATCCCCGGCCTGATCACGAGCCTCGTCGGCAGCTCGACGGCAACACCCCAGAGCGGTACGTCGTCAGGCTCCAGCTCGACGAACCCGCTCGGCGGCCTGCTATCCGGGCTCGGCTCGACGCCGCTCGGTTCGCTCGCGGGTTCAGTCGGCGGCGCGACGGGCGGCTCGGGCAGCAATCCACTCGCACCGGTTACGGGCCTCGTGTCGACGGTCACGGGCACGCTGGGCGGCGCAACAGGTGGTGCAGGCGGGGCAAACCCTCTCGCGCCCGTCACCGGTTTGCTGAATACTGTCACCGGAGCAGTCGGCGGTGCCACGGGAACCGGGGGGTCGTCGAGCCCGCTCGCACCGGTCACGTCGCTGGTCGGCAGCGTGACCGGTGCGGCATCGTCGGGCAGCTCGACGGGTCTGCTGGCACCGGTCACGGGACTGCTCGGCACGCTGGGTAGCGTCGGCAAATAAGGAGGACGGTCGCGCCTTTGCAGCCGGAGCACGAGGCACGGCCGTACAAACACAACCGGCAACGCGGCACGCGGCGCGCGACATCCTGGTGTCGCGCGCCCGCATTAGAAAGAAGACGAAAAGCAAGGCCTACGAGGAATAACAATGAAATCCAGACTCGACAGTTGGATGATGCTGCTCGCCATCGCGGCAGCAGGCACGGCACATGCACAGACACGCGCGGCAGGTAACCCGCTCGACTCCCTCCCCCAGATCAACGCGCCGCAGAAAGGCCCGAGCGTCACTGTGCAGGTCGCGCCCCAGGCACCGCAACTGCAGGAGCTGCTGTCACGGCACCTGACGCCGACGACGTTCCAGGTCGAAGGCGTGAAGTCGGTGCCGTTCGACGAAATCTCGCGTCGCTTCACGCCCCTCGTCGGCAAGGACATCACAATCGGAGAGCTGATCGAAACCGCCAACGGCGTGACCAAGCTGTACCAGGATCGCGGCTATGCGCTGTCGTTCGCGTTCATTCCCGCGCAGACGTTCGAGAACGGCGTCGTGCGCGTCACGGTCGTCGAAGGCTACGTGTCGGACGTCAAGGTCACCGGCAAGCCCGGCGCGATGGAACCGAAGATCCGCGCGATCGCCGCGCACATCACGGCCGATCGCCCGCTGCGCCGCGCGACATTCGAACGCTATGTGAACACGTTCGGTCTCCTGCCCGGCGTGACTGTGAAGGCCAATGTTCCGCCACCGCAGACGACCGACGGCGCAACGACGCTCGAACTGGCCGTCGACCGCAAGGCATTCAACATCAGCACCGGCATCGATTTCAATCACCCGGGCGTCCAGGGTCTCATCACCGCGACGGAGAACGGCCTCACGTCGTTCGGCGAGCAACTGAGCATTTCCGCGCTGGTGCCGCCCGGACGCGACAAGCAGACCTACGTCGCATTCAGCGGCGCGGTGCCGGTCGGCAGCAGCGGACTGGTCACGCGCCTGGACGCCAGCACGTATCGCGGCAAGCCGACCGACAATCCGGGCCTGCCGTCGACCGTCGAGCGCACGGTCAAGAACGAGAAGCTCGGTCTTTCGGCATCCTATCCGTTGCTGCTGAATAACCAGCGCAGCCTGCTCGGCACCGTGTCGGGCTATGCGTCGCACAACGAAGACCGCTACCAGAACAAGATCACCGGCAACAGCATCGACACCCGCTCGCAGGTCCGCGTGCTGCAGATGCAGCTCGACTACACGAGCGTGTCGGCCAGGCAGGTACAGAAACTGAGCGTGAACGTCGCGAAGGGCTTCAACATCCTCGGCGCATCGAAATCGCAGGACATCACGATCGGCTCGAACACGACGTCGGTGGACAGCCCGATCTCGCTGACCTTCGTGCGCACCGGCGCGACCTTCACGCAGACCAACGAATGGCCGTTCAAGATCGGCACGTCGGTCTCGCTGACCGGCCAGTACAGCCCCGACTCGCTTCCGACGTCGGAACAGATCTCGTTCGGTTCGACGCGCTACGCGCTCGGCTATCAGCCGGGCGAAACGTCGGGCGACTCGGGCTGGGGGATGTCGCTGGAAGTCAACCGCGGGTTCACACCGGGCTGGACGTACATGAAATCGATCACGCCGTACGTCGCGTACGACATGGCGCGTGTATATCTGCACACGGGCACGCCGTCACCGAGCCGCCTGTCGTCGGTCGGTATCGGCGTGCGGTTTACGGACAGTCGCTACTACAGCCTCGACCTGAATATCGCGAAGCCGGTTGGCGATGCGCCCGTCGAAAGCGCATCGCGCAGCCCGCGCGTGAATGCGGCGTTCTCGTATCAGCTCAACTGATCGGTCACCAAACAGCCCGCGTCTCGCGGGCTGTTTCGATTAGAGTCCCCTCTATCAAACGCAGCGCGCGGTTTCACGTATTCTGGCAAAGCTCGCAACATGCCACCGCCCCATGCAGACGGTCGTGCGAGCGCATCGAACACGACATGAAACAAGGAGGAAGACAATGATTCAACTGACCCGCCCGTTGCGCGCACTGGCTATCGCAAGTGCACTGCTCGCTTGCGCCGCCCCCACCTTCGCCCAGGCCGACAGCCCCATCGGCATGTGGCAGACGATCGACGACAATACCCATGCACCGAAGGCGCTCGTGCAGATCGCCGACGACGGCGAAGGTTCGCTGTCGGGCAAGGTCGTCAAGGGCCTCGGCGCCAACGACACGCCCGATCGCCGCTGCACCTCATGCACGGACGAGCGCAAGGATCAGCTCATCAAGGGCATGACGATCATCAAGGCGATGAAGAAGGACGGCGACCACTGGGACGGCGGCAACATCCTCGACCCGGAAAACGGCAAGGTCTACAAGTGCAAGATGTCGCTGGAAGACGGCGGCCAGAAGCTCGTCGTGCGCGGCTACATCGGCGTATCGCTGCTCGGCCGGTCGCAGACCTGGGTTCGCGCGCAATAACGCGACGCGCGTCGATACGCGCGACGCAATGAAAAATCGGCCTGCGACGACGTCGTCAGGCCGATTTCGTTTTGGTGCGGGCGTGAATGAAATCGATCGATATCACGCCGCATGCTTCAGCGTATCCGGTGCATAGCTGCCCGGTGCACGATACACCGGCGCTGCCGCACTCCGCACCTCCGCCGCCTTCGATTGCGTGTGCTTGCGCATCCGTGCGGACAGTGCGTTGCACAGATTCACGCCTGCGTCGCCGTACAGCTCGCGCATCACCTGCATCAACGTGCCGGTCTCATGCCAGACCTTGAAGCGGCGATGGCATGTCTGGTACGAAGGGTAACGACGCGGCATCGCGGACCAGGTCGCGCCGCTATAAATCACCCAGAGTACGCCGTTCAGGACGGCGCGCGTGTTGGCCAACGGTCGGCCGCGCAACTCGGTGCGCGGCTGCATTTCGGGCAGAAGCGGCACGACGCAGCGCCACTCATGGTCGGTCAGATCGCGATACGGTGTCATGGACATCTCCAGCCTTAGGAACCATGACACAACGATATCGGCTGACCTCAACCGTGAATATAAGACAAGTCCGAAAATACCCCGAGACCGCGAGAATTTGACCGGAATTGACGTTTGATGCCCGTCACTTGTCGAACACTGCGATCAGGTCAGCGAAGTATCGACGATGCGGCGTGGCGTCTCGAGGTATTCCTTCGACTGCATCTCGACGATCCGCGATACCGTGCGCGCGAACTCGTTCGCCATCGGCCCTTCGACGTACAGCTGCTCCGCCGGCACCGCCGCGGACATCAGCAGCTTGACCTTGTGGTCGTACAGCACGTCGATGAGCCAGGTGAAGCGCCGCGCCTCGGACGCCATCCGCGGCGACATCTGCGGCACTTCGGACAGCACGATCGCGTGGAAGCGGCTGGCCAGCTCGAGATAGTCGTTCTGCGAACGCGGGCCGCCGCACAGTGTCGCGAAATCGAACCAGACGACCCCGTCGGCCTTGCGCAACGCCTTCAACTCGCGCTTCTCGATATGCAGGATCGGACTTTCGTCCGGTACCGCGGCGAGCTTCGCGAAGGCATGACGCAGTTCGCGATCCGCGTCCGCGCCAAGCGGCGTGTGGTACATCTGCACCTGCGCGAGCGTGCGCTGGCGATAGTCGACGCCCGCGTCGACGTTCAACACGTCGAGCTTTTGCTTGATCAGCGCAATCGCCGGCAGCATGCGGTCGCGATGCAGGCCATCGGGATACAGATCGTCGGGATCGTAGTTGGACGTCATCACGAACTGCACGCCGTTGTCGAACAGGCGATCGAGCAGCCGATAGAGGATCATCGCGTCCGCGATGTCCGACACGTGGAATTCGTCGAAACAGATCAGCCGGTAGCGCTTCGCGATGCGTCGCGCGAGCTCGTCGAGCGGATCGGCCTGCCCTTTCAGTTCCTCGAGTTCGCGGTGGACTTCACGCATGAATTCGTGGAAGTGCAGGCGCGTCTTGCGCTGCACGGACACCACCGCATAGAAGCTGTCCATCAGGAAGCTCTTGCCGCGGCCGACGCCGCCCCACATGTAGACGCCGCGCGGCAGGTCCGGATGATTGATGAGCTTCTTGAACGCGTTCGAGCGGCGCGCCTTGTAGTCGACCCATTCGTCGAAGCAGCACTGCAGACGATCGACGGCCGCGCGCTGCGCGGGATCGGACTGATAGCCGCGCGTGGTCAATTCGCGCGTGTAGTATTCGGTGACGTTCATCGGGCAAACCGGAAAAAACGAAGGCGAGCGGGAAACCCCCGCCCGCCTTCGTCATGAGACGGCTTCGCCGGCCGACGGCCGGCCGCCGCTAAACCACGCTCAGCTGTTCAGCGAGCGCTTGTCGACGGCGAGCGCCGCTTCGCGCATCACTTCCGACATCGACGGGTGCGGATGGCAGATGCGGGCGATGTCTTCCGACGCCGCCTTGAATTCCATCGCCACCACGGCTTCCGCGATCAGGTCCGACGCGTTTGCGGCGATCACGTGCACGCCGAGCAGTTCGTCGGTCTTCGCGTCCGCGATCATCTTCACGAAACCGTCCGGCGCGTTCATGCCGAGCGCGCGACCGTTGATCGAGAACGGGAACTTGCCCGACTTGATCTCGCGGCCTTCGGCCTTCAGCTGCTGTTCCGTCTTGCCGACCCATGCGATTTCCGGGTACGTGTAGATCACCCACGGAATGCAGTTGTAATCGATGTGCGGCTTCTGGCCGTCGATCACTTCCGCGACCAGCACGCCTTCGTCTTCCGCCTTGTGCGCGAGCATCGGGCCGCGCACCACATCGCCGATCGCGTAGACGTTCGGCACTGCGGTACGGCAGTGGTCGTCCACGTCGATGAAGCCGCGCTCGTTCGCCTTCAGGCCGATCGCCTCGAGGCCGAGGTTGTCGGTATTCGGCACGCGGCCGACCGACACGATCAGGCGGTCGGCGTCGAGCGTCTGCGCGTTGCCGTCCTTGTCCGTGTAAGCGATCGACACGCCGTTCGCGGTCGTCTTCACGTCGCCGATCTTCACGCCGAGATGGATGTCGAGGCCCTGCTTCTTGAACAACTTGGCCGCTTCCTTCGCGAGCGCTTCGTCGGCCGCGCCGAGGAACGCCGGCAGCGCTTCGAGCACCGTCACTTCGGCACCCAGGCGACGCCATACCGAGCCAAGTTCGAGGCCGATCACGCCTGCGCCGATCACGGCGAGCTTCTTCGGCACCGAGTCGAACGTCAGCGCACCTTCGTTGTCCGACACGATCTTGTTGTCGACCGGGACGTTCGGCAGGTGACGCGCCTTCGAGCCCGTCGCGATGATCACGTTCTTCGCGGTGACGACTTCGGTTTCACCCTCGCCGCTCACTTCGATCTGCACGCCGGCGTCGGTCTTGCCGGTGAACTTGCCATGGCCCTTCAGCCAGGTGATCTTGTTCTTCTTGAACAGGAACTCGATCCCGCTCGTCATTTTCTCGACGATCGCATCCTTGCGGCCGAGCATCTTCGCGACGTCGATCTTCACGCCGTCGACCGTGATGCCGTGGTCGGCCAGGTGATGCGACGTGTTCTCGAACTCTTCCGACGACGCGAGCAGCGCCTTCGACGGAATGCAGCCAACATTCAGGCAGGTGCCGCCGAGCTTCAGCGCGCCGGCCGGGTTCTTCCACTTCTCGATACAGGCAACGGTCTTGCCGAGCTGCGCGGCGCGAATCGCGGCGATGTAGCCGCCCGGGCCGGCGCCGATCACGACGACGTCAAATTCCTTGGACATGACAATCCTTTCTACTTGTACGCCCGCACGGTCGCGCGCGTGCGCGAGCGTGCGGGGCGGGTCAATGCAGTGAAACTCTCGGCTTACAGGTCGAGCAGCAGGCGTGCCGGATCTTCCAGCGCATCCTTCATCGCAACGAGCGACAGGACTGCTTCGCGGCCGTCGATGATCCGGTGGTCGTACGACAGTGCCAGGTAGTTGATCGGACGGATCACGATCTGGCCGTTTTCGACGACCGGGCGTTCCTTCGTCGCGTGCACGCCGAGGATGGCCGACTGCGGCGGGTTGATGATCGGGGTCGACAGCATCGAGCCGAACACGCCGCCGTTCGAGATCGAGAACGTACCGCCCGTCATTTCCTCGATCGACAGCTTGCCGTCCTTCGCCTTCTGACCGAACTCGGCGATCTTCTTCTCGATCTCGGCGAGGCTCAGCTGATCCGCGTTGCGCAGGATCGGCACGACCAGGCCGCGCGGCGAACCGACCGCGATACCGATGTCGAAGTAGCCGTGGTAGACGATGTCGTTACCGTCGATCGACGCGTTCACCAGCGGGAACTTCTTCAGCGCGTGCACGGCCGCCTTCACGAAGAACGACATGAAGCCGAGCTTCACGCCATGTTCCTTCTCGAACTTGTCCTTGTACTTCGAGCGCAGGTCCATGACCGGCTGCATGTTGACTTCGTTGAACGTCGTCAGGATCGCGTTGGTCTGCTGCGACTCAAGCAGACGCTCTGCGATACGCGCACGCAGACGCGACATCGGCACGCGCTGTTCCGGACGGTCGTTGAGCCACGTCGTGGCCGACGCCGGCACCTTCACTTCCGGCAGCGACGGCTTCGCAGCAGCGGTCTTCGCCGGTGCGGCGGCCGGAGCAGCCTTCGGTGCGCTGCCTGCGGCCAGCGCGTCGCCCTTCGTGACACGGCCGTCGCGGCCCGAACCTGCGACGTCGCCCGCCGACAGGCCCTTCTCGGCCAGCAGCTTCGCTGCGGCCGGCGATGCGGCGGCCGAGCTCGATGCAACCGCGGCAGCCGGCTGTGCTGCCGGTGCGGCTGCAGCAGGAGCTGCCGCCGGCTTCACTTCGGCGGCGCCTGCCGCTGCTTCGGCAGCACCGGCCTTCGCTTCGGTGTCGATCGTCGCGATGATCTGGTCGGCGACCACGGTGTCACCGTCGTTCTGGAGCACTTGCGCGAGCACGCCCGCGGCCGGTGCCGGCACTTCGAGCACGACCTTGTCGGTCTCGAGTTCGATCAGGATTTCGTCCTGCGCGACTGCTTCGCCCGGCTTCTTCTTCCACTGCAGCATGGTGGCTTCCGAAACCGACTCCGAAAGCTGGGGGACTTTGACTTCTACGATAGCCATGTGATTTTCCTGGATGCTTAATCTGGGTAATGACGAGGTTCGTGCGATTCCTTCGGCCGGTGCGGCGCGCGACGCGCCCGGCAGGCCAAAAGAGACGGGAAAGCGCAGTGCGCCTTCCCGTTTCGCTTCCGTCGGTTATTTCGCGATCGATGCGCTCTTCAGGCGGCCGAACGCACCTTCGATGAGGGCCTTCTGCTGCTCGTAGTGCTTCGCGTAGTAGCCAACCGCCGGCGAGGCCGAAGCCGGACGGCCGCTGTATGCCAGCTTCTGCCCTTCCTTCATGCCTTCCTTCAGGTGGTGCTCGACGTAGAACCAGGGGCCCTGGTTCTGCGGCTCGTCCTGCACCCAGACCACTTCAGTCGCGTTCTCGTACTTCTTCACTTCGGCTTCGAACTGCTTGTGCGCGAACGGATACAGCTGCTCGATACGGATGATCGCGACGTCGTTCGCCTTCGCTTCGCGGCGATGCGCGACGAGGTCGTAGTACACGCGGCCCGAGCAAGCCAGCACGCGCTTGACCTTCTTCGCGTCGATGCCGCCGTCGGTTTCGCCCAGCACCGGCTGGAACGAACCCTTCGCGAGTTCCGACAGGTCCGACACCGCTTCCTTGTGGCGCAGCAGCGACTTCGGCGTTGCGACGATCAGCGGCTTGCGGAACAGTCGGATCATCTGGCGACGCAGCAGGTGGAAAATCTGCGCCGGCGTCGTCGGTTGAACGACCTGCATGTTGTGATCGGCACACAGCTGCAGGAAACGCTCGATACGCGTCGACGAGTGTTCCGGACCCTGGCCTTCGTAGCCGTGCGGCAGCAGCATCGTGAGACCCGACACGCGGCCCCACTTCACTTCGCCCGACGAGATGAACTGGTCGATCACGACCTGCGCGCCGTTGACGAAGTCGCCGAACTGGGCTTCCCACAGCACGAGCGTGTTCGGCTCGGCTGTCGAGTAACCGTATTCGAAGCCCAGCACCGCCTCTTCCGACAGCACCGAGTCGATCACCGTGAACTTCGCCTGACCTTCGGCGATGTTCTGCAGCGGCACGTACGTGCCGTCGTTCCAGCGCTCGCGGTTCTGGTCGTGCAGCACCGCGTGACGGTGCGTGAACGTGCCGCGGCCCGAGTCCTGGCCCGTCAGGCGCACCGAGTAGCCCGATGCGACGAGCGACGCGAATGCGAGGTGTTCGCCCATGCCCCAGTCGAGCGGCTGGTCGCCACGCGCCATGTTGCGGCGGTCGTTGATCACGCGCTCGACGAGCGGGTGAACCTTGAAGTTTTCCGGGACCGTCGTGATACGTTCACCAAGACGCTTCAGTTCGGCGAGCGGTACGGCCGTATCGGCTGCGTCCGTCCACTTGCGGTTCAGGAACGGAACCCAGTCGACCGCGTACTTGCTCTTGTAGTTCGACAGGACCGGATCGACGGTGTGGTGGCCGTCGTCCATCGCCTTGCGGTACGCCTTCACGAAGCTGTCGGCGTCTTCGGCGGTGATCACGCCCTGCTGCACGAGCTTCTCGGCGTACAGCGCACGGGTGCCCGGGTGCTGCGCGATCTTCTTGTACATCAGCGGCTGCGTGACCGCCGGCGTGTCCTGCTCGTTGTGACCCAGCTTGCGGAAGCAGACGATGTCGATCACGACATCCTTGTGGAACTGCATCCGGTAGTCGATCGCGATCTGGATCGCGAGCACCACGGCTTCCGGATCGTCACCGTTCACGTGCAGCACCGGCGCTTCGATCATCTTGACCACGTCGGTACAGTACAGCGTCGAGCGCGCGTCGCGCGGGTCGGACGTCGTGAAGCCGATCTGGTTGTTGATGACGATGTGCAGCGTGCCGTGCGTGCCGTAACCGCGCGTCTGCGCGAGGTTCAGCGTTTCCATCACGACGCCCTGGCCAGCGAAGGCCGCGTCGCCGTGGATCTGCACCGGCAGCACTTGCAGGCCGTCTTCGTCGCCGCGACGGTCCATCCGCGCCTTCGCGGAACCTTCGACGACCGGGTTTACGATTTCGAGGTGCGACGGGTTGAACGCGAGCGACAGGTGGACCGGACCGCCTTCGGTCGACACGTCCGACGAGAAGCCCTTGTGGTACTTCACGTCACCGGCCGGCAGGTCGTCGACGTGCTTGCCTTCGAATTCGGCGAACAGGTCGGCCGGCATCTTGCCCAGCGTATTGACCAGCACGTTCAGGCGGCCGCGGTGCGCCATGCCGATGATGATTTCCTGCACACCGGTCTTGCCTGCGTGCTGGACGACTTCGTCCATCGCCGCGATGAAGCTTTCGCCGCCTTCGAGCGAGAAGCGCTTCTGGCCGACGTACTTGGTGTGCAGATAGCGCTCAAGGCCTTCCGCTGCCGTCAGGCGATTCAGGATGTGCTTCTTCTTGTCGATCGAGAAGGACGGCGTCGCGCGGGTCGACTCCAGGCGCTCCTGCCACCAGCGCTTCTGCTCCGGATCGCTGATGTACATGTACTCGGCGCCGATCGTGCCGCAATACGTATCACGCAGGCCCTTGACGATGTCGCGCAGCGAAGCCTGGTCGAAACCAAAATACAGGTTGCTTGCGCTGTACGTCTGGTCGAGGTCGCCTTCGGAGAAGTCGTAGAACGCGGGTTCGAGTTCGGGAATGGCGGGACGTTCGCGACGCTTCAGCGGATCCAGATTGGCCCATTGCGAGCCGAGGAAGCGATATGCGCTGATGAGGGACTGGACGTGGACCTGCTTGCGCGCGGTCGCCAGATTGCTGGTGCTTTCGCGCGGAATGAAGGCATTGGCCTTCGCACGCTCGGCAAACGATTCGACGATCGGAAAATGAGCAACGTCATTGGCATTCGAGCCGTCGGTTGCAGGCACGTTCTGCAGCGCGTCGAAATACTCTCGCCAGTTCTCCGGCACCGATGCCGGATTGTTGAGGTATGCATCGTACAGTTCTTCAACGTACGAAGCATTGCCGCCGAACAGATAGGAGTTCAGCTGAAACTGCTTCATTACATCTGACATTTTACGCTCACCTTTCTTCGAGCTTCTCGAGAAATAGCGGGTTACTCAACCTTCCGCGACACGGCCTGACCGTTTAGCGGATTGCGAATCAAGTCTTGCTTGGAAGGACCTAAAACTTGCGTGCGCGCAGCATATCACAGAACCGTTACCGGAGTTCACGACGAAATGTGCCTGAAAGCACCGCGCGACGGGGTTGTGCCGGATTGCCACGACCCGCGGGAACAGTGTTTTGCAGCCCGCCCGATTGCGCATCAGGCGGAAGCAAAAAAGGCCGCCCGAAGGCAGCCTTTTCCGTCATGCACGGGAACGATACTTAGTCGACCGCGCCTTCGCGGCTCGCGCGGCGACGCTCGTGCTCCTTCAGGAAGCGCTTGCGCAGGCGGATCGACTGCGGCGTCACTTCCACGAGCTCGTCGTCGTCGATGAATTCGACCGCGTATTCGAGCGACATCTGGACCGGCGGCACGAGACGCACGGCTTCGTCGGTACCCGACGCACGCACGTTGGTCAGCTGCTTGCCCTTGATCGGGTTCACGACGAGGTCGTTGTCGCGGCTGTGGATGCCGATGATCATGCCCTCATACAGCGCGTCGCCCGGCTTCACGAACATGCGGCCGCGATCCTGGAGCTTCCACAGTGCGTATGCCACTGCCGCGCCGTCGTCCTGGGAGATCAGCACGCCGTTGCGGCGCTCGAACACCGAGCCGTCCTTGACCGGTGCGTACGAGTCGAAGATGTGGCTCATCAGGCCCGTGCCGCGCGTCAGCGTCAGGAATTCGCTCTGGAAACCGATCAGGCCGCGCGCCGAGATCTTGTATTCCAGACGCGTGCGGCCGCGGCCGTCCGACGCCATATCGAGCATCTCGCCCTTGCGGCGACCGAGCTCCTCCATCACGCCACCCTGGTGCTCGTCCTCGACGTCGACGGTCAGCAGCTCGTACGGCTCGTGCCGTACGCCGTCGATTTCCTGCATCACGACGCGCGGGCGCGACACGGCGAGCTCATAGCCTTCGCGGCGCATGTTCTCGACGAGAATCGTCAGGTGCAGTTCACCGCGGCCCGACACTTCGAAAACGGTTTCGTCGCCCGTGTCCTTCACGCGCAGCGCGACGTTGTGGTTCAGTTCCTTCATCAGGCGGTCGCGGATCTGTCGGCTCGTCACGAACTTGCCTTCACGGCCGGCCAGCGGCGACGAGTTGACGAGGAAGTTCATCGTCAGCGTCGGCTCGTCGACGGTGATCATCGGCAGCGCTTCCGGCGTATCGACCGCGCAGATCGTCGCGCCGATGCCGACGTCTTCAATACCGTTGATCAGCACGATGTCGCCGGCTTCGGCCGACTCGACCTGCACGCGCTCGAGGCCCTTGAACGACAGCACCTGGTTGATCTTGCGGTTCAGCACGTCTCCTTCCGGACCGAAGCGCATCACGACCGGCTGACCCGGCTTGATGCGGCCGCGCGTAATGCGGCCGACGCCGATCCTGCCGACGTACGTCGAGTAGTCGAGCGACGTGATCTGGAGCTGCAGCGGCGCTTCCGGATCAGCCGGGCGAACCGGCACGTGCGCGAGGATCGCTTCGAACAGCGGGCGCATGTCGCCTTCGCGGGCCGCCGGATCGAGCGACGCATAGCCGTTCAGGCCCGATGCGTAGACGATCGGGAAGTCGAGCTGCTCTTCGGTCGCGCCGAGCTTGTCGAACAGGTCGAAGGTCTGGTTGATGACCCAGTCGATCCGCGCGCCCGGACGGTCGATCTTGTTGACGACGACGATCGGCTTCAGGCCGAGCGCGAGCGCCTTCTTCGTGACGAAGCGCGTCTGCGGCATCGGACCTTCGACGGCGTCGACGAGCAGCAGCACCGAGTCGACCATCGACAGCACGCGCTCCACCTCGCCACCGAAGTCCGCGTGCCCCGGCGTGTCGACGATGTTGATGTGCGTGCCTTCATATTCGACCGCGCAGTTCTTCGCGAGAATCGTGATCCCGCGCTCTTTTTCGATGTCGTTCGAGTCCATCACCCGCTCGGCAATCTGCTGGTTCTCGCGGAAGGTGCCGGACTGGCGGAGCAGTTGGTCGACGAGCGTGGTCTTGCCGTGGTCGACGTGAGCGATGATGGCGATGTTGCGAAGGGCGCGGGTCATAGAAACCTGGAAATCGTTGAACGCGCAAACGCGCACGCTCGTCAGTCACCGGGACACGTGCGCGCGCGTTGCAGCTTGGAAAGCCACAAATTATAGCACGTACGAATGTCGAAAGCCGGACCAGCGGTTGCAACGCTGCAAACGATGCCTCGCTGCCCTTTGCTGCAAACGAGGCAAACCGGCCGGCATCGCCGCCCGTGAGCCGAAGACCCTGAACCCGACAAGGGAATTGCGGGCCACGGAGCGCGCCCTTGCCCGTTCGATTAACATTTGCCGCGGCAAGCAATTGTGCCTATACTACTGCCTAGTCAACTATTGCAGCCTCAGGGTTTTATGTCGGATTCTCCTTCCCAATCTCCCGTTTCACCACTGTCCTCGTATCAGATGAACGACAGCGTCGGTTATCTGATGTCACGCGTGAAATCGGCGATGACCAACCTCGTCACGCAGCGCACGCAGGAAGAGCTCGGCATTACGGGCACGCAGGCGAGCATGCTGTTCATGATCGCGGTCGGCAAATGCTCGACGGCCGCCGAGCTCGCGCGGGAATACGGGATCGACGCAAGCGCGGTCACCCGCCTGCTCGACCGGGTCGAGAAGCGCGGCCTGCTGTCCCGAGTGCGCAGCATCGAGGATCGGCGGGTCGTGCGCCTCGAGCTGACCGACGAAGGCCGCGCGCTTGCCGAGCGGCTGCCCCCGGTGTTCCGAAGTGTGCTCGACGAACTGCTGGACGGGTTTACGCCCGAAGAAGTCGGCTTCCTGAAGAGCATGCTGCGCCGCATTCTCAGCAACTACTGCGAGACTGCGGGCGGTAGCGTCACGCAATAGTTGCCATAACAATTACTTTTGACAGATTAATGTAAGGAAATCCTTGCAGTGTCCATCATTCATTCCGAGCCAGGGAACCGCGCGATGAAATCCTCCCCGTTGTCCGTGCGCGCCGGGTCGTGCCGCGCCGCCGTCGCCGCCGCGGTTGCCGCGCTGGCGCTGGCGGGCTGCGCAAACTACATCGGCATAAAGAGTGACAAGCAGATCGCGCCCCCATCGCAATTCGAAACCACCCAGAGCCTGCCCGCCCAGGGCGGCCAGTGGCCGGCGCTCGACTGGGCCAACCAGTTCGGCGATCCGCAGCTGCCGAAACTGATCGACGAAGCGCTCCAGGGCAACCCGTCGATCGCCCAGGCGCAGGCGCGCATCGCGAAGGCGTCGTCGTACATCGAATCGTCGCGCTCGAACCTGATGCCGAAGGCCGAAGCCAGCTATTCGTGGACGCGCGAGCTGTATTCGTCGAACGCACTGTTCCCACCCCCTTTCGGCGGCCAGTGGTACAGCGAGAACAACGCGCTCGCGAGCGCATCGTGGGATCTCGACCTGTGGGGCAAGAACCGCGAGCGCCTGCATATGGCCGTGTCGCAGGAAAAGGCCGCCGAAGCCGACATGCAGCAGGCGCGCATCACGCTCGCGTCGTCGGTTGCCCGCACCTACAACTCGCTCGCGCAACTGTATGCGCTGCGCGATATCGCGCAGCGCGAGATCACCAACCGCCAGACGGTCGGCAAGATCACCGACGGCCGCGTGTCGGCTGGTCTCGACACCAACGTGGAACGCCAGACGGCGCGCGGCAACATCGCGACGACCCAGGCGTCCCTGTCCGACCTCGACGGCCAGATCACGACCGTGCGCTACCAACTCGCCGCGCTGCTCGGCAAGGGTCCGGACCGCGGGCTGCAGATCGCCGCGCCGGTGGTGACCCCGACCGGCGAAGTCGCACTGCCCGGCAACCTGCCGGCCGACCTCGTGTCGCGCCGCCCCGACATCGTCGCCGCGCGCTGGCAGGTCGAGGCCGCGATGCACGACGTGAAGGAAGCGAAGGCCGAATTCTTTCCCGACGTGAACCTCGCGGCCGGCTTCGGCTTCGATGCGTTCGGCTGGGGCAAATTCCTGAATTTCGCAAGCCGCCAGGCGCAGTTCGGCCCGGCCATCCACCTGCCGATCTTCGATGCCGGTGCGTTGCGCGCGCAGCTCAAGGGCCGCTATGCGGACTTCGACCTGTCGGTCGCGAACTACAACCAGACGCTGATCAGCGCGCTGAACGACGTCGCGACGCAGGTCGCGTCGATCCGCGCGGTCGATCGCCAGATGGACGACGCCCAGCGTGCGCTCGATGCGTCGACGCGTGCGTACGACCTCGCCGTGATCCGCTACAAGGCCGGCCTGTCGCCGCAACTCCAGGTGCTGACCGCAGACAGCAACCGCCTCGCATCGGAACAGACGGTGACCAACCTGAAGATGCGCCGGCGCGACATGCAGTTCGCGTTGATCAAGGCGCTTGGCGGCGGGTTCGACGCAACCGGCACGCGGCTCGCCGCGCCCGACGCCGACAAGCAGACAAGCCAGGCCGCGAACTGATCCGGCGCCACTACTACGCAGACACTCGAAATAACGGACGGAGAAAATCGCCATGAGCGACCCTCAACAAAACGCCGCCAGCGCACAGCCGCAGAACAACGGGAAGCGCAAGCGGATGATGACGCTGCTGATCGCGGTCATCGTGATCGCGGCCATCGCGTACGGTCTGTATTACTTCCTCGTCGCGCGCTTCCATGAAGAGACCGACGACGCGTACGTGAACGGCAACGTCGTGCAGATCACGCCGCAGGTCACGGGTACCGTGATCGCCGTGAAGGCCGACGATACGCAGACGGTCAAGGCCGGCGATCCGCTGGTCGTGCTCGACCCGGCCGACTCGCAGGTCGCGCTGCAGCAGGCCGAGGCCAACCTCGCGCAGACGGTGCGCCAGGTGCGCGGCCTGTTCGTCAACGACGATCAGTACCGCGCGCAAGTCGCGCTGCGCCAGTCCGACCTGTCGAAGGCGGACGACGACCTGCGCCGCCGGATGGCCGTCGCACAAACGGGCGCCGTGTCGCAGGAAGAAATCTCTCATGCACGTGACGCGGTGCGCGCCGCGCAGGCGTCGGTCGACGCGGCGCAACAGCAACTCGCATCGAACCGCGCACTGACCGCGAACACGACGATCGCGTCGCACCCGAACGTGATGGCCGCGGCAGCGAAGGTACGCGACGCGTACCTCGCGAACGCGCGTAACGTGCTGCCCGCGCCGGTCACCGGCTATGTCGCGAAGCGCTCGGTGCAGGTCGGCCAGCGCGTGTCGCCGGGCAACCCGCTGATGTCGGTCGTGCCGCTGAACGCGGTGTGGGTCGACGCGAACTTCAAGGAAGTCCAGCTCAAGCACATGCGCATCGGCCAGCCGGTCGAATTGACCGCCGACATCTACGGCTCGTCGGCCGTCTACCACGGCAAGGTCGTCGGCTTCTCGGCCGGGACGGGTTCGGCGTTCTCGCTGCTGCCGGCGCAGAACGCGACGGGCAACTGGATCAAGGTCGTGCAGCGCCTGCCGGTGCGTATCGAGATCGATCCGAAGGAACTCGAGAAGCATCCGCTGCGCATCGGCCTGTCGATGCAGGTCGACGTCAACATCAAGGACGAGCGTGGCGACCAGCTCGCCAACGCGCAGAACACGGTCTACGAAACGAACGTGTTCGCGAAGTACGGCGACGAAGCCGACGCCGAGATCGCGCGCATCATCGCCGAGAACGCCGGCGGCAACGCGACGGCACCGGCCGCGGCGAAGTCGAACGGCGCCGCGAAGATGATGTAACGGCTCCGACTCCGGAAAAACTACCGACATGGCACAGGCTCCCGTCTCCCACCCGCCCCTGCAGGGCGGGCAACTCGTACTCGGAACGATCGCGGTATCGCTCGCGGTGTTCATGAATGTGCTAGACACGTCCATCGCGAACGTCGCGATCCCGACCATCTCGGGCGATCTCGGCGTGTCGTCCGACCAGGGTACATGGGTCATCACGTCATTCGCGGTCGCGAACGCGATCTCCGTGCCGCTGACGGGCTGGCTGACCGACCGCTTCGGCCAGGTCCGCCTGTTCCTCGCGTCGATCATCCTGTTCGTCATCTCGTCGTGGATGTGCGGGCTGGCGCCGAGCCTGCCGTTCCTGCTCGCGTCGCGCGTGCTCCAGGGCGCGGTCGCCGGGCCGATGATTCCGCTGTCACAATCGCTGCTGCTGTCGAGCTACCCTCGCGCGAAGGCGCCGATGGCGCTCGCGCTATGGTCGATGACGACGCTGATCGCACCGGTCGCGGGCCCGATCCTCGGCGGCTGGATCTCGGACAACTATTCGTGGCCGTGGATTTTCTACGTGAACATCCCGGTCGGTATCGCTGCCGCGCTGGCCACGTGGTCGATCTATCGCACGCGCGAATCGACGGTGCGCCGCGCGCCGATCGACGGCGTCGGCCTCGCGCTGCTCGTGCTGTGGGTCGGCTCGCTGCAGATCATGCTCGACAAGGGCAAGGATCTCGACTGGTTCGCGTCGACGACGATCATCGCGCTCGCGCTGATCGCGGTCATCTCGTTCGCGTTCTTCGTGATCTGGGAACTGACCGCCGAACATCCGGTCGTCGACCTGTCGCTATTCCGCATGCGCAACTTCACGGGCGGCACGATCGCGCTCGCGGTCGGCTACGGGCTCTACTTCGGCAACCTCGTGCTGCTGCCGCTGTGGCTGCAGACCCAGATCGGCTACACGGCGACCGATGCCGGCCTCGTGATGGCGCCCGTCGGGCTGTTCGCGATCCTGCTGTCGCCGCTCACCGGCAAGTTCCTGCCGCGTACGGACCCGCGCTACATCGCGACCGCCGCATTCCTGACGTTCGCGCTGTGCTTCTGGATGCGCTCGCGCTACACCACCGGTGTCGACGAGTGGTCGCTGACGCTGCCGACGCTCGTGCAAGGCATCGCGATGGCCGGCTTCTTCATCCCGCTCGTATCGATCACGCTGTCCGGCCTGCCCGGCCACCGCATTCCCGCGGCATCGGGCCTGTCGAACTTCGTTCGGATCATGTGCGGCGGCATCGGCACGTCGATCTTCCAGACCGCGTGGGACCACCGGAACAACTTCCACCACGCGCAGCTGGTCGAGCAGACCAACCCGTACAACCCGACTTTCAACCAAGCCGTCACGCAGATGGGCAACCTCGGGCTGACGCAGGACCAGGCGCACGGCCTCATCAACAACATGGCCACGCAGCAGGCCGCGCAACTCGGCGTGAACGATCTGTTCTACATCTCGGCCGCGATCTTCGTGCTGCTGATCGGGCTGATCTGGATCACGAAGCCCGAACGCGCGGGCGGCGGCGATGCGGGTGCGGCGGCATCGGCTGCACACTGAGCGTCAAGCTCGAACACGCGCCCCAACAAAAAGCCCGGTCGACGACCGGGCTTTTTTCGTGCCGACGGCGCTTGCGCGCCGCATATCATGCAGCCGTCACGACGAGGCGTTCGGGTGCGAGCACGCCGTTGGCCTTGCGAGCCACGCCGAGCAGGCGTACCGCGTCGTACACGCGCACACGCTCGCCCTCCGCCGCGTCGATCGAATCGAGCGCCGACAGCGGCAAGCGCTGGCCGTGCAGGAACCGCTTCGCGCAGGCTTCGTCGAGACGCACCAGCGGAAACGTCGACAACAGCGCGTCGACCGGCTGGAGCCACGCGTCGCGCGCCGCTTCAGCGGCATCGGACAGCGCGTCAAGCGTCACCGCGTGTTCGAGCGTCAGCGCGCCGACACCCGTGCGGCGCAGCATCGTCAGATGCGCGCCACAACCGAGCGCTTCACCGATATCTTCGGCGAGCGTGCGCACATACGTGCCCTTGCTGCAGGTCACACGAAACGTCACGTCCGGCAGTTCGCAGGCCAGCAGGTCGAGCGCATGGATCGTCACGTTGCGACCTTCCCGTTCGACGGTCTGGCCCGCGCGCGCATATTCGTATAGCGGCTTGCCGTCGCGCTTGAGCGCCGAATACATCGGCGGCACCTGCACGATCTCGCCGGTAAAGCGCGCGAGTGCCGCCTCCACCGCCGGCCGGTCGCATTCGACGGCGCGCGTGTCGAGCACGTCGCCTTCCGCGTCGCCGGTGGTCGTGCGCACGCCGAGACGCATCGTCGCTTCGTAGGTCTTGTCCGCTTCCAGCAAGTCCTGCGAGAACTTCGTGGCCTCGCCGAAGCACAGCGGCAACAGGCCCGAGGCCAGCGGATCGAGCGTACCGGTATGGCCGGCTTTCTTCGCGAGGAGCAGGCGCTTCGCGCGAATCAGGGCGTCGTTGCTCGACAGACCGACCGGCTTGTCGAGCAGGAGGACGCCGTCCAGCGCGCGCCGCGGCACGCGTGGACGCTGGGGGGCTGCAGTCGTCATAGGGCGCGCGCGCTCAATCGTCCTTCGCGGGCACGTCGGCTTCGTCGTCGTCCTTCGCGCGTGTCGAGTTGGCTTCCTTGATCAGACGCGACATTTCCACGGCCTTCTCGATCGTCTGGTCGTAATGGAAATGCAGCGTCGGCACCGTATGAATGTGCAGGCGCTTGAACAGCAGGTTGTGCAGGTGGCCCGACGCATGATTCAGCGCTTCCTGCGTCTTGTCCGGATCGCCGGTGAGCGCCGTGAAATAGACCTTCGCGTGCGCATAGTCCGGCGTGAGTTCGACGCTCTGGATGGTCACGATACCGATGCGCGGGTCCTTGACCTCGCGCATGATGAGTTCGGACAGATCGCGCTGAATCTGGTCGGCAATCTGAACGTTGCGATTGGGGGAAGTACGTTTCCTGGACATGATCGATCCGTGATCCGTTTATCAGGATAAAGCGGCGCGCCGTTGGCACGCCACCATGAAAATGGGCGGGACAGGCCCAAGCCTGCCCCGCCCCATGAGCCGATACGCGACGATTACAGCGTACGTGCGACTTCGGTCACTTCGAAGACCTCGAACTGGTCGCCTTCGATGATGTCGTTGAAGTTCTTCACCGACATACCGCACTCGAAGCCTTGCTTGACTTCCTTCACGTCGTCCTTGAAGCGCTTCAGCGATTCGAGTTCGCCCGTGAAGATCACGACGTTGTTGCGCAGCACGCGAACCGACGACGAGCGCTTGACGATACCGTCGGTGACCATACAACCGGCAACCGTACCGACCTTCGGCACCTTGAACACCTGGCGCACCTCGACCATGCCGGTCACGACTTCGCGCTTCTCCGGCGCCAGCATGCCCGACATCGCGGCCTTCACCTCATCCACTGCGTCGTAGATGATGTTGTAGTAGCGAATGTCGATACCGTTCGCTTCGGCCAGCTTGCGCGCCTGTGCATCCGCACGCGTGTTGAAGCCGATGATGACCGCCTTCGATGCCGTTGCCAGGTTGACGTCGTTCTCGCTGATGCCACCCACCGCGCTGTGCACGATCTGCACGCGCACTTCGTCGGTCGACAGCTTGAGCAGCGACTGCACGAGCGCTTCCTGCGAGCCCTGCACGTCCGCCTTGATGATGAGCGGCAGGTTCTGCACTTCGCCTTCGCCCATCTGCTCGAGCATGCTTTCCAGCTTCGCGGCCTGCTGCTTCGCCAGCTTGACGTCGCGGAACTTGCCCTGGCGGAACAGTGCGATTTCGCGCGCCTTGCGCTCGTCCGGCAGCACGATCACTTCCTCGCCTGCACCCGGCACTTCCGACAGACCCTGGATTTCGACCGGAATCGACGGGCCGGCTTCCTTCGTCGGCTTGCCGTTCTCGTCGAGCATCGCGCGCACGCGGCCATAGGCCGTGCCTGCCAGCACGATGTCGCCGCGGTTCAGCGTACCGGACTGCACCAGGATCGTCGCGACCGGGCCCTTGCCCTTGTCCAGCTTCGCTTCGATCACGATGCCCTTGGCCGGCGCCTCGACCGGTGCCTTCAGTTCCAGCACTTCGGCCTGCAGCAGCACGTTCTCGAGCAGGTCGTCGATACCGGCGCCCGTCTTGGCCGACACCGGCACGAACGGCGAATCGCCACCGTATTCTTCCGGCACGACGCCTTCCGCGACCAGTTCCTGCTTGACGCGGTCCGGGTTCGCTTCCGGCTTGTCGATCTTGTTGATCGCCACGACGATCGGCACGCCACCCGCCTTCGCGTGGGCGATGGCTTCCTTCGTCTGCGGCATCACGCCGTCGTCGGCAGCCACCACCAGCACCACGATGTCGGTCGCCTTCGCGCCGCGTGCACGCATTGCCGTGAACGCCTCGTGACCCGGCGTATCGAGGAACGTGATGACGCCGCGCGGCGTTTCGACGTGGTATGCGCCGATGTGCTGCGTAATGCCGCCCGCTTCGCCCGCTGCGACCTTCGCGCGGCGGATGTGGTCGAGCAGCGAGGTCTTGCCGTGGTCGACGTGACCCATCACCGTGACGACCGGCGGACGCGGCAGTTGCTCCGCATCGGTACCGGTCTCACCTTCGACCAGCAGCGCTTCCGGATCGTCCAGCTTCGCGGCAACCGCGCGGTGGCCCAGTTCCTCGACGACGATCATCGCCGTTTCCTGGTCCAGCACCTGGTTGATCGTGACCATCTGGCCCATCTTCATCATCACCTTGATGACTTCGGAGGCCTTGATCGACATCTTGTGCGCGAGATCGGCAACCGAGACGGTTTCCGGCACGTGCACTTCACGCACGATCGGTTCGGTCGGTGCCTGGAACGTCGATGCGCTGTCCTGGTGACGGCCACGACCCTTCGGGCCGCCGCGCCAGCCGCGGTCGACGCCGCCGCTCGAGTCGCCGCGCGTCTTGATGCCACGGCGCTTGGCCGCGTCGTCCTGCCAGCCACCCTTGCCGCCGCCCGGCTTCTTGTTGCGGTCGCCCGCGCCTGCCGGCGCCTGCGTCGTCGCCGGCGCTGCGCCGGCCGGCTTCTTCACGGCCGGACGTGCCTGCGCGCCTGCGCCTGCCGGCTTGGCCGGCTTGTGCAGCGTGCCCTTCGCTTCGGCCGGCTTCGGCGGTTCCACCGGCTTCGGCGGCTCGACTGCCTTGACCACGGCCTTGCGCGGCGTGTTCATCATTTCGCGGATCGCGCGTGCTTCGGCTTCTGCCGCCGCGCGACGCTTGCTGATCTCTTCCTGCTCGGCACGCGCCTTGTCCGCCGCCTCGCGTGCAGCATCCTCGGCCTTCTTCGCCGCTTCGCGCTGGGCCGCACGTTCGGCGGCCGCGCGTGCTTCGTCCTGCGCGGACTGTGCACCGACTGCTTCCTGCTGGGCCTCGGCGGCCTGCTGGGCAGCAGCCTGCTGCGCCGCTGCGGCTTCGGCCGCGGCACGCTTCGCCGCCGCTTCTTCCTCGGCACGGCGGCGCTCGGCTTCGGCCGCTTCCTCGCGGGCGCGGCGCTCGGCTTCCTCGCGCTCGAGGCGCTCCTGGCGCTCGCGCAGCTCCTGCGCCTGCTTCTCGAGCAGTTCGGCCTCGCGACGCGCTTCTTCCTCGCGACGCTTCAGTTCTGCATCGTCGTCCGCTTCGGCGACCTGCGCCTGACCCTGTTCCGCACCCTCGGCCACGTCGTCGCGCTTGACAAACGTACGCTTCTTGCGGACCTCGACCTGAATGGTGCGAGCCTTGCCCGTCGCGTCAGACTGCTTGATCTCCGACGTATGCTTGCGGGTCAGCGTGATCTTGCGCTTGTCGCCGTCGGTTGCGCCGTGCGACTTGCGCAAATGATCGAGCAGACGCGCCTTGTCCGCCTCGGACAGCGCATCGTCTTCACTCGCTTTCTGGACGCCCGCTGCCTGCAGCTGTTCGAGCAGCACACCAGCAGGCATTTTCAGTTCCGCGGCAAATTGGGCTACGTTGTTACTCGCCATTCATTCCTCTTAGTGCAAGGACCGATTCCTTGCGGTTAGCATCGGGTCAGGCCATACGGCCGCCATCAAATCAGTGCGCCATGGTCATTTCTCACTGGAACCAGTGTTCACGTGCTTTCATGATCAACGCCTTAGCGGCATCCTCTTCCATCCCGGTCATGTCGACCAGTTCATCCACGGCCAGCTCGGCGAGATCGTCGCGCGTCTGCATGCCGCGTTCGGCCAGCTTCGCGAGCAACTCCGGCGTGATGCCGTCGAGGCCCTTCAAATCCAGCGCTGCGTTTTCGACCTTTTCTTCGTTCGCGATCGCCATCGTCAACAGTGCGTCGCGTGCGCGGTTGCGCAGCTCGTGCACGGTGTCCTCGTCGAACGCCTCGATCTCGAGCATTTCGTTGAGCGGCACGTAAGCGATCTCTTCGAGGCTCGTGAAGCCTTCGTCGATCAGGATGTCGGCAACTTCTTCGTCGACGTCGAGACGCGCCATGAACAGCGAACGCAGTCGGTCGCGCTCCTCACCCTGCTTCAGGGCGGATTCGTCCGGCGTCATGATGTTGATCTGCCAGCCGGTCAATTCGCTGGCAAGGCGAACGTTCTGACCGCTGCGGCCGATCGCGACAGCCAGCTCGTTCTCGTCGACGACGACGTCCATCGAGTGCTTTTCTTCATCGACGACGATCGACTGGACGGCTGCCGGCGCGAGCGCGCCGATCACGAACTGGGCGGGATCCTCGGACCATAGCACGATGTCGATGTTTTCGCCACCGAGCTCGTTGCGCACGGCCTGCACGCGGGAGCCGCGGATGCCGACGCAGGTGCCGATCGGATCGATCCGCTTGTCGTAGGCGATCACGCCGATCTTCGCGCGCACGCCCGGATCGCGAGCGGCTGCCTTGATCTCGAGCAGACCCTGCTCGATTTCCGGCACTTCCATCTCGAACAGCTTCATCAGAAACTCGGGCGCCGTGCGCGAGAGTTCGATCTGCGGGCCGCGCGCGGTGCGGTCGACCTTCGCGATGTATGCACGCACGCGGTCGCCCACGCGCAGGTTTTCCTTCGGGATCAACTGATCGCGACGCAGCAGCGCCTCGACACGGCCCGATTCGACGATGAAGTTGCCCTTGTCGAGGCGCTTCACCGTGCCCGTCATGATCTTTTCGCCGCGCTCGAGGTAATCGTTCAGGATCTGCTCGCGTTCGGCATCGCGCACCTTCTGCAGGATCACCTGCTTCGCGGCCTGCGCACCGATACGGCCGAACTCGATCGACGGCACCGGCTCCTCAATGAACTCGCCGACTTCGACGTCGGGCTTCTGCTCACGTGCTTCGAACAGCAGGATCTCGCGATCCGGCTCCTGCAAGCCTGCCTCGTCGGGCACGACGAGCCAGCGACGGAAGGTTTCGTGCTCGCCGCTTTCGCGATCGATATGGACGCGGATTTCGGCGCCTTCGTCGAACAGCTTCTTGGAAGCGGAAGCGAGCGCAGCCTCGAGGGCGCCCAGCACCACATCCTTGTCGACGTTTTTCTCGCGCGCCAGCGCATCCACCAGCATCAACACTTCGCGACTCATTATTTGCGGCTCCTAAAGTCAACTTGCGGAATCAGGCGGGCTTTGTCGATATCGGCCAGCGTGAAATCCAGCATGGCCGCCTCGCCCTTCTTCCTCTCAAATTCCAAACCGATCGTTTCGCCATTCGGCGCGTGCAGAATGCCCCGGTACGTCTTGCGCCCGTCCAGCGGCTTTTTCAAGGTCACGGAAACTTCGCTGCCGGCGAAGCGCTCGAAGTCGGCCAGCTTCTTCAACGGGCGGTCGAGCCCCGGGGACGAGACTTCGAGCCGTTCGTAATCGATGTTTTCGACCGTCAAGACGTGCTGGAGCTGACGCGTGACCTTTTCGCAATCTTCGAGCGAGATGCCGGCAGGCTGATCGATATAGATGCAAAGCATGCCGCGCCCGGTGCGCTCGAGATCCACCAGCTCGTAGCCGAGCCCGGTGACCGTGGTTTCTATCAGTTCCGTCAGTTGCACAGTGTCCTCTCAGGTGTTCGCGCCCGCCGCTCGCGATTCACCCGCGGGCGCGCGCCTTAGCCGGCGCAGGAAGCGCTACCCGAGATGCCTAACCGTTTCAGCAAAAAAAAATGGGCGGAACGCCCATCTTCTTACTGGTGGTCGCACCTGAGCCGCACATTGAATCCGTACGCCCAGCGACTCCGCGATTATAGCGATTTTTGGCGCAAACGCCAAGCCAGCCGGTAAAAGCAGCGTCCAGCCCGCCTTTACCGACTAAAAATGCGAAACCGGACTGTCCGACCAAGCGGCACAATCCGGCAGCGCGATATATACAGTCAAAAGCAACCCACGCAAGGCGAAGTGCCGACCCAACCGGACTCACGTCGATTTCGCCGGCACACCGGCGACTTCACGCCGCCGTACGCCAGAAACGCTCAGCGACCGCGCGAGCGATTGCGTTGCGGACGCTGGCCGCCGCGCGCACCGCCACCACCACCGCCGTTGCCGGCGCCTTCGGCGCGATTGCCGTTGGGATTACGGTTGCCGCCCTTGCCGCCGCCGCGCTTGGCGCCAGCGCCTTCACGCTTGGGGCCTGCGCCATACGACGCGCGATTGCCGTCGACATCGCGACCGCCACCCGAGCGGTTGCCATGGCCCGACGGCGAAACCGGCAGGCTGCCGTAGCCGCTCAGGCCCGGCAGACCCGGGGCGCCGCGCCGGCCGCCACCGCGACGCGGCTGGTCGAGCTGACCATGCGCCGTCAGCACCGGCTCGCGGCCGATGAAGCCCATCGACGTCTGCATCGGATCCGGCTGGCGGCGCTCGGCCTGCCCGCTACCACCGCGCTTGCCCTTTTCCTCGGACGGCGCCTTCAGGCCGACGGTCGCCATCAGCTTGCGCACCTGCGCCTCGTCGAGCTCTTCCCAGCGACCACGCTTCAGGCCGCGCGGCAGCGGGATCGGACCGTGGCGCGTACGGATCAGGCGGCTCACCATCAGGCCGGCCGCTTCGAACATCCGGCGCACTTCGCGGTTGCGGCCTTCGGCCAGCGCAACGTGATACCAGTGGTTCGTGCCTTCGCCGCCGCCGTCGCGGATGCGCAGAAAGTTCGCCGGGCCGTCATCGAGCTCGACACCATGCAGCAGCTTCTGCCGCATCCCTTCCGACAGCTCGCCGACGACGCGCACCGCATACTCACGCTCGACGCTGTAGCGCGGATGCATGAAGCGGTTCGCGAGATCGCCCGACGTCGTCAGCATCAGCAGACCTTCGGTGTTGAAGTCGAGTCGGCCCACCGCGAGCCACTTCGCCGTCTTCATCGGCGGCAGGCGGTCAAACACCGACGGACGACCTTCCGGGTCCGCGTGGCTGACGATTTCGCCCGTCGGCTTGTGGTACAGCAGCACGCGCGGCGGCTTGTTCGGCAGCTTGCGCTTGACCGGCTTGCCGTTGATGCGGACCTGGTCGGTCGGCATGATGCGCTGGCCGATGTGCGCGGGCTCACCGTTCACCGACACGCGGCCGGCGACGATCAGCTCTTCCATTTCGCGGCGCGAGCCCATGCCGGCTTCCGCGAGCACCTTGTGAAGCTTCGGTGCGTCGTCGTCCGGCGACAGCACGCGCTTGTTCGTCGGCTGGCTGCGGCCGCGGCGCAGCATCGGCGCACGCACGCCGCTGCCGCCCGCCGAGTTGTCCGCGTCGAATGCAGGCGACGTCACATACGCGAACAGATCGTCTTGCGACGCTGCGTCGCCGTCGGCCTTCGCCGCGCCGCCTTCGGCCTTCGCCGAACCGCCGCGCCGTCCCTGACCGCCTTGCCCGCCCTGAGCACCCTTGGCCGCGCCTTCGCGCTTGCCGGCCGGCTTGCGGCCGCCTTTGGCCGCGCCTTCCTTGCGCGGCGCACGCGCGGGCTGCGCTTCCGCCGCCTCGGCCGGCTGCGCGTCCGCGCCTTCGCCGCCCTGCGACTCGCCATCGCCCTTCGACTTGGCCGCCGCGCGGCGACGCGCTATCAGGCTGCGCGGGCCACGCCGCAGGCCACGGCGGGGACGCTCGTCACCACCCGCGGCCGGAGCGTCCTGCTCCGGCGCATCGTCGGCACGCGCGGCCTGCACGGCAGGCGCGGACGATTCAATATCGTGGATATCAGTCAAAACAACCTCAAAATGTCAGGTCTCGCGCCCGACTCGGGCGCGGCAAGAAGTCGGCCGCGATCAGGCGCGGCGCTGTTCGGGTTCTGCTTCGTCGTCCGGCAGCGCGTCGGCGCCGATGGGCGCGCTGGCACTGCGTACGGCATCGGCGAGGCTGTCGGACGTATCGTCCAGCAACTCGCCGTCCGCGGGACGGGAGCGTGAGGCGTCGGCCTGGCCAGCCTCGCCCGGCATGTCGCCGGCCGCTTCCGCTCCGTCTCCGGCAACCACGTCGGCGGCCGGCTTGCGATCTTCCTCGTTCCATTCCGAGCGCAGCGGCTCGGGCTGCCCGCCGGCCGGCGCTGCTTCGGCGCCGCCCTGTTCCATCTGAACGCGATCAGCTTCCAGCGTATCGCGGTTCGGCATTTCCTGCGTCGACGTAACTTCCGTTGCGGCGTCGCCCGGCAATTCATCCGGCTGCATGTGCGGCTCGTCGGCCGCCGCTTCGCCGGCTTCCGGCATCGCGTCCGCCACCGGCGCTTCGCCGTCGAAATCCATCGCCTGCTGCGCGAGCAGCGCGGCCTCGATGTTCGCGGCCGGCTCCTCGAGCGCCGGCAGGTCGTCAAGCGCCTTCAGGCCGAGATCGTCGAGGAACTGCTTGGTCGTCGCGTACAGCGCCGGACGGCCCGGCACGTCGCGATGCCCGATCACCTCGATCCAGCCGCGATCCTCAAGCTGCTTGACCACCTGCGTATTGACCGTGACGCCGCGAATCTCTTCGATGTCGCCGCGCGTGACGGGCTGCCGATACGCAATGATCGCGAGCGTTTCGAGCACCGCGCGCGAATATTTCGGCGGCTTCTCGGGATGCAGTCGGTCCAGATAATGGCGCATCGCCGGCTTGCTCTGAAAGCGCCATCCGGTTGCCAGCGCCACCAGTTCGACACCGCGGCCGGACCAATCCTGTTTCAGATCTTCGAGCAACGTGCGGACCGTGTCAGCCGACACGCCGTCGGCAAAGAGCTTGCGCAAATCGCCGAGCTTCAGCGGTTCCTGCGCGCAGATCAAAGCAGTCTCGAGGACGATCTTCGCCTCTTGGGTATTCATGCAGCTAGGCCAGACCCTGTGGTCAAACGAACCGGATCAACAAACAGACGAAAGGAACGGAAGACGCGCTCGCCCGATTCTGATCGGTCATATTGATGGGAGCACGAACCGGGGGCGGCGAACCAACTTCAAGCCAGGCCCAAACCGGACGGAACAGCACGGCTCAACGACGGAACCGCGTGACTGAACGCCATCTTACGCAAAATTGCCCTGTGCGTAAAGATGAGCCGAACGGCCCGCCGCCCGCACGCCGCAGGCGCTTCGTCCCCGTTTCAATGCAGGCCCGCGCCGCGCGCAAGGAACGCCCGCAAGCGCTCGACGCCCGCATCGAGCCGCGCCGGATCGCACGCGTAGCACCAGCGCACGAACCCTTCCCCCTCCGGACCGAAGGCGCGTCCCGGCGCCAGTCCGAGCCCGGCCTCGCGCACCAGCGACTTGCAGAACGCGAGACTGTCGTCCGCGCCCGGCAAGCGCAGGAACAGGTACATCGCGCCAGACGGAGGCGGCACGTCGACGCCCGGCAACGTGCGCAGCGCGGCAACCAGATGGTCACGCGCGCCGCGCAGTGCGGCGACGAACGACTGCACGAACGGCTCGCCGTCGCGCAGCGCGACTTCGCCCGCGGCCTGGATGAAACCCGGCGCGCACGACGTGTTGTATTCGACCAGCTTCGACAGATCGCCCATGACCGATGCCGGCGCGACCAGCCATCCGAGCCGCCAGCCCGTCATCGCCCAGGCCTTCGAAAACGAATTCACGACGATTACCCGCTCGGCGCGCGACGCGATATCGAGGAACGATGGTGCGCCGTCCGTGCCGAACGCGAGCCGTTCGTACACCTCGTCGGCGACCACCCAGATGCCGTGGCGCCGGCAATGAGCAAGCACGGCCCGTTGGTCGTCGCGGGACATCGTCCAGCCGGTCGGATTGTTCGGCGAGTTGACGAACAGCATCCGCGTGCCGGGCGTCAGCGCCGCGAGCAGCCGGTCGACGTCGAGCCGCCAGCCCGCATCGCGATGGCGGAGCGGCACGCATTCGACTTGTGCACCGAGGATCTTCGGAATCTCGACGAGGTTCGGCCAGAGCGGCGTGACCGCGACGACGCGATCGCCCGGACCGACCAGCAACTGCGCGGCCAGCATCAGCGCGCTCACGCCCGAACTCGTCACGGCGATCGTATCGGCCGCCGTCGCGCCGTGACGTGCGCTGACGTAAGCCGCAATTGCGTTGCGCAGCGGTACCGTGCCGAGGTTGTGCGTATAAAAGGTTGCGCCGTCGCGCAGCGCCGCGGCAGCCGCGTCGCGAATGAATGCCGGCGTCACGCGATCGGATTCACCGAACCAGAACGGCAGCACGTCGGACACGCCGAAGCCGGCGTTCGCCACTTCCCTGATCAGCGACGGGCGCAGCGCCTGGACTGCGCTGCGTGCCGCCGGCTCGCCCGTTGCCGGGCCGACATCTGCGGAATGCGTCATCGAGAACCGCCACCGAGGAACACGATCCGCGTAGTGTACCGGCGTGCACGCCGGATCCGCACCCTCAGTCGAGATCCTCGGCCCTCGCCGGCATCTGGCGCGCGAGCTCCCAGATCGCCTGCGCGGCGGGCGACAGCGAGCGGTCGCGGCGGCGCACCAGCTCGACCGTGCGTTCGGTACGTGGCGTCAGTGGCCGCGCGACCAGCGTCGATCCGGCCGGCAGCGGCAGCGACAGCCACGGCTGCACGCTCACGCCGACGCCGGCTTCGACGAGTCCGAATACCGTCGCCGAATGCCCGAGCTCCTGCATGACCGTCGCATTCACCCGATGGGCGGCCAGCGCGGCGTCGATCAGCGGCCGGCTTCCGGACGCATGGTCGAGCAGGACGAGACGCTCGCCGTCGAGCGCCGTCCACGGCACCTCGGCCCGCGCCGCGAGCGGATGATCGGCGCGCGCGACCAGGCAGAACGAGTCGGTCATCAACGGTTCGCACACGAGATCGGCAACCGTGAGCGGCCCGATGACGACGCCGAAATCGACCTCGCTCGACTTCACCTTGCGCAGCACGTCGCTTTGCACGTCGTCACGCAGGCCGAGCGTGACGAACGGGAACTGGCGCTCGCACGACGCGACGACGCGCGGCATCAGCCGGCACGCGATCGTCGGGCTCGCGGCAACGATCACGCGCCCTCGCCGCTGCTCGCCGATCTCGCGAATCTCGCGCAGCGTGTCGTCGAGATCGTCGATCAGGCGGGACACGCTCGCGATCAGGTTCGCCCCGACGTCGGTCAACTGCACGTCGCGCGTCGTCCGGTCGATCAGCTTCAGCCCGAGCTCGGCCTCGAGTTCGCGCACGCAACGGCTGACCGCGGACTGCGTGAGCCCGATCTCGTCGCCCGCGCGGCTGAAGCTCCGGAGCCGCGCAACCTCGATGAATACGCGAAGCTGGCGCAGCGTAACGTTCATCCCCTCACCTCATCAATCGTCGATACCGATGCGCGATTTTAATGCGCGAGATCGGCTTCGATGTGCGAATCCGGCACCGGCCGCACATGTTTCGCTGCGGTGCAATATCCGCGCTAACGCACGTGGCACGGGCGAATTGCACAAGATTGGTGATTGTCCTGATTTGCTGGCGGGCTATTTTGGCGTCTTATACGCCCCTAGCTGACTTAGCCGTTAGCCCGCTGCCAAGCGGCTCTCGAGGGAATCGCCTCCGACGTGGCACATATCGTGCTTTATCTGGCGCACAGGGCGCAGGTTTAGTCGGGCGGAAGGCAGAAACGCCGCTGCCGGCCAACCGGACGCCCCCACCCGGCACTCGACGCTCGAGTGCTTGAAGAGTGCGCGGCGCAGGGCAGCGCACCGGAGTTAGCTTCGCTGAGGTGAGGACATGATGCTGTTCGACGATTTGAGAGATAACGAGTGGGCGCTGGTCGAGGGTCTGTTTTGCTCGGAACCCGCACGCAGTGAACGGCGCGGCCGTCCCCGCGTGGAGGCCCGTTCGGTGGTAAACGCCGTGCTGTGGGTACTGTCGACGGGTGAAGGCTGGTCGAAGCTGCCGGGCCGCTATCCGTCGCCGCCGACCTGCCGCCGTCGCTTCGACGAATGGCAGGCAGACGGCACGCTCGCCGAAATCGTCAAGCGACTCGGCACGAGCGGCCGCCAGATCTCGCTGCGCGGGCGCATCGGGGCGAGCGCGACGAAGCCGCCCGCACCGCCGAGCCGCGACCGGCTGCGCGGCGCCTTCTGGACCAACCCGGAATCCTGGCGCGCCCCCGTGAAGATGGCGTAACGCATGAATGCTCGATCGGGCGGCTTCGGCCGCCCGGTTTCTTTCAGCGCCACGCGCCTTGCACGGCGCCCGCGCCGTCGTCGATTACCGCTGTCGTGCCGCGATACATCTATTTACCATTATTTACAGCAGGCCTGCACTCCCACGCTTACCTTAGCGAAATATCAACAAGCCGCGCCGATGGCTTGAAGGGAGCCCCGCCATGAAACCAATGTCACTGCTCGTCGCATGCGGCATTGTCATTTCGCTGGCGCTGACCGCCCCCGCTCGCGCCGACGATCGCGCGAAGCCGCCCCACCGCCAGCAGGATCATCGGAACACCCTTCGCCAGCAATCTCCCGTCACGCCACCCAACCGGCAGACCGTGCCGCGCGGCGATTTGCGCGGAGACATCGCCAGCAACGCGCGTGCGCGCATTGGCTCGCAGCCGTCCGACCTGCCGCGTCATCCGTAGTCCGCAGGATTTCGTCAAAGAAAATTACCGGATTCGGGAACTGCTCGACATGCGACGAGTCACATCTGTTGCCATGAGCACAGCGTGGCAACAGCAAAAGTATCCGGTACGCCCGTATCCTCGCGATACGGGCTTTTTTTTGGGATGCCGCCAGTGGGCGGCACGCGAGAGCAAGCGTGCACCGCTACAGGCGGCTTTCGAGAATCGCCACGGCGCTCGCTTCGCTCAATGCGTAGTCGTCCATACGGCGATCGGTCCAGGAAAGTAATTTCTCGTCGCGCTCGAGGCGCGCGCATTCGGCCCGACCACTATCGGTCAGCACGGCGATATCGACCGGCGCATGAAAACCCGGTGCAGGTGCAACGGTCTTCTGCCTGACCGTGTCCATCAGCCCCAGCGACCGGAGATACTCGAACACACCCGGGCGGCGCGCCCACGGTACCTGGCGGTACTGCACTCGTCTCAATGCGTCGAGCACCGCTTCGTTGGAATACGTGGCCATCTCGATTCTTTCTTAAAGTGCAGCGACAATGCGAAGCGGCGCGCCGGGCGGGAGCTCCGCCCGCCGATACCGCCACCGATTCTGGAGGCCGACGTTCGGCGTCGCGTCAGGGCCGGATCGTCAGCCGTCCATAAAAAGACACCATACCCCAATCAAATTGATTCTGTTCGATTCATTTGTACTTCTCTTCATCGGTTTCATGCTCTGCCGCAAGCGGCGGCGACTCATCGCGATCGCGAGCATTGCGCTGTTCTGGCTGCTCGCGACAGGCTGGCTCGCCGCGCCGCTCATCGCGTGGACCGAGGCAGGCGTGACACCGGTCGAGCAGCCCGACATGCACGGCCGGACCACGCTGATCATCATCGGCGCCGGCACGCGGCGCAGCGACACCGGCCTGCGAGCGCCTCCCGACGGGGAAGCACGCATCCGCACGACCGCGGCGCTCTACCGCACGTGCCGGCAGCAGGCCACCCGCTGCACCGTGGTGATGTCGGGCGGCGACCCGCAACATCACGGCGAAACCGAGGCGGCCGTCTACGGGCGCCGGCTGGTCGCGGAGGGCGTCACTTGCGGCGACCTCGTTCTCGAGCCGAACAGCCGTACCACCTACGAAAATGCGAAATTCACTGCATCTATACTACGCTCACAACATGACGACACGCGCATTCTCGTCGCGTCGTCCTATCAGATGCGCCGCGCATTGCTCGATTTCCGCCGTTTCGGCATCGATCCGCAACCCGTTTATTCGAACCGCCGGCGCGCGCAAACGGGCTGGCTACCCCGTTGGCGCAATCTGGAAGACGCAGATCAGGCGTTGCACGAGCTGATCGGCATCGCGCAATTCCACGTCTATCGATGGCTCGGCTGGTTTTGATGGCAATGCGTGCGCCGAAGGCGAAAACGACGAAACCGCCCGGGATGGCATGCACATGACGGAATGCCCGAAGTGTTGCGCGACTTCAACGGGGCCTTGCGCTGCGCCGCGATCCGATGCACATTGATCCGTCACTTTTGTTACACTCGACACGCACTCGATTGCAGTCGCCAGACGAAACGGCAACATTCGGGTTCATCACCACTTAGCGGAGGTAAAGCAATGAAGAAGACGTCCCTGGCTATTCTGGTCGCGATGTCGGCGCTGACTGGCGCAGCGTATGCGCAAGAGAGCACGCAAATCCAGACCATCACCGACCCGGCCAAGATCGCCGAGATCGAGCAGCGCGCACAGGCACTGCAACAGCAACAAGCAGCCGAGGCCACACAGCCGGCGGCGCAGGAAGAGCAACACCACGGCAAGAAGGCTGCTCACCACAAGGCAGCGAAGAAGGCTGGCAAGAAGGCCGCCAAGGCCGCTCCGGCAGACGCTGCCAGCCAGTAAGTTCGGCGGCACCGCACAAGCGAAAAAGCCGAATCCGGGCAACCGGGTTCGGCTTTTTTGGTTGCGGCGCCCGCGCGCTGTGCTAAAGTCGCGCACCGAAATTTTCCACCCGTGCGCACCCCGGTGCGGAGGACAGCATGAGCAACATTCAACTCGACATCGAGTGGACCGAAGCAGCCACTCGCAAGATCAAACAACTGATGCCGCGCGGCTCGGAGGACGCCTTCCTCGCGCTGCCGCCGATCGAGTGCCTGCCGATGGAGGGCGACGTGCTTTTCCTCGGCCCGCAAGGCAAGCAGCAACCGTTCATCGTCGCTGAACGCCAGTATCACCACGACGGCGATGCCGACTGGACGATCATCCTGATTCTCGACGTACCCAGCGCGTCGCACTGACGCGTCGCGGCGGCCGGCAACGCGCCCGGCCGCACCACCCTGCTCACGCGAGCTTCGGCGGCACGCGGTTCCCGGGTCGATCGATCCAGTCCGCGGCCGTTTCGCGATTAGGCGGGACGCGCATACACGGCCAACGCGACCTGGCTCCACCGGCGCTCGGTGGATACGAACCACGCCGCCCCCGTTACTATCTTCACGCCCCGATAATTGGGGCTTTGGCCAGCCAGGCCCGGCATGATTCTCGCCCCCAGTCGCAGTC
>NZ_QTPO01000052.1 GCF_003853645.1 Burkholderia sp. Bp9143 | reverse complement strand
CTGTCGGTCGTGCTGCTCGCGATCATTCTCGACCGCATCACCGAGAGCTTCGGCCGCGCGCCGGGCACCGCGAAAGCCCCGTTGTTCTCGGGCCTGAAGCAGCTGTTTCGCGCGAAGGTCACCCCCGCGCAAGCGTAAGTAACCGGCGGCCGGTTCGCCTTCCGGCCGCCTCCCCCGATTCGATACCGGCTTTCGTGGCATTTGCCACGGGGCTGGCTGCCTGCAACCTGCCCAATCGTTCGCCAGGAGCCCGATGTGACGTCCGCCGCCGCTGCCGCCGTGCCCGCCGCTCGCGTTTCACCGGTTTCGTCCCTTGCCCATTTCGGCTTCCTGACGCTGCCGAACTTCTCGATGATCGCGTTCTCCAGCGCGGTCGAAGTGCTTCGGATGGCGAACTACGTCGGACGCGCCGACCATTATCAGTGGTCGATCTATTCGCTCGACGGCGCGCCCGTGCATGCCAGCAACGGCATCGCGGTGCGGCCGACCCAGGCGCTCGACTACACGAACCTGCCCGACGTGATGATCGTATGCGGCGGCATCCGCATCCGCGATGTGGTCGACGACGGCGCGCGCGACACGCTCACGACGCTCGCCGAACGCGGGCTGCCGCTGGGCGGCATCTGCACCGGTGCGTATGCATTGATGTCGGGCGGGCTGCTCGACGGCTATCGCTGCACCGTGCACTGGGAGAACCTGTCCGCGCTGCATGCGGAGTTTCCGCAGGTGGGGTTCGCCGACGAGCTGTTCGTCGTCGATCGCGACCGGCTCACCTGCACCGGCGGCACCGCGCCGCTCGACCTGATGCTGAACCTCGTCGGCATGCGCTTCGGCCAGCAGCTCGCCGCGCAGGTGTCCGAGCAGTTCATTCTCGAGCGCATCCGCAGCTCGACCGACACGCAGCCGATTCCCGTCGATGCGCGCGTCGGCTTCTCGCGCGCGGAGCTGATCGAGGTCGTGCGGCTGATGGAGGCGAACATCGAGGAGCCGCTGTCGCTCGAGGAGCTCGCGCGGCTCGTGCGGCTGTCGCAGCGGCACCTGCAGCGGATGTTCAAGGTGTACCTGAACGTATCGCCAACCCACTATTACCTGACGCTGCGCCTGAAACGCGCGCGCGACCTGCTGCGCACGACCGACGCGTCGATCGCGCGCGTGACGACGACGTGCGGATTCCATTCGCCGTGTCACTTCAGCAAGGCGTACCGAGCGCAGTTCGGTCACGCGCCGAGCTACGAGCGCCGGCTGCCGGGGCGCTGACGCAACTCGCGCGAACCATTCGGTCCGTGACGCTGCCGGGATCGCGGCGCACGGTTTCAACCATCGATCCCGTTCCATGAAAAACGACGTCACTTTGAGGAGAAGACAGATGAAGCGCCTATTGATCGCAGCGGTATGCGGGATCGGGATTGCCGCGCCGATGTCGGCGGTTTATGCGGCCGACCCGCCGGTATGCAAGAACGTGCGCTTCGCGGACGTCGGCTGGACCGACATCGCAGCCACCACCGGCCTTGCTGCGACGATGCTGCAGGGGCTCGGCTACGCGCCGACCAAGACGATCGCGTCGGTGCCGATCACGTTCGCCGGCATCAAGAGCAAGCAGATCGACGTGTTCCTCGGCTACTGGTCGCCGACGATGGACCCGATCATCCAGCCGTTCACGAAGGCCGGGACGATCAAGGTGCTCGGTACGCCCAACCTGACCGGCGCGAAATATACGCTCGCGGTGCCCGACTACGTGTACCAGGGCGGCCTGAAGTCGTTCGCCGACATCCAGAAGTTCGCGGACAAGCTCAACGGCAAGGTCTACGGGATCGAACCGGGCAATGACGGCAACGCGTTGATCAAGAAGATGATCGACGGCAACCAGTTCGGCCTCGGCAAGTTCAAGCTGGTCGAGTCGAGCGAGGCCGGGATGCTGGTCGAAGTGAATCGCGCGATTCGAGACAAGCAGTGGATCGTGTTCCTCGGCTGGGAACCGCATCCGATGAACGTCCAGATGAAGATCGATTACCTGACCGGCGGCGACGACGTGTTCGGCCCGAACTACGGCGAAGCGAAGGTGCTGACGGCCACGCCGCCCGACTACGCGCAGCGTTGCCCGAACGTCGCGAAGTTCGTGTCGAACCTGCAGTTCACGACGTCGATCGAGAACCACGTGATGGTGCCGATCATGAACAAGGAAGACCCGAACAAGGCCGCCGCCGAGTGGCTGAAGGCGAACCCGCAATCGCTCGACAAGTGGCTGGCCGGCGTGACGACGCTCGACGGCAAGCCGGGCCTGCCGGCGGTGAAGGCGTACCTCGGCGTGCACTGAGCGACGCACGCGGGCTTCCCGGTTACGGCCGGAAGCCCGATGTCGATCTCGAGCCGCCGGAGGCAGGGCTGATGTCCTGCTTTCGGCGGCTTTGTCGTTTTTTCAGGGCGGCGGGCGGCGCGCGGACCCTCCGTTAGACTGCTCGATCTCGATCGAGGAGGCGGCAATGATCCGCAATGCGCTCGCGGCATCCGGCCCGGGAGCGCGCTCGAGCCGCAAGTCGGACGGTTTCTCGACTGGCTCGAAGCGGAAATCGCGCGGACGCGCGCGGCGGTCGCACGGATCGCGCCGCGTAGGTGAGGCAACGGTCCGACGCTTGCATTCCGCTGCGAAGCGTGCAAGTCGTTCGTTACCCGAAACGCACGCAATACACCGGCGGCAAATGCGCGGAGACCTGCCGCCAGTTTTCGCCGCCGTCATCGGACGTCCATAACCCGCCCGTCGTCGAAGCCATCGCGAGACGCGTGCCGGAGTCGTCCACCGCGAGCCCGTGTCGATACACGAGATCGTAGGCCGGCGCAGGCGGCAACCCGTTCGACAGGCTCTCGAAACTGCGGCCGCCGTCTCGCGTGCGCGTGACGACGAACCGGCCGTTCACCGGAATCCGGCATGCATCCTTCACCGCCGGTACGAACCACGCGGTGTCGGGGTCGGCCGGATGCACGGCGACCGCGAAACCGAAGCTCGACGGCTGCGCTTCGATCCGTTGCCAGTGCGCGGCGCCATCGGTCGAGCGGAAGATCGCGCAGTGATGCTGGGTCCACAGCACATCGGGATTGGCCGCGCACTGGACGACGCGGTGCGGGTCCTGCACGTTGGGTTCGCCGCGCCGTTCGGGCGGCATGTAATCGGCTTCCATGCCGTCGGCGGTGACACGCCAGGTCGCGCCGCCGTCTAAGGTCTGCCAGACGCCGCCGCACGAGATGCCTATCGTCACGTGCCGGCTATCGCGCGGGTCGACCATCACCGAATGGATGCCCGGCGCATCGTAGCCGCCGCCGAACCACTCGGGGCGCTCCGGGCGGTCCCACAGTGCGCGGTTCAGCACCCACGAATCACCGCCATCGCCGGAGCGGAACAGTCCGCCGGGTATCGTGCCGGCCCACAGTACGCCCGGTTCGTCGACGCCGCCGGTTTCCAGCGACCAGATCTGCTGAAGCGTCCACGGC
This sequence comes from Burkholderia sp. Bp9143, assembly GCF_003853645.1. Taxonomy (GTDB): domain Bacteria; phylum Pseudomonadota; class Gammaproteobacteria; order Burkholderiales; family Burkholderiaceae; genus Burkholderia. The sequence continues at coordinate 57,649 of NZ_QTPO01000052.1, read as the reverse complement.
GGGCGCGGCGGAGCGGGCGCTGCGTCGTCCGCGTCGCCGGCGCCGGCATGGGCGCTGACGTCGGTGCGCGGTTCGTCGGCGGGCTGCGACGGATAGACGGGGACCGCACATTCTTCCCATTCCGCGGCATCGGCACGCCTGCGATGCAGCTTGACGCCGAAATGGCCGAGATTGAGCGCCGCATACAGCGTGCCGTCGCGCGGGTCGGCCAGCGCCATGCTGACCGGTTCGCCGATGAAGTGCGGCTCGCCGAGCGACCAGCCGCCGTTGCCGTCGGCGAGCAGCACGAACAGGCCCTTGCGGGTCGCGACGAGCAGTCGATCGTTCATGTCGGGTGTCTCCTGTGGGCGCGTCCGGGCGCTTGTTTGGGTGACGATGCGTCCCTTTATCCGCCGGACAGCGCCTGCACGACATAGACGCGGCTGGCATCGCCGAGCGCATCGGACAGGTGTTGCCGGTCGCGTACCGGCTGGCCGTCGATGAACACCGACAGGTGCTTTCTCAGCGCGCCCTGGTCGTCGACGATATAGCCGCGCAGCCGCGGCTGTTCGCCGAAGACGGTTTCGAGCGCTTCGCCGAGCGTCCGTGCGTCGATGTCGCGCTCGGGTGTGTCGATATGGCGCTGGATCGACGCCGCGAAGAATAGGTGTGCCATGGCGGTGGCTGGCCGGAGCCGCGCGGGGGGACGGTCTGTAGTGTAGGCGATCGATCGGGCCGGCAGCGAGGTTGCCGTACGGCTGGCGGCGCGCCATGTTGCTGCGCCGCGCAATGGCCGGCGCGCCCGCTCGCGCGGTTATGCGTACTTGTCGCCGACCGTACTTCGCACCGGATGCGTGTCGTAGACGATGATCATGCGCTCGATGCGCGCGTCGTCGTCGAATTCGAATACGTCGACGCATTCGAACCGCACCGCGGAACCGTCTTTCAGCCCCCAGTCGTAGATGAAATAGCCGGTGGCCCGACGTGCCCCCGTCGCGCTGACGCAGATGTCGATCGGCGTGATGCGGCTTTGTCCGGATGCCGCCACGACTTTTTCGAAGAAGGGCTGCGGCGCCATCCAGCCGAGAAACGGCGAGAATATCCGTGCATCAGGCGCAAACAATGCACAGATCGCGGCGACGTCGCCGTGTTCGAGCGCTTTCAGGTAGGTATCGACCTGCCGCGTGTATAGTGCGTCGGACGACGAGACCATGGTATTTCTCCGCTGATTGTTGACGAGCCATCCGCGACAGGCGTCGCGAACCGGTTCAACCACGATAGCGATGCAGCGATGACCGAACAAACGAATAATCCGCAACCCGGGTATGCCGCCCGCGCATATCCGCTGGCGGACCTCACCCGTGCGCTGCCGCCGCTGACGGCGTTCCAGGCGTTCGTTGCCGCTGCCGAACTCGGCAGCTTCAACCGGGCAGCCGAGCATCTGTGCCGGACCCAGGGCGCGGTGAGCCGTCAGGTGCAGCAACTGGAAGCGCACTACCGATGTGCGTTGTTCATCCGTCATCCTTCGGGATTGACGTTGACCCCGGAAGGCGGCGCGTTGCTGACGGTGGCCGTCGACGTGCTCGCGCAACTGGCACAACACGCGCACGCCCATGCGCATGCCGCGTCGATCCTCACGTTGCGCCTGCCTTCCACGTTCGCGATTCGCTGGCTGCTGCCGCGGCTGTCGGCGCTCAATCACGCGCTGCCGCGGACCGAATTGCGCATTCACACATCGGCGGACGACACACCGGATTTCACCGACGCGGATGTCGATGCCATCGTCGTGCGCGGTACCGGAAACTGGGCGGGAATGGTGGCGGTTCCGCTGTTCGACGAGTGCCTCACGCCGATGTGTACGCGCGAGGCAGGCGCGTCGTTGAAGTCGATCGCCGATCTCGCGCATGCGACGCTGCTGCATCCCGCGCGCAATCGCGATGAGTGGCGATGCTGGCTGGCCGCCGTCGGCGCAACGCGGATCGATCCGGGCACCGGGCTCGTATTCGATACGCTCGAACTGACGCTGACGGCCGCGGCTCAGGCGCATGGCATCGCGATCGGCGATCCGCGCATGGCGGCGGATCGGCTGGCGGCCGGAACGCTGGTCACACCGTTTCCGGAGGTGGTGCGCAACGGTCTGGGCTACTACCTCGTCTACCCGGCGCAGCGCGCCGCGCAACCCGCGATTCAAGCGCTCGCGGAGGTCCTGACGCGTCTCGCGCGGGAGGATTGACGACGGGCGTGTGACGGGCGATTTGCTAAACCGGAATCGACCGCCCGCGCACCCGGATCCCCAGCCGCACGATGCCGATCACCGCATTCGACAGCCACGTCAGCAAGCGCGGCATGTCGCGCCGGCGGATATCGAGCAGCAGAACGATCCGCACTTCGTCGCTGTCGTTCCACACCTCGTGCACGAAGGTATCGTCCCACAGCAGGAAGCGACCTTCGTCGAGCCGGTATTCACGGCCGTCGACCTTCAGCACGGCGGCCGGCGTGCCGTCCGCGCGCTTCGGCATCGACAGCACCAGATAGCCGCGCAGGATGCCGCGGAACGGCCCGCGATGCGGCGGGATGTGTTTGCCGGGCGCGAGGAACGACAGCGACGCGGACAGCACGTCCGGCGAAGCCGCGACGATCGATTCGACGGTCGGGCAGCGCGACAGGTTGCGCGGGAACGGCTGGCCGTAAGCCTGCATGATGAACATCCGCCAGTCGCGCGCATCGTTGGCCGAGATGTCGTGCTGCTCGCGCATGATCTCGTGAAAGCGCGGGATGCGCGGCAGGTCGCGCGCGACGACCAGCGCTTCCGCACGGATGGCCGGCCACGCACGGACGAACCGCTCGGCGTCGGGAAACACGGCCGTGTCGAGTACGGCGCCGCCGTCGATATGGCGGTCGTACAGCGTGCGAAGCAGGCCGGCTGCATAGTCGTAAGCGACGGACATGATCGAGGGCCGATCCACAAGGTGTCGTCAGTCTGCCCCACGCGCGGTGGGGCCTGCGTTACGTCAGGTTACGCCGGCTGACGAAAGAATGACAGCGCGATGAACGTCCGGTGCACGCGGCCCGGGATTCCGGGAATAAACGACCACCCTGCGTCGTCATACGGGGTGTAGCACGTCGTCTCGTTGACTTCACAAGGAGTGGAACATGAATAAGCATTGGCTGGTGGCCGCTACGGTAGCGGCGATGTCCGTCGCGGGTGTGGCGTCGCCTGCGTCGGCACAGGCACTGACGCGCGCGCAGGTCAGGCAGCAACTGATCGACGCTGAAAACAACGGGCTGCGCTTCGTGACCGACACGTCGTATCCGGACGTGAGCCCGCTGTTCCAGCGGCAGGCCGAACAGATGCCGCAGCATCAGGCCGAGACCGCGGTCGGCAGCGATCCGGCGGGGACGTCCGACGCGGGCAGGCCGGCGGCGCAGCCGACCCGTCCGCGCCCGGCCGCGTGCGTGGGTCCCGAGAGCTTCTGCACGCCGTATTTCGGAAGCTGACGTAGCAGACCGCTGCGGCGGGCTCGACATTCACGAAGGTTGATCGGCACGAAACATTGAAGGAGTTCATGATGAAAACTTGTATCGCACTACTGATGATCGGTGTAATCTCCGGTCAGTCCGCATTCGCCCAAGCGAATGCGCCGCTTACACGTGCACAGGTTCGCGAGGAGCTGATTCGTCTGGAAGCGGCCGGGTACGACCCGTCGAAGGGTGACGACGGCGAATATCCGGCGGACATTCAGGCCGCGCAGGCAAAGCTTGCCGAGCAGGATCGGGCGAGGATGGCGGCTTCGGCCGCAGCGCCGGCGCCGGCTCCTGCCATGCCGGCACAGACTGACAACTAGGTGCCGACATGATCGTGTGTGTCTTCAGGCCGTCGTGTTCGCGGTACGGCAAACCGCATGCCGTTCGCGGCACGCGACCGGGTCGAACCGCGCGGACGGCCATGCCGTCGATCGCGCGCCGCTTCGCGCGGCGCCGCGATCATCTCGTTGCCCGATTCCGGTGGGCGGGCAGGTTGGTCGCAGGGTGAGCCGCGATGCAGACGAAATCGCGATCCGTCAATGCCGGACGCCTGCCCGCGATGGCGTGCCCGGATGCGGGTGGCCGGATTACCAGGGCATCATCCGTTGCATGACCTGGTCGCGCAGGACGAAACGATGCGCGACCGCGGCCGCGACGTGAAGGCAGATGCCGCCGAACAGTACCCACGCGAGGATGCCGTGCACGTCGCCCATCGCGTGCCCGAATCCCGAGCCGGCCGCCGACAGCGCCGGCAGCGGGACGACGCCGAACAGCGTCACGGCCCATGCACGCGACGACGCATTGATCCAGCCGAGCAACGGCACGGCGATCATCAGGGCATAGAGCCCGAAGTGCGTTGTGCCGGACACGGCGCGCATCGTGGGCGACAGTTCGTCGGCGGGCGGACGATGCGTCACGCGCCAGAGCACGCGACAAGCCATCGCGGCAAGCAGCGCGGTGCCCACGATCAGGTGCGCGGCGATCAGCCCGACCGGTTGCGTATCGCGATGGACGTCGGGCATCGTCCAGCCGATCGCATACTGCGCGACGACAAGCGCCACGATCAGCCAGTGAAGAAGGCGTGCGACTCCGTCATATCGGGCGGGTGTAGACATGAAAGCTCCTGGCAAGCGGTGGGGACCGTATCTTCCGGCGGATTCTACGGACGAATTCTTAACGAAACGTTAAGCGTGCGGTCGCGCAACGGATTTGTCCGGCAAAGCCTGCGCGCCGTCGACCCGAACGGATTCGGCCGACAGCAACGCGATCGCGACGGCGATCCTGTCGATCCGTAAGGTTGCCGGCGCGGCATGCACGGCCGCGCTCGCCCGCGGCCATGCGCGCATGACCGGGATCGATCGCCGCATGGTAGTCGTGTCATCTGATTGCGCGTAACGTCTGGGGATCATCCTTCACAGCCGGCTCGATGGAGATCGGTTCGGCCGCGTGCACGGGTGAACCCGGGCGCGCGGGGCCGGTCCCCGGCATCGCGGTCGTACGGGAAACCACAGGGGAGAAGCATGGTTTTGCTGCATGTGGTGCACGCGCTGGCGCGGGCAATGGCGCTCGTTTGCGGGCTGGGCGTGCTGCTGGGCATGGCCTACACGATCTCGGCCAGCGTGCTGGTCGGCCGGTTCTTTTCCCGCGCGGCGCCGAAGCCGCGCGATTTTCCGGGCGTCACCGTCGCGAAGCCGTTACACGGCGACGAATGGCAGCTCGGACAGCATCTCGAAAGCTTCTTCGTCCAGGATTATCCGGGGCCGGTTCAGCACCTGTTCGGCGTGCATGACGCGGACGACGCCGCGCTCGAAGCCGTCGAGACGCTGCGTGCGCGCTATCCGGATGCCAACATCACGGTCGTCGCCGATGCACGGCTGTACGGGCCCAACCGCAAGATCGCCAATCTCGTGAACATGCTCGAACACGCGGAGCATGCGGTGCTCTGCCTGGCCGACAGCGACGTGGTGGTCGACCGCGATTATCTGCGCGCCGTCGTCGGCGCGCTGCAGGAGCCGGAGGTCGGCATCGTGACGAGCGTGTACCGCGGCGTCGCGTCGCCGGGTTTCTGGCCCGGTGTCGCCGTCGCGATGACGAACTACCATTTCTTGCCGGGCGTGATTACCGGGCTCTGCATCGGTCGCGCGCGTCCGTGCTTCGGCCAGACGATCGCGATCACGCGCGCGACGCTCGAACGCATCGGCGGCCTGGCGCGTTTCGCGCATCACCTCGCCGAGGATCACGCGCTTGGCGAAGCGGTGCGGCAGATCGGGGCACGGGTCGTGGTTCCGCCGTTCGTCGTCGGGCATGCGTGTGTCGACGACACGTTCGCGACGCTGTACGCGCACGAATTGCGCTGGAGTTGCACCATCCGGGCGGCGGACCGGATCGGTCATGCCGGTTCGGTGCTGATGCATCCGGTGCCGCTGGCGCTGCTGGCGCTGCTGCTGTCAGGCGGCTCGGCCGCGGCCTGCGGGCTGACGGTGGCCGCGCTTGCCGCGCGGGCGCTGCTGATGGTGAAAACCGCGCACGCGATCGGCGCGAGCCTGCGCGGCGCGCTCTGGCTGCCGTTCGTCGATCTGCTGCAGTTCCTGATCTTCGTGTCGAGCTTCTTCTCGTCGCACGTCGTCTGGCGCGGCACGCGCTTTCGCGTCGACCGCGAGGGCTTGCTGTCGCCGGCGGGGAAACCATGACGCACGACACGCATTTCGATGACGAAGGCGCGGACCGGCTGTCCGTGCGTCGCGACGCGCGGCTCCGGCATGCGGGACGCCTGGCTGCGCTCGCCGGGCTGGCGATCGCGGTGTGGCTGATCTGGCGCGAGCATCCGCTGGAGATCCTGCACCGGCTGCAGGCCGCGGGCGTCGGGCTGCTGGTCGCGGCGCTGGCCCATGTCCTGCCGATGCTTGCCAATGCGTGGGACTGGCGGATGCTGATCCGGGGCCGGCGCCGGCCGTCGTTTGCGACGATGCTGCGGCTCGTCTGGATCCGCGAATCGATCAACGGATTGTTGCCGGTCGCGCGGATCGGCGGCGAAATCGTGTCGTTCGGCCTGCTGCGGCGGGCGGGCGTGCGGCCGGCCACCGCCGTGGCGAGCCTCGTCGCCGACATGCAGCTGACGCTGATCAGCCAGCTCGTGTTCGCGCTGGTCGCGATCGGCTACGTGCTCGAGCGCGTGTCGTCCGATGCCGCCCGCGTGGCCGCGCAGCTCGCCATCGGCATGGCGGCGCTGGTGCCGGTGCTGCTGCTGTTCGCGCTGGTGCAGCATGCGCGGCCGTTCGAGCGCGCGATGCGCGCGCTCAACCGCATCACGAGCGGGAAGGTGGTTGCGCTGGTCGGCGAATCGGCGCGCACCGATCAGTCGATCCGGATGATCTGGCGGAAGACGGGCATCGTCGTCCGCTATCTGGCGATCTGGCAGACGCTGCAGTTTGCCGGCTATGCGCTGGAAATCTGGCTCGCGCTGCATTTCCTCGGCGCCGATCCGACGTTCGCCCAGGCGCTCGCGATCGAAGCGTTGATCCAGCTGCTGAGCAGCATCACGTTCCTGATGCCGGGCGGGCTGGGCGTGCAGGAGGGCGGGTTCGTGCTGATCGGCGGGCTGCTCGGGTTCGACGCGCCGACCTGTCTGGCGCTGGCCGGTGCGCGGCGCGTGCGCGATCTGCTGTTCTATCTGCCGGGCTTGCTGGCGTGGCAGCACGCGGCCGGCGCTTCGCGCCTGCCGTCCGGCGCGAAGCGCGCGTCGCTGCCTGTCGGGGAATCCGCCGGGCAGCGCTGATGCGGCCCGACGTTGCCGGCCTGCCGGGCCGGCAGCGGCGGTGCCGACACGGCCGCTTGCCCGCCGGGCTGCGCGGCCATCAACGCCGTTCGTCGGCGATATGGTTGCGGATCACGTCCGCGAACGACGTGTCGCCCTTCAGCCCGAGTGCTTCCGCGCGCGTCGTGTCCCAGCGGCCCGGCCAGCTGCCGACGATCTTCTCGACGCGTTCGTCCGGCGCATGGCGGATCAGCTTCACGACGTCGTCGCCGGCGACCTCGCGCAGCGCCGCGATCATCTCGTCGACCGATACCGACAGGCCCGGCAGGTTGATCACGCGCTTGTTGCCGAGCTTTTCGCTGTCGAGCTCGCAACCGGCGACGAGCGCCTCGATCGCACCGCGCGGCGACAGCAGCCACAGCCGCGTCGAACCCGGCACCGGGCACACGCTTTCCTCGCCGTTCAGCGGCTCGCGGATGATGCCGCTCGCGAACGACGACGCGGCCGCGTTCGGGCGGCCCGGCCGCACGCTGATGGTCGGCAGCCGCAGCACGCGGCCGTCGACGAAGCCGCGCCGCGCGTAGTCGCACAGCAGCAGCTCGGCGATCGCCTTCTCCGCGCCGTACGACGATTGCGGATTCAGCGCGGTGTCGTCCTGCACGACGTCGGGCAGCACGCCGCCGTAGACGGCCACCGAGCTCGTGAACACGACGCGCGGACGATGGCCGCGCGCGCGGCACACTTCGAGCAGCGTGCGCGATGCGTCGAGGTTGATCCGCATGCCGAGATCGAAATCGGCCTCGGCCTGCCCACTGACGATCGCCGCGAGGTGGAAGATCGCGCCCGTCTGCGTGTCGATCGCGCTTTCGAGCACGGCACGATCGGCGATGTCGCCGACGATCGACGTCACGCGCGCATCGCCGAAATCGCTGCCCTTGACGACGTCGAGCAGCACCAACTCGTCGAACTTCTCGCTCCGGCCGTCGGGGCCGGTCAGTTCGCCGCGCTCGAGCAGCTTGCGCGCGAGACGCTGGCCGAGAAAGCCGGCGCCGCCGGTGATCAGTACTTTCATGTTGGTAGCCCTCTTGGGAATGCTTGAATCACAGGTACGGCTTGAGCCAGCCGAGGCCCTCGGACGTGCCGGCCTTCGGGCGATATTCGCAGCCGATCCAGCCGTCGTAGCCGAGCGCGTCGATCAGCGCGAACAGGTACGGGTAGTTGAGTTCGCCGATGTCCGGCTCGTGACGCTCGGGCACGCCGGCGATCTGGATGTGGCCGATGCCCGCGAAATCGCGCTTGAGCTTCATCGCGAGGTCGCCCTCGACGATCTGGCAGTGATAGCAGTCGAACTGCACCTTCAGGTTCGGCGCGCCGACTTCCGCGCAAATCGCGTGCGCGTCGTCCTGGCGGCTCAGGAAATAGCCGGGCATGTCGCGCTGGTTGATCGGCTCGATCAGGACCGTGATGCCGTGCGCGAAGGCGGCCTGCGCCGCATGCCGCAGGTTCGCCACGTAGGTGTCGCGATGGCGCGCGCGATCGGCGCCCGGCGCGACCATCCCGGCCATCACGTGCAGCTTCTTGTTGCCGAGCACGCGCGCATAGTCGAGTGCCTGGTCGATGCCGCGCCGGAATTCGTCCTCGCGGCCCGGCAGCGACGCGATCCCGCGTTCGCCGGCGGCCCAGTCGCCGGGCGGCGCGTTGAACAGCGCCTGCTCGAGATTGTGCGCGTCGAGGCGCGCGCGGATGTCCTCGGCGGCGAAGTCGTACGGGAACAGGTACTCGACGGCCTTGAAGCCGTCGTACGAGGCAGCGGCGAAGCGTTCCAGGAACGCATGCTCGGTGTACATCATCGAGAGGTTGGCGGCGAAGCGGGGCATGGCAGCGGGTCCTGTGAATGAATGGGGCGGGGCGCACGGCGCCCCGCGTCGAATGATGAATCAGCGGTTCACGAGTTTCGCGGGCGTGAGCCACACGGCGATCGCGCCGATCACGAGCATCGCCGCGAGCACGTACATGCCGGACGACGTGCTGTGCGTGGTGTCCTTCAGGTAGCCGATCACGTACGGGCTCGCGAATCCGGCGAGGTTGCCGACCGAGTTGATGATCGCGATCCCGGCAGCTGCCGCGGAGCCCGCGAGGAACGCGGTCGGCAGCGACCAGAACAGCGGCGCGCAGGTCAGCACGCCGCCCGCCGCGAGCGACAGGAACACGATCGACACCGCCGTATTGTGCGAGTACGACGCGGCGACCGCAAACCCGACCGCGCCCATCAGCGCCGGCACGATCAGGTGCCAGCGGCGTTCGCGGCGCTTGTCCGCGCTGTGGCCGAACAGGTTCATCACGACGATCGCGACGACGAACGGGATCGCCGACAGCAGGCCGATCTGGAACGTATCGGTGATGCCGGTGGACTTGACGAGCGTCGGCATCCAGAACGTGAGGCCATACTGGCCGGTGACGAACGCGAAGTAGATCAGCGACATCCACCACATGCGCGGGTCGGAGAACACGGCCTTCAGCGAATGGCCGTGCTGCTGCTGTTCCTGCGGCTGCGCGGCGATTTCGTCCTCGAGCAACTGCTTCTCGCGCGCGTCGAGCCACTTCGCGCTGCGGATGCCGTTGTCGAGATACAGGATCGTCGCGATGCCGATGAGCAGGGCCGGCACGGCTTCGATCACGAACATCCATTGCCAGCCGTGAAAGCCCGAGCCGCCGTGAAAGCGCTCCATGATCCAGCCCGACAGCGGGTTCCCGAAGATGCCCGACACCGGAATCGCGGACATGAACACAGCGATGATCTTCGCGCGGCGATGCGACGGGAACCAGTACGTGAGGTACAGGATCACGCCGGGATAGAAACCGGCTTCCGCGAGGCCGAGCAAAAAGCGCAGTACGTAGAACTGCGTCGGCGTCTTCACGAACGCGAACACCGCGGAAAGCAGTCCCCACGTGATCATGATCCGCGCGATCCAGATGCGCGCGCCGATGCGGTGCATCAGCAGGTTGCTTGGGAGTTCGAACAGGAAGTAGCCGAGGAAGAAGATGCCGGCGCCGAGGCCGAACACGGTTTCGCTGAACGCGAGATCCTGCGACATCTGCAGCTTCGCGAAGCCGACGTTCACGCGGTCGAGATACGCGACCACGTAGCAGAGCATCAGGAACGGCACGATGCGCCAGAAAACTTTCTTGTAGGTGCGGTCGAGCTCGCCCGATTGGGCGGGCGCGGCGGGCGAGCGGCTTGCGGCCGCGTCGAGAGCAGTCATCGTCGTCTCCAGGGATATTGTGTGCCGGCGGCGCGTACGCCGCCGGATCATGTGTGTGCTGACGGAAGGGCCCGCGCACACGGCGGGCATGAAAATCGGTGCGTAGTCCTGCGTGATTCGTGCGCGACGCGTTGCGTTACCAGCGCGCGCCGAAGGTCTGGCGCAGTTCGTCGAGCGCGGCGTCGGACAGCGGATCCGGCTTCGGGTTCGTCATCAGCCACAACCGCGCGGTTTCCTCGAGTTCCTCGAGCGCATACGACGCGTGCGACACCGACGGCCCCCACATCACCGGGCCGAGGCGGTCGAGCAGCACGCCGCGCACCTGGTCGGCGAGCGCCGCGACTTCGGCCGCGACGGCCGGGTCGCCGGGTCGGCGATAGCGGATCAGCGGAATGTGGCCGACCTTCATCACGTAGTACGGCGTGATCGGCGGCAGCACGTCGGTGTCGCGCCACACGCCCGCGAGCGTCAGCGCGACGAGGTGCGTCGAATGCGTATGGACGACGCCGTGCGCTTCCGCGTTGCGCGCGTAGATCCCGCGATGCAGCGCGAGCGTCTTCGACGGCTTGCCGCCCGATACCGGCTGGCCGTCGAGGCCGACCTTCGCGATGTCGTTCGGGTCGAGGCGGCCGAGGCACGCGTCGGTCGGCGTGATGAGCCAACCGTCGTTCAGACGCGCGCTGATGTTGCCGGCGCTGCCGACCGCGTGGCCGCGCGCATACAGGCTCGCGCCGACGACGCAGATCTCTTCGCGCAGTTTCGCTTCGTGGCTCATCATGCAGCTCCGTCGAGTGCGCGCAGCGCCTTGTCGAAAAAGTCCACCGTGCCGAAGTTGCCGGATTTCAGCGCGAGGCCGAGCGGCCGCGCGTCGATGGTGGCCGTTGCCGGCACGCCGGGATCGATCTGCGCGCCGATCTGCAGCGACTTCACGTCGAGCGCCTGCACGACCGCGCCGGACGTCTCGCCGCCGGCCACGACGAACTTGCGCACGCCGAGGTCGCGCAGGCCGCGAGCAATCGCCGCGAGCGTGCCTTCGACGAGGTGGCCGGCCGCTTCGACGCCGAGCGCCTGCTGGACGGCCTTCACTTCGTCAGGGGTCGCGGTCGCATAGATCAGCACGGGCTGCGGCAGGTGCGAGCGTGCGAATGCGAGTGCTTCGTCGACGACAGGTTCGCCACGCGAGGCCGCGAGCGGATCGATGCGGAAGCTCGGCCGGCTTTCGCGCCATGCGGCGACCTGTGCGTTGGTCGCCTTCGACGCGCTGCCGGCGAGCACCGCCGACAATCCGTCGATGCGCGGCAGCGAGGCCGCGTTGTCGCGCTGGGGCAGCAATTCCGCGCGACGGAAATTCTCCGGCAGGCCGAGCGCGACACCCGAGCCGCCGGTGACGAGCGGCAGGTTCGCGCACGCTTCACCGAGCACGTGGAGGTCGCGATCCGACAGCGCGTCGGCGATCGCGAAGCGTGCACCTTCCGCGCGCAGCTGCTCGATCCGCGCGCGTACGGCCGCCGCGCCGAGTGCGATCGTGTCGTAGCGGATCAGGCCGACTGGCGACTTCGTCTGCCGCTGCAGCACGCGTACCAGGTTCGCGTCCTTCATCGGCGTGAGCGGGTGGTTCTCCATCCCCGATTCGTTCAGCAGCACGTCGCCGACGAACAGGTGGCCGCGGAAGATCGTGCGGCCGTTCTCCGGGAACGCCGGGCAGGCGATCGTGAAGCCGCCGCCGGCCGCATCGAGCAGCGCGTCGGCGACGGGCCCGATGTTGCCCGCGTCGGTCGAGTCGAACGTCGAGCAGTACTTGAAGAAGAACTGGCGGCAACCCTGCGCGCGCAGCCATTCGTAGGCGGCGAGCGATTGCGCGACGGCGTCGGCGGCGGGAATCGTGCGCGACTTCAGCGCGACGACGATCGCGTCGGCGTCGACTGAGGCGCCGCCGGCGGGCACGCCGATCGTCTGCACGGTACGCATGCCGCTCTTGACGAGCATGTTCGCGAGATCGGTCGCGCCGGTGAAATCGTCGGCGATGCAGCCGAGCAGGGGACGGGAAGCGGAAGCGGTCATGGCAGGAACGTCGTTCGAATCAGCGGGCGGGCGGCAGCGTGATGCCGGGGAAAGTCTTGATCACGGCGGAATCGTCCTCGCCGCCGTGGCCGGCGCTCGATGCGCTCATGAACATCTGGTGCGCGGTGGCCGACAGCGGCAGCGGGAACTTGCTGCGGCGCGCGGTATCGAGCACGAGGCCGAGATCCTTCACGAAGATGTCGACGGCCGACAGCGGCGTGTAGTCGCCGTTCAGGATGTGCGGCACCCGGTTCTCGAACATCCACGAATTGCCGGCGCTGTGCGTGATCACGTCGTACAGCGCGTCGGCATCGACGCCTTCGCGCAGGCCAAGCGCCATCGCCTCGGCGGCCGCCGCGATATGCACGCCGGCCAGCAGCTGGTTGATGATCTTCACCTTCGAGCCGATGCCGTGCGCGTCGCCGAGCCGGTACACCTTGCCGGCGATCGCGGCGAGCACATCGTCGCAGGCCGCATACGCGGCGGCGGGGCCCGACGTCATCATCGTCATCTCGCCCGACGCCGCGCGCGCGGCGCCGCCCGACACCGGCGCGTCGAGCATCTGCAGGCCCGCGGCCTCGATGCGCGCGCCGAGCGCGACCGCGAAGTCGGGTGCGACGGTCGCGCTCGCGATCACGACGCCGCCCGGCTTCATCGCCGCGACCGCGCCGTGCTCGCCGAACAGCACCGTTTCAGTCTGTGCGGCATTGACGACGAGCGTGACGACGACGTCGCACTGCGCGCCGAGTTCGGCCGGGCTCGCGCAGGCGACGCCGCCTTCGGCCGCGAACGCCTGCAGCACGGTGTCGCGCACGTCGCATGCGTGCACGCGGAATCCCGCGCGCAGCAGCGAGCGGGCGACGCCGAGGCCCATCGCGCCGAGGCCGATGACTCCAACATTTCGTGACATGGTCAACCTTGATCGATTCGGGAAAGGTTCGGGACAACGACGGCGCCGGTTCGGCCCGGGCCGCCGCATTCAGCATTCAGCAACCGGTCATCAGCAGATGCCGGCTTCCGCGAGACGGCGGGCCGCGTTGTACATGTGCGTGCGTGCCGCGTTGCGCGCCGCCATCGGATCGCGCGCGCGGATCGCGTCGGCGATCGCCGCGTGTTCCTCCCGCACCTGCCGCGAGAAATCCTCGCGCGTCGCTTCGTTGCGCCGCGTGACCTTCACGCCGGCCTCGAGGTACTGGTTCAGGAACTGCAGCGTCTTCAGGAAATACGGGTTGCCGGTGACGGCCGCGATCGTGCGGTGGAACGCGACGTCTTCCGCGACGCCGTCGCGCCCTTCGGCCACCGCGTCGTCGATCTTGCGCAGCGCGTCGTCGATGTCGGCCATGTCGTCGGCGGTGTGGTGCAGCGCGGCTTCGGCCGCGACTTCAGCCTCGATCGCGCGGCGCACCGCGAGCAGGTGCGGCAGCGAACTCGCCTCGACGGCTTCCGCGTAGTCGATCCGCAGCGGCCGGATCGCGCCGTGCTGGTTCACGTACACGCCGCTGCCCTGGCGCGGCTCGACCACGCCTTCGTTCTTCAAGCGCGAGATCGCTTCGCGGATCACGGTACGGCTCACGCCGAATTCCTGCGCGAGCACGGCTTCCGTCGGCAGCTTGCCGGTGGCCGAGAAACTGCCGACTTCGATCTGCTTGAGCAACTGCTGCGCGACGTGGTCGCTCATCGCACGGGCGGGAATTTTCTCGAACATGGCGCTCTGGTTTGTAAGGTGATGTGGTCATCATACAAATTTGAGTGTGCGTCAGCATCCGGGATAACCCTCGATTAACGAGCGACAACATCGGTTAAGTTGGCTGGAACCGGTTCCAATCGCCGTGAAAATGTGGCGATCGTGCGGGGTTCAACGCGTGGCAGGAGGAGGGAGGCGCGCGCCGGCGGCGGCGCGCGATCGTCGTCAGTCGGCGATGTCTTCGACGGGATCGGGATCGGCCGTCACCGGCACACCGGCTTCCGTGACTTCCCCGCCGCGCTCGCGATAGGTCGCCGGCGGCACGCCGAACTGCTTGCGGAATTCGCGCCCGAGGTGCGACGCGTCGGCGAACCCGCAGCTCGACGCGATATCGGCGACGGTGCGGTCGGAGCTGGTCAGCAGCCACGCGGCCGTGCGCAGCCGCACCTGCTTCGCGAACGCCTGCGGGCTCTTGCCCGTCTCGGCCTTGAACAGCCGCTCGAGCTGGCGGGTCGACATGTCGAGCTTGCACGCGAGCTCCTCGAGCGGCAGCGCGCGCCCGACATGCTGTTCCATCAGGAGAATCGCGCGCTTGACCTTCGGGTGCGTGGCCGGCTCGAGGCCCGGCGGATGCGGCTGCGGCGCATTGCCTTTCTGCATCTCGCCGACGAGCAGGATGCGCAGTGCCTTCTGCACGGTCGCATGGTCGAAGTGGCGCAGCAGGATCGCGGCGGCGACGTCGATCGACGCGCGGCCGCCCGAGCAGGTGATCCGGCGCCGGTCGATCACGAACAGGCGATCGGCGATCAGCAGGTCGGGATCGGCGCTCGGGAAGCGTTCGATGAAATCCCAGTAGTGGAACCAGCTCACGCAGGTGCGGTAGCCGTCGAGCACGTTCGCGCGCATCAGCGTAAACACCCCCGTGCAGATCCCGACGACCGTGGCGCCGCCCGCCGCCGCGCGGCGGACGAACTCGAGCGTTTCGGGGCCGGCTTGCGGCCCCGAATGCAGCAGCCCGCCGACCACGACCACGTAGTCGAATGGTTCGGCCCCATCGAAGGTTTCCCACGGCGTGATCTGGATTCCGCAGCTCGCGCGCACCGGCGCGAGCGTCTCGCCGATCACGCTCCACGCGCAGCGCACCGGCTTGCTGTAGTCGCCGTCGTCGGCCGACAGCCGCAGCATGTCGACGAAACCCGAGAAGGCCGTGAGCGTGAAGTTCGGCAGCAGCACGATGCCGAAGCGGATGCGCCGCGGCGCCGGTTCGGCGAGGGGGGAAGCGGGTACGTCGGGTGTCATCGCGGTCAATCTCGTCACGCCGGGAAGGCGGGTATCACTCGTTTCACACTGCTTGCGGGCACGGCTGCCGGCTGGCGAGGACGCCGGCCGACTTGTGGTTTTTCGTCGCCAACCATCGTCAAAACGCACTTTCCGGCCGTCCTGCGCGGGGCTTGGCGCCGGTATCCCACGCCGATGCCGTTTTTGTTCTATCGGCCAATTTTACGCTTTGATGTACTGATGCCAACGACATTTCACGTACGCCCACCCAGAGGAAGCCAGATGAACGTCAGCGCGTTCGACCTGTTCAAGATCGGTATCGGCCCGTCCAGTTCGCATACGGTCGGCCCGATGATCGCCGCATGCCGCTTCGCGTCGCACATCGAGGACGCGAACCTGCTCGGCTTCGTGCGCCGCGTGCGGGTCGAACTATACGGCTCGCTCGGTGCAACGGGCAAGGGCCACGGCACCGACAAGGCGGTGCTGCTCGGCCTCGAGGGCCACCTGCCGGACACGATCGATCCGGACCTGATCGAGCCGCGGCTCGCCGAGATCCGCGCGGAGAAGTCGCTGACGCTGCTCGGCAAGCAGGCGATCCGCTTCGACGAGAAGGAAAACATCGGCTTCTATCGCAAGTTGATGAGCGGCACCAGCATCGTGCATCCGAACGGGATGCGCTTCCAGGCGTTCGACGAGCACGGCCAGCTGCTCGTCGAGAAAGAGTATTACTCGGTCGGCGGCGGCTTCGTCGTGAACCGCGACGGCGATCGCGTGAACGGCGTGCGCGCGGCGGTCGAGGTGCCGTATCCGTTCCGCACCGGTGACGACCTGATGCGCCAGTGCCGCGAACACGGGCTGTCGATCGCCGAACTGATGCTGCGCAACGAATGCGCGCTGCGCCCCGAGGATGAAGTGCGCGCCGGGCTGCTCGCGATCTGGCGCACGATGGCCGCGTGCGTCGAGCGCGGCTGCAAGGTCGAGGGCGAACTGCCGGGCCCGATGCGCGTGAAGCGCCGCGCGGCCGAACTGAACGGGCACCTGCGTGCGCGTTCGGAGGAGTCGCTGCGCGACCCGCTGTCGATGCTGGACTGGGTCAACCTGTATGCGATGGCCGTCAACGAAGAAAACGCGGCGGGCGGCCGGGTCGTCACCGCGCCCACCAACGGCGCGGCCGGCGTGATTCCCGCGGTGCTGCACTACTACGTGAAATTCGTGCCGGGCTCGAACGAAGCCGGCATCGTCGAATTCCTGCTGACGGCCGCGGCGATCGGGATCATCTACAAGGAAACGGCGTCGATTTCCGGCGCGGAAGTCGGCTGCCAGGGCGAGGTGGGCGTCGCGTGCTCGATGGCTGCCGCCGCACTCGCCGCGGTGATGGGCGGCACGCCCGACCAGGTCGAGAACGCGGCCGAGATCGGCATGGAACACAACCTCGGCATGACCTGCGACCCGGTCGGCGGGCTCGTGCAGATCCCGTGCATCGAACGCAACGCAATGGGCGCGATCAAGGCGCTGAACGCGTCGCGGATGGCGCTCAAGGGTAACGGCCAGCACTACGTCTCGCTTGATTCGGTGATCAAGACGATGCGCGAGACGGGTGCCGACATGAAGACGAAATACAAGGAAACGTCGCGCGGCGGTCTTGCCGTGAACGTCATCGAATGCTAACGAAGGATCACTAACATGAGCCGCTACTCGATATTCAGCCTGTTCCGCAACGGCCTCTCGTATCACGAGAACTGGGAAAAGCAGTGGAAGAGCCCGGAACCGAAGAAGGAATACGACGTCGTGATCGTCGGCGGCGGCGGCCACGGCCTCGCGACCGCCTACTACCTCGCGAAGGAGCACGGGATCACGAACGTCGCGATCCTCGAGAAGGGCTGGATCGGCGGCGGCAACACCGCTCGCAACACGACGATCGTGCGCTCGAACTACCTGTGGGACGAATCGGCCGCGCTGTACGAGAAGGCGATGAAGCTGTGGGAAGGCCTGTCGCAGGACCTGAACTACAACGTGATGTTCAGCCAGCGCGGCGTGATGAACCTCGCGCACACGCTGCAGGACGTGCGTGACACCGAGCGTCGCGTGAACGCGAACCGGCTGAACGGCGTCGACGCCGAATTCCTGACGCCCGAGCAGATCAAGGAAATCGAGCCGACGATCAACCTGAACAGCCGCTACCCGGTGCTCGGCGCATCGATCCAGCGCCGTGCGGGCGTCGCGCGTCACGACGCGGTGGCCTGGGGCTTCGCGCGCGGCGCCGACCGCGCCGGTGTCGACATCATCCAGAACTGCCAGGTGACGGGCATTCGCCGCGAAGGCGGCGCGGTGGTCGGCGTCGATACGGTGAAGGGTTTCATCAAGGCGAAGAAGGTCGCGGTGGTGGCCGCCGGCAACACGACAACGCTCGCCGACATGGCCGGCGTGCGCCTGCCGATCGAAAGCCACCCGCTGCAGGCGCTGGTGTCCGAGCCGATCAAGCCGGTGGTGAACTCGGTGATCATGTCGAACGCGGTGCACGCATACATCAGCCAGTCCGACAAGGGCGACCTCGTGATCGGCGCGGGTATCGACCAGTACACGGGCTTCGGCCAGCGCGGCAGCTTCCACATCATCGAAAGCACGCTGCAGGCGATCGTCGAGATGTTCCCGGTGTTCTCGCGCGTGCGGATGAACCGCCAGTGGGGCGGCATCGTCGACGTGTCGCCGGACGCGTGCCCGATCATTACCAAGACCGACGTGAAGGGTCTCTATTTCAACTGCGGCTGGGGTACTGGCGGCTTCAAGGCGACGCCGGGCTCGGGCTGGGTGTTCGCGCACACGATCGCCCGCGACGAACCGCATCCGCTGAACGCGCCTTTCGCGCTCGACCGCTTCTACACGGGCCACCTGATCGACGAGCACGGCGCTGCCGCCGTGGCGCACTAACCCCGCACTGAAGGAGAAAGAAACATGTTGCTGATCGAATGTCCGTGGTGCGGGCCGCGCGCCGAATCCGAGTTCACGTGCGGCGGTGAAGCCGACATCGTGCGCCCGGTTGCGAACGAGAACATGACCGACCGCGAATGGGGCGAATACGTGTTCATGCGCGAGAACAAGCGCGGTATCCACCGCGAGCAGTGGCTGCACACGCAGGGCTGCCGCCGCTGGTTCAAGGTGACGCGCGACACGGTCACCTACGATATCAAGGGCTACGAAAAGTTCGGTGGCGCGGCTGCCGGAAACGCACACGAAGAGGGTACGAGCAAATGAGCCAGAAAGACCGCCTCGGCACCGGTGGCCGCATCAATCGCGCGATTCCGCTGACGTTCACGTTCAACGGCCGCACGTATCAGGGCTTCCAGGGCGACACGCTCGCGTCCGCGCTGCTCGCGAACGGCGTGCACTTCGTTGCACGCAGCTTCAAGTACCACCGTCCGCGCGGGATCGTGACGGCGGACGTCGCGGAACCGAATGCCGTCGTGCAGCTCGAGACCGGCCCGTACACGGTGCCGAACGCGCGCGCGACCGAGATCGAGCTGTACCAGGGCCTCGTCGCGACGAGCGTGAACGCCGAGCCGTCGCTCGAGAACGACAAGTACGCGATCAACCAGAAGTTCTCGCGCTTCATGCCGGCCGGGTTCTACTACAAGACCTTCATGTGGCCGCGCAACATGTGGCCGAAGTATGAAGAGAAGATCCGCGAGGCCGCCGGCCTCGGCAAGGCGCCCGAGGTGCTCGACGCCGATCGCTACGACAAATGCTACGCGCACTGCGACGTGCTCGTGGTCGGCGGTGGCCCGTCGGGCCTCGCCGCCGCGCATGCGGCCGCGAAGGCCGGCGCACGCGTGATTCTCGTCGACGACCAGCGCGAACTCGGCGGCAGCCTGCTGTCGTGCCGCGCGGAAATCGACGCGAAGCCGGCGCTGCAGTGGGTCGAGAAGATCGAAGCCGAGCTGCGCAAGCTGCCCGACGTGACGATCCTGTCGCGCAGCACCGCGTTCGGCTACCAGGACCACAACCTCGTGACGGTCACGCAGCGCCTGACCGATCACCAGCCGGTGTCGATGCGCAAGGGCACGCGCGAGCTGCTGTGGAAGGTCCGCGCGAAGCGCGTGATCCTCGCGACCGGCGCGCACGAGCGTCCGATCGTGTTCGGCAACAACGACCTGCCGGGCGTGATGCTCGCAGGCGCGGTGTCCACCTACGTGCATCGCTACGGCGTGCTGCCGGGCCGCAACGTGGTCGTGTTCACGAACAACGACCGTGCGTACCAGACCGCGCTCGACCTGAAGGCGTGCGGTGCGAAGGTGACGGTCGTCGATTCGCGTGCGTCGTCGAACGGCGCGCTGCCCGCGGCCGCGAAGCGGCAGGGCGTGACGGTGATGAGCGGTGCGGTCGTGACGGCCGCTTCGGGCAAGTGGCGCGTATCGTCGGTCGACGTCGCGTCCTACTCGAACGGCCAGACCGGCGGCAAGATGCAGTCGCTGCCGTGCGACCTCGTCGCGATGTCGGGCGGCTTCAGCCCGGTGCTGCACCTGTTCGCGCAGTCGGGCGGCAAGGCATGCTGGAACGACGAGAAGGCGTGCTTCCTGCCGGGCAAGCCCGTGCAGGCCGAGGCCAGCATCGGTGCGGCCGCGGGCGAGTTCGGTCTCGCCCGTGCGCTGCGGCTCGCGGTCGACGCGGGCGCCGAAGCGGCGAAGGCCGCGGGCTTCACGGCCGCGCAGCGCCCCGTCGCGCCGCAGGTCGCGGAAACCGTCGAAGGTGCGCTGCAGCCGTTGTGGCTCGTCGGCAGCCGCGAGGCCGCCGCACGCGGGCCGAAGCAGTTCGTCGACTTCCAGAACGACGTGGCGGCCGCGGACATCCTGCTGGCCGCGCGCGAAGGCTTCGAGTCGGTCGAGCACGTGAAGCGCTACACCGCGATGGGCTTCGGCACCGACCAGGGCAAGCTCGGCAACATCAACGGGATGGCGATCCTCGCGCAGGCGCTCGGCAAGACGATTCCTGAAACGGGCACGACGACGTTCCGCCCGAACTACACGCCCGTGTCGTTCGGTACGTTCGCGGGCCGCGAGACGGGTGACTTCCTCGACCCGATCCGCAAGACGGCCGTGCATGAATGGCACGTCGAGCACGGCGCGATGTTCGAGGACGTCGGCAACTGGAAGCGGCCGTGGTACTTCCCGAAGAAGGGCGAGGACCTGCATGCGGCCGTGAAGCGCGAATGCCTCGCGGTGCGCAACAGCGTCGGCATCCTCGACGCGTCGACGCTCGGCAAGATCGACATCCAGGGTCCGGACGCGGTGAAGCTGCTGAACTGGATGTACACGAACCCGTGGAACAAGCTCGAGATCGGCAAGTGCCGCTACGGGCTGATGCTCGACGAAAACGGGATGGTGTTCGACGACGGCGTGACGGTGCGCCTCGCCGACCAGCATTTCATGATGACGACGACCACCGGCGGCGCGGCGCGCGTGCTCACGTGGCTTGAGCGCTGGCTGCAGACCGAATGGCCCGACATGAAGGTGCGGCTCGCGTCCGTCACCGATCACTGGGCGACGTTCGCGGTGGTCGGCCCGAAGAGCCGCAAGGTCGTGCAGAAGGTGTGCCAGGACATCGACTTCGGCAACGACGCGTTCCCGTTCATGAGCTACCGGAACGGCACCGTCGCGGGCGCGAAGGCGCGCGTGATGCGGATCAGCTTCTCGGGCGAACTCGCCTATGAAGTGAACGTGCCGGCCAACGCGGGTCGCGCGGTATGGGAAGCGCTGATGGCGGCCGGTGCCGAGTTCGACATCACGCCGTACGGCACCGAGACGATGCACGTGCTGCGCGCGGAGAAGGGCTACATCATCGTCGGTCAGGATACGGATGGCTCGATCACGCCGTACGACCTCGGGATGGGCGGGGTCGTCGCGAAGTCGAAGGACTTCCTCGGCAAGCGTTCGCTGTCGCGTTCGGACACTTCGAAGGAAGGCCGCAAGCAATTCGTCGGCCTGCTGACCGAAGACGAACAGTTCGTGCTGCCGGAAGGCGCGCAGATCATCGCGAAGGACACGCAGGTGTCGGCGGTGGATCCGACGCCGATGATCGGCCACGTGACGTCGAGTTATTACAGCCCGATCCTGAAGCGCTCGATTGCGCTGGCAGTGGTGAAGGGCGGCCTGAGCAAGATGGGCGAGAGCGTCGTGATTCCGCTGGCCAACGGCAAGCGCATCACCGCGAAGATCTCGAGCCCGGTTTTCTACGATACCGAAGGGGTGCGCCAGAATGTGGAATGAAACGAGAAACCAGGCGCCGGTGGCGGGCGCGGGCGTGACGCTTGAATCGCCGTTCGTCGGCGCGGCCGATGTGCTGAAGCCGCACCAGGCGCGCGCATCGAAGAAGTTCATGCTGCGCGAGCGGCCGTTCCTCGACCTCGTGAACGTGCGCGGCGAGCTGAGCGACCCGGCATTCGTCAGCGCGTTCGAGCGCGTGGTCGGCTGCCGGCCGCCGTCGGCGCCGAACACGGTCGCGCGCGGTGCCGAGTACGACGTGCTGTGGCTCGGTCCCGACGAGTGGCTCGTGCGCTCGAACGGGCCCGTGCCGGCGGGCGTGCTCGAGGCGCAGCTCGCGGAGGCCGTGCAGGGTTCGTATGCGGCGGCTGTCGACGTCGGCAGCGGCTACACGGTCGTCGAGGTCAGCGGCGAACGCGTGCGCGACGTGATCGCGCGCGGCTGCCCGCTCGATCTGCATCCGCGTGTGCTGAAGCCGGGCCAGTGCGTGCAGTCGCACTACTTCAAGTCGCCGATCACGCTGATTCCGACCGGCGACGATACGTACGAGATCGTCCTGCGTCGCAGCTTCGCCGACTATTTCGTGCGCATCATGCTCGACGCCGCGGCGCCGCTCGCATCATGAAGCCGTTCGACGAACCGTTCGTGGCGATCGACGCGCCGCGCCTGCGCGGGCGCGGCTGGAGCGTGTTCGTCGACGAACTGAAGGTGCCCGCGCGGATCGGGATCCACGCGCACGAGCACGAGGCGCCGCAGCCGATCGTGATCGATGCGCGCCTCGGGTATCGCTGCGAGCCGAGCGAGCAGGGCGAGTGGATCGACTACGACGGCTATTGCGCGCGCGTCGCGTCGTTCCTGTCGCACAAGCCGCATACGCGGCTGCTCGAGACGCTCGTCGCCGATCTCGCGGTGATGTCGTTTCGGGAATGGCCCGCGCTGGAGTCGCTGACGCTGTCGATGTACAAGCCGAAGATCCGGCCAGGGACGAAGCGCGTCGGCGTGTCGCTCGACTGGACGCGCGGGGATTACCTGCGGTGGACGGGGGCGGCGGGGCAGCTGTGATGGGCTGAGCGGCCTGTATCGTTTCCAAAGCGGCGCGTCATGACGAAGTCACGACGCGCCGTTTTTCTTGGCAGCGCTTATGCCGTGCCGCTCAGCGCCGGATAATCGACATAGCCGCGCGCATCGCCGCCGAAGAACGTCTCGCGCCGCGCGTCGTTCATCGGCGCGCCCGTCTTCACGCGCGTCACGAAATCCGGATTGGCGAGCACCATCTGGCCGTACGCTTCGAGATCGGCGAGACCCGATGCCACATCGGTACCGATCGCGTCGCGCGTGCGCCCCGGGCGGTTCAGGATCAACGTGCCGCGCCAGCGCGCCCGCAGGTCCGCGAGCAGCGATTCGTCGCCCTGGTGCATCACGTGCAGGTAGGCGAGGCCGAACGCATCGAGCTGCGTCGCCAGGTAGCGGTACAGCTCGGCGCTTTCCGGACCTTCGTCGATCCCCCACAGCGTGGTGCCGGGCGACAGGCGGATCGCCGTGCGATCCGCGCCGATCTCGTCGGCGATCGCGGCCGCAACTTCGATCGCGAAGCGTGCGCGATTCTCGATCGATCCGCCGTATTCGTCGGTGCGCGTGTTGGCGTTCGGCGCGAAGAACTGCTGGACCAGATACCCGTTCGCACCGTGAATCTCGACGCCGTCGGCGCCGGACTCGATCGCGCGTCGCGCGGCGAAGCGGAAGTCGTTCACCGTGTCGCGCACCTCGGCCGTCGTCAGTGCGCGCGGCGCCGGAATCTCCTGCATGCCCGTCGCCGTGAACATCGGCACGCCCGGTGCGATCGCCGACGGCGCGACGCCCTGCCTGTGATGCGGCGTGTTGTCGGGATGCGACATGCGGCCCACGTGCATCAGCTGGATGAACAGGCGGCCGCCGCGCGCATGCACGTCGGCGCTGATCGTCTTCCAGCCGGCGACATGCGTGTCGGTATAGATGCCCGGCGTCGTCAGGTAGCCCTGGCCATCGTCCGACGGCTGCGTGCCCTCGGTGACGATCAGCCCGAGGCCCGCGCGTTGCGCGTAGTACTCCGCGGCCCATGCGCCGGGCGTGCCGTCGAGCGCGGCGCGGCTGCGCGTCATCGGCGCCATCACGAGGCGGTTGTCGAGCATGTACCGGCCGACGCGGACCGGGGCGAACAGTTGCGGCGTGTCCTGGCCGGCAGGGGCCGGAACGAACAGTTGTTTCATCACGTTTTCCTCATCGAAGTTCGGGATGCGCCACCGGGGCGATGCCGCATCGGGCGGCGGCCGCGCGCGTTGCGCCGGCCTCGCCTCCACGTCTGCATCATCCATTGCTTCCTTTTCGAGATAAACCGGGTATCGTGGAGATCATTGATCCATTGGTGGAGCAGTCAGCATGGAACTGCTGAACGACATGGCGCTGTTCGTGGAGGTCGTGAAGGCGCACGGCTTTCGCAGTGCCGCCCAGACGCTGGGGATGCCGAATTCGACGCTGTCAAGGCGGATCGGCGCGCTGGAAAAGGCGATCGGCCTGCGGTTGCTGCATCGCACGACGCGCCGGATCGAGCTCACGGAAGCCGGGCAGCTGTACTTCGAGCGCTGCAAGCGCATCGTCGACGAGGCGCGGCTCGCGCACGAGCAGCTCGGCGGGCTGCTGGCCGAACCGTCCGGCGTGCTGCGCGCGTCGTTTCCGGTCGATTTCGCGGTGATCTACCTGACGCCGCTGATCGTCGAATTCGCGGAACGGTATCCGAAGCTGACGTTCGATTTCGAGCTGACGTCGCGGCGCGTCGACCTGGTGAGCGAGCCGTTCGACGTCGCGATCCGCATCGGCGAATCCGCGGACTCGCAGCTCGTCGCGCGGCGGCTCGCGACGTTCCGCGGCAACCTGTATGCGTCGCCACGCTATCTCGAACGCTCGGGCGAGCCGCTCGAACCAGGCGACCTGACGCGCCATCAGTGCCTGAGCGTGCAACGCGTCACCGCGTGGACGCTGCGTCGCGGCGAGCGCACGATCGACGTGCCGGTGGGCGGGCGGTTCGTCGTGAACAGCGTCGGCATGAACCGGCAACTGGCCGTGCACGACGCGGGGATCATCCAGTTGCCGGCGGAAGTGGTGGCCGACGACGTGGTCGCCGGCCGGCTGCGCCGCGTGCTGCCGGAATGGGAGGGCACCCCGGTGCCCATCTATGCGATGACCGAAACGCGTTTGCTGCCCGCGAAAACGCAGCATTTCATCGAATTTCTGCGCGCGCATTTCGCACGCGAGTGAGGGGTGGTGTGTGCCGTCGTGCGTCCCGCCGCTTCAGGACCCGCATGGACGCGCGGCGCGTAGCGTGCGGCGCGCTTACTTCGCGTTGCGGCTCGCGGCGGGCGCCGCGGTCGACGGATCGCTGACCGGCACCATGCGCGCGTTCGTATCGTTCGCGCCTTTCGCGCCGTCTTCGGGTTCGAGCACGAAGCGGAACGCGTCGACCCGCTGCATCACTTTCGCTGCATACGCATTCGACCCGCCATAGCTCCTCAGCCCGGCCTGCACGTTGCCGCCGGCCGCACGCACGTAGCCCGACAGGATCTTGGAGCCGGCTTCGACGTTCGCATTCGGCTCGGTCAGGTCCTTCACTTCGCGCAGCATGCCGCGGTGCGCGGAAGGCACGACCTGCATCAGCCCGGTCGCGCCATGCTGGCCGCGCGCCTTTTCCTGGAAGCGCGATTCGATCGAGATAATGGCGTAAACGAGTGCCGGAGGCAGCGAATATTTCGTCGCAGTGACGCTCACGATGTCGGCGAGCTTCGCGGCGCGCTCCTTCGCGACGCCGAATTTCTTCGTCAGGTAGGACGTGATGCGGCGGTTTTCTTCGTTTGGCTGATCGTTCGCGAGTGGCGCGGACGCTTCGATCGGTGCGGATGCGGCCGCTGCGGGCGCGGAGGCAGGCAGTGCGGGCGCCTGCTGCGCCGAGGCCTGTTGCGCAATGCCGAGCGAAAGCACGATCAGCCAGAGAAACCGTCGTCGCATGGTGGAGTGCGGGGAAATGAGAGGCGCATAGTATATCGGCCAATTATCGTGCGCGTTCGAGCGCAGGCTCGAATGAAAGCACGATGTAGGCTTGTATCGATGCGCGCGGGGCGGAGACGGGATCGTTGCACGAACACGCATCGGAGTCCGGAGGAAGCGCAGCTGGATTTTTTCTCGCGCCCCTTTTTCACCCGCGAAGCAGCGGCTGCAGGTGCGTGCTACGCCCGCCGCGCGCTCGCCACCCGCGCAAGCGCACCGATCCCATCGCTGACCAGCACCGCGAGCAGCCCGACGATCACGCCGCCCTGCAGCACGAACGCGGTGTTCGACGTCTGCAGGCCCGCGATGATCACGTCGCCGAGCCCGCGCGCGGCGACCGTCGACCCGATCGTCGCGGTGCCGAGATTGATCACGACCGCGAGCCGGATGCCGTTCACGATCACCGGGAACGCGAGCGGCAGCTCGACCGACACGAGTTGCTGCCAGCCGCTCATCCCCATCCCGCGCGCGGCGTCGACGACGTCGCGCGGCACGTCCTCGAGCCCCGCGATCGTACTCTCGAAAATCGGCAGGAGCCCGTACAGTACGAGCGCGATCAGCACGGGTTTCAACCCGAAGCCGACGGCCGGCACGGCGAGCGCGAGCACGGCGACTGGGGGAAAGGTCTGGCCGATGTCGACGACGCTGCGCGCGACCGGCAGGAAATCCGCGCCCGACGGCCGCGTGACCGCGATGCCGGCAGCGACTGCGACGATCGTGCCGATCAGGCTCGACAGCGCGACGGTGCCGAGATGCGCGAGCGTGAGGTCGAGCAGGCTCGCGCGATCGTAGATGACCGGCGCGCCGTTGTCCGCGAACGGCGCGAACACGCCCTGCAGCCACGCGGGGCGCAACAGCAGCACGAGCAGCAGCGCGAGCGCGGCCGCACGCGCGACTTGCGCGGGCAGCCGCTGCGGCAGGGGCGAACGCGCGAACCGCGTCGTCATGCGGGCTTCCTCGCATGCGCGCGGATTGCGTCGAGCGTGATACGACGCGTCGCGTCACGACCGTTGCCGTCGTCGACGGGCAATGCATCGGCCCCGCGCCACAGCAACTCGGACACCGCATCGCGCAGCGTGCGCGTCGCGGCGATCGCTTCGCCGTCGGCGTGACCGGGTTCGGCCACCGCGTCGATCGATGTCAGCGCGAGCAGGCGCAGCGGCCGGTCGACGCCGGCGACGAGCTGCTCGACGACACCTGCGGCCGGCTTGCCGAGAATCTCGGCCGGCGACGCGACCTGCAGCAGCCGGCCGGCGTCCATCACCGCGATCGTGTCGCCGAGCTTCAGCGCTTCCTCGATATCGTGGGTGACGATCACGACCGTGATGCCGAGGCGGCGCTGCAGCGCGTACAGGTCGTCCTGCGCCTTGTTGCGGATGATCGGATCGAGCGCGCCGAACGGCTCGTCCATCAGCAGCATCGCGGGCTCGGCCGCGAGCGCGCGCGCGACGCCGACGCGCTGCTGCTGGCCGCCCGACAGTTCGTGCGGCAGCTTGTCCGCGAACTCGGACGGCGCGAGATGAAACAGTTCGAGCAGTTCGCGCACGCGCGCGTCGATGCGCGCGGCCGGCCAGCCGAGCAGGCGTGGCACGGTCGCGATATTGCGCGCGACGCTCCAGTGCGGGAACAGCCCGTGCCCCTGGATCACGTAGCCGATGCGCCGCCGCAGTTGCTCGGGCGGCACGCTCGCGGTGTCGACGCCGTCGATGCGGATCGTGCCGTTGGTCGGCGCGATCAGCCGGTTGATCATGCGCAGCAGCGTCGACTTGCCGCTGCCCGACGCGCCGACGAGCGCGGTGATCGTGCCTTGCTTCATCGTCATCGATACGTCGTCGACGGCGACGACATCGCCGAAGCGTTTGCCGATGTGTTCGATCTCGATCATGCAGTACGTCCCTTCGCGAGCGCGGTCGCGGCTTCGAACACGACGGCGGCCGCCAGCGCGAGCGCGATCGTCGGGATCGCGCCGAGCAGCACGAGATCGGCGGCCGATTGCCCGATCCCCTGGAAGATGAAGGTGCCGAACCCGCCACCGCCGATCAGCGCGGCGACCGCGGTCAGGCCGATGTTCTGCACGAGCACGATGCGCACGCCGCTCAGGATCACCGGCAGCGCGAGCACGAGATCGACGCGCAGCAGCCGCTGCGCGCGCGTCATGCCCATCGCGCGGGCCGCTTCGGTCACGTGCGGCGGCACCTGCTCGAGCCCGACCACGACGCTCGACGCGATCGGCAGCAGCGAGTAGAGGAACAGCGCGAGCACGGCCGGCGCGACGCCGATCCCGCGGATGCCGAGCGCGGCCGCGAGCGGCACGTGCGCGGCGAGCAGGCCGAGCGGCGCCATCATCAGCCCGTACATCGCGATGCTCGGGATCGTCTGCACGATATTGAGCACCGGCATCACGACGGTGCGCACCGGTGCGATTCGCGCGCACGCGATGCCGAGCGGCAAGCCCGCGACGAGCGCGGCCGCGACCGAGCCGCCCGCGAGCGCGACGTGCCGGGTGGCCTCGCGCCAGAAGTCGTCGCCGCGCACCGCGTATTCGCGCATCACGGACAGGCCGTCCCACCAGCCGCTCGCGAGCGGCAGCGATATCGCTGCAATAGCGACCGCGAGCGCGACGAGGCGTCGCCACGGGCCGAATGCGAGCCGCGCGAGCGCGTCGGCGACGAGTACGGCCCACGCGAACAGCAGCAGCCAGACGCCTGCCGCGGGCGACACGCGTGCGAGCATGTCGTCGGGTGCGACGGCGTGCGTCGCGGCCGCACCGACCGCGTAGGCCAGCGTCGCGAGCCACGTGCAGCCGGCCGCGAGCCGCCACGCGGGGCGGCTCGCCGTCATCGCCCACAACGCGCCGACGATCCACAGCGCGGCGAGCGCGGCCCCCTGCACGGCGGGCAGCGCGGCGAATACGGACAACCCCGTGCCGGCCGCGATGCGGTTCGGCCGCAGCACCATGAACGGCATGCCGAACACGGCAACGATCGTCAGGACACCGATCAGGATACCGACCTTGTCGAGCGTGATGCGCCGCGCGGACGCCACCGCGCGACCCGTCACTTAACGAAGCCCTTCGACTTCAGGTAGCTCTTGGCGACGCCGGCCGCCGGCTCGCCGTTGATCTGGATCCGCGCGTTCAGCGTCTGCAGCGTCTTCAGGTCGAGGCTCGCGAACACGGGCTTCAGGAAGTCGGCGATTTGCGGATGGGCCTTCAGCACGGCTTCGCGAATCACCGGCGTCGGCGCATAGACGGGTTGCACGTGCTTGTCGTCGTCGAGCACGAAGAGGCCGCTCGATGCGATCCCGCCGTCGGTGCCGTATACCATCGCCGCGTTCACGCCGTCGGTCTGATTCGCGGCGGCCTTGATCGTCGCGGCCGTGTCGCCGCCCGACAGCACGACGAGCTGGTCGGGTTTCAGCTTGAAGCCGTATGCCTTCTCGAACGACGGCAGCGCGGAGGCGCTGTTCACGAATTCGGCCGACGCCGCGAGCTTCAGCTTGCCGCCGCCCGCGATCCACTTGCCGAAGTCGGAGAAGGTCTTCAGGTGCTGCGCTTGCGCGATCGGCGCGAGCACGGCGACGCCCCACGTGTTGTTCGCCGGCGCCGGCGTCAGCCAGACGAGATGGTTCGCCGCGTAGTCGAGCTTCTTCGCGGTGTCGTAGCCCTGGCTCGCGTTTTTCCACACGGGGTCGTCGGCCTTGTTGAAGAAGAACGCCGCGTTGCCCGTGTATTCGGGGTAGACGTCGATCTCGCCGCTCGTGAGCGCCTTGCGCACGATCGGTGTCGTGCCGAGCGCGATCTTTTCGGTGACGGGGATGCCGTGGGCCTTCAGCACCTGTGCGATGACGTTGCCGAGCAGGTTGCCTTCGGTGTCGATCTTCGACGACACCACGACGGGCGTGTCGGCGTGTGCGCCGGGTGCGACGACAGCGGCGGCGAACGCGAGGCCCAGGATCCGGGCGGGCAGGGCGAGCTTCATACGGGCCAATCTCCAGGACGGGGGCGTACGCCGAAAGTTACTTGACTGAGCCGGCTTTGGCAAACCGCGTGCGGCGCCACGTCCACAGCACGCGTGGGGGTAACCCGCACGCGTTACGCGCCGTTGTTACACTGGAATGCATTCCCGCCTGCGGACGCTTGCTGACATGAAGCCCGAGCTGCTGGTCCTTATCGCGCTGCGCGGCGACGCGCACCGCCAGATCGCCGCGTCGTACGACGTGTATTACGCCTCGACCGCCGACGCACGCGAGCGCGCGATCGCCGCACATGGCCGCACGATTCGCGCGGTGCTGACCAATGGCAGCACGGGCCTCACCGCCGCCGAGATCGATCGTCTTCCGCAGCTGACGTTCGTCAGCGCGCTCGGCGCCGGCTACGAGCACATCGACGTCGCCCATGCGAAGGCGCGCGGCATCACCGTGGTGACGGGCGCGGGCACCAACGACGATTGCGTCGCCGATCACGCATTCGCGCTGCTGCTCGCCGTGGTCCGCAACGTCGTGCAGCTCGATGCGAAGACCCGCGCGGGCGTATGGCGCGACGCGCTGCAGATGCCGCCGAACGTATCGGGCAAGCGGCTTGGCATCGTCGGGCTCGGCAAGATCGGCGAGAAGTGCGCGCGTCGCGCGGCCGGCTTCGACATCGAGATCGGTTATCACAACCGTGCGCCGAAGGATGGCGTTTCATATCGCTATTTCGACCGAATCGACGCAGTGGCGGAATGGGCGGATTTCCTGATCGTCGCGACGCCGGGCGGTGCGGGCACGCGCCACCTGATCGATCGCACGGTGCTCGATGCGCTCGGCGCCGACGGGTTTCTCGTCAACGTGTCGCGCGGCAGCGTTGTCGATACCGCTGCTCTGGCGGATGCGCTGCGCGAACGGCGCATCGCGGGCGCGGGGCTGGACGTGTACGAAGGCGAGCCGGAGCCGCCGCGCGCGTTGACGGACCTCGACAACATCGTGCTCACGCCGCACATGGGCGGCTGGTCGCCGGAGGCGCTCGATCGCTCGGTGCAGCAGTTTCTCGACAATGCCGCGCGGCATTTTGCGGGGGAGCCGGTGCTGACGCCGGTTTGACGGGCGCCGGTGTGGCACGGGGGCAAGGTATGAAAGCCGCGGCACCAAGATGAACCGGCACGTATTTATCCGCAACTGACGCGGCAAGACGAGAAAAAATTGCGCGGCGGGCGCGAATTGAGAGCCGAATTATCGATCCGGCTGAAATAACATTTCATCCCATCAAGTCCGGCGATTGGCCGGATGCGTAGCGCCCATGATGGAGACGATCGATGAATACCCCCGCCGCACCGCTGCCGGCGCTCGAGCTGGATGGAGCGCTTCTTCTCGACCAACTGCGACGACTCGGCGAGATCGGTGCCGATCCCGAAGCCGGCGGCCGGACCCGCATCGCGCTGACGGACGACGAGCGGGCCGGGCGCGACCTCGTCGTCGAATGGATGCGCGAGCTCGACCTCGACATTCAGGTCGACCGGATCGGCAACGTGTTCGGCACGTTGCGTTCCGCATCCGACGACGGCAGCGAGCGGCCGCTGATGATGGGCTCGCACATCGACACCGTGACGAACGCGGGCGCGCTCGATGGCTGTTACGGCGTACTCGCCGGTCTCGCCGTCGTGCGCGCATTTCGCCGGGCCGGCATCCGCCCGCGACGTTCGATCACGGTCGGCGTATTCACGAATGAAGAAGGCATTCGCTATCAGCCGGACATGATGGGTTCGCTCGTTCACGCCGGCGGCATGTCGGTCGACGCGGCGCTGGACACGGTGGGCATCGACGGCACGCGCTTCGGCGACGAGCTCGCGCGTATCGGTTATGCCGGCGACCTCGAGCCCGGCGCGATCGTGCCGCACGCGTATCTCGAACTGCACATCGAGCAAGGGCCGATCCTCGAAGCCGAGCAGATCCGCATCGGCGTCGTCGAGAACCTGCAGGGCATTTCATGGCAGCAGGTCACCGTGCAGGGGAATGCGAACCATGCCGGCACGACGCCGATGCATCTGCGCCATGACGCGGGCTGGACGGCGGCGGCCGTCGCGACGTTCTTGCGCGAGCTGACTGTGGCGAGCGGCACGACGCTCGCGACGATCGGCATGCTGCGCATCGAGCCGAACGTCATCAACGTGATTCCGCGCAAGGCCGTATTCACGGTAGATCTGCGCGATCCGGACGAACTGCGCCTGCAGGATGCCGAAAGACGCCTGGCCGAATTCCTCGACAGGGTGGCAGCGGAAGAGGGCGTCCGGATCACGACCGAACGGCTGGTGCGGTTCGAGCCGGTCGTATTCGATGCGGGCCTTGCCGACGAAATCGAGGCGTCGGCGAAGCGGATGGGGTTCTCGCATCGCCGTATGACGTCGGGCGCCGGTCACGACGCACAGATGATCGCACGCATCGCACCGGCCGCGATGATCTTCGTGCCGAGTCGCGGCGGGATCAGCCACAACCCGCGCGAACATACCGACGACGATCAGCTCGTCGACGGCGCGCACGTGTTGCTGGATGTCGTGCTCAGGCGTCTTGCGGCGGGTTGAGACGCGTTGCCGATGAGGAACGGCGCCGCGCGACGGTAAAGCATCGCCGCGTGGCGCCTGCGGTACGTGTTACGCGGCCCCCGGGCGCGTGCGATCGTTCACGACCGCACGCGCATGCGTCGGACAACCGCGCTCGTTTGCGCGGTCCAGGTCAGGACGACACCAGCGGCACCGTCACCGACGTGCCTGCCGGATCGAGCGCGAGACCCGTGCCCGGTGCCGGCCGCAGCGTCGCCTCGTTGTCGCTCGACAGCACGACGAGGCCGAGCTTGTGACCCGCTTCGAGCTTGTAGTCGCGCGGCATGAACGTCAGCTTGAGGTCATACGGCATCCCCGGCAACACGGGTGCCGAGAACCAGTCCGACACGCGGTTGCGCGGATCGGTCCATGCCCGCGAGACGATCGTCGCCGTGCCGTCCGGCGCGCGGTCGACCAGCAGCGCCGTCACGTTCGCGATACCGGTGAAGGTCAGCCGCACGCGGGCGGTCGCGGTGCCGGACAGGCGCGTCGCGGCCGTGAACGGCGCCGTCTCGAAGCGGCCGCGATGCTCGCCGGTCGTTGCGTTCGCCAGTGTGAGCGCGGGAATCGACGCATCGTCGGTGAAACGCGCGAGCGGGCCGCCGCTCGGCATCCGCAACAGCGTGCCGGTGCCCGTGCCATCGCCGCCCGCGAAATACGCGACCGGCGTGGCGCGCCGCGCGGCCCAGTCGGCTTCCTTCAGCAGCGTGCCGTCGGCCTGCTCGACCACCGCGCGCGGATCGCGTTCGACGCCATTGTCGACGCCGATCAGATAGCGCGTGAACCAGCGGTTCACCTCGGCGGTCCATGCGTCGGCCATCGCCGGTACGCGGGTCGGGTCGGTGTGCTTCAGGCGATGCAGCCACAGCTGCGTCGGCACGCCCTGACGCCGCATCGCGAGATACCACGACGTCGACTGGTCGACACGCACGTTGTCGTCGGTCAGCCCCTGCGCGACGAGTGCCGGCGCGACCGCGTGCGCGGTCGGGATGTCGCGCGCGGCCCAGAACGGCGAATAGTCGCCCGTCTTGCGGTCTTCCTGCTGCAGCGCTTCGTCGATCAGGTGCGTGCAGCGCTCCGGATGTGCATTCGTCAGCAGCGCCTTGATATAGACGTCGACGTCCTCGCCCTGATAGCCCTCCGGCGCGCGAACGAGGCCGCCCGAGCGGTAGTAGCCGTACATGTTCGACAGCCCGGCGATCGGCACGATCGCGTCGAGCCCGCGTGTGCGCAGGCTCGCGACCATCTTCGGCAGCGTGCCGTCGTACGACACGCCGTACATGCCGACGTGGCCCGTCGACCAGCTCGCGACGACTGCCTTGCCGTTCGCATCCTTCGCGGTTGCATCACGGCCGAGCCAGCGGATCACCGATGCCATCGCGACGGATTCGTCGCGCGTGAGGATCGTCGGGCAGCCGTCGGAGCCGGCGGTGCCGAGCGAATCCGCATAGACGATCGTGAAGCCGCGCGGCACGAAGTAGCTTTCGATCCATGAACGGCCGGCCGCGGCCGCCTCGAGCTGCTGCAGCATCCGTACTTGCGGTATCGCGGCCATGATGCGGGCGGATGCGGCGCCGGCGGCCGCTGCCGCGGGATGCGCCGTGCCGTCGAGTTCGACGTCGACGTCGTGGTTGGGGCTGTCGGCGAGCCCCGCGTAGTACGGGCTCGCGAGCACGATGACCGGCGTGCGGGCGCCGCTCGCGGTTTCGGACGGGCGCACGATGCGCACATGGATGCGGTCGTGCGTGCCGTCGCCGTCGGAATCGACCGACGTGTCGACCCACGCGTTTTCCTCGATCGTGCCGCCCGACAGCGACGGCTGTACCTGGCCGTTGCTGATCACCGGTTTGTAGCGTCCGCCGCTGGCCGGATTCGCGTACGGGACACCCGACGGCGACATGCGCGCTTGTGCGTTGGCCGCCGATTCGGCGCCGTCGTCCTGTTGATCCTGGCCCTGGGCTTGCGCGAGTGCGGATACGCCCGCGACGCTGCCGCCGTCGTCACCGCCGCATGCGGCGAGCGTCGCGGCCGCGACGAGCGCGGGCAGCCATGCGCGACGCGATCCTCTGAGATGAATTTGCATTGCCGACCTCGTTCTTTTGATTGTGTGTGGATACGACCGGTCCGCGATACGCCCCCTGCGGGCCGGGCCGATTACTGCATTCGACGAAGAGGAAACTGCACCATCAGGACAACGGCAGCGCCGCGAGTCATGAAGGACTGCAAATCAAATGTGCGCGTGCCGCGCGTCCTTCCAGATGAAACGGAACGACATCATTCGATGAGGCGGAGATGTTGCGAGCTGCGGTGCTGCGCTGCAGAAAAACACGACGCGACGCGCGTGCGGCGACGGAATGAAACGGATCGGCGGTTTCGGCCGCGCCGCGCATCGTGATGGCTTGCCGGTTCGCGTTTGCTTTCCGGAAGCTTGCGCAAAAGTTATCTCAGTGAAAACGGCGTGTCAAACTTTTTTAACCTTAGGCAAATTAAGTTTCGACGTGTTGCCGATGCGGGGGTGGGTGGTGCGATTGCGTCGCACGTGTTCGGCGGCACGCTGAGCGTTGCTTCGCGTCGCATCGCCCGATGCAAAACGGGCGATGACGAATCGCATTCGCCACCGCCCGCCGGGTGCTTTCAGTCTTCCTTCCATTCATGAACGCCTGCGCGCCGTTACCCGTCGTCGGCCTTCGCCTGCAGATCCTTCAACCCCTGAATCACGACCAGCAGCGCGCGCCCGTGCTCGTCGGAGCCGTCCCACGCGTCGACGATCGCGTCGCGCAGCAGGTCGTTGTAGCGGCGGCGCGCCGGGCCGGTATCGACACCGTAGAAACTGCATAGCTTGTTGAATGGCGCGCTGCGCCGCAGCCGATGCCCGTTCGACAGCCGCAGGCGCGACACGGTCGGCTGGCTGACCCCGGAAAGCCGCGCAATTTCGCTGGACGAGCGTGTGTCCGCCATCAGACGGCGTAACAGGTCTTGTACAGGAAAATCGTGATCCGGGGCTTCCATGCGATGCATTATACCTATACAGTTACGGTTGCTGAATGGGCTTGCTGTCACCAGCGAGGCTGTATCCCGAGAAAGTTGATGACACTGAAACACCTCCCTCCCACGTTCTGCTGGGCGAAGATCGGTACCGAGTCCGGCGAGGAACTGCCGACCGTCGTGCTCCGCAAGGAATGGGAGCGCCGGCTCGGAGGCGGGCGTTTTCTGTGGGGCATCAACCAGCCGCTCGGCAGCGGCGCGCAAGTCGCCGCGCATC
This sequence comes from Burkholderia sp. Bp9143, assembly GCF_003853645.1. Lineage (GTDB taxonomy): Bacteria > Pseudomonadota > Gammaproteobacteria > Burkholderiales > Burkholderiaceae > Burkholderia. The sequence goes on along the minus strand of NZ_QTPO01000052.1, from coordinate 21,943 downwards.
GCACGGGCTCGCTGCTCGCGCTGTTTTCGCCGGTCGCGTCGCGCACGCGGCCGGGCGAGCGCAGGCGCGAGGACGCGCTGTTATGGAATGCGTGGGTCGACGCCAGCGGCCAGGTGCGGCCGCTGCCGCCGCACACGTTCATCGCGAGCCGTTCGACGCTGCCGTCGGGCCGGCGTCGCGAACAGCACTACGCGCTCGTCTGCGCATCGTCCACCGCGCTGACGGTCGGCACGCAACTGCGCGTGTTCCCCGATCACCTGCGCAGCGTGAGCACGGGCCAGCCGCTCGGCGTCGCGCAGGGCGCGGCCGTGGTCGACTGCATCGGGCGTGCGAAGGAACAAACCGGCAAGAGCTATCCGCTCGCGCTGTCGGTCGAACTCGAGGCGCCGTATTTCGTGCGGCTCGCGCAGCCGTGCGTGCTGAAGGCGCGCGATCTCGCCGAGGTGAACAAGGCGACGCGCGCCGGCGATTTCGACCGATTCGTCGAACTGGTCGCGCGATTGCGCGGAAAGTCGCCGACGGATGCCGTGCGCGGCGTCACGCGCGACCTGTTCGACGTGCCGCCGCTCGAAACGGCGGCCGCCTACGTCGCGCCCACGCATGTCGCTCGACTGCGCAGCCGGCCAGCGGCCGAGCATCCGCGCGAGCCCACCGGCGATCTGTTCGATCTGTCGCCCGGCGAAGCGGCCGCATTCGGCGGTCTCGCGCATCCGCGCATCGGGCGCGCATGACGTTCGCGCCGCTCATGCGCGGCGCGTGACGCGAAGCAGGGCAACTGAATGCGCGTGCAACGACACGCATGAGGGTTGTCGCCATCTCGGCGCGCGCAAGAATTTGTTGCAATCTCGCCATGGCGGATCGGCGAGTGTGGAGCGACAATCGCCACGAAGCGTGCCACGCGATGGCCGTGCGTCGACAAGCTGCTTGCCGTCGTTCACGCCGCCGACATGCGCACCACGCACACTGGGCGTCGGCTTGCTTCACACCGCAACCCTGAGGGAGAAGTGTCGATGTCGACCCACATCTGTTCGCGGGAAGCCCGGGCCGCGCAACGCTTCGTCGAAGCGACGCGCAACGTCGACCAGGCGTTTCGCGCCGTGCGCGGGGATAGCGACGACGACATCTCGTCGGCCGAATATGCACTTGCGATGTCGCGCCTCGATCGCGCGCTTGACGAGCTGGCGCGTGCGCAGGAATTCTTCGATCGCGTGGTGAGCGCCGACGCGGCGCACGACAACTGAATTCGCGGCTTCTGCTTTCACTTCCGCCGCTGTCGTTTTTCGTTTTGTTTTTTGCCGCGTCGCTCGACGCCCGGCGCGCCGACATACCGACGTACCGACGACGTCCCAACTTGCCGGGCGATAGCATCCGGCATGTCAGTCATTGATCCTCCGCGAACCCGCCATCGCTCCCGTCGCGTCATGCCGGCGGGCAGCGTGTATCCGGCTTCAGCAGACGAACATCACACCTTCCGCCCTTCGACCGGATAGCCGGGATCCGTATAACCGTGCGTCGACGCATGTCCCGGCGGCACCAGCGAATCGACGAAGCGCTCGTCGTCGGGGCCGAGTTCGAGCGTCAGCGCATCGATGTAGCTGTCCCAGTGCGCCTCGGTGCGCGGGCCGGCGATCGTCGAGCTGACGATCCGGTTCTTCATCACCCAGGCAAGCGCGAACGCGACCGACGTCGTGCCGCGCGCGGCCGCGTGCTCGGCCACCTGCCGCGCGATGTGCAGCGACTCGGGCCGCCATTCCGTCTGCTGGATGCGCCGGTCGCCGCGGCCCGCGCGTGAATCGGCGGGCGGTTGCGCGCCCGGCGCGTACTTGCCGGTCAGCACGCCGCGCGCGAGCGGGCTGTACGGGACGACACCGATGCCGTAATGCGCGGCCGCCGGCAACTGTTCGACTTCGGCCGTGCGATCGACGAGGTTGTACAGCGGTTCGCTCGCCACCGGACGATCGATGCCGAGCTGGTCGGCGAGGCGCACGATTTCGGCGAGGCGCCAGCCCTTGAAGTTCGACAGTCCCACATAGCGCACCTTGCCCTGCCGGATCAGGTCGGCCACCGCACGCATCCCTTCCTCGAGCGGCGCATCGGTCAGCGTGCGATGGAAATACAGGATGTCGATGTAATCGGTGCCAAGCCGTTTCAGGCTCGCGTCGACCGATTCGTAGATCCATTTGCGCGACTGGCCCTGACGATTCGGCCCGGCGTCCGGTCCGGCCGGAAAGCCGAACTTCGTCGCGACGACCCAACTGTCGCGATGCCGCGCGATCGCTCGGCCGACGATTTCTTCCGAGCGTCCGGCGTGATACACGTCGGCCGTGTCGATGAAGTTGATGCCCTGGTCGAATGCCTTGTCGATGATGCGCGTCGATGTCGCTTCGTCGGTCTCGCCGCCGAACATCATCGCGCCGAGACACAGCGGCGACACTTTCAGCGCGCTGCGCCCGAGATAGCGGTAATCCATGGTGAGGCTCCATGCGGGCGAGCGCCCGCGTCGGTTGAAGTCGATTGAATCGACGCGCGGGTCGGATGCGGCGCTCACACGCCTGCTTCGTCGAACACGCGCTTCGCGATCGGCAACGCCGAGCTCGCGGTCGGCCAGCCCGAGTAGAACGCGAGGTGCGTGATCGCTTCGATCAACTCGTCGCGCGTGATGCCGTTGTCGAGCGCCTTCTTCAGATGGAACGGCAACTCGTTCACGCGATACAGTGCAACGAGGCTCGCGACCGTGATCAGGCTGCGATCGCGCGGCGACAGGCCGGGGCGCTGCCACACGTCGCCGAACAGCACGTTGTCGGTGTAGTCGGCGAGGGCCGGCGCGATCGCGCCGAAGGCCTGGCGCGCGGCGGAAGTCGGTTCGGACATCGAGGGCTCCGGAGGACGTGGAAGACATCGACGATGGTAGCCACCGACGCGCTTATCGATAATCCCCAGGAATGCGCATGCACTTATCGAACCGGCTCATGAATGGCCGGAGTGGCGCAGCGCGTCGACGATCAGCGCGAACGCGCGCGACGATTGCCGTCGGCTCGCGTAGTACAGATGATGGCCCGGAAACGTCGGACACCAGTCGTCGAGCACGCTGACGAGCCTGCCGGCGGCGACGTGCGGCGCGGCGAGTTCGGCCGGCACGTAGGCCAGGCCGTAGCCGGCGAGCGCCGCATCGAGTATTTCGTAGGTGCCGTTGAACGTGACCTGGCCGTCGACACGCACCTGCAGCGTGTCGTCGCCGCGCGCGAGTTCCCACGCGTACAGCGCGCCGTGCGTCGGCAGGCGCAGGTTGATGCAGTCGTGCGCGACGAGATCCTGCGGCGTCGCGGGCCGTTCGCGTTCCTCGAAATACGCGGGCGCGCCGACGATCGCCATTTTCAGGTCGGGCGAGATACGGACCGCGATCATGTCCTTCGCGACCTGGTCGCCAAGCCGCACGCCGATGTCGAAGCGTTCCGCGACGATGTCCGACAGCCCGTAGTCGGTCACGAACTCGACCTTCAGGTCGCGGTAGTCGCGCAGGATCGGCGACAGCTTCGGCCACAGCAGCGTGCGGATCACGTAGTCGGTCGCGTTGATGCGCACGGTGCCGGCCGGTTTGTCGCGCAGCTCGGCGAGCGCGGACAGTTCGGCCTCGATTTCGTCGAAGCGCGGCGCGAGGTTGAGCAACAGGCGCTCGCCGGCTTCGGTCGGCGCCACACTGCGCGTCGTGCGCATGAGCAATCGCACGCCGAGACGCGTCTCGAGCGAGCGGATCGTATGGCTGAGTGCGGATTGCGACACGCCGAGCCGGGCGGCCGCACGCGTGAAGCTGCGCTCGCGCGCGACGGCGATGAAGGCCAGCAGGTCCGCAAAGTTGTCGCGCGGCATGGAGGAAGTCGGGTGGTCGATGCCTGCGCATCCTACCATCGGGCCCGTCGCGCGATGCGGCGGCGTAAGGGCCGGCAGTGCGGCGCGCGTCACGCCGGGCGCGGCGCGCGACGCGGGTGTGCGGATCCTACGCGTAGCCGCCGTGCTGGAACGACGTCGCGAAGAACTGCATCTGGTAGCGGATCGCATGCGCCCAGTAGTCCCACGTGTGACCGCCTGGACGCTCGGCATAGTCATGCGGCACACCGAGTGCGACGAGTCGTTGATGCAGCGTGCGGTTCGAGCCGACGAACGAGTCGTCGCGGCCGCAGTCGATCGTCAGGTCGAGATGCGCCCGGACGAACGCGCGCGCGCTTTCGACGATCGCGTTGCGATTCCAGAACGACGGATGGCGGCCGGGATCGCCGAACACGTGGTCGATGCCGGGCTCGTCTTCGCAGCAGCGCGGATCGACCGCGCCGCTGATGCTGCCGACCGCGCCGAACGTGTCGGGCCGGTCGAGCGCGATGCGCAGGGAGCCGAAACCGCCCATGCTGAGCCCGGTGATCGCGCGCGCGCCCTTGGCAGCGATCGTTCTGAAATGGGTGTCGACATAGGACACGACTTCGTCGCCGACGAAGGTTTCGTAGCGGCTGCCCGAGTCGAACGGGCTGTCGATGTACCAGCTTTCGTGTCCGCCGTCGGGCATCACCAGGATCACGTGATAGCGATCGGCCAGCGCGGCGATTCGCGTGTTCGCGGTCCAGTCGGTGTGGTCACCGCCGGAGCCGTGCAGCAGGTAGACGACCGGAAAGCGCTCGACGCTGCGTTCCGGGCCGTGGTGGAGGCGTGCATAGTCGTCGGGCAGCACGACGGTCGCCTTCAGCGTCTGGTTCATCGCCGCGCTCGGGATCGCGACGACCCGCGACTGAAAGGCGAGGGCCGGGCCCGCGACGGCGAGCAGCAGCAGTAGCCAGAACGTGCGTACCAGGTCCATGGAGCCTCGCATGTGTCGTTTCCGTTCGGCAGTCGGGCATCGGGAAAACCCTGTTGGTTGACTCTAGCAACCGCGCCTTTCAGCCAAATTTCGGCGAATCCTACGAGTTGTCAGGTGGCCGGCGCGCAGCCTGGCGGCCGCACGCGTCAGCCGAGACGGCGCGCGAGCGCCTCCCGGAACGCGGCGGGCTGCTCGGCCGGTATCAGATGCCCGCAGCCGCCGATCGTGTCGAAACCGGCACAGCGCGCGAGCGCCCAGTCCGGCACATGCCAGCCCGCCCGCGAGCGTTCGCCCGCGACGAGCCACACCGGATGGCGCTCGAATACTTCAGCGAGCGCTTGCAGGTAGCCGGGTTCGCCCGTCGTCGCGACGACCGAGTGTCCCATCGCGCGCAGCGTCGACGCCGGCTGATGCGCGAGCCAGCGGCGCGCGTCGTCGAGCTGGCGCGGCGACGGATCGTCGATCGCGCCGCGCAGCCAGCCGGGCGGATCGCCGCGCAGGCCGTCGAGCATCGCATCGGCTTGCGCGGGCGACATGCGGCCGATCGACGCCGACCAGAACGCATCGTCGAGCGTGAAGTTGCCTTCGACGTTGACGATCCGGCGCACGTGCGCCGGATGCGCATGGGCGAACAGCATCGCGATCGCGCCGCCGACCGAGTGACCGACGATATCGACCGGCTGCGCGCCGTAGTGCGTGTCGACGGCCTGCCGCAGATGCTCGACCTGCGCGGCGAGCGTGATTGCGTCGAACGGCGTGCCGCGATGGATGCCATAGCCGAGCAGGTCGGGGGCGAGATGCGGGCCGGGCCATTCGGGCACGTCGAACGTGCCGATGAAACCGTGGATGAAGACGACGGGGGTGGTTGACTGGCTCATTGGGCGTTCGATGAGGGAAGGGGCGGCAATTCGAGTTCGGCGAGCAGTTCGTCGAGCTCGAGCACGTGCGTGCGGTCGTGGTCGAGCAGTTCGCGCACGAGTTCGTCGAGCGACATCCGGCGGATGCCGTCGCGCAATCCGCAGCGCGAGAGTTCCGGCGGTTGCAGCGCGGCGGCCGTCGCGCACAGCGCGGCGCGTCCGGTGCGGAATGCCGCGAGCGCGTCGTCGAGCGGCTGTGCCAGATAGTCGCGCTGCGCGGCGAGCGCGGTCCCGTCGACGGACGCGATCACCGGAAGCGCGTGCGTGCGCACGACATCGATGCGTTCGGCGAACACCGCGTCGAGGTCGCGCAGGTGGCATGCATGTTCGACCAGCGAGAAGCCCGTGCCGGCCGGGCGGCGCGTGACGAGCGCGGCGGGAATCTTAGCGGCATACGCGGCGATCCGCGCAGGCACCGCGGCCAGGGCGGCGACGACGCCGGCGAACGGCAGCACCTGCGGATATGCGCTGAATACCGCGCCGTAGCTGAACAGCGCGCCGCCGATCCGGCCGCGTGCCTGCACGACGTCGTGTCCGTGGCGGCGCATCACGTCGGCGACCATCGCGCCGCAGAATTGCCGGGCGGTCGTGTCGGCTTCGATTTCGGGGAATTTGCGCGCGATCTCGTGCTGGATCGCGCCGATCGCGGCGACGCCGACACGCGACAGCGCCGCGAATTCGGCATAGCGCTCGGGCTGCGCGATCAGCGCCTCGAGCTGCGCGCCGAGCGGCGTCGCGCGAAAACGGTCGAAACGGGAATGCATGACGACAAGGCCTCGCCAAGTAACGTAGCAAAACGATACGTTACTCGGCGAGGCGCCGTCAATTCCCGTCAATCGATTTGTTCGGAGGATTCGGCCGGGGCGCCCGCGTCGATCCCGCGGCGGCGCCCCGGCCGAGCCGGCTCATGCGCCGTGCTTGCCCTCCATCTCCGCGCGCAGCCGCGCTTCCTGTTCCTGCAGCTCCGGTGTGAATGCCTCGCCGAAGTCCTCGGGCGAGAAGATCTGGCGGATCTCGATGTCCGATTCGGTCGGCATCGGATTCGGGCAGCGCTTGACCCATTCGACGGCCTCTTCCATCGAATTCACCTGCCACAACCAGTAGCCGGCGATCAGTTCCTTGGTCTCGGCGAACGGGCCGTCGATGACGGTCCGGTCCTTGCCGGAGAAATGCACGCGCTTGCCGCGCGAACTCGGGTGCAGCCCTTCGCCGGCGAGCATCACGCCGGCCTTCACGAGCTCCTCGTTGTACTGGCCCATCGCGGCCAGCAGTTCGGTATCGGGCATCGCGCCCGATTCGGAAGAGGCCGTTGCCTTGACGATCACCATGACGCGCATTGTTGCTGCTCCTTGAAAGGGAAAGAGGGCATCCGCAATCGGCCGGCCGTGCGGACGGCAAAACGATCGGTTACGACACTACGACGGGCGACGAGCGCGCGAATCGACATCGCGCGCAAAAAATCTTGACGACCGATGACGCGGCGGACGGCAGCCGCGGCCTGGCGCGCAAGACGACCGATTCCAGTGCAGATCGATCGTGCGGCGGCGCGCCGGAGCCGCCGGTCAAAACTGGTATGCTGATCAGCAATACGTTCATGTGGAGGGCGCCATGGCAACGAAGGAAGTCTCGAAGAAAAAGTACCTGAAGATTCTGAACAAGCGCCTGCGGGCCGAGCCGGATGCGCCGGCCGGCGCGTCGTTCGTGTTCTTTCCGCTCGGTGCGAAGGCGAAGCATGCGACGGGTGTCGTGTCCGGCGAGCCGCGCAGCAAGCGCGAACTCGCGGTGATGGCCGCGATCCAGAGCAAGGCGTCCGCCGAATTCGTCGTGACCGGCGTCTGACCGGCGACCGGCAGCCGGCGGCCGCACGCACCAGCGCGTGCGCTATGCCGCGGCCGCCTCGCAATGGGCGATCACACCGGCGATCACGCGCGGAATGTCGTGCGTGATCGCCGGGCCATGCATCGGCAGGATGATGTCGAGATCAAGCGCCTGGATGCGGCGCAGCGCGCTCGCCAGGTGCGCGAGCGACGGCAGGTAGTCCGAGCGCGTGATCGCGTCGAGGATCGCCGGCAGCGGGTCGTCGGTCTCCTCCCTGCCGAAGCGCATCAGGATGTCCGACGACAGCAGTGCCTTGTACGCCGGCAGATACACGACGAGCGCATCCCACTGATGCACGTGCTTCGTGTAGACCGGCACGACGTCGATGCCCGACAGTGTCGTCGGCTCGCCGTCCTTCAACGGAATCGCGCGCACGCCGAACACGTCGGCGAGCCCCCATGTACACATTGGATGTCCGTACGCGACGAGCGCCGGGTTGACCGCGAGGAAGTCGGGCAGCGCGCCCATTTCGTCGGCCTCGAAGTGCGGGACGATCACGCTGCTGACCATCGACGGCGCGATGCCGACGGTGTCGAGCGCCGCGCTCAGTTGCGTGAAATTGGAACGGGTGCCCGTTTCGACGCACAGCACGTCGCCGTGCGGCGATCGGACGAAGAACTGGCTGAAGCTCAGGTTCAGCGTGTCGACGTAGGACGTGGCGCGAAACAGGCCGTCTCGGACGGCGTCGATTCGGGAGGCGCTCATCGGGGATCCTCGCGCAGGGAAGGGGGAGCCGCGCCGCCCGCGCACCGTGGGTTGCGGTGCGGCAAACGGCAGCAGTCGATCTTCCGACTCAGTCTAGCAGCGCTGCCCCGGATCCGCGAACGGGGCGACCCCGCGGCCGAGCCGCGTCAGTTCTTCAGCTTGTAGCCGGTGCGGAATATCCACGCGACGATTGCAAGCAGGATCGCGAGGAACAGCGAGGTCGCCGCGAGGCTGATCCCCACGTGCACGTCGGCCAGCCCGTAGAACGACCAGCGGAAGCCGCTGATGAGATAGACGATCGGGTTGAACAGCGTGACGATGCGCCACGCGGGCGGCAGCATGTCGACCGAATAGAAGCTGCCGCCGAGGAACGTGAGCGGCGTGATGATCAGGAGCGGCACGAGCTGCAGCTTCTCGAAGCTGTCGGCCCAGATGCCGATCACGAAGCCGAACAGGCTGAAGGTGATCGACGTCAGCACGAGGAACAGCACCATCCAGAACGGATGCAGGATGTGCAGCGGCACGAACAGGCCGGCCGTCGCGAGGATGATGAGCCCGAGCAGCAATGACTTCGACGCGGCCGCGCCCACGTACGCGATCACGATCTCCCAGTACGACACGGGCGCGGACAATATCTCGTAGATCGTGCCCGTGAAGCGCGGGAAGTAGATGCCGAACGACGCGTTCGAGATGCTCTGCGACAGCAGCGACAGCATCACGAGGCCCGGCACGATGAACGACCCGTAACCGATCCCGTTCACGTCGCTGATGCGCGAGCCGATCGCCGAGCCGAACACGACGAAATACAGCGACGTCGAGATCACCGGCGCGATGATGCTCTGCATCAGCGTGCGGCGCGTGCGGGCCATTTCGGCGCGGTAGATCGCGCGGATGCCGTGGAAATTCCAGTTCGCCATGTGCGTTACGCCCCTTGTGCGCCGTTGCGGCGGTTGTCGATCAGGCTGACGAAAATGTCCTCGAGCGAGCTCTGCGTCGTATGCAGGTCGCGAAAGCCGATGCCGGCCGAGCCGAGCGCGTTGATCAGCTTCGCGATGCTCGCGTCGTCGCGCTGCGAGTCGTAGGTATAGACGAGCGCGGCGCCGTCGTCCGCGCGTTCGAGCCCGAACGCGGCAAGATCGGCCGGCACGGTCGCGAGTGGATGCTCGAGCTGCACGGTCAGCTGCTTCTTGCCGAGCTTGCGCATCAGCTCGCGCTTCTCTTCGACGAGCACGAGCTCGCCGCCGAGGATGATGCCGATCCGGTCGGCCATTTCCTCGGCTTCCTCGATGTAGTGCGTGGTCAGCAGGATCGTCACGCCGCTTTCGCGCAGCGAGTCGACCAGCTTCCACATGTCGCGGCGCAGTTCGACGTCGACGCCGGCCGTCGGCTCGTCGAGGAACAGGATGCGCGGCTCGTGCGACAGCGCCTTCGCGATCATCACGCGGCGCTTCATGCCGCCCGACAGCGTCATCAGCTTGTTGTCGCGCTTGTCCCACAGCGACAGCGCCTTCAGCGTCTTCTCGATGTGCGCGGGATCGGGCGCCTTGCCGAACAGGCCGCGGCTGAACGACACGGTCGCCCAGACGGTTTCGAACGCGTCGGTCGTCAGCTCCTGCGGCACGAGGCCGATCATTTCGCGGGCGGCGCGGTATTGATCGCGGATGTCGTGGCCGCCGACCGTCACGCGGCCTTCGGTTGGCGTGACGATGCCGCAGATCGAGCCGATCAGCGTGGTCTTGCCCGCGCCGTTCGGCCCGAGCAGCGCGAAGATCTCGCCGGGGCGGATGTCGAGAGTCACGTGCTTCAGCGCCTGGAAGCCGGACGCGTAAGTCTTGGAGAGGTTCGAGACGGAAAGGATCGGTTGCATGCTCACGGATGGCACGGCCGGTCGGTTCGACGCTGCGCGCCGCGCGTGCCCGGTGCGGCCGCGGCGAAGCGGTCGGTGTCGGGGGCGGCATGGCGAACGGGCGTCATGTCGAACGGCGTTGTGGTGCGGGATCGCAGGACCGCCATATTAGCAATCGGAAGATGGAAATGCATTGCGGCGGAAAGGACATGTGATGCCGGTGCGGGATTTGCGTGAAATAAGCAGGCGTCACTCAATATGGCGGCGCTTTATTTGAATCGCGTGAACAATACACGCGGTTTTCGGGCGATCGAACGGCGATCGCGCTTGCGTGCAACCGCGCGGCGGGCGGCCGGCGGACTGTGCTGCCCGATCGACGCCGCGCCGTACCGGGACGGCGTGCGGCGCGCTCGCGATAATGCGTTCCTTCCACGTTCCCGGAGCGGTGCGCATGTCTCTGATCGATTTCAAGTCCGTCGCGGCCGCCCAGGCCGCCGCGTGGAAATCCACGATCGTCGGCGAAGTCGGGCCGGCCCGGATCAAGGTGCTGCGCATGGACGCGCAGCCGTACGAAGCGGAAGTGCACGACTACAACGAAGGGCTGCTGGTGCTCGACGGCCGGCTGATACTCGAGGTCGACGCGCAGACGGTCGTGGTCGAGGCCGGACAGATGTATCTCGCGATCGCCGGCACGCGTCACGCGGTGCTGCCGGGCAGCCACGGCACGCTCGCGATCATCGACGTGTAAGGGGGCGCCGCGGCATGCGTGCGGGCGCCGGAGGCCTGTCCGCCGGGCCTCGCACGGGTTGACCGCCGTCATTCAAACGCGCGTTATACCGCCCGGGTATTTGTCTGAGCAAATAAATTGAAGGCTGTTTGAAAAATTGTCAAACACCCTGCTCGCACTAGGATCGCGCGGTTCGGCGCGTTTGGAACTCTGCATCCATTTACTTGTGCGTATCGTCCGATCATAGTCTCGACCAACGACGCATCACGATAACGAATCAAGCGTACGTATGGAGACCACACCATGAGAGGCCTATCCGAGGGGCCAGCCGGACTGCCGTTTTCCTGCTTTTCGCCGGATGCGGGCGCGACGCGAGTCGAATGCCTGCGTCATCGCATCGCGTTGTCGCTGTAGCGACGCACCCCATTCCGTTTCGATTTCACCGATGGCGCCGTGCCGCATGACGGCGCCGCCGGATAGCGCTTGCCTGCCGCGGCGATCCTGATCGCATTTGCCTGACCGGCAACGCGGCGCGCATGGCGCGCATCGTCATGCGCCGCGCGCCGTCGCGACGGCGCGATACCAACCGGCGGGCCACGCAGCCCGTCCGGACGAGACTTGTCGTACCTCAAAAGGAGGGGTTGATGTTTTGCATTCCTGAATGGCGGAAGGCGATCCTGTCGTGCGCCGTGCTGGCGCTGCCGTTCGTCGCCGGTTGCGGCGGCGGCGACGATCCGGGCCCGATCAACGTGCCGCAGTGCTCGGGCAGCGCATGCGGGCCGAGCGGCGCCGAAACGACGCCGCCCGTCGTGACGAAGCTGTGTCCTGATTCGCTCGACTACACGACGACCTACACGGGCGGCTCCGGCAGCGGCGAATACGTGAAGGTGAAGTTCGACACGACGAAGCTCACCTACCAGATGCAGTTCATCGAATCGTCGGTGCCGACGTCGGCGGGGCAGGTCAACAACACGCGCGCGGGCCTGACGATCAGCGGCGCGTTCCATCATCCGACCAACCTGCCGACCGCCGAGCAGAACCGCTGCGCGTTCGTGCTCGACAGCGGCGCGACGAGCGACGGCGCGTATGCGGTGACGATCAATCGCGCGGACCCGCCGATGCTGTTCGTCGGCAACGGGGTCGTCGGTGGCGGGATTCCGGGCGCGACGATCGCGTTCAAAGGCCTCGAACCGTTCCCCGGCTTCGTGCTCGGCGTGGTGCCGTCACGCACGTTCGATTTCTATCCGTTCATCGGCTTTACCGAAACGGAAACCGACTTCACGAAGGTCGCGGGCAACTACAACGAAGTCGGCATTCATCTGTCGCCGGTCGGCGGTACCGCGCAGGATGCGAACGGTGCCGTCGGCTGGGAGCCGGACGTCGTCAACTGGAACCAGACGTTCAATCCGGACGGGTCGTGCACGATCACGCCAGGCAGCGACTACTCGTGCCAGACGACCGGATCGCCGTGGACCCTGCGCAAGAACGCCGACGGATCGGCCGACAACGTGTTCGTGAGCAATGCGGTGGCGAACCAGTTCGGCACGATCGTGTATCCGGTTGCCGGACCGGCGCCGGGCATCGTGATCCTGACGCCGAGCCAGGCGAAGGGCATCATGATTGTCGGCAAGCTGAACGGCGTGCGGGTGCCGATCGTGATTCGTGTCGGCTACACCCATGTCGACGAGAGCAATGCACTTGCATCGGTCGCCGATGCCGAAGTCGGGATCTCGATGCTGTCGTCGACCACCGCGATCGCCGCGAATTCCCTGAAGGGCGGCTACATCGGCGCGACCAGCGCGTCGGCGTGCGGCGTCGTGACGTCCACCGGCGTCGGGAACTCCATCGCGCAGCCGGGCCCGAGCTTCAATCCGAACATCCCGCACCCGGATCTGCCCGGCACGTTCAACGGCACGTTCTTCATGCCGGAAGCGGGCAGCTGCAACGACGGCACCGCCGTATCGACGATGGCCGCGAACTACACGTCGACGCTGTTCCAGGGCGCCACCGCGGCGTTCATCGACCCGCAGACGTCGTCGGTCACGTCGCAGTTCGCGCTCGACTACACGCAGGCCACGCCCGGCAAGATCAAGGTCACCGTCTCGCAGGACTTCAACGCGAAGGGAGCGAACGGCAACGTGGCGATCTTCGGCAAGGGCGACACGGGCTGGCTCGTGACGGCCGGGAACATCTACGCGATGGTCGTCAGCAACAACAAGGTCAACCCGTTCTTCACGGTCGGCGCGTTCGTCCAGTAACGGTGGACTGAACACGGAACACCGGCGGCGCATGCGTCGCCGCCGGCGAATCGAAATTCAAGAGGAATCCTATGAATGTGAAGCATTGGATGGCCGCGGCGTCGCTCGCGCCCGTGCTGGTCGCCTGCGGCGGCGACGGCGACCCGCCGCCCGCGCCGGTGGTCCGGCTGTGCCCGCAGACCATCGACTACAACACGGTGTTCATCGGCGGCTCCGGCTCGGGCGAACTCGTGAAGGTGCAGCTCGACACGACGAAGATGACGTACCGGATGACCTACCTCGCGTCGCCGGTGCCGACGACCACCGGTACCGTCCAGCCGACGCGCGACATGGCGCCGGCCAACGTCGTCGACGGCACGCTGGCCGACGAGACCGGCCTGCCGACCGTGAAGCTGAACCAGTGCACGTTCCGGATGCGGAACGCGAGCCTCGACCCGAGCCGGCCGGCGCGCCTGTTCCTCGGCGAAGGCGTGCTGGGCGGCGCGATTCCGGGCGCGACGATCCAGTTCGATGGCGTGATCGGCGTGGGCAGGATTCCGAAGACGACGTTCCCGTACTACCCGTTCATCAGCTTCTCGTCGCTCGAAACCGATCTGTCGAAGATCGCCGGCACATACAACCAGCTCGGCTACCACCAGGTGCCGTCGCAGAACTTCCAGCCGGTGGCGCTCGACCAGCAGGTGACGATCCATGCGGACGGCAGCTACGTCGAGACCGACAACTTCGGGAAGAAGAACGGCGGCCAGCCGCTAGCGTCGAGCGCGACCGTGAACCAGCCGTTCACGCTGCGTGCCGATGCGCCGGCGTTCCAGTCGCCGAACTACCAGCCGCAGCTTCCGCCGACGCTCGCCGCACTCGATCCGGCGAAGGCCGGCAAGGGAATCATGATCGTCGGCAAGCTGCGCAACCAGCTCGTGCCGATCTTCATCCGCACCGGTGCCGCGAACGCGGACCTCACGCAGGGCCCGCCGAGCGCGGACGACGAATCGGGCATCTCGTTCCTGAGTCCGCGGACGGCGATCGCGCCGGGCTCGCAGAACGGCGAGTACACGGGCGTCGACAGCGCATTCAACTACCGCGCGACCGCACTGGTCGGCGCGCAGGCCACGCTGCTCGATCCGTTCAATGCGTCGCAGGCCGCGCTCACGCGTGCGCTGAACCTCGATTACACGCAGCAGGTGCCGGGCGTCGTGACGACCGTGCATGCGGATGCGGCGGCGGGGACGGCGACCGGCAAGTTCGTGTTCACCGGCGGCGTGTTCGGATTCCTCGACATGGCCGATACGAGCAATCCGTACTTCACGGTCGGCGCGTTCGTGCAGTGAACGTGCATGGATGGAGACACGGTGGCGTCGCGCGCGGCAGCGCGGCGCCCCGGACAGAACGAGGGGGAGACTTCATGAAGAAGCTGATTGTCGCGGGGGTCGTCGCGGGCGTGTCGACACTCGCATCGGCCCAGCAGGCGGGTGACAACGTCGCGACGCTGGGCTGGCTGCACATCATGCCGCAGGATTCGACCAACGGGCTGACGACGAATCTCGCGAGCATGCCGATCAACGGGCCGCTGCGGCTGCCCGGATCGTTCACGTCGCCGGGCACGAGCCTGACGGTCAACAATGCCGATACGGTCGGCCTCACGCTCACGCACTTCTTCACCGACCACATCGCGGTGACGTCGGTGCTCGGCGTGCCGCCCGAGTTCACGCTGACCGGGCACGGCGTGATCCGGCCGCCGGGCCCGGCCGGCTCGCTCGGCAGCGTCGACATGGACAACCCGTCGAACCAGCCGGCCGTGAAGAACGCGCGGCAGTGGAGTCCGACGATCATTCTGCAGTACTACTTCAATGCACCGACCGCGAAGTTCCGTCCGTTCGTCGGGATCGGCGTGGCCTACAGCTGGTTCAGCAACATCGAACTGAACGGCAACTTCGCGAAGGACATCAACGAGAACCTCGGCAGCGTGCTCGCGGCCGGCGCCGGCAAGCCGGGGCCGACGTCGGTGGAGGGCAAGGCGTCGTCGTCGTTCACGCCGGTCTACAACGTCGGCGCGAGCTATGCGATCGACAAGCACTGGGGGCTCACGGCAACGCTGACCTACATGCCGCTGAAGACCTACTCGTCGCTCGTGATCAAGGCCGCCGACGGGTCGACGCTCGCGACCACGCGCACGCGGCTGAAGGCGGACCCGTTGATCACGTTCGTCGGGATTTCCTACAAGTTCTGAGCCGTCCGGCGCGCAGCACGCGCGCCGGCGGCTTCCTGCGACCGAGCGGCCGGGTCACTCCGGCCGGCGTGTCGCGTTCCTGGCGGCGTGCCGCCATTTGTGAAGAGAGAGGGGGCAGTTCAAATGAGCATTCGCAAAATCGTATCGCTTGTTGCTGCAGTGGCATTCACCGCGGTGTCGGCCGCGCCTGCTTTCGCCGTGACCGTGTCGCGCGCCGACGGTCAGGCCATGAATCCGAACGGGGAGCCGTTCTCCGCGACGGGTCTCACGGTTCTGGCCAAGGGGGCGATCAACGCGAGTTGCAACGCGACGTTCAACGGCACGATCAGCTCGACCGGCATCGTCAACATCACGTCGACGACGTTCGCGGGCGGCGCGACGTGCGGCCTGATCAGCGGCAGCGCGACCAGCGCGGCGCCGTGGACGGGGCAGGCCGACAGCACGACGCAGCTGTCGATCAACAACGCGAAGGTGACCGTGACGCTGCTCGGCACCTGCGGGCCGAGCAAGGTCGTGACGACGTGGAGCGATCCGAACTCGTCGCTGACGTTCAACAACGCGGTGCTGACGCCGGACTGCACGGTCAGCGGCACGGTCGCCACGTCGCCGAAGTTCCACGTGCAATAAGCGTCGCGTGATCGAGGCCGGACGCCCGCCATGGACGAGGGCCGTGCAGGGATGCGCGGCGGGCATTCCGGTTTCGCGATGCATTCGCGTCGTCGCGCGTATCGGCGCGACGACCGGCTCGCCGCCTGCTTCGCGATCCGAGGCGGGCGGCCATGTGGGGGAGCGGTGCGACGTACTGTGCCGCCTGCTTCGGCCGACACAAAACAACCATTCCGGACCACCCATGCTCACCGACCCAGCGAAGTATGGCGATGCCCGCGGTGCGACGCCTGACCGGCTGCGCACGGCCGCGTGGCTGCAGTACCTGATCGAACACCTGGACGAAGCGGTTTGCATGGCGACGGACGATGCCGGCACAATGGCCGTCCTGCCGTCGCGCGCGGCACGCGTGCGAGCCGGTGTGAACCTGTCGCACGACGCGATCGCCGTCCTGCACGAACTCGCGCCGTGGATTGCAACGGACGGCGGCGGGTGCGCGTGCGACGTGAGCGATCCGCTCGGCGCATGCATGCACGTTCCCGACGCGCGGCAGCTCGCGCACGCCGAGCGACGCTGCCGGGGATCGCGCGCGGTATTCGAGTCGGCGCACGGCTTCGTCGACGCGTGGGCCTTCGACGATCCGAACGATGGCTGGGCCGCGCTCGAACGGATTGCCGGCGGCGTCGAGCCTGGCGGTGACGATGATGGTGTCGAGCCCACAGGACGAGAACAACGCGAGAACGGCGATGCGCCGCCCGCGAAGAACCTGAGAGAACGACGCGCGGCCGTCGCGGCGGCCTGCGTGGAGCCGTCGGCCCATCCAGGGGCGATCATCGACGCGATCGTGCTGCGCGTCTGCGGGCCGCGCGACGATGCCGCGCGCATCGACGAGATGGCCGCGCTCGCGATGTTCGGCGCGGCGCTTGCAGCCGGCAAGGGGATGTCCTTCGCCGCGTACGGCGGTCAGCACAATCTCGTTGCGCGCGCGATTCGCGAACGGCGCGCCGATCTCGCGTCGGTGGACGGTCTGCTCGCGGCGGTGTCCGTGTGCCGGCTCGACCGGCTCGTCGGCGCGGGCAGTTTCTGGGCGTATTACCTGCTGGCGGGTATCGTGATCGCCGCGCCGGACAGGGTGCGCGAATTCGCGCGCCGCTTTCACGGCGACGCATGGGGAAGGTGGCTCGATGAAGCGCTCGCATGGCCGGCGGTCGGCCGCTTCGGGTTGAAGGAGGATGTCGCGTTCGAGCGCTTGCGCGGCGCGATGAGCCTGACGTCGCGATCGAATCCGATCGTGCGGGCGAAACGCGTGAGGCCGAGGGGGTGAAGCAAGCATGGCCGGAGTTGTCTGAATCTGCGTGTTAGGGCTCGTATAAGTACGACAACCTTCGCGATTGATTGATTCAATGGGCTGAAAAACCTGGAAATCAATCTCAAAAATTGCGTGTCGATTTGAAGTTAGGTACAAGAGAAAAATTTCATTTCTCTTGCGAGGTAGGCGTCATGCGAGACGCACGGGGTCGCGACATGGTCCGTCTTGGCGACGTGACCGACCATGGCGGCAAGGTCATCGAAGCGACCGATGAACTGAAGCACCTTGGGATCGCCGTATCGCTGGACGGCCACGGCGTGATCTGCCCGAAATGCGGTGGTGTTTTCCCGCTGCTGGCGAGCGGCCCGCGTACGCACCGGGGCCGGCGCGTGGGTTATCACGGCGACAAGACCGGTTGCGGTGCGACCGTGGTCGGCGCATGAGAGACGGGAGATTGGGTATGCCGACACTCGATCAAGCCCGCACGCTGTCGATTTCGGGGGCGGCACTGCCGACCTACGGCATTGACGCTCTGCCGGTGTTTGCGCCGGTGCGGCTACAGGGCACCGAGACGATCGGCCGTCTCGACGCATGCCGCTATGTCGTCACGCTGCGCACGGACGACGCATTCGCGTTCTCGCCGAGCGTGACGGCCAATCTCGACCTGGACAAGATCGTCGGCACCGAGGTGACCGTGTCGATCCAGCTCGAAGGCAAAGGGCGGTTTATTCCTGGTCTCGCGGGCAATGCCGGAAGCGGGAATGTTGGCGCGGGCACGCGGGAGATCACGGCGCTGGTTACCGAGGCGCGCGTCGCGGGCGAGGACCGCCACTCGATCCTGTACGAACTCGAACTGCGGCCTTGGCTGTACCGCGCGATGCTCACGCAGGACAGCCGGATCTTCCAGGACATGAGTGTCGTGGAGATCACGAACGCGGTGCTTGCGAAGTACCCGTATCCCGTCGACAAGCGGCTGGCCGGCGCGTTCCGCGGCCGCTACCCGAAGCGTGACGTGCAGCGCCAGGCGTTCGAGACCGACTGGGCATCGCGGGACACTTCACGGCGACGTTGATGGGGGATCTCGAGCCGTTCGTCGTGGAGGCGAAGAACCGGCTCGCTGAACTACTGAACGAAGCGGGCAAGGAGGCCGAGAAGCGCCTGACACAGTTGGCGAACGGGCTCGATGCGTTGGCGTCGGGACGCTTGACCGATCCCAGCGAGAATCTGGCCTCTGCCCGGCAGAAGGTGGCGCGCGTGTCGGCCAGCGCGCTGCTGCACGACCCGATCGAAACACTGGACGACCTGTTTGGCGCGGTGTGGGACGTGTACAAGGCCGGCATGAACGCCGAAGCGAACGTGCTCGTATCGCTGACGCCGGCGCAAGCCAGGGCGGCGATTCGCGGGCTGGCCGCCGATATCCGCACGAGCATTCCGGAGGTCAAGCGTCGGATTCACGGCTTGTCCGGCGAAGACGTCGGCACGGTGATGTACCTGCTCAATATCCTGATTCGTGCGATTCAGGTGAAGCGCCATGCCTTCGCGACGATCGACAGCCACCGGTCGAATCAGGCGAAGCGCAAGGAAGGCGGGCAACAGATCACGAGCATCTCCGGCGAGGCAAACGCGCGCAAGCCCGGTCCGGGCTGCCGGTGCGAGACCGGCCAGCCGCCTGCACGGGTGGGCGGTGCGATCGGGCTGGCGCTCGGAGACGAATCGTTCGCGCACACCGATTTCGTGCTGCCGGGCATCGTGCCGATCGAATGGATGCGCACCTATCGCTCGAACTTCGGTGCCCATGACGAGCAGGGTCCGCTCGGTCCGCGCTGGACATCGCCATATCACGTCACGTTCGAGGCGCAAGGCGACGCGTTTGTCTATCACGATGCGTCGGGACGCAGCATCGACTATCCGGCCCTGAAACCGAGCCAGCCGCATCACGACCCGCTCGAGTCGTGCACGATCACGCGCGAGTCGGTCGATCGGCTCCGCGTCGTGCGTGACGAAAAGTTGATCGAGACCTATGAACGATGCGGCACCCGCTTCGTCCTCGCGAAGATCGAGGATCGCTCGGGCAATGCGGTGACGCTGACGTGGGCGAATGGCCTGCTCGCAACGATCGATGCGGCCGGGACTATCGCGACGGTGACGCACGACGCGGCCGGCCGCATCACGCGCATCACACTGGTCGACGATGCGGGGGCGGTGATTCGCACGCTTGCATGCTATCGCTACGATGAAGCCGGCGATCTGGTGGAAGCAGCCGATGAGAACGACGCGTCGTGGAGCTACACCTATTCTCACCACCTGATCACCCGCTACGCCGACCGAACCGGACGCGGGACGAACCTCGAATGGGACGGCAGGCACCTGGACGCGAAGGCAGTGCGCGAATGGGCGGACGACGGCACGTTCGATACGCGGCTGACGTGGCACGACCGGTTGCGGCTGACCTTCGTAACGGACGCGCTAGGTCATACGACGCAGCAGTACTACGACATCGACGGCTACGTGTACCGGATCGTGTATCCGGACGAGACTGAAGAATGGTTCTTTCGCGATGCCGCCAAGCATGTGACGCGTCACGTGTTCCCTGACGGCACCGAGGAATCTTTCACGTGGGACGACGCAGGGCATTTGACGTCGCATACACAGCAGGACGGACGCACTGCGTATTACGTCTATGACCACGGTGGCGACATGATCGGCTTGCAGGACCCGGAAGGTCATCGCTGGCAGCGGTATTACGACAGCAAGGGGCGTGTGACGGAGGCGACCGATCCGCTCGGGCGAGTGACGAAGTACGAGTACGACCGCGCAGGCCTGCCGATCGCGATTACCGACCCGAAGGGCGGGACAAAGCGGATTGCGTGGCGCGACGACGGGCAGATCGAGCGCTACACGGACTGCTCGGGCAAGACCTCGACGTGGACATATGACGCGCGCGGACGGCTCGTCCAGCAGCAGAGCCCGGCGGGCGAGGCGACGCGGTATGGCTACGAGGCTGGCCAGCTTGCGTGGGTCAGACATCCGGACGGCAGTCGCGAGACGTTCGAGCGCGACGCCGAGGGACGGCTGTTGACGCATACCGATGCACTGAACCGGCCAACGCGCTACAGCTATACGCGCGCCGGTCTGCCGGCCAGGCGGATCGATGCCAACGGCGCTGCACTGGAGTACGGCTGGGATCGGCAGGGACGGATCACACTGCTGCGCAACGAGAATGGACGAGAGTACCGGTTCGGCTACGACAGCGTCGGGCGCCTTGCCAGCGAGACGGACTTCGACGAACGCGTGACGCGGTATTTCCGCCGTTCAGGTAGCGGAGTCGTGACGAATCGCCTGTATGGCGACGTCATGCAAGCATTCGAATACGACCCGATGGGACGGCTTGCCGAACGTCAGGGCTGGCCGGCGCAATTCACTGATCGGGGGCAGGTATTCCTCAAGCCGCAGGGCGAGGTGAAGGTCGCGCGCGAGTCGTTCCAGTACGACGGGCTGGGCAGGCTGCTGCAGGCGAAGAACGGCCAGTCGACCGTTCGACGCTTCCACGACTCGGTTGGCAACCTTGAGCGCGAAACCCTGAGCCTGACGGTCGAGCGCGAACGCTACGAGTTCGCGTGGCGGCACGAGTACGACGAGGTGGGTGCGCGGATCGCAACCACGCGTCCGGATGGTCGCCGGCTCGACTGGCTGACGTATGGATCGGGGCATGTGCACGGCCTCGTTCTCGACGGCAGGAGCGTCGCGAATTTCGAGCGAGACGACGCGCACCGCGAGACGCTGCGCGAACTGGGCAACGGGCTGACGCAGGCGACGCAGTACGACGAAGCAGGCCGGCTTGCGCGACAGACGCTGCGGGGCAAGGGAGGCAAGGTGGCGGAGCGCCGCTACCAGTACGATGCGGCGAGTCAACTGACCCAGATTGCCGACATGCGGCGCGGCGTGATCCAGTATGCGTACGATCCGATCGGCCGGCTCACGCGCGCGCAGTCGTCGCTGGGTGTGGAGACGTTCGCGTTTGATCCCGCGAGCAATATCGTGGAAGCGACTGAGCGAGATGCGCACGGGATTGGCGCGCTCGGCGGGAAGCCGGCCGCGCCGCTGCTGGACAACCTGCTGAAGGAATATGCCGGCACGCACTATACATACGACAAGCAAGGGAACCTGACGACGCGCACGCGCAACGGCGAGCGCACGGAGTTCGGGTGGAATAGCCTTGGCCGGATGGTGACGGCGGCAAACCGCCACATGGAGGCGCGGTATGTGTACGACGGGCTGGGTCGGCGTATCGCGAAGCTGACGGAGCCACGGGTGCCGCATCTGATGAACGCGGGCAGTGGCTGGCGGGATGCGGAGCGGCGGCGGCTGAAGCAGGAGCACGGCTACGGCTTGACGTTGTACGGGTGGGACGGGGATACGCTGGCGTACGAGACGTCGTGGGACAAGCGCGAGACGACGCACTACGTGTATGAGCCGGGGAGTTTCACGCCGCTGGTGCGGGTGACGGGGCCGGCGGTGTTGGGGGATGGGGAGAACGAGGCAGCGGATATTGAGTCGCTGGCGTACTACCATTGTGATCAGATCGGCACGCCGCAGGAGTTGACGGACGAGGCGGGGGAGGTTGCGTGGT
>NZ_QTPO01000051.1 GCF_003853645.1 Burkholderia sp. Bp9143 | reverse complement strand
CGCCAGCATCGCGCGAACCGAAGAGCTGTCGACAATGGCGCGTGCCATGTCGAGTTGGCCACGACGGCGTAACTCTGACAGCAGCGTCTCGTGGATGCGTTGCCAGACGCCCGCCTCCTGCCATGCAACCAACCGCCGCCAGCACGCGGTGCCTGAGCCGCAGCCCATTTCTTGCGGCAGCAGATTCCAGGCGATGCCCGAGCGCAGCACGAATACGATGCCGGTCAGCACCGCTCGGTCCGGCGTCGGCTTGCGTCCCGCATAGCGGCGGTTCCGCGACGCTCGCTTCGGCAGCAAAGGTTCGATGAGTGACCACAGCTCGTCGTCTATCAGTTCTGGGCGCATCGCTTCCGGTCAGGCAAAACAAGACAGAAAGTTAACACTCTCTCGAAAAAGTTAACAGACCTAATCCGTAATTTCGCAACAACTTCTAACTCGTAGACATTCTTCGCCATTCTCTCTCCCATTCGCCAGCTACTATCGAAAAAATTCACATCCAATCAAAACTAAAAATCTTCACAAAAATATATCTGTTAATCGTAATTTTCATTCAAATTCAATACTCTCACATTATTAATTTCACAACTTCTCAGCAGGAAGCATGCCAGCCGCCCGCATAACGAAATTTGACTAACCCAATTTCATTCAGTACGTTGATACGCAGATACCTCATTCCGTTGCACGCCAGCGCGTACACACGCCCTTACTCCAAACGTCGTGCCCCATGAAGGCCGGATTCTTGTATCCGGAGCGCATCGACAGGTGTGCGCGGAACCCGTTGTAATTCACCGCCGACCGTCAGTTCGCAGCGGTACGCCAGCGGCATACGGAATCACGTCCGGCCGATCTGGTCTCGGCGGTCAGTGAGCAGAACGGAATTGGTCGCATAGCCCGCTCGTGCAGTGAGTGGCAACGATCGCATGTCGCCTGTGTCGGCGACAACCTGCGCCCAGGTCGCGCTCGTCGACAGATCCCGCGACATCAAATAAGGAGTCCAAAATGACGACATAGCGTCTAATTCGCCCCGGAAAAGAAAAAAGCCCGGATGTTGGCGCATCCAGGCTTTTGGGGAACAAACAATTCGTTCCGGTGTTACATGTAAGTAACACCATTCTAGCGGTTGCGGTCACGCTGTCAACCCTAGCCCCCTTTTGTTCCCTCGCTCCGCTCCGGCACCAATGCGCGGTATCGGAAGTGTCTGACGGTCGTTCGCCTGTGGACGCCGATCCCTCGCTGTTTCCAAGATTTCAGCGATAGATCCACACGCGCTTTTTGGCGCGTGGCACCGCTGACGTTACCCAGGAGTACGGCATGACTCCCTTTGACAGAGACGAACTCCCTCGTCTCTTCGCCCGCCATAACATTCCACCGCCCACGCAAGCGATGGTCGAGCGAGCCTTTCGCGAACCCACGCGACGTGTGGAACCGACCTTGAAGAGTTCGCCTGAAATTGGCGCGTGTCCCAAGATGGGGCTCGTCATTCAAGCGGCCAATCGAACGGCTGAGCGTCCGGCGGTCCTTCACTACATGTTCGACGATTCCGTGTCCGGATACTTGGATCGACCATTCGAATTGAATTTGGCGTACCGGTCGCGCTCGAACCGGACGATTCGCCGTAACCACTACCCGCAGTTTTTATGGTTTGGCCCGCAAGGATTTTTCGTGGAGGACTGGGTATCCCCGCAGCTACGTCAAAATCTCTTGAAACATGCCCCTGGCCTCTACACCCAGGTCGATCGTCAGATCCGATGCGCGCCTGCCGAACACGCCGCTGCCGAGCTGGGTTTGCAATATCGGCTGCGCTGTTCCGACGAGCTTGCCGGAACAGGTCATCGAAATCGGGAATTCCTCAAAAGTTATCTCTGGTCGCAACCCCATCGGAGCGACACGGATCTCAAGTTCGTTCTGGAATATGTGTCGCGCAATGGGGTCTGCACGCTACAGGAACTCCTCGGCGCGAAGCGCGACGTAGATCGAGACCAGATTTATTTGGCATTGGCGCACAGCCTTGTGGTCGCCGACTTCGACCGATCATTTGTTCAAGATGTGAGCGAATTTCTACTCTTTCGTGACGCCGCGGCCCGCGATCTCTACTACCACGATCACTTCTCGAATCGACCCCGGTCGTTCGGACAAGGGTGGAGTCCAGAATTGTTCCGCCCGGGACACCAGCTCTACTACGCAGGGGCCAGCTTCACGATCATCGCAAGCAGTAATTTGCACCTGATCATCAAGCCCGAGAACGGTGATCCGTTCGAAATGACGCATGAGCTGGTGGCACAGAAATATCGCTCCGGGCTGCTGGTTCCCGACGGCGCGTGTGAATCCGTCGTCGATCCGCTTGTGCTGGACAGCCCATTGCGGTATGCGACCCCCAAAGCGGTTCAGCATGCATCGGATATGCTCAACCTGTATGAAAAATGGAAAGATGGCGAGCGATCTGCTGACGTTCAGAAATATTCGGATCGTACGTGGCGCAGTTACGCGCGCAGGGAATCCGATGCGGTAAGCCGCGGGCAGGATCCCCTGATAGCGTTCCTCCCCCGATGGCATCTGCGCGGCAATCACACGTCAAAAGTTGACAGCGGAACTGATGACATCATTCAAAAAGCGATCCAAGAGCACTACGAAACGCTCATCGGCCCAAGTAAATGGAATACCTACGGATCGATACGAGCGGCACTAGAATTAGCCGGTCTTCGCGTGGTATCCAAGAACACATTTCTAAAAAGGATTAAAAAGATTCTGACCTGCCACTCGATAGGGAAGCGCCGTGGTCACAAGGCAGCTTATCAGGAGGCACCATTTTATTGGGTGTTGGAACGCAACACGCCAACCCATGGCGATTACCCGATGCAAATAACCCACATAGACCATACAGAGCTTGAAATTATTGTCATTTCGAAGTTGACAGGTGAAGAACTCGGTCGACCATGGTTAACACTCATAATATGCGCCTTCAGTCGTCGGATTCTCGGATTCCATATCTCACTCCGAAATCCAAGATATCGAAGTTGCATGTGCGCTTTGTTTGATATGATTCGACGATATGGAAGAGTGCCTGACCAGATCGTCATCGATGGCGGTTCGGATCTTGGCTCAATCGACTTCGAACAACTTTGCGCTTTTCTCCGCATCGATATTCTGATGCGACCAAAATCGGCACCACGAGCAGGGAGCGTGCTTGAGCGGATGTTCGGCACCACCCAATCCGAATTTATCTACAATCTCTGGGGTAACACCAAGCTCCTCCGAAATGTGCGGGAAATTACACCGCAGAGTGATCCAGAAAATCTCGCAAGGCTCACCCTCGAGGACATATACGAAGGATTGTCCGAATTCTTTTTCTCGATCTATGACACCACTCGGCATCCGGCCCTGCTGGTTAGCCCAGCATCGCGATTCGAAATTGGCCTCGCTGCAAGCGGTCGCCGGCTCCATCGCCTCAGACGTGAGGCCGACATGATTCCCGTCGCCTTCCCATCGGTTCGAGGACGCACACGAAAAATAGATTGTCAACGCGGGATCTGGGTGAATTATCAATATTACCGCAACCCACGCCTTGAAAAACGCGAATTCGATGGCCTGGAGGTTGTTGTCAAACCGCATCTCCTCTATCCGGATATCGCGTATGCGCTCGTCAATAACGAGTGGTTTCCACTTTATTCTACCAAATTTGGCTCACTTGACAAGTTATCCGATTATAAACGGCGCAGCTTAAATGACGAATATTTAACCCTTCAAAGTTGCGTAGAAGAATCACAACTAGACAGTGCCGAGCAACTTGCCTCATTGACAAATCGAATCAACAGTCGGGACGCGCGAATTCCAGATGAACGCATCGTTTCAACACCATTCGAGATCGACGAGACTGTCAATCCACTCACCGACGAAGATGTCAACACCAAGGAGGAACTCAAACAAAGGTTCTCTCATATTTTTGAAGAGTTGCAAAAGGAGAATTTCCGTGGACACGAACTCTAGCACGACAACTGGTATCAGCAAGGACATGCTCGCCAACGCCTCACCCGAATTCAGGCGGAGCTACTTCCATGACCTCAGAATTAGGCACCCAAAGCTTACGGAGACGATCAACGAACTGATGCGGCGCATCACTAACGGTAGCGACAGAGGGATGATCATCCTCACCGGCCCCGCGGGGGTTGGCAAGTCGGTCGCCTGTGAATATATTGTTCAAAATCTCATTAAAACTTATTTCCAAAATTTTCCGGATGATACTCAAACCATTCCCGCGATTATGGTGGAAGCGGAAGGAACGCGCTCTGATCGCTTCGACTGGTACGAACTTGATAAAGAGATACTCGAAGCACTCCAAGTACCGCTGATCGATGCAACGTTGCCAATGGTCACGCGCACGCTTGATGGCCGGTTGATCGACGTGCCAATGGTTGAGTCGCTCAGTCACCCCACCTCCCGAGCGCTACGGGCCCGATTTCGTAAGGCACTCGATCAGCGCAACCCGTCAGTGGTTGCGATCGATGAAGCATCCAACATCTTGGCGGGCCCGAAAACGTCAGATTCAAAACGTGAAGCCAACGTTTTGAAAACAATTATCAACAAAAACAAAACAAGATTGATTCTGATTGGGGCTTACGACCTCTACCAACTTGCGACCAAGACTGGCCAACTCACGCGCAGAAGTCAAATCGTCCACTTCGAACCTTATCGCGACCACAGCCTCAAGGGGTTCGCCGAGGCGCTTTCCACCTTTCAGGACCATCTTCCCTTTAGCGAGCCCTTTCCTCTTACGGCGTACAGCGCTGAGCTATTTGAGCAATCACTCGGGTGCATTGGTCTTCTGAAGGATATCCTCGAAGCCACGGTGAACGTCGCCATCAGCGAAGGGAAGAAGACCATTGCGATCGAAATGCTTCGACGCAATTACTTCCGTCGCCTACAGTTTGACACCCTCATCAAAGAAATTCTAGAGGGATATCGACTCATCGAAGGGCGCGAGTACGCCAACCTGCCTGCGTTTCTCGCACGCAATGCATCAACGAAAAACCGAGGCAGAAAAAATCGCCCGGGCGTGCGCTCCCCAGGCCGAGACAACGCGTAAAGGTACCGCCATGTCACCACATCACACCCTGATGCCAGCGCGGACGCCGTTTCCGAATTTGGAGCCGATGGGGCTTGGAACCCCATACGTTGAGAAACTGACGAGCTACCTCATCCGGGTGGCAACGCACTCCCACATAAGGTTGAGCGCGCTCGTCAAGAATTATATTCAGTCTCCCAATGGAATCGAATACGATTGCACAATATTGGTAGCTCCACACAAGCGGTTGGTCAATGCGCATGGCGCAATGGCAGGCGCGTGGGTAACCAGCGCGAACCGAATGGTGGGTCGTGACGACCTTGACCTTCTCACGCTATTACCATGGTCCAGCATTTTTTCCCCCAATTGTCAGTTGATCAATCCGGCACGCCGATGGTGCCCAGACTGTCTTGACGAGGACCGCCAAGGACGGATCCCAGCCTACGAACGCCTCATTTGGTCGATACAGCATGTCGTTATGTGTCCGCGTCACCACCGTTACTTCGTGACTCGTTGCCCAAGCTGTGCCCACGAACAGGTGTCGGATTTCACCGCTCGGCAATTAAACGGGTTCTGTTCGGCATGCGGTGCGTGGCTCGGCACTCCGCGCCACGCACCGCCCCAACCACGGTCCAAGGCGATACCAGACTGTCAAATATGGGCGACAGAAGTCCTTGCTGACCTGCTGCATCATCCCCCATCGGCAAAATTGGACGCCCATCGAGCCCGCGTTGTGACCGTCACGGATGCGTTGTGCGAACAGATCTTCGGTGGCGATATGGCTGCACTTTGTCAGCATTTAGGGATTCGTGAGTCGGACATATCCTTTTGGCGCCACGGCCGCGGCTACCCCAACGCGAAATTCCTCCTCGCGCTCTCGTATTGCTTTCGGATAACCCTGAGAAATCTGTTGGACGGACAATGCCATCTTCGCGTTGATCGTGAAATCCGCCCCCTACCGCACACGGCGCCCGCGAAAAAGAACCGACTCCGCACCACGAGGGAGTGGGAGAGGATCAGACTATTTCTCCAACAAATCATCGCCGGCCAATGTCAAGTTCGCAGTCTGTCACATGCCGCAAGAATATTGGGAGTGCAATCCTGGCAGTTGAACCACTACTTCCCCGCAATCAGCAGCGAGGTGGCAAGGATTGCGGCAAGGGATCATGCGAAATCCCGAGAAGAAGCCCGCGCAATACGCGATAAATTGTTATACAAATATGTCTCCGCCCAGATACGCGATATGGTGCGTGCTGGCCAGCATCCGACCATTTGTTATCTCCATGCCCTCGCTAGAGCGCAGCGACTCGCAACGAGTTCGAACGAGGACATACGTCGCATCAGTCAGATACGGTGTGCTGTTCTACACGATGAACCGCTGCCATGTCTTGAACCTCGAAAATATCGAAGGAAGCACTATTGAACGCAAAACTGAGAGATATCGATTGACGGAACGGCGGAATCACGGCGACTGGATCAGCTGTGACGTGATCCAGCCGACCATGCGACAGCCGAATGTGAGAACGCTCTGAGAACAGAAGCACTCCGCGCGAACAATCTGGGACGGTCAAATTGAAAAGTGTCGCCGAGCGTCAGTTAGATGAAGAGGCTTATCGCCCAGATGAGCCTCTGCTGTTTGAGAAGGATGTGTCAAAAAAAACAGAAAGCGCCACGCAGCAAGCTGGCATACGCTCTCCAACCAGCGAACGCGCAGAAAGGAATTGCTGTGTCACCGCATGAAAGCATGATCCCGCCGCGCACGCTGTTTCCCAATCTCGAACCGATGGGCCTTCGGACCGCCGATGTCGAAAAATTGACGAGCTATCTGACCCGTTTGGCGGCGCAATCGCACATTGCGTTGGGCGCACTGGTCGAGAAATATTTTGAATCCGATCGAGAACTCAAATATCCGCATATAGGAAGCGGCCATCATCCCGCCAAGCAACGGATTAACGCGCAGGGCGCGACAGCATGTGCGTGGGTGATCCGTGCAAACCAGTTGCTCGACCGACGAGACTTGAGCCTTCTCACGCTGCTCCCGTGGTCGAACGCGTTTTCCGAAAGGAGTCAATTGACGAGTGCGGCGCGTCGTTGGTGTCCCCTTTGTCTTGCCCAGGATCATAAGGCCGGCACTCCCATCTACGAGCGCCTGATTTGGTCACTACAGTATGTCGAAATGTGCCCACGGCACCGTTGCCTCCTGGAAGACCGATGCCCGACATGCCGGCGCAGATGCATGCCCGAATTCAACCGCCGACAGTTATGTGGCTTCTGCTCGAGTTGCGGCGCGTGGCTCGGTTCCACGACGCCGACATGCCCCCAATCATTTGATGAAGCAGTTCTCTCGTATCAGGCGTGGGCAGCAGAATGCTTTGCCGATCTGCTCGTCTATCCCCCACGGGGAACATTGGCGGAACACCGCGAACGGATTGTGCATGTAATCGATTCCTGCACGGCGCGACTCTTTCAGGGAGATCATACCGCCAGCACTCAGCACCACGGAGCCCTCAAGTCCGATATCACCGAATGGCTTCGCGGCCGACGCTACCCCAATCCGAGGATGCTGCTCAATATTTCTTACGGCTTGCAGATCAGTTTGCGTGACCTATTTGCCGGCGACATCGCGCGTTGCGGCAACGCGTCTTTGCGCCCACTCCCGTTCACCATGCAACCTCCCCCCAGTCTTCAACCGCCGCCCGCAACGGACTGGGCGGAAGTCGAGCACGTCCTCCGGGAGGTCGCCTCTGGCACGCGGCCCTTTACTAGTCTCGCCTGTGCAGCCAAATCTTTCGGACTGCGGCCAGCCCTGGTGAGTGCGCGCTTTCCATCCCTCTGCACCGAGGTAGCCGACGCCGCTCGAGCGTTGCGCGCGAAAATCGATGACGAACGGCGTCAAGAGCGGGACACGGTTCTCACGGAATACATTTCCGCCAAAACGCGCCAAATGCTCGAGGCGGGCGAGTATCCGAGTGTGCGGAAACTGTCCCACCTCGCGAGGGCGCACGGGCTCGCCTCCAGCAACGACGCATATCGCATCCGGGAGATACAGCTGGCTGCCCTACAAACTGCCCCGCGTCCGAATCATCATTTCAAACAAGCGCGTGGATAGGACGTGCGCAAGTCGTCAGACTGGGGTGCTCCGGCCGACGTGGGCGCGGACTCGATAGCCAACACCCCGGCCAGTCAACCTAAACAAATAAGTGCCATAAGCCTCGCGGGGCACCCGCACCATTGGTTCCTGTGCCAGAACGCGAGCACAGGTGTGCATTAGTCATGTTACATCTTGCGGCTAAAAATTCACCATATCGCTTCCAAACGGAAGTTTTATGGTTACCTCCACACAGGTGCATGTGCGCCTGCTTGCGGCCGCCTCATATACTGGTTATATTTACAGTACTGTATTTATGAACAGTGAGGTGCGCGATGGAACATCTGGTCCGTATCGTCAACGACACCGATCGCCAAGTGCTGGCATGGCTGCGTGCGCAGGTCGGCGACGCCCGCGTCGAGCGCGCGGCGCGCCAGCTCGGGCATACGCGCAAACCCTTTCCGTCTGCGGTATGCCGGTATCTGGGCGTGAGCGCGCCGGCCACGCTGCGCCAGGCGGAGCGGCCGCGTGCCGCGCGCGACTTCTCGGTCGGCGATCGCTACCTGTCGCTGATCCGTCAGCACCTCGCCGCGCACTCGGTCAGCCGATGAAATCGCCGAAATCGTATCGTTGGCGCGTCATGGCGCAGCGGCCGGCCGGCGCGCAGACGACGTGCCGGATCGGTCGGCCCGTGCCCCCGTCGCGACCGCCGAGTCCGGTCGCCAGCGCGCCAGCCCGGCCGACACCCGCCCCGCTCACACAGCGGCCGCCGCGTCGCGTATCAACTGGCCGAGCGTTTCGACCGCCGCTTCATGGGCCGTGTCGAACACCCGCGTGCAGGCAAGCCGGATATACGCGTCAAAGCGGTCGGAATTCGAGAAGATCGCGCCTGGCGCGATCCTTACCCCGCGTGCCAACGCGGCATCGAACAATGCTTCGGAACGCACGCCGTCCGGCAACGCGATCCACAGCAGCATGCCGCCGGGCGGCCGGTTCATCCGCGTGCCGGCCGGAAAATGGCGCGCGATCGCATCGATCGTCACATCGCGTTGCACGCGCAGTTGTTCGCGAAACCGGTGCAGGTGGCGATCGAACGCACCCGAGCCGACGAATTCGGCCGCGACGGCCTGCAGCAACGCGGCGTTGTGCCGGCTGTGCGCGAACTTGAGCATCTTCACGCGCGCGTGCCAGCGGCCCGCGCTCATCCAGCCGAGCCGCATCCCGGGCGCCAGCACCTTGTTGAACGACGGGCAGTAGATCACCGTGCCGTCGCGATCCCATGCCTTTACGGGCTTCACCGCGTGCGGCGCTTCGACGAGCTCGCGATACGGCTCGTCCTCGATCACGGCTACACCGTGACGCGAACACAGTGCGACCAGCGCGGCCTTGCGTTCGTCGGGCATCACGCTGCCGAGCGGGTTCTGCAGGTTCGGCACGACCACCACGGCCCGAATGTCCGGGTACGCGGTCAGCGCCACGTCGAGCGCTTCGATCGACAGCCCGGTCGTCGGGCTGGCCGGAATCTCGAGCGCACGCAGGCCGAGGCTTTCGAGCAGCTGGATCAAGCCGAAAAAGGCCGGCGATTCGATCGCGATCGTGTCGCCGGGGCGCGCCACCGCGCGCAGTGCGAGATTCACGGCATCGACGCCGCCGCTCGTCGACATCACGTCGTCCGGCGCCACGGTCACGCCGTACGACAGCGCGCGTTTGGCCATCGTCTGCCGGAATTCGGGCGACCCGCCGACCGGCCCCGCGTCGGTCAGCAGCGTCGGCTTGCGCCGCAGCAGCCGGATCGCCAACGCCTGCAGGCGCTCGGCCGGATACAGCGTCGCCAGCGCGGACGCGCCACCGAGATTCAGCGCATCGGGCATCGCATTCGCGCGATCGATCACGCGCGACACGCGTTCGTGCAGCCCCGCGAACGGCGGCTCGACGCGCAGCGGCGGCCCGTCGCTTTCCGGCAGCGTGTCGAGCGCGGCCGCCGCGCGGCGTCGCACGAAGTAGCCCGAGCGCGGCCTGGCTTCGCACCAGCCCGTATCCTCGAGCCGCCGAAACGCCTGGATCGCGGTCGACAGGCTCACACCGTGCTGCGCCATGAATGCGCGCACCGACGGCATTCGGTCGCCGGGCGACAGCGTGCCGGCCGCGATGATGCGGCGGTAATGCTCGGCGAGCCGTTCGTAAAGCGGCTCGCCGGCCATCGGCAAAGGCGTGCGGGACGGGTCGGTGATGGGCGTCATGCGGGTCATCGTGCCCGCGCGCCCTGGCGCACGCCAGATACAGATTCGCGGGAAACCCACCGATACAGCAGTACGAAATCGTCGCCTGCACCGTAACAGATTCCCGTCCCCTGAATCTGTCCTGCCCGCGCGCGTTTCCCTAACCTGATTGCACGCTGTCGCCTCGCCGTCGCGGGGCTGCGCAACCGGGAAAAGGACTCGCCATGCGAACGCAAGACATTCGGCTCGACGCCGGCCAAGGCCACTTTGCGTGGTTCGACAAGGGCAGCCAGGTCATCGTGCTCGACGGCGCGCTCGCGGTCACGTTGCGGCACGGCGGGCTCGACTGGCTGCCTGATGCTCCGAGATACGTTCGCCGCGTGCTCGACGAAGGCGAATGTCTGACGATCGAGACGGCCGGTCACGTGGCGTTGTCCGCCGGCGGTGCCGGGCCGGTCGTCGCGACCGTCGCGGAACCCGCGGCCCGGCCCGGCGTGTTCGCCGCGTGGCGCGCGTGGCTGCGCCGGATGTCCGCGCAGCGATTCGGCGAGCGGCATGTGCGCGAGCAATCCTGACGCGGTGTCGTCACGTGGCCGCCGTGTCGCCGGCCCCGACGTCGAGCGCGATCCCGTCCGGCACCCTCACCGCGCCGGGCCGACTCGACCGGGCCGACAACAACGTCGTCCGCAGCAGCCCCGCCCTGCTATCGCGCCTTCCGTGCGCGCTCGATCCATTCGAACAACGCCATCCCGACCAGCATCGCGACGACGAACGCGATGCCCTTGACCGACCCGAGTCCGATCGACACGATCGCCGGCCCCGGGCAGAACCCGGCAAGCCCCCAGCCGATGCCGAACACGGCGCTCCCGGCGACGAGGCGCACGGTAATCGTCCGCGCGGCCGGCCACTGGATCGGCAGGCCGAGCAACGACCGCGTCCGGCGCTTCGCCCATGCGAACGCGAACACGGCGACGCCGATCGCGCCGGCCATCACGAACGCGAGCGATGGATCCCAGCGGCCTGCCAGGTCGAGAAAACCGAGCACCTTCTGCGGGTTGGCCATCCCCGACACGATGAGGCCGACGCCGAACAGCAGCCCCGCCAGAAACGCGAATCCTGCCTGCATGTCAGCCCCCCAGCACGTGCCGTTGCACGAATACGGTCGCGAAACCCGCGACCATGAACACCGCCGTCGCGACGATCGATCGCGCCGCACCGCGCGACAGCCCGCAGACGCCGTGACCGCTCGTGCATCCGCCCGCATAGCGCGTGCCGATCCCGACCAGCAGGCCGGCCGCCAGCAACGCTCCCCAGCCTGCATCGACCTGCGGCGTCACGGCGGCACCGGCGATACGCATCATCAGCGGCGCGGCGATCAGCCCGGCGACGAATGCGGCACGCCAGTCGCGCTCCGCGCCACCGGCCGTGAACAGGCTGCCGACGATGCCGCTGATTCCGGCGATCCGCCCGTTGAACGCGACGAGCCACGCGGCCGCCAGCCCGATCAGCACGCCGCCGGCAAGCGACAGCCACGGCGTGAAATGAAGCGCATCAAGCTGCATGGCGAGTCCCCTTCGCGGCCGGGCCGCAAAACTGTTCGTACAGCACGCCCATCACCGCGATCGCGGCCGGGCTGTCGAGCGAATAGTGGATGTTCTTGCCCTCGCGGCGCGTGCGGACGAGCGCGTTGTCCCGCAACACGCCGAGCTGCTGCGACAGCGTCGGCTGGCGAATATCCAGCCGCGCCTCGAGATCGCTCACGCAGCATTCGCCCTGCGACAGTTCGCACAGCAACAGCAACCGGTCGGGATTGGACAGCACCTTGAGCAGCGCGCACGCCGACTCGGCGGCGGCGCGCATCTGATCGGGCTCGGGCAGCCCGGAGGAAGGATCGGCGTTCATGAGGTCGATGGCATACGATTAACGGATCAATATTATATCAACTTATATAATATTGATCTCCACCATCATCGTCCGGCGCGCGCCGATCAGAAAGAGAAAGCGCCTTCAGCACCGCCCTCGCATCGCTCCGCTACGCCTGTTCGCCGGCAATCGCATCGGCCGCCGCCGCGCGCTTCGCGCCGGCCCGTACCGCGCCAAGCACCAGCACCGCGATCCCGGCGATCACGCACGGCACCGCGACGAATGCGAATGCGGTCGACAACGGCAGCCCCATCGCGAGCATCGCACCGCCCGCCATCGACCCGACGACCGACCCGCTGCGGCCGATCCCGTTCGCCCAGCTCACGCCCGTGGTTCGGCACTCGGTCGGGTAGAACGCGGCCGACAACGCATTCGCGCCGACCTGCGAGCCCGACACGCAGAAGCCGGCCGCGAACACAACCAGCGCGGCGCCCGCCGGCGACGCGGCCAGCACGCCGATCGCCGCGACGAACACACCGGCCGCCACATAGCTGCATCCGAGCACGCGATGCGGATCGAAGCGGTCCATCAGCCCGCCGAGCACGATCGCGCCGAGCGTGCCGCCGACCTGGAACATCGCGGTCACGCGCGCGGCCGTCTGCAGCGTCGCGCCGGTCGTGCGCAACAGTGTCGGCAGCCAGCTCGACAGCAGGTAGATGACGAGCAGGCTCATGAAGAACGTGAGCCACAGCAGCAGCGTGCCGCGCAGCAGGTCGGCGCCGAACAGGCGGCCGAGCGGCGAACCGGCCGGCTTGCCGCGCGGTGCGACGAATGATGCGTGCGCGAGATGCGGGTCCGGTGCGATACGCTCGAGCATCGCCGCGATCCG
This sequence comes from Burkholderia sp. Bp9143, assembly GCF_003853645.1. Lineage (GTDB taxonomy): Bacteria > Pseudomonadota > Gammaproteobacteria > Burkholderiales > Burkholderiaceae > Burkholderia. The sequence continues at coordinate 49,246 of NZ_QTPO01000051.1, read as the reverse complement.
CTCGCGCGCCGCGCCGGTGTTGACGAGGTAGCGCACCGACTCCGGCAGCCGCCACGCGAGCACCGGCAGGAGCAGCAGCGGCGCGGCACCGCCGACGACGAGCACCGCGCGCCAGCCGTCGCGTTCGATCAGCGACGCGGCCGCGAGCCCACCGAGCGCGGAGCCGATCGTGAAACCGCAGAACATCGTCGTCACGAGCAGCGAGCGCCGGCGCGCGGGGCAATACTCGGACGTCAGCGTGATCGCGTTCGGCATCGCGCCGCCGAGCCCGAGGCCCGTCACGAAGCGCCACGCGATCAATTCGGTCAAACCGCCCGCGCTCGCCGACGCGGCACTCGCGATGCCGAAGCAAGCAACGCAAGCGAGCAGCAGGCGCTTGCGGCCGAACCGGTCGCCGAACGGCCCGAACACGAGCGCGCCGGCCATCAGCCCGGCGAGCCCCGCGCCGAATACCGGCGCGAGCTGCGCGGGCGACAGCCCCCATTCCGCGCGGATGACGGGGGCGATGAACCCGATCGATGCCGTGTCGAAACCGTCGATCGCGACGATCAGGAAGCACAGCACGACGATCGCGACCTGAAACGGTGCAACGCGATGCCGGTCGATCCATTCGCTGACGTCGATGGACAGCGTATTGGCCATGATGATGTCTCCTCCATGAAGGCGGTCGCGCGCGATGTCGTTGGAATGCGCGCCGCCGGATTCGGGCTGAAGTGCGTCAGGCGACGGACTTCAGGCAATCCTCCGCGCGCCAGCCGTGCAGCCAGTCGAGCGCGTCGTAGAACTGCGCCTGCGTGCGTCCGACCCACAGCGCATTGCGCACCTGCCGCTCGACGCCCTTCGCGTGATAGATCCGCCCCATCTCGCGCGCCGAATACAGCACGCGCGCCGTGCGCGGAATCCGCACGCGCTCGTACAGCGCGAACGCGGCCTCGAAATCGCCGTCCGTCTGCGCGACGGCCGCGCCGAGCGTCACCGCATCCTCGAGCGCCTGGCACGCGCCCTGCGCGATGTATTGCGTCATCGGATGCGCGGCGTCGCCGAGCACCGTCGCGCGGCCCGCGCTCCAGTGCTCGACCGGATCGCGATCGGCGGTCGCCCAGCGCTTCCACGACGTCGGCCGGTCGAGCATCTGCTTCGGCAGCGGATGGATGCCGTCGAAGTACGACAGCACTTCCTCCTTGCTGCCGTCGCGCACGCCCCAGGTTTCCTGCTCGCGGCTGTGGAACGTGACGACGAGGTTGTACTGCCGTCCGCCGCGCAGCGGATAGTGGACGAGATGGCAATGCGGGCCGGCCCAGACGACCGGCGCATTGATCTGCAGATCCTTCGGCATGTTGTCGACGTCGACCACCGCGCGGTACACGACGTGTCCCGTCACGCGATGCGCGTCGCCGATCAGCGCGTGCCGGATCGCGGACTTCACGCCGTCGCAACCGATCACCGCGTCGGCGCGATAGCGCTCGCCGTGCTGGTCGGTCACGGTCACGCCGTTGTCGTCCTGCTCGAACCCGCACACCTGCGTGCTGGTCCGGAATTCGATCAGCGGATGATCCTTGACCGCCTCGTAGATCGACAGCTGAATGTCCGCGCGATGGATCACCGCATACGGGTTGCCGAAGCGTTCGCGATACGCGGCCCCCGTATCGATGCACGCGACTTCCCGCGCATCGACCGCATCCATCAGCTGCAGCCGGTCGGTGAACACCGCGCGGCTGCGCGCGGCCTCGCCGACACCCAGCGCGTCGAGCGCGTTGAACGCATTCGCGGCAAGCTGGATGCCCGCGCCAATCTCGCCGATTTGCGCGGCCTGCTCGAGCAGCTTCACGCGAATGCCCTGGCGCGCGAGCGCCAGCGCGGTCGCGAGCCCGCCGATACCGCCGCCGATCACGAGTACGCGCCGGCCTGTGTTGTTTGTCTCGTCCATGTCTGTCTCCTGCTTCGTTTTACGCGACGTAGTCCGGTTGCCGCTGCGGCTGCGCCGCGTCGAATGCCGGCTCGCGCCGAGCGTGTTCATAAATCGCCAGGCTGCGCGGATACGCGCCCAGGTCGCAATCCATCCGCAGCGCGTTCGCGACCTGCGGCACGAGGCATACGTCGGCGAGCGTCGGCGCATCGCCGAAACACCACGGACCGGTGTCCGCACGCGCGAGCAGCCGCTCGACGCCGGCCATCCCTTCCGCGACCCAGTGCCGGTACCACGCGCTCTTCTGCTGCGGCGTGACCTGCAGTTCGCTGTCGAGGTAGCGCAGCACGCGCAGGTTGTTGATCGGATGGATGTCGCATGCGATCAGCGTCGCGAGTTCCAGCACGCGCGCGCGCTGCCGCGGTTCGAGCGGAATCAGCCGCGGCGCCGGATGAATCTGGTCGAGGTAGTCGATGATCGCGAGCGACTGGCCGAGACGGAAATCGCCGTCGACCAGCGCCGGCACCGACGCCGACGGATTCACCCGCGCGACGTAGCCGGCCTCGCGGTGCTCGCCCGTGCGGATGTTCACGGGCAGCGTGTCGTACGGCAGTCCTTTCAGCGCGAGCGCGATGCGCACCCGATAGGATGTCGAACTGTTGAAGAAGCTATGCAATTGCACGATGTGACCTTTCGAGGAAAGCGAGGAGCGTGCGTCAGACCACGCGCACGGCCAGTTCGCCGAGACGCTCGATGCCGACCTGCATCACGTCGCCCTTGACCACCGCGCCGACACCTTCCGGCGTGCCGGTGAAGATCACGTCGCCCGGTTCGAGGCGGAAGAACTTCGACAGGTCGGCCACCGTTTCCGCGACCGACCAGATCAGGTGCGACACGTCGCTCTTCTGCTTCGTCGCACCGTTGACGGTCAGCCACACGCCGGCCTGCTCGAAATGACCGACTTCGCTCGCCGGATGCACGGGGCCGATCGGCGCGGAACGATCGAACGCCTTGCCGATTTCCCACGGCCGGCCCATCTCGCGCATCTTCATCTGCAGGTCGCGGCGCGTCATGTCGAGGCCGACCGCATAGCCCCACACGTGCTCGAGCGCGCGTTCGAGCGGAATGTCCGCCCCGCCCTTGCCGATCACCGCGACGAGCTCGGCTTCGTAGTGGTAGTTCTGCGTCTGCGACGGATACGCGAGATCGAGCGTTTCGCCGTAGGCGACCGGCACGATCGAATCGGCAGGCTTGCAGAAGAAGAACGGCGGCTCGCGATCGGGATCGAAGCCCATTTCGCGCGCATGGGCCGCGTAGTTGCGGCCGACGCAGTACACGCGGCGCACCGCGAAGCGGGCGTCGCTACCGGCGACGGGAAGCGCCACCGGCGCTTCGGGCGGGAAAACGTAAGTCATGAACGGCTCCAGCGTGAGCATGAAAGAAGAACCGCGCGCCGCGTCGGCAGCGCACCGGACGAATCGGGGAAATCGGGGAAATCGGGGCAACCGGCCGCGTCAGTCGCGCGCTTCGCGCAACAGGTTCAGCGCGGACAGCACAGGTCGGTCGGAATAGCTGAACAGCACGCTGTCGGACGACGCCGACAGCCGCACCGGCACCCACGACGGCGCGACGAAGATGTCGTGCGCGTCGAACGCGAACGCGTCGCCGCCGATGTACGCGGTACCGCTGCCTTCGACGACGCAGTAGATCGTCGCGTCGGTGCTGCGATACGTGCGGCCGTCGAACCCGGCGGGCAGGAACTGCATGAAGGTTGCAATCGTCGGCATCGGCCAGCCGCCCGTCGTGGGGTTCACGTAGCGCAGCTTCACGCCGTCCCACGCGTCGAGCTCGCCGTTGCGGTACAGCGCGTCGAGCGCCTCGCGGGTGCGCGCATACGGATAGCTGAACACCGGCGACGTCGGGTCGCCGACGCGATGCCGCACCGGCACCATGTTGTGGCCGAAGCGCGCGAAGCTATCGCCTTCCGCGCGGCTGACGGGCTGCTCGGCTTCCGGATAGTTTTCCGCGAAGCCCGCGTCGAGGTTCGCGACGAGCGGGATGTCGAGCCCGTCGAGCCACACGACCGGCTCGCCGCCGTCTTCCACCGACGGGTTGCCGTGGTCGTGCCACGCCCACGACGGCGTGATGATGAAGTCGCCCGGATGCATCGTCGTGCGCTCGCCGTTCACCGCGGTCCAGGCGCCCTTGCCTTCGACGATGAAGCGCAGCGCCGACTGCGTATGCCGGTGGCTCGGCGCGATCTCGCCGGGCAGGATCAGCTGCAGGCCTGCGTACAGGGTCGGCGTCATGCTCGACTTGCTGGGCAGCCCCGGGTTCTCCAGCACCAGCACGCGGCGCACGGCTTCTTCCGCGCTGATCACGCTACCGGCCTGCATCACCAGGTCGCGCACCTGCGCGTACTTCCAGATCGCGGGCAGCGCGGCGGGCTGCGGCGTTTTCGGCACGAGGTTATGCAGCGATTCCCACAACGGCGCGAGGCGTTGCTCGGCGATCCTGGCGTAGTAGTCGGCGCGCGATGTATCCGGGTGTCGGCTGGTCATGATGTCTCCTTGGGGCGGCCGATCGCGGTCGGCGCTGTGTCGGGTCGGGGACCGCATGCCGCAGTCCGTTAGCGCATTTATATTCGACGCAGACATACCCAGTAAAATGGCGAAATCATCTAATCCATATGATTTCGGATATACCTTCCGATACGGAGCGTGCAATGGACTGGACCCACCGGCTGCGATTGCGGCACCTGCAGGTCCTGCTGAGCCTGGCCAGCACGGGCAACCTGAGCCAGTCGGCGGCGGCGCTCGCGACCACCCAGCCCGCGCTGTCGAAATGGCTGAAGGAACTCGAAGAGGACGTCGGGCTGCCGCTGTTCGAGCGGCATGCGCGCGGCTTGCGGCCGACGGCCTACGGCGACGCGTTGATCGAGCATGCACGCCGCGTGGAGGCGCAGCTCGACGTCGCGCGCGACGACATGGCCGCACTGCGCGAAGGCGGCAGCGGCCTGGTCACGATCGGCACGTCGGGCGTGGCGGCCGCCGACACGGTGCCGCTCGCGGTATCGCAGTTGCTGAAGCGGATGCCGCGTGCGCAGGTGCGGCTCGCGGAGAGCACGATGAACCAGTTGATGCCGCAGCTCGCGCGCGGCGAGCTGGACATCGTCGTCGGCCGTTCCGGCTCGGCGTCCGTCGATCCGCACCTGCACGCCGAAGCGCTGTATGTCGATCCGGTGGTGTTCGTCGCGCGGCCCGATCACCCGCTCGTCGGCGCGGCATCGGTCGGCTGGGACGAGGTGCTGGCCCACTCGTGGATCGTCTGGCCGCCAGGCACGCCCGTGCACAACGCGCTGCAGGTCGCGCTGACGGCCGCCGGCCGCGTGCAGCCGCCGCACTGCGTCGAATCGAATTCGTCGATCCTGAACCTCACGCTGCTGAACAACACCGACCTGCTGGGCGTCGCTTCGCATCGTGCCGCGCGGCGCTTCGAGCAATTGAACGCGATCCGCATCCTGCCGATGCGGCTCGAGGGTCAGGGCGCGGTATCGATGTACTGGCACCCGGACAGCGCGAATCGCGCGGCCGTGGCCGCCGCGATCGAGTGCCTGCGTGCCTGTGCGGCGCCGCAGGTGGGCGGATGGGAGAAAGTGAAGGTGGAATGAGCGGCGAAGCGGCCCGGCGCGAACCGGGCGCTTCGCCGTGACGCATCAGGCGCCGTCGCAGGACGCCGTGTCGTCCAGCATCAACGTGCCGACCCGTGCGGGCACGAGCGGCGTTCGCGGCACCGGCGGCGTCCAGCCGAACAGCGCCTGCGCGGCCGCGCCGCACACGCGGCCCTGGCATGCACCCATCCCGCAGCGCGTCTGCAGCTTCGCGGCCGTCCAGCCCGGCGCCGGCGCGACCGCGTCGAAGCGCACGTCCTCGCAACGGCACAGCAGCGTATCGGGCCGCGCGAGCCGGCGGATCGGCTCGCGGATCGCGAAGCGCTCGCGCACCGCATCCGCGAACGCCTGCCAGCGCGCGCGCTGCGCAACCAGTGCGGCCAGCGGCGCTGTCTGCCCGGTGGCCGCGTAGCCCGCGATCTCGCCTTCGACCATCGCCAGTTCGCTGCCGCCGACACCCGTGCACTCGCCCGCCGCGAAACACCCGTCGCGGCTCGTGTACTGGTGTGCGTCGACCACGACCGCGCCGTTCTCGATCCGGCAGCCGAGATGGCTCGGCAGCACGGTATTCGGCACGAGGCCGAAGCCGCATGCGAGCCGGTCGCAGTCGACCTCGAACTCGCGCTCGCCCTGCCGGATCCGCACGCGTTCGAGCCGCTTGTCGCCGAACGCTTCGACGACATATGCATTGGGCCGGTAGGCGGTCGTGACGAGCTTCGCGGCTTGCGCGAGTTTCGACGGCCAGCGCCACAGCCCCGCGCCGAAACCGGCCACATCGCTCCACGCGGCCTGTTCGAGCACGTGCGATACCTGCGCGCCGGCCTGACGGGCCGTCGCCGCGCTCGCGAGCAGCAGCGGGCCGCTGCCGGCGATCACGGTGCGCTGCCCGCGCACATCGAGGCCGTACTTGATCAGCGCCTGCAGGCCGCCCGCGCCGGTCACGCCCGGCAGCGTCCAGCCCGGGAACGGCAGCAGCAACTCGCGCGCGCCACAGCACACGATCAGCGTGCGAAATTCGAGCAGGAACCCGCGCTCGTCGTCCTCGAGCAGCAGCGTGCCCGGCTGCGTTTCGGCGACGATGCGCGTGGCCGCGAGATGCTTGACGTTCGGCTGACGCAGCACCGCAAGACGTTCCGCCGCGGCCGGCACGGGCGTCGCGGCCGCCGCCTGGCGCCAGATCTGCCCGCCCGCGCGCGGGTTGTCGTCGACGATCGCGACCGTCGCACCGCTTCGTGCGGCGGCCCGCGCCGCCGACAGCCCGGCCGGGCCCGCGCCGACGATCGCGACGTCGACGCTCAGTCGTTCCTGTTTCATCGCGTGCGCTCCACCCGCATCCCGTCGCGGCACAGCGTCTGGCAAGCCAGACGACGGCGGCCGTCGATCGTCATCCTGCACTCCTGGCAGATGCCCATACCGCAAAACGGCGCACGCGCCGCACCCGTGCACGACACACGCGTCGTGTCGTCGCCGCTCGCCGAGATGGCAGTCGCGACGGTCGCACCGTCGGCCACCGTCAGCGCGCGGCCGTCCAGATGAATGATCATGTCAGCCTCCGCCGGGCCGCCCTGCACGTATGGGAATCGGCCTTTGAGGGATGGGGGGACTGCGTCCCCCCAAGCGAACGAAGTGAGCGTGGGGGTCGTTTCATGTCAGCCTCCGCCGGGCCGCCCTGCACGTACGGGAATCGGCCTTCGAGGGATGGGGGGACTGCGTCCCCCCAAGCGAACGAAGTGAGCGTGGGGGTCGTTTCATGTCAGCGCTCCGGCTACGGGGGACGTCGTCAGGAAACGTCCCGGCAAATACGGTTCGATGTCGATGGGCGGCCGTTCGCCGGTCATCAGCGCGGCGATGAGCCGCGCACTGCCCGGCGCGGTCGTCACGCCGAGCCCTTCGTGCCCGACCGCGAGCCACACGCCCGGCCGCGCCGGATGTTCGCCGAGCAGCGGCAGGCCGTCAGGGCTCGCGGAACGGAAGCCCGTCCATGCGCGAATCCCGTTCAGGTCGGCCAGCTCCGGCAGGTAGCCGGCCGCGCGGCGCAGCATGCGTGCGAGGACCGGCGGCTCGATGCGTGCGTCCTCGGTGTCGAACTGGCGCGACGAGCCGATCAGCAGTTGGCCGGTCGGCCGCGGCTGCACGTTGAATGCGACCGACGTACCGTCGCTCGCATGCGCGCTCGCCGCATAACCAAGCTCGACGAGCTGGTGCGACACCTGGCGCGGATAGCGGTCGGTGATCAGCAGGTGCCCCTTCTTCGGACGCAGCGGCAATTCTGGTAACAGCGTGCGCGCGGCGACGCCGTTCGCGACGACGACGCGTTCCGCACGCAGCGTGTCGCCGCTCGCGAGCGTCACGCTCGCGCCGTCGACCGCCACCGCGCGATCGCGCCGCAACGTGATGCCCGGCGCGCGCTGCAACAGCCAGCTCGCGGCGACGGGTGCATAGAGAATCGCGTCGCCGGGAATCTTCAGCGCGCCGCCGAGGCCCGCCCGCAGCATCGGCTCCCATTGAGCGAGCGTCGCCGCGTCGATCAGTTCGCCCGCCACGCCGTGCGCGGCGAGCGTCGCCTGCTTGGTGCGTGCGAGGTCCATCTCGTGGGCATCGGCCGCGAGCCACAGCGTGCCGCAGTTGCGGTACGCGCAGCCTTCCGGCATCTCGCCGGCGAGCGCGCGCCACAGTTCGATCGAATAATGGCTCAGCGCGAGCTCGGCCGCGTTGTCGTCCATCGCGACGAGGTGCCCCATGCCGGCGCCGGTTGCACCGCCGCTCGCGTCGTCGACGACGAGCACGCGCAGCCCGCGCTGCGCGAGTTCATGCGCACACGCCGCGCCGACGATGCCGGCGCCGATCACGACGACGTCGGTCCGGGTCTCGCTCACGACACGATGCCCCAGCCGAACGGATCGTCTTCCTCGATCAGCAGCGTCGCTTCCGCGCTCAGGTGCGCGCTGCCGCGGATCGTCGGCACGATGCCGCCGTCGGCCTGCGCATAGCTCGCCTGGAACACGCTGCCGATCACGCTCGCTTGCCGCCATGCGACGCCCGGTTCGAGCTTGCCGTCGGCCGCGAGGCACGCGAGCTTCGCGCTCGTGCCGGTGCCGCACGGCGACCGGTCGTACGCATGGCCCGGGCACAGCACGAAGCTGCGGCTGTCGTGCTCGGGATCGTCCGCGAACAGTTCGATATGGTCGATCTCGCCGCCGTTCGCGCCGGTGATGCCCGCGCGCTCGAGCCCTGCACGCACCGCGGACGAATAGGCGGTCAGCGCCGCGACGTTGTCGCCGGCCACGCGCTGGCCGTGATCGCTGATCAGGAAGAACCAGTTGCCGCCCCACGCGATGTCGCCCTTCACGGGGCCGTAACCCGGCACGTCGACGTTGACGGCCTTCGCATGGCGGTACGCGAGCACGTTGCGCACGCTGACCGACAGGTCGTCGTGCAGCGTCGCCTCGACGGTGCCGACCGGCGTTTCGATCTGGTGCACGCCCGGCTCGATGCGGCCCATGTGATGCAGTGTGCGCACGACGCCGATCGTGCCGTGCCCGCACATCCCGAGGTAACCGCTGTTGTTGAAGAAGATCACGCCGGCCGCAGCCTCCGGCGACACGGGTTCGCACAGCAGCGCGCCGACCAGCACATCGCTGCCGCGCGGCTCGAGAATGCACGCGGTGCGATAGCGATCATGCTCGCGCGCGAGCACGTCGCGGCGCTCGGCCATCGTGCCGTTGCCGAGCGAGGGGAAACCGGACACGACGAGCCGCGTGGGTTCGCCGCCCGTGTGCGAATCGATGATCTGGATGCGCTTCATCATGAGCCGTCCGAAGTGGGGAAAGGAGCATAGCTTCCTCCGTCGCGCGTCCGTCCGCTTGTGGCTTTTCGATGAGGACGGCGACGAAATCGGCATAGTGCGAAACGCCGTTCGCGGCCCTTCCGGCCACTGTGCCGATTTCGTCATTCTGCTCCGCGATACGGCTCAAGCGTGACGGGTGTTTGCACGGCGATACTGGTTGCACGTCGACGCACCTGTCGTCGGTCGATACGAAGCAGGAGATTGCAGTGAGCCGAAACGCCATCCAGCGGACCGGAGTTATCCCCGCCCTCAGCAACCGGTTCGCACCGGGCGCTTCCATCGCTTTCGACGCCGCGCACCGCGCCGAACAGAACCGGGCGAACCGCTGACCGATTTCCCCCGGCGGTGCAACGGCCTCCCCCCGTCGCATCGCCACTTCCGGTTCGGCATGGCCCGCGCGGGCCCGTTCGCTGCAACGCCAGTCCGCGCTGCGCACGAACGGCCCTCGGCCCGCCCCGGTCGTTCGAACCGGTCGCACGCCGGCCGGCAGGTGTGCGCAGTTGCGCCGCCGGAGCGCGGCGCAAGCCACACCTGCCCCGATATTTCCCAGGAGACAAACCCATGCCAGGCCAAGGCAACACACACCCGTCCGTCCCGCTTTCCCGTTCCGTGCCCGCCGACGGCGGTCACGGCAAGTTCAAGAAGCAGTTGTCGCTGACCGACCTGACGTTCATCGGTCTCGGGGCAATCTTCGGTTCGGGGTGGCTGTTCGCCGCGAGCCACGTGTCGACGATCGCCGGCCCGGCCGGCATCTTCTCGTGGCTCCTCGGCGGCTTCGCGGTGCTGCTGCTCGGCATCGTCTACTGCGAGCTCGGCGCCGCGCTGCCGCGCGCGGGCGGCGTGGTCCGCTACCCGGTGTTCTCGCACGGCCCGCTGCTCGGCTACCTGATGGGCTTCATCACGCTGATCGCGTTCTCGAGCCTGATCGCGATCGAAGTGGTCGCCGCGCGCCAGTACGCGGCCGCGTGGTTCCCCGGCCTCACCAAAGCCGGATCGAGCGACCCGACGACGCTCGGCTGGCTCGTGCAGGCCGCGCTGCTGTGCTTCTTCTTTTACCTGAACTACTCGAGCGTGAAGACGTTCGCGAAGGCGAACAACATCATCAGCATCTTCAAGTTCATCGTGCCGCTGTCGGTGATCGCGGTGCTGTTCACGTTCTTCAAGCCCGCCAACCTGACCGCGCACGGCTTCGCGCCGTTCGGCATGCCGGGCATCGAGATGGCCGTGTCGGCCGGCGGCATCATCTTCGCGTACCTCGGCCTCACGCCGATCGTGTCGGTCGCGAGCGAAGTGCGCGATCCGCAGCGCACGATCCCGATCGCGCTGATCCTGTCGATCCTGCTGTCCACGCTGATCTACGTGCTGCTGCAGCTCGCGTTCATCGGCAGCATCCCGACCGACATGCTCGCCGCCGGCTGGCACGACGTGAGCAAGGCCTTCTCGCTGCCGTACCGCGACATCGCGCTCGCGCTCGGCGTGGGCTGGCTTGCAGTGATGGTGGTGGCCGACGCGATGATCTCGCCGAGCGGCTGCGGCAACATCTACATGAACGCGACGCCGCGCGTCGTGTACGGCTGGGCGAAGACGGGCACGTTCTTCAAGGTGTTCACGCGCGTCGACGAAGCATCGGGCATCCCGCGCGCGGGCCTGTGGCTCACGTTCGGCCTCGCGATCTTCTGGACGATGCCGTTCCCGTCGTGGGAAGCGCTGATCAACATCGTGTCGGCCGCGCTCGTGCTGAGCTATGCCGTCGCGCCCGTGTCGGTCGCCGCACTGCGCCGCACCGCGCCCGACCTGCCGCGGCCGTTCCGCGCGGTGGCGTTCGGCATCACCGGCCCCGCGTCGTTCGTGATCGCCGCGCTGATCGTCTACTGGTCGGGCTGGGGCACGGTGTCCTGGCTGCTCGGCCTGCAGATCGTGATGTTCGTCGTCTATCTCGCGTGCCGCCGCTGGGTGCCGACCGCACACCTGAGCCTCGCCGAGCAGGTGCGTTCGTCCGCGTGGCTGATCGCGTTCTACGCGGCCATGATCGTGCTGTCGTACTTCGGCGGCTTCGGCGGCACGGGCCAGCTCGCGCATCCGTACGACACGGTCGTCGTCGCGGCCGTCGCGCTCGTCATCTTCTACTGGGGCGCCAATACCGGCATCCGGTCCGACAAGCTGCAGCTCGAAGACGACGAAGACTGACGCACCCGCTTTCCCCTTTCCACTCCGGCCGGGCGCACCACGCCCGGCCCCGCATTTTCCGAGGAAGAACCATGCAACTCACAGGTCAGCTCCTGATCGGCCAGTCGGCCATCGCCGGACAGAACGGCACCCTTCACGCGATCGCCGCCGCGACCGGCGAACCGCTCGAACCCGCGTTCGGCGGCGCGAGCCTGCACGACCTGGAGACGGCCTGCGCGCTCGCCGACGAAGCATTCGACACGTATCGCGAAACGCGCCCCGAGCAACGCGCCGCGTTTCTCGACGCGATCGGCCGCAACATCATGGCGCTCGGCGACGACCTGATCGAACGCTGCGTCACCGAAACCGGCCTGCCGCGCGCACGCATCGAAGGCGAACGCGGCCGCACGGTCGGCCAGCTCGCGCTGTTCGCGTCGCTCGTGCGCGACGGCGGTTACGTCGATGCGCGCATCGATCCGGCCCGCCCGGACCGCAAGCCGCTGCCGCGCGTCGATCTGCGCCTGCGCAACGTCGCGATCGGGCCGGTCGCCGTGTTCGGCGCGTCGAACTTCCCGCTCGCGTTCTCGGTCGCGGGCGGCGATACCGCATCGGCACTTGCGGCCGGTTGCCCGGTGATCGTCAAGGCACACTCCGCACACCCGGGCACGTCCGAGCTCGTCGGCCGCGCGATCCAGCAGGCCGTGCGCGAATGCGGGCTGCCGGCCGGCGTGTTCTCGCTGCTGTTCGACACATCGCGCGACATCGGCCAGGCGCTCGTCGCCGATCCGCGCATCAAGGCCGTCGGGTTCACGGGCTCGCGCCGCGGCGGCGTCGCGTTGATGAACATCGCGGCCGCGCGCCACGAGCCGATTCCGGTCTATGCGGAAATGAGCTCGATCAACCCGGTGCTGCTGTTCCCGGCCGCGCTCGACGCGCGTCACGACACGATCGCGCCGCAGTTCGTTGCATCGCTCGCCCTCGGCGCCGGCCAGTTCTGCACGAACCCGGGCCTCGTGCTCGCGGTCGACGGCCCCGCGCTGCGCGCGTTCGAAGCCGCGGCGGCCACCGCCGTGCAAGCGACCGCCGCGCAGACGATGCTGACGCCGCACATCCACGCGAGCTATGCGCAAGGCGTGGCCGCCCTGCGCGCGCATGACGCGGTCGAGCTGCTGGCGGAAGGCGTGGAAGGCGGCCGCTACCAGGCGCGCGCGGCGCTGTTCGTGACGTCGGCGGACGCGTTCATCGCCCACCCCGAACTGCGTGACGAAGTGTTCGGCCCCGCGTCGCTGATCGTGCGCTGCCCGGACGCCGACACGCTGCATCGCGTGCTGAAGTCGCTCGAAGGCCAACTGACGATCGCCGCGCATCTCGCCGACGGCGACGCCGCGCTGTTCGCCGCGCTGCGCCCGACGCTCGAGCGCAAGGCCGGCCGCATTCTCGTCAACGGCTTCGGCACCGGCGTCGAGGTCGGTCATGCGATGGTCCACGGCGGCCCGTTCCCGGCCACGTCCGACACGCGCACCACGTCGGTCGGCGCACGCGCGATCGAGCGTTTCCTGCGCCCCGTGTCGTACCAGGACGTGCCGGACGCGCTGCTGCCCGACGCCATCCGAAACGGCAACCCGCTGAATGTGCCGCAACGCATCGACGGCGTGCCCGCGCCGCGGGAAGCGCGCAATGTCTGAGCCGCTCGCCGAAGTCGTCCTGTCGCTCGATGAGGTGCACGCGCTCGCGCTGCGGGTGCTGACGCACCACGGGATGTCCGATGCGCACGCGCAGGCGATCGCCCGCGTGATCACGCAAGGCCAGCGCGACGAGTGCCACTCGCACGGCGTGTACCGGCTGCTCGTGTGCGTACGTTCGCTGAAGAAGGGCAAGGTCGATCCGCAGGCCGTGCCGACGCTGCGCCGGCTGTCGTCGTCGATCGTCGCGGTCGACGCGCATCGCGGCTTCTCGCTGCTGAGCTTCGAGACCGGCCTGCCGGTGCTCGTCGAGATGGCGAAGCAGCACGGGATCGCCGCGATGGCGATCAACCGCTGCTACCACTTCTCGGCACTGTGGCCCGAGGTCGAGGCGATCGCCGCCGAGGGGCTGGTCGGCATCGCGATGAACCCGAGCCACAGCTGGGTCGCGCCGGAAGGCGGCCGCGAACCGGTGTTCGGCACGAACCCCATCGCGTTCGCGTGGCCGCGCCCGGACGGCGTGCCGTTCGTGTTCGACTTCGCGACCAGCGCGATCGCGCGCGGCGACATCGAGCTGCACGCGAAACAGGGCAAGGCGATCCCGCCGCACTGGGCGATCGATGCCGACGGCCAGCCGACCACCGATCCGAAGGCCGCGCTGCAGGGCGCGATGCGCACCTTCGGCGGCCACAAGGGCTCGGCGCTCGCGGCGATGGTCGAGTTGCTCGGCGGCGCGCTGATCGGCGACATGACGAGCCAGGAGTCGATGGACTTCGACGAAGGCGTCGGCGCGACGCCGTGCCATGGCGAACTCGTGATCGCGTTCGACCCGCAGGTGTTCCTCGGCGACGAACTCGACGCGGGCCTCGCGCGCGGCGAACGGATGTTCGCGTCGATCACCGGGCAAGGCGCGCGGCTGCCGTCGCAACGGCGCTTCGACGCCCGCGCGCGCAGCATCGCGCACGGCGTGCGGATTCCGAAGGCGCTGTACGACGAAATCCTGACGCTGCTCGACTGACGCGCGATCCCGGACGGCGGCTTCATCGCCGGCAGGACGGGCGATGAAGCCGCCGTCCGGTTCGGCCGACGATGTCCTCCGCGCCCCCTGCGCGGCGCACCGCCCGCGCCGCTCGCCCGCTCCCGCGGGCGCCGCACGCCCGGCGGCTGTGGGATAATCGCCAAGTTTGCCCAGGGCGCAGCTCAAGAGGTTGTTCGCACGGGCGCGCGAGAGGCCTTTATTCCCGTGCCTCCACCCTTTTCCGCGATATTTCTTCAGCCATCACCATGCCCACATACCGTTCCAAAACCTCCACCGCCGGCCGCAACATGGCAGGTGCGCGCTCGCTGTGGCGCGCCACCGGCATGAAAGACGACGATTTCTCGAAGCCGATCATCGCGGTCGTCAACTCGTTCACGCAGTTCGTGCCCGGGCACGTGCACCTGAAGGATCTCGGCCAGCTCGTCGCGCGCGAGATCGAGGCCGCCGGCGGCGTCGCGAAGGAATTCAACACGATCGCCGTCGACGACGGCATCGCGATGGGCCATGACGGCATGCTCTACTCGCTGCCGAGCCGCGACATCATCGCCGACTCGGTCGAATACATGGTGAACGCGCACTGCGCGGACGCGATGGTATGCATCTCGAACTGCGACAAGATCACGCCGGGGATGCTGATGGCCGCGATGCGCCTCAACATTCCGGTGATCTTCGTGTCGGGCGGCCCGATGGAAGCCGGCAAGACGCGTCTCGCGAACCCGGTCACCAAGACCGTCGAACTGAAGAAGCTCGACCTCGTCGACGCGATGGTGATCGCGGCCGACCAGTCGTATTCGGACGCCGACGTCGCCGAAGTCGAACGCTCGGCGTGCCCGACCTGCGGTTCGTGCTCGGGCATGTTCACCGCCAACTCGATGAACTGCCTGACTGAGGCGCTCGGCCTGTCGCTGCCCGGCAACGGCACGGTGGTGGCCACGCACGCCGATCGCGAACAGCTGTTCAAGCGCGCCGGCCGCCGCATCGTCGAGCTGACCCGCCAGCACTACGAGCAGGACGACATGCGCTTGCTGCCGCGCTCGGTCGGCTTCAAGGCGTTCGAGAACGCAATGACGCTCGATATCGCGATGGGCGGCTCGACGAACACGATCCTGCACCTGCTGGCGATCGCGCAGGAAGCCGGCATCGACTTCACGATGAAGGACATCGATCGCCTGTCGCGCATCGTGCCGCAGCTGTGCAAGGTCGCGCCGAACACGAACAAGTACCACATCGAGGACGTGCACCGCGCGGGCGGCATCATGGCGATCCTCGGCGAGCTCGACCGCGCCGGCAAGCTGCACACCGACGTGCCGACCGTGCACGCGCCGACGCTGAAGGATGCGCTCGACCAGTGGGATATCGTCCGCACGGAAGACGCGGCGGTCCGCACGTTCTACCTGGCCGGCCCGGCCGGCATCCCGACGCAGGTCGCGTTCAGCCAGGACACGCGCTGGCCGAGCCTCGACCTCGACCGCGCCGAAGGCTGCATCCGTTCGTACGAGCATGCGTTCTCGAAGGAAGGCGGCCTCGCGGTGCTGACCGGCAACATCGCGCTCGACGGCTGCGTGGTGAAGACGGCCGGCGTCGATGAAAGCATCCTCGTGTTCGAGGGCTCGGCTCACGTGACCGAATCGCAGGACGAAGCAGTCGAGAACATCCTGAACGACAAGGTCAAGGCCGGCGACGTGGTGATCGTGCGCTACGAAGGCCCGAAGGGCGGCCCGGGCATGCAGGAAATGCTGTACCCGACGAGCTACATCAAGTCGAAGGGCCTCGGCAAGGCATGCGCGCTGCTGACGGACGGCCGCTTCTCGGGCGGCACGTCGGGGCTGTCGATCGGTCATTGCTCGCCGGAAGCGGCAGCGGGCGGCGCGATCGGCCTCGTTCGCGACGGCGACAAGATCCGCATCGACATCCCGAACCGCACGATCGACGTACTGGTTTCGGACGAGGAACTCGCGCGTCGCCGCGAAGAGCAGAACGCGAAGGGCTGGAAACCGGCGCAACCGCGCCCGCGCAAGGTGTCCGCGGCGCTGAAGGCCTATGCGAAGCTGGTGATGTCGGCCGACAAGGGCGCCGTGCGCGACCTGTCGCTGCTCGAAGACTGACGCCGGGCGAGGGGCCGCGCGAACGGCCCGCCCGATCGAAAAGCCGCTCTCCGGAGCGGCTTTTTTTCGTCGATGGCACGCCGAATTGTCGCGCGCTCAGCGACGATACTCGTCGCTGCGACGGTCACCGCCGCCGCCACCGCCGTGGCCTCCCCCATCGTTTCCCCCACCTTGCTGCCGTGCACCGTACCCGCCGCCGCCCGGATTCGCCTGCGGCGGCATCATGCGGGTCACCGCGCCGCCGCCCTGCTCGGGCGCCGGACGCGCGACGGCCGCCGGCGGACGCGCATTGCCGCCCGCGCCAGGCATCGGCGCGGGTGCCGGTGCGACCTGTGGCGCCGGCGCGCGGTTCGGGCCGTTCCAGCCGCCGCGCGTGGCCGACGGCCGGGCATCATGCCGCTCGTGCGGCTCACCGCCCGGCGCGTGCTGAACCGGCCCGCCCGGCTGCGGGCGCCCGTAGGCCGGCGGCATCCCGCCGGGGCCGACACGCGGCTCGGCACGACGCTCCCAGCGGTCGCGATCGTGAAACCACGGCCGGTGGCGGTAGTAGCGATCCCAGTACGCGCCGATCGCGAACCCGGTCACCGGCACGCCGATGATCGCGCCGTATTCGAGCAACGGCACGTAACTGCCCTGGTACGGATAGTCGAGTTGCTCCGCGTCGATCCAGCCGCGCACGCCCGGCAGCGCGACGTCGCACCACGAGTAGTCGCTCAGGCAGCCGAACACGTCGAGTGCTGTGCCGGGCGGCACCTGCGCGACGACCGGATAATCGGGCGCCGGCCCCGCATAGATATCGGCCCCGGAGTTCGTGTAGGCACTGCTTTGCGCGTCGGCGATGCCCGGTACCGCGGCGATGCCGAACAGGACGACGCACAGACTTCGGATGATCGTATTGCTCATGTTGCTCTCCCGCGCGGTGCCGCCGCGCGTCGGTCAGTGTCGATGGCCCCCGCCCCCATGTCCGCCTCCCCAGTGGCCGCCGCCCCATGGACGGTGCCAGTACCCGCCCCGGTAGCCGCCTCCCCAATGACCCCAGAAACCGAGGCCGATCGTGACGGGCGGCCCGTACCAGCCCGGGTAATACGCGGGATAGTAGGCCGGGTAAGGCACGTAGGCCGGCGCGGCATACACCGGAGCCGGCACGTACGCGTAATCGTCCGCCGGCGGCGGCACGGCTGGCACCGCGGATGTCGACGGGACGGCCGGCCCGGCGTTTGCCGGCGCCACCGGGATCTCGCGCTGCGACACCGTGGCAGGCACGGGTGCGTAATACGGTGCATAGCCGTACGGGCCCGTGTAATAGCAGCCGCTCAGCGCAAGCATGGCCAGCGCCATGACGGCAGGCCTCGCGGCGGGAATCGGGTTCATTTCATGCTCCGCAGCAATCCGCGCGTCGCCGCGTGGCGCGCGCCTGACTCTAGCTTACGTCCCCTGCATATTTCTGCGGGTTTGATCGGTTACTTTTTGTTTCCCCGGATCGAATGCAGGGGTCGCGACCGCGCAGGTATGCCCCATGCTCGCGCTTCAGCCGTGCCGACGTTGAAGTTGGCGCAAATGCCCTCAACTTGAACATCGAGTCAGGCTGGCCGGCGCGGACGGGCGTTCGCGGCCCCCGGCGGCCTCCGAAACCCGCGGACTTCGCCCCGCCCAGACAGGAACGCGGCTCACGCCGCCATCGACATGACTACGCCACGCCCCACGCTTCGGGCGGACACGCCCCTCGATCCGATCATCCAGCTGCTGGCGCTTGCCGGCGAACAGGGTTATCTGACGCACGCCGACCTCGTCGACGCGCTGCCGCCGGAAAGCGACAGCCCCGACGCGCTGGACGTCGTGCGCGCCGCGCTCGCGGACATCGGCATCGCCGTGCTCGACGAGCCGGCCGCGCCGGTGCCGTTCGCGGGCGCGGCACCGGTCGACGTCGATCGCGACACGCTCGACGAGGGCCGCGCGCTGCTCGGCGATCTCGCCCGCGGCGCGAGCGCATCGACCGATCCGCTCGCGCTCTACATGCGGCGCATCCATGCGGTGCCGCTGCTCAAGCGCGAGGACGAAATCGTGCTTGCCCGCGAGATCGAAACGGGTCGCCATCAGATCCTGCACGCGCTCGCCGGCTGTCCGGCGGCCGTGGAGGCGCTGCTCGCGCGCCATGGCGCAACGGGTGCAACCGGCGCGGCCGCCAACGAGGGCGATGACGTCGACGACGGCGATGGCGGCACGCCGGCCGCTGCGCGCTACGACCTGCTGCAGGACGCGGTGACGGCCGTGCGCGGCGCATTGCACGCACCGGGCTGCCGCTCGGCCGAGTACCGCGACGCACGCAACCGCCTGGCCGCGCTGCTCGGTTCGCTCGCGTGGGTTGCGCCGGCCGTCGACGACGCAAGCCGCGTGGTGCGCGCGCTCGCCGCCGCACCGGTCGACGCCGCGACGGACGCCGCCGCCGGCACCGACGCCGCGTGCTTCGACACGGTCGCACGGCGTGCGCTCGGCGCCGCCCTGAGCGACGGCCAGCAGAAGGTGCGCGACGGTACGCGCGCGATGCTCGAGGCGAACCTGCGGCTCGTGCTGTCGATCGCGCGCAAGTACATGAACCGCGGCGTCGACCTGCCCGACCTCGTGCAGGACGGCTGCCTCGGCCTGATGCGCGCGATCGAGAAGTTCGAATACCGGCGCGGCTTCAAGTTCTCGACCTACGCGACCTGGTGGATCCGGCAAGCGGTCGCGCGTGCGGTGGCCGACCGCTCGCGCACGATCCGCGTGCCCGTGCACGTCGGCGACCAGCACCAGCGCGTGCAGCGGCATGCGCGGCGCTTCCACCAGCGCACGGGCCGGCGCGCGACGCCGGCCGAGCTAGCGGCCGAAACCGGGCTCGCCGAGGACAAGCTGCGCGCGGTACTCGCGCTCCCTGCCGAGCCGCTGTCGCTCGACACGCCGC
The DNA here is from genome assembly GCF_003853645.1 of Burkholderia sp. Bp9143. GTDB lineage: Bacteria > Pseudomonadota > Gammaproteobacteria > Burkholderiales > Burkholderiaceae > Burkholderia. The sequence goes on along the minus strand of NZ_QTPO01000051.1, from coordinate 29,893 downwards.
TGCCCGACGCGGACACCGGCCTCGTCGACCTGATCGAGGACCAGGCATCGGCAAGCCCGTTCGAGCGGCTGGCGGACACGCGCATGCGCGAATGCGTGACGTCGCTGCTGCGCTCGGTCACGCCGGCCGAGGCCGACGTGCTGCGCCGGCGGTTCGGCCTCGGCGGCGCCGAGCCCGACACCTATGACGCGATCGCGCAGGACGCGGGCATGTCGCGAGAACGCGTGCGACAGATCGAGAAGCGCGCGCTCGCCACGCTGCGCACGGCCGCGGAGGCCGAGGGCGCGCAGTCGTTCCTCGACGCGTAACCGGTCGCGCGTTCGTGCTGCAGCACGGCACGAACGCGCGCGGCCCGGTTCCGCCGGTGCAACGTTTGCCATTGACTCACATCAAGTTTTGTTCGTCGCTTGCCATGACAATGTGATGAAATAAAAGCTGGACCGGCGCATTGCACGCCGTGTCCGTTCCGTTTGCACATCTCCGGGCTCCGCACATGCAAACGACCATCGGCCAAACACACGAGGAAAACCGGCAAATCGCGGCCTGCCTGCGCGAAGCCGCGCAATTGCTTGCCGACCAGGGGGCGAATCCCTATCGGGTTGCCGCCTACCGCGCGTCGGCCGACACGATCGAGTCGCTCGACGACGCCATCCGCACACGGTTCGACGCGGGCGGTGTCGATGCGCTCGGCGCACTGCCGGAGGTTGGCACCGGCGTCGCGCAGGCGATCGCCGAATTGCTGGTGACCGGACGCTGGCGCCTGCTCGACCGGCTGCGCGGCGACGCGGAGCGCGCGTCCGCCTTCGAGGCCGTGCCGGGCATCGGCCACGCGCTCGCGCTGCGGATTCACGACCAGTTGCACATCGATACGCTCGAGGATCTCGAACGCGCGGCCCGCAGCGGCCAGCTCGAAGCGATCGCGGGCGTCGGCCCGCGTCGCGCGGCCGGCATCCGCGCGGCGCTCGACGACGTGCTGAGCCGGCGCCGGCGCTGGCAAGGCCATGTGCGCGACGCCGATCTCGGCACGGAACCGCCCGTCGAGCTGCTGCTTTACATCGACCGCCTGTACCGCAGCAAGGCCGCCGCCGGCACCCTGCCCACGCTCGTGTCGCGTCGGCTGAACGCAGACCTGAGCATTCAGCCGCCCGTCATGCACATGACGAAAGGCGGCTGGCATTTCACCGCGCTGAGCCCGTATCCCGTGCGCCCGCAGGAGTCCACCCGCACCGCGGACTGGGTCGCGCTCTACTTCTACGATGCGCTGCAATGCGAGTACCAGAGGACGGTCGTCACCGAAACGCTCGGCTCGCTCGTCGGCAAGCGCGTCGTGCGCGGACGCGAAATGGAGTGCCGCGTGTATTACGCGGGATGATGCGCTCGGGGTGCTAGCCGCCGCGGTACGGCCGCCTCGCCGCACACTCGAGCACCACGTTCCGGCAAACCGAACCGCTTGACCGCCTACGCGCCTTCCGTCTTCGTGCGGCGTGCCGGATGACGATGCGCCGCGATGCGCAGCAGCTTGCGGAACGACGGACACTCGAGATGACTCGGCGCCGGGCACACGGCCGCATGCCGCAATGCATCGCGCACCGCGCCGAGACGGCGGATCGTACGGTCGAGCTCGTCGGCCTTGTCGTCGAGTTTCGCGCGGTCGATCGCGGGCCGGCCGTCCGCGCCGAACATCGCGAGGATGTCGTCCAGCGAAAAGCCGGCCTCGCGGCCGAGCGCGATCAGCGCCAGGCGCTCGAGCACCGACTCGTCGTACTGGCGCCGCAGCCCGTGACGGCCGTTCGGCACGATCAATCCCTTTTCCTCGTAGTAGCGCAGCGTCGACGCGGGCAATCCCGAGCGGCGCGCGACATCGGCGATGTCCAGACGGCTCATGCTTGATCTCAAGTGAACTTGAAGTTGCAAGATAGCTGCCCGATTCCTTCGACACAAGCGTGGACCGCCATGCCCCCACCGAAACCGGCTCGACTCCCGACACGCCGGACCACCCCGCCGTAACCGCGGCCGCCCCGCTGCTGCCGGACGACGCAGCGGCGGCGAACCCGCGCCCGCATCATTCGCCGCCGCTTTCGATCAGGTTGTGGCGCACACGCCCGAGCAGGCGCACGAGCGTGTCGCGCTCGTCGCGCGTGAAGCCGCGCAGCCCGTCGTCGGTGACGGTGTCGCCCACTTCCAGCATCTGCGGAAAGATGGCGCGCGACTTGTCGGTCAGCCGGATCACGAACGCGCGGCGATCGTCGTCGTTCGCGATGCGTTCGATCCACCCGCAGCTTTCCATCCGGTCGAGCAGCCGCGTCAGCGAGATCGGCGTGATCTCGAGCCATTCCGCGAGCCGCGCCTGATTCATCTCGCCCTTCCACGTCAGGTACGCGAGCACGCGGCTTTGCGCGCGCGTCAGTCCGATGCGCTTCGCGCGCCGGTCGAACAGGCGTCCCTGCAGGCGGGCCACGTCGGAAATCAGGTAGCCGATCCGGTTCTCGTAAGTCTTGTCCATGCGGCGATTATAGGGGCAGGCCGCGAATGACCCGCGGCTCGGGCCAGGCGATGAGCACGGCTATAATAAGCGTGCTTATAATTCGAGTGATACCGGATCGCCGCCCACGGCGACCGCCCCACGGAGACACCCGCTTGAATCCCGCCGCCGACGCCCCCGCCTCGCCGCCCGCCCTCAATCGGCCGATGCTGACCCTGTCGATCATGCTCGCGACGCTGATCCAGACGCTCGACAGCACGATCGCGAACGTCGCGTTGCCGCACATGCAGGGCACGCTGTCCGCGTCGCAGGACGAGATCACCTGGGTGCTGACCTCCTACATCGTCGCCGCGGCGATCGCGACGCCGCTGACCGGCTGGCTGTCCGACCGGCTCAGCATGAAACGGCTGCTGACGATCTCGATCGCGGGCTTCACGATCGCGTCCGCGCTCTGCGGGCTGTCCGAGTCGCTCGTGCAGATCGTCGGCGCGCGGCTGCTGCAGGGCGTGTTCGGCGCCGCGCTGGTGCCGCTGTCGCAGTCGATCCTGCTCGACATCAACCCGCGCGAGAAGCAGGGTCAGGCAATGGCGATCTGGGGGATGGGCGTGATGGTCGGTCCGATCCTCGGCCCGACGCTCGGCGGCTGGCTCACCGACAGCTACAACTGGCGCTGGGTGTTCTTCATCAACGTGCCGATCGGCGCGTTCGCACTGGCCGGCGTGCTGACCTTCCTGCCCGCGCGCGCGCCGCGCCCGCACGTGAAATTCGACGCGTTCGGCTTCGCGACGCTCGCACTCGCGATCGGCGCGTTCCAGGCGATGCTCGACCGCGGCGAACAGCTCGACTGGTTCGGTTCGTACGAAATTCGCATCGAGGCGCTCGTCGCGGCCCTGAGCTTCGCGTTCTTCCTCGTGCATACGGCGACCGTCGGCAAGGCGTCGTTCTTCAAGTCGGAGTTGCTGCGCGACCCGAACTTCGCGACCGGCACGCTGTTCATCTTCGTCGTCGGCGCGGTGCTGTACGCGACGCGTGCGCTGTTGCCGCCGATGCTGCAGAACCTGATGGGCTATCCCGTCGCGACGACGGGCCTCGTCACCGCGCCGAGCGGCGCGGGCACGATGATCGCGATGCTGTTCGTCGGGCGATTGCTGAAGTACGTGGACGCGCGGGCGCTGCTGTTCGCCGGGCTGGCGATTTCCGCGCTCGCGCTGTGGCAGATGATGCAGTACACGATCGTGCTGTCCGAGGCGGACATCGTGTGGCCCGGGGTGGTCCAGGGCTTCGGGCTGGGGCTCGTGTTCGTGCCGCTGAGCGCGCTGTCGTTCTCGACGCTGCAGCCCGAGTTGCGCGCGGACGGCACGGCCACCTACAGCCTGATGCGCAACATCGGAAGCAGTATCGGCATCTCGATCGTGCAGACGCTGATGACGCGCAACACGCAGGTCGCGCATGCCAACCTCGTGACCCACATCACGCCGTTCGACCCGGCCGTGCAGGCGATGGCCGGCAGCCACCTCGACATCGCGCTGCTCGACCGCACGATCAACCAGCAGGCCGCGATGATCGCGTACCTGAACGACTTCAAGCTGATGTTCGTCGCGACGCTGCTGATGATCCCGCTGTTGCTGCTGATCCGCCCGCCGCAGAAAACGGCGAGCGTCGACGTCGCGCACGCGGCGATGGATTGACGATGCGACGGGCATACGCCCGTCGCGGGCCGCAACGTCAGGCCTTCATCGTCCCGGTGCGCACATAGCGCTCGTGCCACGACAGCGCCTCGGCGAGCAGGTGCGGCGTGTGCTTCCCGAAGCTCTCGCGCGACGCGCGCTCGAAGTAGTCCTCGAGCATCGGGCGATAGTCGGGATGCGCGCAGGTCGCGATGATCTTGCGCGCGCGCTGCTTCGGCGACAGGCCGCGCAGGTCCGCGAGCCCCTGCTCGGTGACGACCACCGCGACGTCGTGCTCGGTATGGTCGACGTGGCTCGCCATCGGCACGATCCGCGAGATCGCGCCGCCCTTCGCGGTGCTGGCCGACATGAAGCACGACAGGTAGCCGTTGCGCGCGAAGTCGCCCGAGCCGCCGATGCCGTTCTGGATCTTCGTGCCCATCACGTGCGTCGAGTTCACGTTGCCGTAGATGTCGGCCTCGATCATCCCGTTCATCGCGATGCAGCCGAGGCGGCGCACGAGTTCCGGATGGTTGCTGATCTCCTGCGGGCGCAGCAGGATCTTTTCGCGGAACGTCGCGATCTCGTCGGCGAAGCGCTGCACGGCGACCGGGCTCAGCGACAGCGCCGTGGCCGACGCGAAGCTCAGCGTGCCGTCGTCGAGCAGGTCGAGCATGCCGTCCTGGATCACCTCGGTGTACGCGGTCAGGTTCGAGAAGCCGGCCGAGCTCAGTTCCGCGAGCACCGCGTTCGTGATGTTGCCGACGCCCGACTGCAGCGGCAGCAGGTTTTCCGGCAGGCGGCCGCGCTTCACTTCGTGGCGCAGGAAGTCGATCAGTTGCAGCGCGATCTGCTTCGACGTGGCGTCGGGTGCGGAGAACGCGTTGCTGCGGTCCGGCGCGTCGGTCTCGACGATCGCGACGATCTTGTCGGCCGGGCAGCGCAGGTACGGCTCGCCGATCCGGTCGTCGCTTTTCGTCAGCGGAATAGGCTTGCGGTGCGGCGGCAGCGCGGTGCCGTAATAGACGTCGTGCATCCCGTCGAGGCCGAGCGGCTGGCGCGAGTTGACTTCGAGAATCACGTGCTTCGCCCGCTCGAGCCACGTCTTGTTGTTGCCGATCGATGCGGACGGAATCAGCAGCCCGTCCTCGCGAATGCCCGCGACTTCGACGATCGCGACGTCGAGGTCGCCGTACAGCCCGAACCATGCGTATTGCGCGACGTGGCTGAGGTGGACGTCCTGATAGTCGACTTCGCCGTTGTTGATCTTGTCGCGCAGCGTCGGGTCGGACTGGTACGGCAGGCGCATCGAGATGCCGTTGGTGCGGGCGAGCGCGCCGTCGAGTTCCGGCGCGGTCGATGCGCCCGTCAGCACGTTGATCCGGAAGTCCTCGCCGCGCGCGTGGGCGGCGTCGATGTGGGCGGCGAGCGCGGCCGGCACGGCCTTCGGATAGCCGGAACCGGTGAAGCCGCTCATCGCGACGGTCATGCCGGGACGGATCAGCGCGGCGGCTTCGTCGGCGGTGCGGACGAGCGAACGCAGGGCGGGAGCGAGGATGCGTGAAGAAGACATGGCTGGTTATCTGACGCTTTGGTCTGTCGTTGACGTCGCGGGGGGTGTCTCCTGAGCGACGCGAAGCCCTTGGGGCCGCGAGGGGCGGCCCGGCACCACGGGCGTGGTCCGAGTATCGCAGAGGCCATCGCCGCGAAATGTCCGCCGGATGCAAAAGATACTTGCTGAATGCACCGGGTATCGAACGGCCGTTCTGTGACAGGTCGCGGCGTCGACGTCGAATGCAGTCGAAAGGCACGCGAAAGCAAACCGCCAATTTTCGGCTCGAAGATTACGAACGGCTGAACGTCAATCAACCGATACCTTTCCGGATTGACCGCGTAAACGCAGGGAATCCGCATGCAATGGCCGATCGGCGATCGCCGCGGCCGATTGTCACCCGGCACCGCCGTTTCCGGCCTGATGCACATCAACCCGTCGACGTGCGCGAATCGCCGCCGGGCCCACGCGCGAGGCTCGTCCGCCCTTGACAGCCGCGTGATGCGAACCACACTGGATCAGGTGAGGTCCGCCTGCGCGAACGCCGTTTCGCGCATCCGGTTTGCAACCGACCGATGCCCGGAATGCGCGGTAACACTCCCGTATGTCAGGACATTGATCGAATAAAAAGCAACAAATTACAATTCCGTATATATTTCGCCGATGGACCAAAGAAAAACCGCCACACGTTCCGAACCGCCCCTGCCACGCACCTGGGATGCGCGGCTCGCGCGCTCGCTTGTCCGACCGCTGATCGACACGCCGGTCACCCCGAATCACCTCACTACCCTTCGTCTGCTGATCGGCCTCGCCGGCGCCTGGTGCCTCGCGCAAGGCGGCTTCGGCTGGATCAACGCAGGGGCATTCCTGATCGTGCTGTCGAACTTCGTCGACCACACCGACGGCGAACTCGCGCGCATCAGCGGCAAGTCCAGCAAGATCGGTCACTTTTACGACCTCGCGGCCGACGCGCTCGTGACGGTCGCGCTGTTCGTCAGCATGGGCCTCGGCATCGTCGCCCAGGGCGGCCAGATGGCCGCGTCGCCGGTGCTGCTCGGGGCGGTGGCCGGCGCGGCCGTCGCGCTGATCTTCTTCCTGCGCATGCGGATCGAATCGATCGCCGGCAAGGCCGGCACCAAGCAGGCTTTCGCCGGCGGCTTCGAAACGGAAGACGTGCTCTACCTGCTGCCGATCGTGACGCTCGTCGACGGCGTCCAGCCGTTCCTGCTCGCGGCATCGATCGGCGCCCCGCTGTTCGCCGCGTGGGTCGTGATCGACTGGTGGCGCATCGTCCGCCGCGGCGACCTTCCGCATCCGCAGAATTCAACCGAAATCCAGGCTTCCAAATGACTCCGAGCACGCGCGACGACTCCGTGCTGAGCCCGGCACGCCCCGCGCCTGCGCGCGCGGTAGCGGCCGATCCCGATCACACAGTGGCCGACTGCGTCGGCCGTCTCGACCTCGACCGCCTGCGCGGCGACTACGCGCGCCAGGGGTCGTTCCTGTACCTCGACGCATTCCTGCCGCCCGACGCGCACGCGAAGCTCGCGGCCGCCGCCCGCGCGATGCAGGCCGGCCTGAACCGCAATTACCTGCCCGGCCACAAGCAGGGCGGCAGCGTGAGCCGGCACACGATCGACGAGCAGGCGCCGTACATCGCCGAGCTGTATCGCTCGAAAGCGCTGATCGGCTTCCTCGAGAAGATCACGGGCGACAAGCTGATGCTGTCGCCGGACAACGATCCGCATGCGTACGCGCTGTATTACTACACGAAGCCGGGCGACCACATCGGCTGGCACTACGACACGTCTTACTACGACGGCCGCCGCTACACGCTGCTGATCGGCGTGATCGACGAATCGTCGTGCCGGCTCGACTACGAGCTGCACACGCGCAATCCGGACGTGCCCGACGAACCGGGCTCCGTGCAGATCGCCGACGGCGGCATCGTGCTCTTCGACGGCGACAAGCTGCGCCATCGCATCACGCCGCTCGGCCAGAACGAGACGCGCGTGTCGCTGACGTTCGAATACGTGACCAATCCCGGCATGCGGCCGTGGAAGCGCTTCATCTCGAACATGAAGGACGCGATCGCATATTTCGGCTTCCGCCAGGTGTTCAAGCAACTGGCCACACGACGGTCGACCGGGTCATGACACGCGCCGGCCTGATCCTGCTGTCCCTCGGAACGGCACTGTTCGTCGCCCTGCTCGCCTGGCAGGGTGTCGGCGCGGTCGCGTCGACGTTCCTCGCGGCCGGCTGGGGCCTCGCGCTCGTCGCGGCGTTCCATGTCGTGCCGCTCGTGATCGACGCGCTGGCGATCTCGGTGATGTTCCGCCGCGGCCAGCCCGGCGCCGAACTCGGCGACGCGCTGCGCGCGCGCTGGGTCGGCGAATCGGTGAACAGCCTGCTGCCCGCCGGGCAGATCGGCGGCCCGGTGCTGATGGTGCGCCACCTTGCGCAGCGCGGCACGCGGATGGCCGATGCGGCCGCCGCCGTCACCGTCAGCACGACGATGCAGGCGCTCGCGCAGATGGCGTTCGCGCTGATCGGCATCGCCACGTTCAGCCTGTATGCGACGCACGAGTCGGTCGCTCACCTGCGCACGCCGGCGCTGATCGCCACCGGCGTGCTCGGCGCCCTCGCCGTCGCGTTCTACGCGGCGCAGCGGCGCGGGCTGTTCGGCCGCGGGCTGCGTCTCGCGTCGAAGCTGCTCGGCCCGCGCGACTGGTCGTCGCTGGCGACCCGCGCGGACGCGATCGACGACGCGGTCGGCGCGCTGTACCGCGATCGCGCGAAGGTCGCGAAGACCTTCGCATTGAGCCTCGTCGGCTGGATCGTCGGCACCGCCGAAGTGTGGCTCGCGCTGCACTTCCTCGGGCACCCGGTCAGCTGGCTCGACGCGCTGCTGCTCGAGAGCGTCGGCCAGGCGATTCGCGGTGCGGCGTTCGCGATCCCGGGCTCGCTCGGCGCACAGGAAGGCGGTTACCTGCTGCTCGCGCCACTGGTCGGCCTGCCGCCCGACGCGGCGCTCGCGCTGTCGCTCGCGAAGCGTGCGCGCGAACTCGCGCTCGGCCTGCCCGGCCTGCTCTATCTGCATTTCAGTGAAAGAAACTGGCAGCGGCGCCGTGCGCCGCAGCCGCTCGCCGACTGATCGTTCAGATCCGCCGGCTTTTTGGTTGGAGAACCCATGCGAGCCATCATTCTTGCGGCAGGCCTCGGCTTGCGCCTGCAACAACCGCCCGAGGCGCAATTCCCGAAGTGCCTGCTGCGCTTCGACGACGTGTCGCTGCTCGAGCGCCATCTGCGCGTGCTCGACGCCGCCGGCGTCGATGACATCGTGCTCGGGCTCGGCTTCCAGTCCGCGAAGGTCGAGCAGGAACTGAAGCGCCTCGGCCGCACCGCCGAGATCGTGCTGAACGAGCGCTACGACCTCGGCAGCGTGCTGACCGTGCACACCGTCGCCGATGCGATGACGCGCGGCGGCGACGTGCTGCTGATGGACGCGGACGTGCTGTACGACGAGAACATCCTGCACGCGCTGGTCGCCGATGCGGACCAGTCGGTCGACCGCCTGCTGATCGATCGCGACTTCGAGGCCGGTGATGAACCCGTCAAGCTGTGCCTGAAGAACGGCGTACCGGTCGAACTGCGCAAGCAGCTCGCGGTCGACCTCGAGTACGACACGATCGGCGAGTCGGTCGGCTTCTTCCGCTTCACCGAAGGCACCGCGCGCCGTCTCGCTACGATCGTCGCGGGCTACGTCGACAGCGGCCGCGCGAACATGCCGCATGAGGAAGCCGTGCGCGACCTGCTGCTCGAAGGCGGCCATTCGTTCGACGTCGCCGACGTCACGAGTTTGCCGTGGATCGAGATCGACTTCCCGAACGACGTCGCGCGTGCCACGCAAGAGATTCTCCCCCTGATTCAACGCACCACCGCAGGAGCCGCGCGATGAACGCACGCGAACCCAACTTCTCCGAATCGCGCAGCGCACGCCTGCGCCGCATGCTCGTCAGCAGCGACCTCGAATTCCTGATGGAAGCGCACAACGGCCTGTCCGCGCGCATCGTTCGCGAAGCCGGCTTCAAGGGGATCTGGGCATCGGGCCTCGCGATCTCCGCGCAGTTCGGCGTGCGCGACAACAACGAAGCGAGCTGGACGCAAGTCGTCGACGTGCTCGAGTTCATGGCCGACGCGAGCGACCTGCCGATCCTGCTCGACGGCGACACCGGCTACGGCAACTTCAACAACGTGCGCCGCCTCGTGAAGAAGCTCGAGCAGCGCGGCATCGCCGGCGTGTGCATCGAGGACAAGCAGTTCCCGAAGACGAACAGCTTCATCGACGGCGAACGCCAGCCGCTCGCCGAGATCGACGAATTCTGCGGCAAGATCAAGGCCGGCAAGGATTCGCAGAGCGATCCCGACTTCTCGATCGTCGCGCGCGTCGAGGCGCTGATCGCGGGCTGGGGGATGGACGAGGCGCTGCGCCGCGCGAACGCATATGCGGAAGCCGGCGCCGACGCGATCCTGATCCACAGCAAGCTGTCGCGCCCGGACGAGATCCTGCAGTTCGCGCGCGAATGGAGCGGCAAGGCGCCGCTCGTGATCGTGCCGACCAAGTACTACAGCACGCCGACCGACGTATTCCGCCAGGCCGGCATCAGCACCGTGATCTGGGCGAACCACCTGATCCGCGCATCGGCATCCGCGATGCAGGCAACCGCGCGCGAGATCCACGAGAACGAAACGCTGATCAACGTCGAGGACCGCGTCGCATCGGTCAACGAGATCTTCCGCCTGCAGGATGCCGACGAATACTCGGCGGCCGAGCGCATCTACCTGTCGTCGTCGTCGCGCGCGTCGAACGCCGCGATCGTGCTCGCCGCAAGCCGCGGCAAGGGGCTCGAGGCCGTCACCGAGGATAAGCCCAAGGTCATGCTGCCGGTCGCCGGCAAGCCGCTGCTGCGCTGGCTCGTCGACGGCTTCAAGAAGCATGGCGTAAACGACATCACCGTGGTCGGCGGCTATCGCGCCGACGCGATCGACACGTCGGGCATCAAGCTCGTCGTCAACGAGCGCCATGCGCAGACGGGCGAACTCGCGTCGCTCGCGTGCGCGGCCGAGCGCCTGACCGGCGACACCGTGATCTCGTACGGCGACCTGCTGTTCCGCAGCTACATCTTGCGCGACCTCGCGGAGAGCGAGGCCGAGTTCAGCGTCGTCGTCGATTCGTCGCTCACGGAGACCAACCAGAGCGTGCGCGATTTCGCGCTCTGCTCGGCTGCCGATGACCGCGGCTTGTTCGGCCAAAAGACTTATCTGCAACGCGTGTCGAGCGACGTCGCCGCAGGCACGCCGCACGGCCGCTGGATCGGCCTGCTGAACGTGCGCGGCGCAGGCGTCGACCGCCTGAAGGCGATGCTCGCGACGCTGCAGGCACGCCCCGATTTCGACACGCTCGACATCCCGTCGCTACTCAACGAACTGATCGCCGCCGGCGAGAAGATCGAGGTGCAGTACGTGCACGGCCACTGGCGCGGCGTCAACGATCTGGAAGACTTCCGCCGCGCGGGCGATTTCGCGCACGGCCAGACGCCGCTGTCCGAGCCGGGCGCCGGCAACGGGAGCGCGCGATGATCGAAGCGGCCCAGTTCGTCGAGGCCGCGCGCGAACGCGGCTTCGACTGGTACGCGGGCGTGCCCTGCTCGTACCTGACGCCGTTCATCAACTACGTGCTGCAGGACCCGACGCTGCACTACCTGTCGGCCGCGAACGAAGGCGACGCGGTCGCGCTGATCGCCGGCGCCACGCTCGGTGGCAAGCGCGGGATCGCGATGATGCAGAACTCGGGGCTCGGGAATGCGGTGAGCCCGCTCACGTCGCTGACCTGGACGTTCCGGCTGCCGCAGCTGCTGATCGTCACGTGGCGCGGCCAGCCGGGCGTGCCCGACGAGCCGCAGCATGCGCTGATGGGGCCCATCACGCCGGCGATGCTCGACACGATGGAGATCCCGTGGGAGACGTTCCCGACCGACCCCGAACAGGTCGGCCCGGCACTCGACCGCGCGATCGCGCACATGGACGCGACGGGCCGCCCGTACGCGCTCGTGATGCAGAAAGGCAGCGTCGCGCCGTATGAGCTGAAGGCGAACCCGGCGGCGGCACCGCGCGCGCATGTCGCCGCGCAGTCGGCGGCACGCGCCGAAGCGCCCGCCGCGTGGCCGACCCGTCACGACGCGCTGCAGCGCGTGATCGCGCACACGCCGGTCGATTCGACCGTCGTGCTCGCGTCGACCGGCTTCTGCGGCCGCGAACTCTATGCGATCGACGACCGCCCGAACCAGCTGTACATGGTCGGCTCGATGGGCTGCGTGACGCCGCTCGCGCTGGGTCTCGCGCTCGCGCGCCCCGACCTGCGCGTGGTGGCTGTCGACGGCGACGGCGCCGCGCTGATGCGGATGGGCGTGTTCGCGACGCTCGGCACCTACGGTCCGTCCAATCTCACGCACGTGCTGCTCGACAACGGCGCGCACGAATCGACGGGCGGCCAGGCGACCGTGTCGCAGCATGTGTCGTTCGCGGGCGTCGCGGCCGCATGCGGCTATGCGTCGGCCGTCGAAGGCGACACGCTCGACGTGCTCGATGCGACGCTTGCCGCGCAAGCCGACGGTACGCAGTTCGTGCGTATTGCGATCCGCACGGGCGTGCCCGACGGCCTGCCCCGCCCGACCGTCACGCCGGTCGAGGTCAAGACCCGCCTGATGCGGCATATCGGCGCCGCACGGGCTGAAGCCCATGCCGAAGGAGCTCATTGATGCTGCTGCTGAACCCCGGCCCGGTAACGCTGACCGAACGCGTGCGCCGCAGCCTGCTGCAACCCGACCTGTGCCATCGCGAAAGCGAATTCTTCGATCTGCAGGATGAAGCGCGTGCGCGCCTCGTCGCCGCATACGAACTCGATCCGGCCGAATGGGCCGCCGTGCTGATGACGGGCTCGGGCACCGCCGCCGTCGAAAGCATGATCGCGGCGCTCGTGCCGCAGGACGGCAAGCTGCTCGTGATCGAGAACGGCGTGTACGGCGAGCGGATTACGCAGATTGCGACGCAGTACGGCATCGCGCACGACGTGCTGAAGCATGAATGGATGCAGGCACCCGATCTCGCGCAGATCGCCGCCCGGCTCGACGCGGGCGGCTATTCGCACGTCGCGGTGATTCATCATGAAACGACGACCGGCCGGTTGAATGACCTCGGCACGATCGCCGAGGTCTGCCGTGCACGCGGCGTGAAAATGCTCGTCGACGGCGTCAGCAGCTTCGGCGCCGAAGCGATCGACTTCGCCGGCGGCGTGATCGACGCGGTCGCCGCGACCGCGAACAAGTGCCTGCACGGCGTGCCGGGCGCGGCGTTCGTGATCGTGCGTCGCAGCGCGCTCGCGATGGCCGCGAGCCGTACGTACTACCTCGATCTCGGCCGGCTCGCGAAGCTGCAGGATCAGCGGAATACGCCGTTTACGCCTTCCGTGCATGCGTACTATGCGCTTGTCGAGGCGCTGCGTGAATTCGATGAGGCCGGTGGCTGGCGCGCGCGGCATGCGCATTACAAGGCGCTCGCCGATCAGGCGCAGGCCGGGCTCGCGGCGCGCGGAATGCCGCTCGTGCTGCCGGAAGGCGCGTCGTCGGTCGTGCTGCGCGCGTATCGGCTGCCGCAAGGTGTCACGTACGAGACGCTGCACGACGGGTTGAAGACGCGTGGCTTCGTGATCTATGCGGGGCAAGGCGGGTTGTCGAAGGAACTGTTCCGGATTTCGACGATGGGGGCGATCCAGGCGGCTGATGTCGAGCGGCTGCTGGAGGGGTTTACGGAGCTGACGCGGTAAGCTCTCGCCCACACCTTCATCGACGAAAAGGCCCGCAAGGGCCTTTTTTATTCTTCGAAAATTTATCGGAAACACGGAACACGATGTCGGCGTTCGGCCAAGAACGGTCAGTCGACATAGGTGCCAGGATCGTCGACAATCGGCGGGACGTTTTCGGCGCAAACGAGAGATAGTGCAAGATCTTCAAGCGCTCGCCACCGTACCTGCCACAAGGTCTCGTTGTGGACAGAAAGTATGCGGCTCAGGCTATCTGGCAGGTCCAGCAGTACTCATCCTTGGCAGGAGAGTCATCAATGTCTGCTCGGCGAAAAGTCCACTGGGTGTGCTGGGGCGCGCTCACCATATTGTTCAGCGTGGCCGTAGCGGCATTCGAACTGTCCCGTGCTTCGCATAGTGTTGAACTGTCTCTGAAGCCCGGCGCCACCATCAGCTTCTCAGTATTTCGTCTAATACGAGCCCCGCTTGCGGTCGGAATCGACTTCAAGCGCAATGGCTGGGCGGACAAACGCCCTGAGTTGGGCAACTACTCGTATAACTCGAATTTCAGGGCGAGCGGGTATTTGCAATTTAAGGAACCTGGAGAACCCATCACGATTCGCATCACGTCTGACTCCGGCATGGACGCGCTGTTCCACGCAATGCCGAGGTCGAGATCTAACGGGAGTGATATGTGGCGAGATTTGGTTGCCAGCGAAGGCAACGGTAACCCTGACCGCCTTCCGTGGCCCCTTCGCGCTGACGCTCAGTTGTTGCCGCGAGGAATCACCCACCTGACCATTTCAGTAGTCGATGTGGGCCCAACAATTTTGAGTGAGAACGTTACGTTCGTCGCCGAGGCCCCACCCTCAGGTTCCGGCTGGCTCTGGTGGTTATCGTTCTGGCCGCTATTCGTGGTGCCTCTTGCTATCTATGGCGGCACACTACTTTCGCTTGGCTATCGTATGGCCGGAGAGCAAAGGGTTGAGGTGAGCCACGGCATTTTCAGATGCATGTTGTGGCGCATCGCCAAAACTGGCGCCGCGATAGCACTCGCATATCCGCTGAGCGGATTGGCCGCCGGGGCGTGGACGTTTTTTCACGATTTCCCGCGGGCTTCTCTGCTAGATGCTGTCCGGATAGCGATATGGTTTGGCACATACGCTCCAACACACGGAGTGCTGCCGGACCTTGACTCTGAAGGTCATTATCACTTCCCCGCCTATCCTTTCGTCATACCCACCGCAGCCGTGCTCATCTTTTTGTTTTTCCGGGGCTGGCGTTTATTTAAGCGGCACAGATTGCCCCAGTAACGCCCATAGTCACCCCGCCATGCGATTGACCGTAGATCGATCTACCAACTTGTCGCCGAGTGTCTGCCTCTGAGGTCGATGATTGTCCGCTTCGGGTGCGGCCGGTCCTGAAAAGATTGAGCGTAGGTCTTGGCGTAGCTTCGTGCGCCGAGACTTGTCAGATAAAGCGCAGGTACTGCTGCATCATTGGGGTGGCGGTTGCAGGTGCTGCGACGGGTTGCGTGCTCATGTGACCGCAAAAGTTGCTTTGGCAGCCGTCCTACCCGGATGCGCGGCAGGACGGGGAGCCGAGCTAGCTGGAGGGTGTCGCCAGTCGCACGAGCCCGCCTCAGTCGGACACTGGCAGGGCTCTTGTTCAATGGGGATGCCTGAAAATGGCAAGGTAATTTACCGCAACGATCGCGCATATTCCGCATGCCGCGATGGTCCACATGCAGACAACATACACCTTGCCTCCAAAGCTCTTGGATATCTTACGTGCGGCATCGCTACTGCGCATGATGTGGCTAAGGAATACGGTGTAGCCCGATGTCAGTAGGCCAGTGATTAATATGGGGACCATCCTGAAGGAAATGATCGCCAGCAGAGCCCCGAGCGCAAAGATGACGTGGAGAATGAGTAGGCCAGCTAGGGCGTTGGTTCGATCAGTCGCCAGTTTTTCCACGTTTCAATTCCTTTTGAAGGCTTCGAAGCTGTGTCGGGCATGAGTCGCTGCAAGCGCGCACAATGGGAAGAAGTGAAGTGTCGCGGATGTTGCCCGAGTTTACTAGCGGCCTGACCGAGACTGCTCGAAGTTCGCCATCCTGCCAGTTGTCGCCAATCGTCGGCGGCAGCTCCCGGCGGCCAGTTTGAGACGTTCGATGACGCGATCCGAAAGACATTTGAGAGGCTCCATCACCTCGAAATCGGTCAGTGACAGCTCGAAGGCACGGTTGCGGCGAAGATATGCTCACAGTCGACTCGAACATGAAGAGGTGTTCGTTACCATTCGCGCCCCTTACGGAGCCACCACAACAAATATTCGAATTATTGCCACCGTGCCGATGATGATTGACACCATTCCCACCAAGGGGACGAATATTGTTTTTCTTCTTTCCCCGTGCGAATCAAACATAACGAAATTATATAATGATGGGTATGATTTTAATCTAAAAGGGATGACAAACATCGCAACAAGCGTCAAGACGAAGCATACGTCTCGCCAGTGGGCCATTTGGTTTGATATTGCCGCTCGGCCGTGACCGTAGAATGCGATGACGTAGTAAAAAAACAAAACCGCTGAGACTAATGCAGTATCCATCATGTATAAGGCAAGTTTTTTCATGATGTCGCCCCGCTGAGCTTCGAATTTTTTGCATTAACAGACATTAAATGCGATGGCGACTGAGCTTTCAAGCAATCGTTAACCCCCTTCCATTTCACACATGACGATCCGAAAGAGTTGTAAACCTTCGCGCTTCGGCGCTCATCTCACTTTTGGTGTGATCAATTGGGGGGGCATCAGGACACTTGGACGAAGGAAGGGCATAACGTCTCGATCGGGGGAGGCAGGACCGTTGCTGGACGTCATTGCCACCGTTGGAAAAGTGCAACCTTTCACGGCGCCGACCTTGAACGGTCATCCGCCCGCAAGGCCGAACGGGGGGCCGCTGCCGGCCGAGGCCGTATCAAAACGTGTGACGTCGACGTCGGGCGCGAAAGTCGACCCACCAGAATGCTCTGTATCGGCTTCGCGGCACTTGGGGAAGGGTAAAGCGACACCCGAAAACCGGGTAATTTCGAGTTTTGACACGGCCTCGGCCAACAGCGGTCGTTAGACATCGCCGCACAGATCGACGAAAATCGACGCATCGGCGAAGGACGCACGAGGGAGGCGACGGTGTCTGAGAAAGAACAACAAACGCTTACGTCGATAGAGAAGTTCTGTATTGGCGTACTGGCTGTCGCAACTGGGATCACAGTTGCGGCGATCATCTGCAATACCACTCTCAATCTGATTCTTTATCACCGCTTCACGGCCCCCTCAACAGAAGACACCGACCTTGCCGGAGGTTTTGCATTGTTGGCACTCGCCCCCGTTTTTCTGCTGGTCATAATCGCTTCGATAACAGGTGTTTTCTATTTGTTTCGAAAGATGAAATAAGGGAATCCGCGACGCATCGTCCTTCGCTGACCAACATGGGGCGTTCGACACTCATATCGAGTCGCGAAGTTTCCTGATTCAACGACAGCTTTTGGGAATTCTGAAGGACCGCTCAGGGTCGGTAAGCGACATCCACGAAAACCTGTGAAAAACCCCTTTTCATCGTGATCACGAGCACCCTTCGTTTCGCCCCGCTGCTGGTACTCGCCGCCGCCCCGGCGGTTCAGGCCGCCGACAACCAGCCCTGCGACGATGCAGCGATCACGGCCGTCGCCCGCTGGGCCGGTATCGCGAGCGCGCGCATCGCTACCCGCGACGCGGACCGGCTCGTCGTCGCCTCGGCGTGCAAGATGATGCCCGACACGCCGGGCACGACGATCGCGGCCGTCGCGTTCGATTCGCTGCCGAGGAGCAAGAACCCGGACGAAAGTGACAAGCTGCAGGTCATCGCGCTCGTCGAAGGCGGCAAGGTCGTGGCAGCCAACCGGTCGGTGGTCCAGGAAGACGCGGTGACGGAGATCGGCGAGAACAGCTATCGCATCGATACCGCGCGGTACCGTCTGTCGCCCGAGGTGCGCGCGTTCGGCGTCGTGTTCACGAGCAGTGCACGCGGACCGAGCTGTCCCGATGCGAACGCAAGCGACGAGCTGACGCTGTGGGTTCGCGAAGGCAATCGCATCCGTCCGGTGTTCGGCACCAACCTGTACGGGTGGGTCAGCGTCGAGGGCGAGGCCTGCGGCCCCGGTGCGGGCGATGCCCGCAGCGAAGAAGCGAAGATGACGATCGCCGTCGAGAATACGTCGAGCCACGGCTTCGCCGACCTGTCGATCGCGGCACACGTCACGCAGACGAAGCGCGAAGACGGCAACTACTCGGATACGGGCCATCGAATCGCACGCACGGTCGTCAAATACGACGGCAAGTCGTACGGGATCGATATGTTCCGGACCTTCTGGTATTCGCCCGAGGCGCTGAAGCGATTCAAGTGAAGCGGCGGACGGTTCACGCCACACCCGCCTACTCCACCACCTTCGGCCCGATCGCATCGGTCGGCACCGGCATCCGCAGCGCGTCATCACGCACGCGTCGCGCCTCGCGCGCGGTGTAGCGATCCTTCAGCCGCAGGAACGGCTTCTCGACGAGGAAATAGCTCGCCGTCGCGGCCAGCAGCGCCCACACGATGCCGAGCGGGAACGCATGCGGCACCGCCAGATCCGGATTCGCGAACGGCTGCTGCCACAGATACAGGCTAAACGAGATCGTACCGACGAACACGACCGGCCGAGCCCGCAACCACCGCGCACACCAGAACTCGCTGCGGAAATTCAGCACGACGATCACGATCGCGATCAGCGCGGCCTCGAGCGTCACGCCGTAAGTGGCATTCCAGAAGCCGCCGAGCCGATGTTCGGCAAGCGGCATCCCGAACAGCACGACGAAGACGATCACCGTCACGATGCGCGTCTCGCCGCGCCACGAGCGGATCCACGCTTCGAGCCGTTCGCGGTTGAGCGCCGCGTAGCAGCCGATCAGGATCGGATCGACGCCCGTGTGCAGCATCATCCCGAGCTGCCCGCGCAGCGCCGGCGCGACGAAATACGTCAGCGCGCGCACCAGCGGCACGACCAGGATCAAGGCGGCCAGCCAGCGCGTGCCGCGACGGCGTGCCCCGTACACGAACAGCATCGGCCAGAACCAGTAGAACTGCTCCTCGAGCGCGAGCGACCAGAAGTGGCCGAGATACCACGCGCCGTCCGGATGCAGCGCGTTGTCGCCGGCCAGCCCGAACCACGCCGAGTAATTCCACAGATGCAGCGCCGCATACAGCCACTGGCGGCGATCGACGTCGAGCCAGCCGGCGACGGCGAGCACGCCGACGGTCGCGAGATACACGTAGCAGGCCGGCCAGATCCGCAGCGCGCGGCGCACGTAGAACGACGTCAGCGCGATCCCGCCGGTGCGCGCGAACTCCGCGCGCAGCACGTTGGTGATCAGGAAGCCGCTGAGGACGAAGAAGATCAGCACGCCGAGCCGGCCGTCGGCGATCAGCCGCAGCGGCGCGAACCAGCCGGTGTAGCCGCCCGGCAGCACATGCTCGGCATGGCCGACGACGACCATCGTGACCGCGACGGCGCGCAACCCGGTCAGCTGCTTGACGCGATGGTTCATCGGCTCGTTTCCCGTTGGCACGGTGGAGGAACGGAATGAAGGCCGGCGCCCGCGAGCGGCGCGCCGATATGCCGCCGGGATTTTGTCTGAAAAATATCGGAACGAAATTGCTTAAAAAATTCCGGTGCCCATGCGACCCGGAACACCGGGCCGCGCCGCCTGCGCCGATCGGCACGCAATGCGCGGATTGAATGGGCATAATGACAAGCCTTGTCCGGCGGCGGCCGGTCCGATGCAGACACAACGAATTTTGCGGCACCGCAATATCGGCGCTACCGGTACTGCGTCCGCACACCGGCCCGTGCGTCGTCCGCCCTCCCGTCGCCCCTCACCCGGAGCCTGCCTGTGTACCCACCGATCGAACCCTACGCCCACGGCCACCTCGACGCCGGCGACGGCCACCGCATCTACTGGGAGCGCTGCGGCAACCCGTCCGGCAAGCCCGCGGTGTTTCTGCACGGCGGCCCGGGCGCAGGCTGCAGCCCCGACCATCGCCGCCTGTTCGATCCCGAGCGTTACGACATCCTGCTGTTCGACCAGCGCGGCTGCGGGCGCTCGACGCCGCACGCGAGCCTCGACCACAACACGACCTGGGACCTGGTGTCCGACATCGAGCGGCTGCGCGAGATGGTGGGCGCGGAACAGTGGCTCGTGTTCGGCGGCTCGTGGGGCAGCGCGCTCGCGCTCGCCTACGCGGAGACGCACCCGCAACGCGTGAGCGCGCTCGTCGTGCGCGGCATCTTCACGATGCGTCGCGCGGAGTTGCTGTGGTACTACCAGGAAGGCGCGTCGTGGCTGTTCCCGGACCTGTGGGAGGAATTCCTCGCGCCGATTCCGGAAGCCGAGCGCGGCGACCTGATGGCCGCCTACCATCGCCGGCTGACGGGCGACGACGAAGCCGCGAAGCTCGAAGCCGCGCGCGCATGGAGCCTCTGGGAAGGCCGCACGATCACGCTGCTGCCCGACCCGGCGCTGGCCGCGCACTTCGCGGACGGCCACTACGCGCTCGCGTTCGCGCGGATCGAGAACCACTACTTCGTGAACTGCGGGTTCGTCGACGAAGGCCAGTTGCTGCGCGACGCGCATCGCCTCGCCGGCATTCCGGGCGTGATCGTGCAAGGCCGCTACGACATCGCGACGCCCGCACGCACCGCGTGGGATCTCGCGAAGGCATGGCCGGACGCGACGTTCGAGATCGTGCCGGATGCCGGACACGCGTACAACGAACCGGGCATCCTGAAGGCGCTGCTCGCCGCGACGGACCGGTTCGCCGCGTAAGCAGTACGACACTGCGCAACACCACACGGCGCGCTGCAGCCGGCAAGGCCGGCCTGCACGCGCCGCCCGCTCAAAGCGCGGCTTCGACGATCGTCCGGCCGCTGATCGCGCGCTCGACGAGCTGTTCGTCGCCGACCTTGCGAATCGCGTCGTCAAGCAATCCTTCCGGCTGCTCGGTCGCGACCTTCAGCAGGCCCGACAGGCCGCGCGCGTCGAGCACCACGAGCGTCTCCATCGAATCCGCACGGCTCACGAGCACGCGGCGGAATGCCGGGCCCGCGCCGAAGCTCGCGCAGAGCGCGATCGTCTCGTTGCCGAGCGTGTAGTCGAAGTTCTTGATCATCTGTGCCGCCGTTGCAAGGAAATGGCGACGCGCGACGGCGCGGCGCCGTGACGTCGACGCACCCGTGCGTGCCGCCGGCGCCGAACCGTGGTCCGATCCGGTCGCCGGCATCACCATGCTAGGCGGGCAGTATTAACGAAGACTTAAACGGCCGGCGAGCAGTGCGTCAGGCCGATCACGCCGTACTACGACGCATCGTCGAGCGGCTCGACCGTCACGCCGACCTTCAGCTCCTGATCCGCGCCGCCGCCGCGGATCACGCCGCGCAGCGGCGTCACGTCCGCATAGTCGCGGCCGATGGACAGCATCACGTAGTCGTCGCCCGGCGCGCGGTCGTTGGTCGGATCGAGCTGCAGCCAGCCGCCGTCTTCGGGCCATGCCGGGTCGTACACGTCGACCCATGCATGCGACGCGTCCGCGCCGATCAGCCGCGGCTGCCCGGGCGGCGGCTGCGTCAGCAGATACCCGCTCACGTAGCGCGCGGCGAGCCCAAGCGAGCGCAGCGCGCCGATCATCACGTGCGCGAAATCCTGGCAGACGCCCTTGCGCAATCGCAATGCATCGAGCGCGCTCGTCGTGATGTCGGTGCTGTTCGGCGTATACGCGAAGTCGGCGTGAATCCGCCGCATCAGGTCCCACGCGGCCTGCACGAGCGGCCGCTGCGGCGTGAAGCTGGCGGCCGCATACGCGGCCAGTTCGGGATCGCACGCCACATGCGGCGACGCGAACACGAATTCGCTCGCCGCGTCGTACGGCTGCCCCGCGCGAAACCGCAGGCGGTCGCGCACGGCTTCCCATGCCGTCGCGTGTTCGGCGTCGGGATGCGCGATCGCGGGCGGCGGCGCGCCGCGTGCGCCCAGCGACCAGACGGGCGGGCTCACGCGCACCGTGCTGCGGCTGCGCACGAGCAGCGCATCGTGAGGCTGGTTCAGCGCGAACGATGCGCGCGCGTTGCCGAACGCGTCGATCTCGGTGCCGACCGCTTCCGGTGAAGGCTCGATGTCGAGCGCGAACGACAGCACCTGCTGGCGGGGCGTCGCGAGCGGCTGCAGCCGCGCCTGATGCTGTGCGGATTCGACGCGTGCCGCGTAACGGTATTCGGTGTCGTGCGTGACGCGCAGCACGCGGCCGGCCGCGACAGCAGCCGGCGTAGCGGGTGCTGCAGGCGTGGCCGCCCTCTCCTTCGCGCTGCCGGAACCGGGCGCGGGCGGCGTCTTCGCCGCGTGTTTCGTCGTCACCATAGCGTCCTGCCCGCTTCGCGCACGTGACTGAAATAGCGCTCGCCGATCCGGTTCGACAGCTCCCACACGGCCTTCACGGTCGTGTCGAGCGCATCGAGCAGCTTGTCGTGCCGGCCGTCGTCGCCGGTTTCGCACAGTTCGTGCAGCGACCAAGCGGGCACGTCCGGAACCGTCTCGGCCAGTTCGGACAGCGCATAGCCTTCGCTGCGCTCGACCTTCGTCAGCCGGCCGCGCAGCGCCTGCACGACCCAGCCGAGCGAACGCGGATTGTCGGTGTCGAGCAGCACGAGCGACAGCAACGGCGCGACGTCGAAGCCGCGCTGGAAGCGCGAGCGGAACGTGATCGTGCTGTCGAACAGCTCCAGCACGAGTTCGAAGCCGTCCTGCCGGTGCACGGCACCCTCGTCGAACGCGAACTTCAGCACGCTGCACAGGAAGTCCAGCCGGTCGATCTGCCGGCCGATCGACAGCAGCCGCCAGCCGTCGTCGCGCGTCATGTTGTCGGTCTGCGCGCCGGTGATCGCGCCGAGCAACAGCCCCAGCCGCTCCAGCAACTGCAGCGCCTCGTTGCCGATCTGCTCCTCGGCTTCGGGATGGTCCGCGCTATCGGCGAACAGCTGTGTCGCGTCGTCGATCAGCCGCCACTGATCGCTCGACAGTCGCTCGCGAATCGCGGCGGCGGCACCGCGCATCCCGAACAGGCAGGACGCGATGCCGGACGTGCGGTCCGCGCCGCGCGTCAGCGAGGTCGCGAGCGCGTGCTGGAATGCGCGCGGCGCATCGACGGCGTTCGGCCCGTCGGGCGCGATCAGCCCCGTGTCGCGGCACAGCGTGTCGATCAGCTCCAGATGCGCGGGACTGTCGACGTCGTCCTCGCCGCGCAGCCGCTCCAGCGCGGCACGCGCGAGACGCATCAGGTTGGTCGCGCGCTCGGTATAGCGGCCGAGCCAGAACAGGTTCTCGGCCGCGCGGCTCGCGATCGCGCGCGGGCGCTCGACCAGATCGTCAGGGCCGAGACGGGTCTGCAGCAGCGTCGTCGAATCGACGATGCCTTCGGTCATCACCCACGTATCGACGGTACTGCCGCCGCGCGGCATCGGCGCGTTGAACAGCGTATCGCGCGTGCCGACCCGCGACAGTCCGCCCGGCAGGAGCCGCCAGCGTTGCGCGCCATCGGCGAGCGCGAACACGCGCAGCAGCAGCGGCTTCGGCACGATGCGCGCGCCGCCGGCCCCGTCGGGCACGTCGTGCCCCGGCCAGGTGGGCGCCTGCGACAGCGGCAGATCGGCCTGCACCGTGTAATGCTCGGGCCGGGCCAGGATCCGCGCGCGCCACTCGGCAAGCTGCGCCGGCGTGAGCCGCGCGCCGATCACCGGGTCGAACGCGCCGCCCGCCTGCACGTCGGGCGGATACGACGGCTTCACGATGCAGCGCGCGAGCTGCGGCAGCGCGTCGTCGCATGCTGCCGCCTCACCGCACCACCACGAATGCACGGCGGGCAGCGTCAGCGTTTCGCCGAGCAGCCCTTCCGCGAGGCGCGGCATGAAGCCGAGCACGCCCGGCGATTCGAGGAAGCCTGAGCCCGGTGCATTCGCGAGCAGCACGTTTCCCGCGCGCACGGCCTGCAGCAGCCCCGGCACGCCGAGCATCGAATCGGGCCGCAGTTCGAGCGGATCGAGCCACGCGTCTTCGACGCGCCGCAGGATCCCGTGCACCGGTTCGAGCCCGCGCAGTGTCTTCAGGAACACGCGGTTGTCGCGCGCGGTCAGGTCGCCGCCTTCGACGAGCGTGAGGCCGAGGTAGCGCGCGAGATACGCATGCTCGAAATACGTCGCGCTGTGCGGGCCGGGTGTCAGCAGCACGATCCGCGAATTCTTGCGGGCGGGGCTCAGCGCCTGCATGCTCTGCAGCAGCGACCGGTACGCGGATGCGAGCCGCTGCACGCGCAGCCCGCGGAAGCCGCGCGGAAAGAGCCGCGACACGATCAGCCGGTTCTCGAGCAGATAGCCGAGGCCGGCCGCGCCCTGCGTGTGCTGCGCGACGATCCGCCATTGGCCGTCGGGGCCGCGCGCGAGGTCGAACGCGACGACGTGCAGCCACGTATCGCCCGGCACGCGTGCGCCGCGCATCGCGCGCAGGTAGCCCGGGTGGCCGGTCACGAGCGCGGGCGGCAGCAGCCCGCGCTGCAGGATCGTCTGCGGTCCGTACAGGTCGGCCATCGTCGCGTTCAGCAGCCGCACGCGCTGCAGCACGCCGCGCTCGATCGCGACCCAGTCCTCGGGCGTGACGATCAGCGGCAGCAGGTCGAGCGACCACGGGCCGGCCGCGCCGTCGCCCGCGCGTTGTTCGTGGAGCTGGTAGAAGAGCCCGTTCTCGCGCATGCGTCGCTGCAGCGCGTCGGCGCGGCGGTCGAGGTCGGCCACGCCGTCGCTGCCGATCGACGTGAAGAAGCTGCGCCATGCGGGTGCGAGCAGCGGCGCGGTGAGGCCGGCGGCGCTGCCGCGCAGTTCGTCGTAGCGGCCGGCCGCGGCCGGCGCCGCGAGCGCGGCAGCCAGTTCCGCGGCATCCGGCTGCGCGCCGGTATCGAAGAGCGTGGGCATCGCGTCGGCGTCGGCGAGATCGTCGGGGTGAATGGGCGGCACAGTCGAGATCGTTCCGTCGTCAGGGGGCGGCCGCGCCCGCGCGCCGCCGCACCGTCTGCCCGGCACGGCGGACGCGGCAGGCGGCCGCGGTCTGCCCGCATCCTAGCACTCCGGCCCGCCCGCCGGGAGGTCGCGAACCGCGCATCGTCGTCCGTCCTTTCATCCGACGATCAGGGCCGTCGCAGATCGAGCGTGAACGGGAATTCACGGCTCGGCGCGGCAGCCGCCACCGTCATTTGCCCCGGCGTGTGCCCCATCGCGACGAAGCGCGCGAGCCGGCGGCTCTCGGCCTCGTACGCATTGACCGGGAACGTCGCATAGTTGCGCCCGCCCGGATGCGCGACGTGATACCGGCAGCCGCCGAGCGAGCGCTGCAGCCACGTATCGACGATGTCGAACGTGAGCGGCGCATGCACGCCGATGGTCGGGTGCAGCGCGGACGGCGGCGCCCACGCCTTGTAGCGCACGCCCGCGACGTACTCGCCGACGGTGCCGGTCGGCTGCAGCGGCAGCGCGCGGCCGTTGACGGTCACGACGTACCGGTTGTCGTTCAGCCCGGTCACGCGCACTTCGAGCCGTTCGACCGACGAATCGACGTAGCGCACCGTGCCGCCGGGCGCGCCCTCCTCGCCCATCACGTGCCACGGCTCCAGCGCGCCACGCAGCGACAGCTGCATCCCGCTCACCGCGATCTGGCCGAACAGCGGGAAGCGGAATTCGAAGTGCGGCGCGAACCACGCGGGATCGAACCCGAAGCCGGCGTCGCGCAGCTCGGCCAGCACGTCCTCGAAATCCATCTTCAGGAACGCGGGCAGCATGAAGCGATCGTGCAACGCGGTGCCCCAGCGCGTGAGCGGCGTCGTGTACGGCGCGGCCCAGAAGCGCGCGACCAGCGCGCGCAGCAGCAGTTGCTGCACGACGCTCATCCGCGCATGCGGCGGCATCTCGAATGCGCGCAGTTCGAGCAGGCCGAGCCGCCCGGTCGACGAATCCGGCGAATACAGCTTGTCGATGCAGAATTCGCTGCGGTGCGTGTTGCCGGTCACGTCGATCAGCAGGTTCCGCAGCACGCGGTCGACGAGCCACGGCGGCATGTCCTGCCCGTACAGCAGCTTGTTGCGCTGGATTTCCGCGAACGCGATGTCGAGCTCGTAGACCTGGTCGTTGCGCGCCTCGTCGACGCGCGGGGCCTGGCTCGTCGGACCGATGAACAGCCCCGAGAACAGGTACGACAGCGACGGATGGTTGTGCCAGTAAGCGATCAGGCTCGCGAGCAGGTCCGGACGGCGCAGGAACGGGCTGTCGGCCGGCGTCGCGCCGCCGAGCACGAAGTGGTTGCCGCCGCCCGTGCCGACGTGCCGGCCGTCGACCATGAACTTCTCGCTGGACAGGCGCGACTGCCACGCCGCGTCGTACAGGAATTCGGTCTGGCCGACGAGTTCGTCGAAGCTCCGGGCCGGGTGGATGTTCACCTCGATCACGCCGGGATCGGGCGTGACCTGCAGCAGCTTGAGCCGTGCGTCGCGCGGCGGCGGATAGCCCTCGAGCACGAGCTTCACGCCAAGCGCGTGCGCGGTCAGCTCGATCGCGGCGACCAGGTCGAG
Source organism: Burkholderia sp. Bp9143 (assembly GCF_003853645.1). GTDB lineage: Bacteria > Pseudomonadota > Gammaproteobacteria > Burkholderiales > Burkholderiaceae > Burkholderia. The sequence goes on along the minus strand of NZ_QTPO01000051.1, from coordinate 3,601 downwards.
ATAATCCTCGAGCGCGGCGAGCGGCGGCATGAACAGGTACAGCACGCCGTTGCGCACTTCGACGCACAGCGCGGTACGCGTGATCCACGCAGCCGATTCGAAGCGCTCGGGGCGGCGCTGCGGGTCCTGCTGGTCCGGCGTCGCATGCGCGTGCCGTCCGCCTGCGGCGGTGCCGTCACTGCGCCACTGCATGACCGTTTGCGCGGGTGCTTCGCGATGCGCGCCGGCCAGATAGCGCGGCGCGTCGGCCGTGCCCGCATGACGCGCACGGAGCGCGACCGCGTCCGGCAGCGCGTCACGCGGCGCGAACGGATCGCGTTCGACCAGATACGGATAGTCGGCGCCGGAGACCCACGGCAGCGAATCGAGCGGCAGCCGATAGCCCATCGGCGAATCGCCGGGCACGAGGTACATCCGCTCGTCGCGGAAAAACCACGGGCCGGTCTGCCAGCGCGGACCATCGAGACCCGGCGCACCATCCGCGCGCTTGATCGGCAGCACGTAGCCGACCACGCTGTCGAGCTGCTGGTCGAACACCTTGCGCAGCCGCGCGCGTTCGAGCTCGTCGTCGAGGCGCGAATCGAACGGATCGACGTTGACGGGCAGCCGGCGCTCGCGCCACAGGTAGTACCAGACGTCCTCGTAGCCGGGCCGCACGAATTCGTCGGTCAGGCCGAGGCGCGCGGCCAGCGCGTCGATGAAGCGTTTCGCGTCCTCGGTCGTGCACGCGGACGGCTCGCGTTCGTCGGCGAACAGCGACGGATCGTGCCACACGGGCTGGCCATCGGCGCGCCAGAAGATCGACAGCGCCCAGCGCGGCAACTGCTCGCCCGGATACCACTTGCCCTGCCCGAAATGCAGGAAGCCGCCTTCGCCGTATTCGGCGCGCAGGCGCTGCACGAGTTCGGTCGCGTAGCCACGCTTGGTCGGGCCGAGCGCATCGGTGTTCCACTCGGCGCCGTCGCGATCGTCGATCGACACGAAGGTCGGCTCGCCGCCTTGCGTCAGCCGCACGTCGCCGGCCGTCAGCGCGCCGTCGACCTGCGCGCCGAGCGTGCGCACGGCATCCCATTGCGACTCGGTATACGGCTTCGTCACGCGCGGCGATTCGTACACGCGCGCCACCACCATCTCATGCTCGAACGACACTTCGCACTCGTCGATCAGCCCTTCGACCGGCGCGGCGCTGGTCGGCTGCGGCGTGCATGCGAGCGGGATGTGCCCTTCGCCGGCGAGCAGGCCCGAGGTCGGATCGAAGCCGATCCAGCCCGCGCCCGGCAGGTAGACCTCGCACCACGCGTGCAGGTCGGTGAAGTCGACCGACGTGCCGCTCGGGCCGTCGAGCGCCTTCACGTCGGGCGTGAGCTGGATCAGATAGCCGGACACGAAACGCGCGGCAATGCCGAGATGCCGGCACAGCTGCACGAGCAGCCACGCGCTGTCGCGGCACGACCCGGACGCGAGCTCGAGCGTCTGCTCGGGCGTCTGCACGCCCGGCTCCATCCGCACGAGATAGCCGATGTCGTGCTGCAGTTGCTGGTTCAGCGCGACGAGGAAGTTCATGGTACCGGCCGGCGTGCGGTCGACGCCGTCGAGATACGCGCGGAACAGCGGCGCCGCGGTCGTCTGCGGATCGCACGCGAGGTACGGCGCGAGTTCGGTCTTCAGCGCATCGTCATAGCTGAACGGGTATTGCTCCGCGCTGGCTTCCAGAAAGAAGTCGAACGGGTTGTACACCGACATCTCGGCAACCAGGTCGATCGTGATCTCGAAGTGTTCGGTGCGTTCCGGAAACACGAGCCGCGCGAGATAGTTCGAGAACGGGTCCTGCTGCCAGTTGATGAAGTGCTGCGCGGGCTCGACCGTCATCGAATACGCGACGATCGGCGTCCGGCAGTGCGGCGCGGGCCGCAGCCGCACGATCTGCGGCCCGAGGTTGACGGGCCGGTCGTAGCGGTAGCGGGTGGTGTGATGCAGCGCGACGTGGATGGGCATGGGAGAGCCGCTCGGTTCGGGTTGGGCCGGCCGCGCGCGCCGCGTCGCCGTCGCTGCGGCGGCACGGCACGGCGGATTCGGCGAAGGGGTGCGTCAGACGAGTTCCGGCGACTGCACGACGCTGATCTCGATGCCGACGGCGCTCGCGCCGAGCCCCGTCACCGGCTGCGCGTCGCGAGAGTCGAGGCCGACGGCGATGCGCACGTAGCGCTCGTCCGGGCACCGGTTCATGAACGGATCGAAGCCGACCCAGCCGAGCCCTTCGACATAGGCCTCGGCCCACGCATGACCGGCCGGCTGCTGCATCAGCACGACGGTCTGCGGCTGCGCGCCGAGTGCCGCCTGCGGCAAGCCCTGCGACTGCGCGGCATGCGATGCGCCGAGCGCCTGCTGCATGCCGTCGCCCGTCTGCAGCGCGAGCGCTTCCTCGACATCGTCGTCGATCAAGCTCTGCTTCGCGTCGGCGATGCGCTGCATCGCGCTGTCGGCGAGCACGTAGCCCGAGATGTAGCGCGCGGGCACCTTCAGCGCACGCGCGGCCGCGATGAACGCATGCGCATGGTCGCGGCTCGTGCCCTCGCCGCTTTGCAGCGCGGTTTCGGCATCGACCGGCGCGTCGACCAGGTTCGGCGCGTACGCGATGCGGTCGTGCACTTCCGTCATCAGCCAGTGCAGCGCATCGAGGCTGTGCGGCTCGATCGGCAGCGCCTGCGTGAGCTCGCGCACGGTGTCGCCGGCCTTCGTGAGCGCGGTCTCGCGTTCGAAGATCCATGGCGGCGCATAGCCCTCCAGGTTGCCGAGAATGCCGGCGCGGTCCTGCGTCTCGACGACGCCGGCCGCGATCACGACGACCTCGTTCTTCGCGCCGCGGTCGTGGCGCACGAGGTCGATCCGGTTGCCGAACCCGTCCGTATAGGAGAGCGTCGGCTCGACGCCGTCGATCGTGACCTGCCAAGCGCGCACCGTCTGCCCGGGCCCCGATTGCGGGCGCAGCCGCAGCCGTTGCAGCGCATGGGTGGCTTGATCGTCGAACTGATAACGCGAGATGTGTCGGATGGCGAGTCGCATGGCAAGGCTCTCAGTCGAAGTTGTAGGCCTGGGCGATATCGACCCCGAGGCTGTTGTTGCGGCCGATGAAGTCGGTCAGGAACTCGTGCAGGCCGCTCTTGAAGATCCGCTCGACCGAGGTGTCGGACAGCATCTGGAGAATCTTCGTGGCCGTGTCGTGACACGGATGTGTCACGCCGTAATCCTTCGCGAGCAGGTTCAGGCTCGACACCACGCGCCCGTAGCAATAGCGCAGCGAGCGCGGCATCCGGCCGTTCAGGATCAGGTAGTCGGCGATGTTCATCGGCTTGTACTGCACGTCGTACACCCAGCGATACGACCGGTGCGCGGCCACGCAGCGCAGGATCGTCTCCCACTGGTAGTTGTCGAGGATCGTGCCGACGTGCGACACCGACGGCAGCAGCAGGTGGTATTTCACGTCGATGATGCGCGCCGTGTTGTCCGCCCGCTCGACGAATGCGCCGATCTGCGCGAAATCGAAGATCTCGTTGCGCAGCATCGTGCTGTAGAAGCTGCCGAGGATCAGCGCGGTTTCGCG